>CAYRQJ010000007.1:10232-11414 GCA_964426555.1 uncultured Candidatus Saccharibacteria bacterium | reverse complement strand
CCATATTACATTATAGCCTCCAAAAAAGGCTTATTTATAAATAGTTAATAATCAAGTAATTATGACAAATATAAAACAAATATCAATTCGCAGCTTAAGAGCTACAGACGATGTTAAGTATAGAAACTTGACCAATGGAACAAGTAATATAATAGCTAGATGTATTAGCCTAGCTGCTAATAACATACCATTTAGGGTATGGAATGTATTCGAGAATAATGCACACATATACCAATTTGGTTTTAATCACAATGGCAAAGTATCTACATTGGACGTATTTGATACCTTTCAAAGTCAATCTAAGCATATTGGAGACGGTCAATGTGTTGTTGAATGTACTGCTATAGGAGCGGGAGGATTATATCTATACAAGGAATTCTTTTATGAGAATGGGGCTAGATGTTCGCCTGATGAAATGGAGGAGGCTAATGAAGCTTCTGATATAGCTATGAGTGAGTGGTGGGCAAATGAAATGCCATCATTTGAAAGAATGGCTTGGGAAAATTTCTTACAAGGTTTTACCTGTGATAGGTTTGATCATAATGGAAATGTAGTTCCTTATTTGGATTATGTGAAAAAAGTATCTTAAATAATTAAAAATCAATAACAATGTCAAACAAACCACTTAACGTACTAATTTTCAAAAATAGCCAATTCTCTTGCATAAAAACACTTGATGGCTTTTGGATATACGACAAGGTTCTAAAAATGAACATATCAATGAGGGCAAAAGATGAACAAAGCGCCTGTATAGAGGCTTTGGAGTTCTACCAAAGGAAATTGCAGGAGTCGAGGTCAAGGTGTAAACTGCTATCTAGTAAAATAAATACCTTCATAGCTGCACTTGGAATAGATAATGAAATTTAAAAATCAATTAGTTATGTCAAAAACAACAATTCAAAGGGCTTTGCCTCTTACAGATAAATACACAGTCATCTCAACAAGTTACTTAAGCCTCTTAGATGGCGGCGGCACAGCTTGTCAAAACTGTGGGAAGCTTATTACAAATATGGTTACGATTGTGAACCAACATGGAAATAAGTATATAGTTGGCAGTGATTGTGCTGAAACATTAGTATTAGAGGGAGGTCCTTTAATACTATCAACACTCGATAAGGAATAATACCAACAGATGATAATGTAATTATTAATATATCATAAAACTTTATGTTTAGACATCTG
>CAYRQJ010000007.1:7202-10222 GCA_964426555.1 uncultured Candidatus Saccharibacteria bacterium | reverse complement strand
TATGCTTAATGTCAAAAACGTGTTCAATGAAGGCAAAAGCATTAGGGCTAAGATCCTAAAGAAAATGAAGGAGAAGCCTGTTGAAGACATTTATTATTATCACAATAGTAGAAGTGGGCATTTTATTGTCTTAAGGCAAAATGGACGAGACATAATGACCAGGCTATGCTTCCCACAAACAACGGTGACATATCTATCCGACTTATTTACAAAACCTTCTGAAATCAATTAGTTATGCAAGATAAGATCAACAGATATAACGAGGAACTTAATCTTACTGGAATGTCTATTCGAGTTAAAGCCGATGGACAAGCTAGATTTGACTGGTAAACAATTTAAAATCAAACAACCATGACAATTCAAAAATGCATATTTAAAGACTGCAATGAGATTCAGCAAACTATGTTTGCTCCCTATGTTGGATATATTTTGTTCATCATAGCTAGTCCTTCTGGAAATGCAATAATCTGTGGCTATGGAATTATTACAGATTATGATATTCAAGATTTGGACGATATTGTAGAAGTCATTGAGACTGTAACCATTTAAAACAAAACTAAGTAATGTCACATTTAGCCGCAATAGAATCCATGATCAAGTCTATTCCAAAGGAATCTAAGTACTCTATAACAGAGCTTTTAGACACTTATGATGATGTTGGGAAAGCTTTGGCAGAAGGAAATAACCTTATAAGGGAATTAAAAGACAAGCACAACGTACCAGAAGATGACATACAATGGTTTGAGATCAATAACTACAAAGCTACTTGTAAACTGTATGCTTTGGTGGATAGGCTTGGACCAAACGACGTACTTATAAGGCTATTTACCATTTAAAACAAAATTATTAATTAATCAATAAAAATCGTTTATGAAATTTACATTAAAATTAGAACAAGATGCGCTTAGAGCTGCAGCATTGGCATACGCTATAGACATGTATAACAAATAATCAATTTTAAAGACGTACAAGCGACTTTAACTAATCAATAAGTAGTTCCGATGGATTGATCTGTAAAAACCTCGTGAATGAGCTAAGATCAAGCCATTTAGACAAATTTAAATCATCAATCAATCAATTTATTAAAAATGGCAAAAATAAACATTAACGACAAAATTGCAAAGCTGCATTCTAAGGCTTATGATCTAGCTATACAAGAAGTAGAACGATTAGCAAGAAAAATCTTATCTGAAAATCCAGAACTAGACGAGTTTGTAATGGATGTTGGATATTATTTCACCTACAAGGATCCAGATAGAAATGAAACTCCATCATACGACGAGCCTTTCTTAGAAGAGCTTAACGAATTTATAGACAAATGGGACGAGGATCTTAATATTAGCAATAGGCACGTTACAAGATTTAGCCTTACTGAAAACCCTATTGTATTAAATTAATCATTATTTCAAAGAACTTCTGCGACTTAAGAAGCAGACATAAAGATAGTGATAATCAATAAATTAACCAAATTTTTTAATCATAAAAAACAAGAAAAATATGTCCTTTTTTAAAGAAAAAATGAACGAATTAAGGAAAAAATTCGATGGAACTATTGAAGGAATTGATTCGGGTGCTTTTAATACCATCTTTGATGATTTTCATCTTAAGTTTTCAGAAAAACACGACCTGCCGCCTATCTACGTTTGGGAAGATGGGTTTTCAAAAGGAGTAGCTAGTCCAAATGATCTGGTTGAACTAGAGGCTAGACTAGAAGAAATGTACAGCACAGAGATTGAATTCAGTATTGACAATGATGGTGGATTCGATGAAAATGAATTACTTACATTCCTCGATAAAAAGTTTATCGAAGGATTTAAAGAGAAGGTAAATGAGTTTTTGTCTAAAAAAACTGCACAGCAAAGGCAATTTGAGCAAGTTAAGGATAAACTACAATCACTTTTGTGTAAAATAGAAGAGACTATGAAATTAATGCCAACAAAAGGACAAAACAAAATGGATTGTAAAAAAATTCATATACTGCATCTTGCAAACGAATTGAGCTATGTCGTTGATAAAATTGAATTTAAAGACTTTACACCAAACGAGCATTCAGGGGATTTTAAACTTTCTTATTCTTAAACTTATGGACAAATACTTAGTACAAATAGAGTTCAGATATAATGACGCACAACTTTGGGACAATAATAGAAAAGGTATTTATTCTGATAGAAGCAAGCTACTTACAATAGGTGTTTATGATGCAATTAATGAGGCGAGAGATGCTGCGCATAAAGAACTTGATTATATTGCAGGACTATTTGGCTTGTTTACATATCCAAACGACACAAAAGCTAAAAAAGTATTATTTTATGATCATGGCCCAAATGTTATAACAAACAAAGAGTACATAAATACTCCATTTGACTTCTTTGTTAAGATAAACACACTTGAGTGTGGGCATATAGGCGAAGCGATCACAGAAGCAGTTGAAGCAACAAACAGATATAAACAATATTTAAAATACAAATAATCATGAAACTAATTACCTTAACAGTCGAATTTGTAAATAAGGTTTATGCGATGGGAAGCCGAAAGATAATAAAGGAACGTCCCTCTGGACAAAGGTTTGCTTATTGCGGCTATTCTAAAAAAGAATGCCTAGAAAAAGCCAAGTCTGATGGAAGACATAATGCTATGTATCGCAAAACATGGAAAATTATTGAAGAATAAAAATAAAGATTATGGCAATATTTCACGACATAAAAAATGAAGTTCACGATATTAGTGGATTAGACAATCCAAGCGATTGGAATTTCATGAAGCATAAAAATGTTTGGATTCCAGTTATTCCATTAATCGAGCTGGAAAAAGAAAAAAATGGAGACACAAGGGAGTTTATTGTAACAAAGTTACTTCGCAAGAGAGACGAACAACACAATGGTGTCAATTCATTTGACTTTGTTTTTAAATACTACACAATGTATAAATCATTGTGCGAAGCCTTAGATATCTCTCCATTGCAATTTTATGACTGGATCAGTAAAAAGATTAATGATAGTAATGATGTTTTTAATAACTTT
>CAYRQJ010000007.1:6865-7184 GCA_964426555.1 uncultured Candidatus Saccharibacteria bacterium | reverse complement strand
ACACATAAATACGCTGAAAACAAACAAATTAAACAATTTTTTAATACAAAAAATCTAAACAATGGAACAAGAAGTAAAAATAACCCTGCGCACAGAAGTAGATGCTGCATTAAGCAAAAAAGAAATTAAAAAATCATTTGATGACCTACTTCTAAAAAATAAAATTGATGCAAATGTTATTGACATCGAAGAAGAAGCTGAAATTTACAACGCTGCGCAACAATGCTCCGTTGAGTTAAATTGCAAATTCTTTATTCAAGATGCCAACGGCAATTTGCTCAAAGATTTGGAAGAAGCCATCAAAGGTAAAAATGGTGAA
>CAYRQJ010000007.1:6312-6855 GCA_964426555.1 uncultured Candidatus Saccharibacteria bacterium | reverse complement strand
GGTGAAGGATTTACAAAGGATAATTCATGTCCTTCACAGGCACAGGCATTTGACTTTGACTATCAAGCGCAAGGATTTATTGACAAGAATGGTTGGCTACTATGTGAAGTAGTACAGCTTCCGTATATTGTGATAAACAAGGATAATATCAAGATAGCTGCACTAACAGAGTATTCAGATGCTTCTAACTTGTTAAAGGCTTCTAGTGATGCGAAAGGGATTTATCTTGGTTGGTGTTCAGAATTTAAAGATTAAAGCCATGAATATATTTAAAGTAAACATAATCGAAGACAAAGAGAAGTTAAAAACATACATAGATATTGCACTTACCGAAGAACTGCATGGCAAGAGCTTTGTGAACAATAAGCGATATATCTGTACTGATGGCAATTTTATATGTATATGCGACAAGGAAGGATTGGATCCTAATTGGAGCATTATCTGGACAAGCGATAATGATGTTGCATTCACGAGCAATTACTACATATCCAAGTTTATAGACGACAATGAAGATATTAGTGATAATGAAATAGGAATTCTAAA
>CAYRQJ010000007.1:4940-6302 GCA_964426555.1 uncultured Candidatus Saccharibacteria bacterium | reverse complement strand
TTATTTCCAGAGAAAAATTTGCTTGGGAAAATAACATCAAGTACTGGAAGGCAGAAAAAGACAAGCTAATCAAAATAGTAATGGACTATATTTCAAAGAACTTCCCCAAAGATAATAAAAATATTTAACTTTAACCAAAATTTTATATTATGATTTTAATGGGATCTTTACAGTCAGTTGAAAGATTTAACATTGGAAATTATTCTTTTCCAGTATCGGTACACAAAAGAAATTTAACAAGAAAATTTCTAATACCAAAAAAACTTGCAACACATATCCTTGCTAATGAAAAAGGATATGACAATAGCAGCGTTTCCGAAATTAAAACAAGCCACATCACTTTTTTTAAAGTGAGTAACAGCACTATTTCTGTTAAGCTTTATTGCAATAATCAAATTACTAAAACCATAAAAATAAAGTCTTATGCAGCCTAAGTATTGTATCGCTAAATTGGTTAGTGGAAATGAAATTTATATCACAAGTCTGCTTCCAGAAGAATGGTCTGATGAAGAAACTCTATCTTCACAGGTGATGACATTCAGCAAGGATTATGCTGAAAAAATGTGCGAAGAAATTGGTGATGGCGCATTTATTTGTGATCCCCCAGAGTTTACATTTGCTGACATAATAGAAGATCTGGAATGATTATAGTTATTTTAATCTGCTATGTATTAGATTCATTGCTTGGAATTATTTTTTATTCAGTTCCAAAATGTTTAAAAAATTGCGACATAAAAATAAAATTCATGTATGTTTTTAATGTCAAAGAATTTACGTTAGATTCACAACGATACAAGATAAACAAAAACGGTAAAACAAAAAAAAGAAATTCTAATAAAAATATGAAAGTAATTCAACCAATTGTAGCTCCATATATAAACATACTCATTGACGACAAGTCAAGGCAGAAAACTCTTTATGCTATTGGAGTAAGTGTAGAAGACTTCACCGAGAGGCTAGAAAAAGCAATGGTGAATTTTAAAACACACAAGAAAAAAGGATCTACTAAGATTAAATTCTATAACTACGAAGGCAAGTCTATATCTGGTCTCCAAAAGCAAAGGAGATATATGATTAGCGTTGACGAAGCTGAAAAAATATTGTTAAACTTAAATTAACTTTGTCCAGTTTATTTGGTAAAAAACTAACGTGCCAATGAAGAAGTCAAAAAAAATAAATTCAAAAAATAGCACAATATCATTTGAGACATTTAGAGAGATTGGAAGTTACACAATTGGTAATTTAAAGCAAGAAAAAGCAGATTGCTTCAATGGCTTAGTATCTGTGAACTACCCACCCACGCCAGAGGCGATGGGTTGGGCTTCGGAAGTCAGCACTCCTACTAATGTAGGCAGTTCGTTC
>CAYRQJ010000007.1:4256-4930 GCA_964426555.1 uncultured Candidatus Saccharibacteria bacterium | reverse complement strand
GATACATAATTTCTTAACGCAAAGTTTTTAATATTCACAGCAGCATTGATGTCTCTATCGTGTTTAGTATTGCACTTAACACAAGTCCACTCTCTATCTTTTAAAGTTAAATCTTTGTTTACTGTTCCGCAATTAGAACAAGTTTTTGATGATGGTTCAAATCTACCTATATTCAATAGGTTTACTCCATACCATTCACACTTGTATTCTAACATTGTTGTAAACATTGACCAACCTACATCAGATATTGATTTGGCTAAACAATGATTTTTCAACATACCTTTCACATTTAAATCTTCGATAGCTATTGTTTGGTTCTCACTAACTAATTTAAAAGATTCTTTATGTAAAAAGTCCTTACGTTGATTTGCTACTTTCTCGTGTAACTTTGCTAATTTATTTTTTGTTTTTTTTCCTTTATGTTTTGAATACTTACGTTGTACGTATTTTAGTCTTGATTCAGCTTTACGTAAATACTTTGGGTTATCACTCACTTCACCATCAGATGTGATTAAGAAGTCTTTAATTCCTAAGTCAATACCAACAGTTGTCTCTTTTTTGATTTTGGTTTTTGGTTTACAATCTTCACCCGTATCACACAGTATAGAAACAAAGTACTTACCAGTTGGTGTTCTTGATATTGTTGCTGATTTAATTACACCTTTGGTTTTTCT
>CAYRQJ010000007.1:0-4246 GCA_964426555.1 uncultured Candidatus Saccharibacteria bacterium | reverse complement strand
ATTTCAATTCCTTCTTTGAACTTAGGAATGATTAACCTACCATCCTCAACAATTACATTTTGTGGTATGTGAAATGACTGTTTACCCCTTTTCTTTGATTTGTACTTCGGAAAATTACCTTGTCCTTTGTAAAATCTTGTAAACGCATTATCTAAATTCCTGATTGGTGCTTGTAATGATTGAGAATTAATTTCTTTCAACCAAGTACATTCTTTCTTTAAATCGGGTAATTGTTTGATTAAGTCAAAGCAAGAAAGGTTAATTTGATTGCCAGCGTAAGCCATTGTTTTAGTCTCCAACGCAAGGTTATACACAAACCTTGAACTACCAATATGTTTATTGATTAGTTCGGCTTGTACTTCCGTTGGTGAAATTCTATATTTAAATGACTTTAGCATATACTATTAAATACGTACAAATATACAAAAAGTTGCGTTCATTTTAAAGTTTTTTTATTTTTTCTGTAAAATACCGTTCAACATATTGTAAAAGTTTCCGTCTTAGGGGTAAAAAACTTTCACAATATGTCTCACTATATCAGTACAAATCGCTCAAAACATTATCTTAAATGTCATCTCATTTTAGTTACTAAATATCGCAGGAATATCTTAGTTGGTCAGTTAAATGATGATTTAAAATCTATATTTCAGTCCATAGCTGATAATTCAGATTTTGAAATAGAAGTCTTCGAGAGTGATGTTAACCACATACATTTCCTTATACGTTACATACCTCGTTTATCCATATCTCAAATAGTGCGTAGATTAAAACAAGAATCTACTCGTCAGTTATGGTTATCACATCACAATACACTTCGTCAATATTATTGGTATCGTAAAATTCTTTGGAGTGATGGTTTCTTTGTTTGTTCTATTGGTGAAGCAAGTCCAGAAACTATACGCCAATACATCCTTTCACAAGGTTAGTGGTCGCTTACATCCCACCCACGATGGGTGGGTTTTACGCTCCGTCATATAAAACAAATCCATCATTCAATTCAAGTATATCTTTTTTTATCTGGTCCAGTCCAACTCTTTTTACAGTATGGAAAATATTTAGATCGTATTCAGTTTTATCTACCTTTGTTTGTAGTTTTTGAATAGAATACTTTTCTTCTATTGCGGAGTAAAACATACTAGAGTCTGGTACGTCTGATAAAATATAAACTTTTAGATAATACTTTTTGATCCTTTCTATTTCAGTGAAGTCACCATAGTTTTGAAAAAGAAAAGATATGCAATTTATTCCTAGCTTTTTTAAAAAAATGTATATGATTATGTTTGTGCAGATTACTATATAGTGACTCTCAATTGGCAAGTAACTTCCAAATAACTTATCTTGGTATTCTGTTGTTAAAATTATTCCTAAGTTTACTTTAAATATCGTAACTCCTGTGTCTGTTTTTAGTGCAAATGATTCTCTTAATTTTATTTTATGGGTTATGTTTGTATTTGAGTGATACACTATTGAAGCAGATATTATTTTTCTAAATCCAAAATTAAGCATATCATCTGGTGTTAGGAAATACTTCTTTATTGCTTCAATATCTTCTTTGAGAATTGATTTGCTGTACTTTAATACAGTTATAGAATAACACATCTCCGTTTTCAATGTAGCATCTTTATTTTTGGGTTAGAAAATCTTTTCATAAATGCAGCATCTTTTTGAAACTCGTGCTTTTCTTCTAATTCATTTACGTAGTACATTGATCCATCTGAATCTATTGTTTTTATCCATTTTATTCCAGAATATTTACAAATGTAGTTTCCATTTTTTTTATTTGGAGGAACTATTAATTTGTCTCCTTTGTAAATCAAAAATATCTCGATAGGTGTCCTTGTCGTTATTGCTTCACTCAATAACTCATAATCTTCCTTGTCTGGCTTGAATCTTATGTGATCGCATGATATTGTGCAAATACACATTTTTTTTGTTAGTAGCTGCACAAATGCTACGTTTAATCCAAATTTCATGTGTAGTTTTTTAATATTTTGTTATACCTTTCAATGTTAGTCTGGCATCTTTTTATTTTTTCTCTTAATCTATGGGCTACAATTCTTTTTGCAATTAATTCATCTGTGACGTACTCTGTGTTCTGTCTCAAATATGAAGTAACAGATCTTTTCCTTTTTTTATCAAAAGTAATGATAGCAGCCCTAAATGTAATTGGGTTGATTGAAGCATACTCTTCAATAATTCCTTTCTCTGGATTATTTATTATGTATATTTTGCTTTTTTGCATCATTAATTTTTTTCAATAAATCGCTTGGTCTGATAGAGTACTTTTGAAAATAATTTATAAAAGCATACTCGAATACTGCAATTTCTTCCTGTCTCTTAAATCCACTAATAGTAGATGTAATTTCTTTTATTAATTTACTGCCAAGTATTCTGATCAGAATCTTTTCACAATATACAAAATATTTTTCATTGTAGAAAAAACTTTTTTTCTTTTCAAATTCCGTAAACATCTGCTCCATTGATGCAAGTGCGAATTCATTATTGCTCATAATAATTTTTTTACAACATTATATCCAAATGACTTTGCTTTGTTGATTGCGTTTGATTGAACCTTGTTTATATTGTCTTGAAGGTACACAGTTCTTGTATTTGTGATAAGCTCTAGCTTATTTTTTCTAAGCCTATAGTTAAGAGCGTACATTTTTCGTCTCTTCGTAAGTGAAGTTATTTTCATGTTCTAATTCTTTTAATTTGTCGAATACTATTTTTTGCCAGTTATACATATTTTTATCAATGCCATGCCTATCAGCATAAGTATGGTACGCCCAATGTTGTTTTAATCCTTTTAGCTTTGCGTACAAACGAAGCTCGTGGTCTTTTAGTTTTTCCCATCTCAATTTTATAAGCCTAGAAATTCTTATCGCATTTGCTGATAATACTTTTAGCTCTATTCCGTTTATCTTTATTTTTTCCTCTTCCTCTTGATACCCTACTATCTCTGCTCCGCAAGAACATATTTTTGTGATCTTTATTTGCCCACAAGCTTTGCATCTTACTGGTTTTTTGAAGCCTTTCTTTTTTACTCCAGACTCTAATGTAAGGTCATTGTCATAGTCCTCGAAAAATCCATGTTCCTCAACATTTCCGCAAAAGTCTATTACATTGCAAAATGTTTTTCCAAAGCAAGTTCTAGTTACCCTACCAATCATCTGCAGATATCTCGCAAATGATTTTGTCTTTTTCAAAAGAACACAATTTATTGCTGATGGGAAGTCTGCTCCCTCTGTAAGTATGTCGCAGTTTACTAAATCATTGATTTCACCAGAATTAAATTTTTCATATATTTTTATCCTGTCTGATATTTCCGTCTCTCCTGTGACATAGGCAACTCTTCTTCCGCTTCTTTTTAGTGACTCATAAACTTCAATTGTATGTGCAACGTTAATGCAAAAGTACATTGATTTTTGTGGATACTTTGCCATATTTCTAGTAACCTCTTCAACTATATCATACTTCTTGAATTTCTCATATAGTTCTTTTTCGTCATAGTCTCCTTTAGTTATTTTTACAGTGCTAAAATCAACTGATCCAACACCTATGTAATTTGCTTGCATGAGGTATCCTTGCTGAATAGCTTCTTTTGCTTTAATTGGATTCACCAAAGCATCAAAACTATCTTTTAGTGGCTTTCCATCTCTTCTAAATGGAGTCGCTGTTATGCCAAGAAGTTTGTATTTTTCAAAATGGTTTAATATTTTTGAATACTCATTTGTTGCAACATAATGTGCTTCATCAATTATTATGAGATTGAAATTATCTCTCGGAAAATCATTAAGCCTTCTGCATAGACTCTGCCTACTTGCCACCTGTACTGGCTTTCTATATTCTTTTTTTTCTGACCCTAATACCAGTCCATTGTCAACGCCAAATTGTTTTTTTATACGATCAGAAAATTGCCTAACTAATCCATCTCTATGGACCACAATCAAAATTCTTTTATCCTTATCGTACCCATCTTTAATTATTTCACCACACAATGTTGTCTTTCCAAGACCCATGGCCAATACAAGAAGGACTCTATCAATAGAGTCTCTAAATGCAGAGTAAGTCATTGACTTTCCTTTTTCTTGATATGGATATAATTTTACTATTTGGCTCATTTTTTAAATATGATTAACATTTATTGCGTATATTTTTTAGTACACGCCACTTTTATGGCGTAAAGCGAATTGTTATGCTCCATTGCTACCTGACCGCTTCGATTGAAGTTTAGTGGAAGTTTTTT
>CAYRQJ010000006.1:0-42572 GCA_964426555.1 uncultured Candidatus Saccharibacteria bacterium | reverse complement strand
TTATTTTTCTTCATAGAAATTCTTGATTATTTCTGCTTTGCGACCAGTCATTTTTTCATATCTTTTTATCGCAAGATCACAGAAGACTGGCTCAATTTCCAAGGAGTACACCTTACGACCTAATTGTTCTGCACAGATCATAGTGCTAGCAGATCCCGAGAAGGCATCAAAAATAATGTCGCCGGGCTTAGTGCAACGCATAATGAATTTGTAATGTAGTTCAGGATTCTTGCTTGTTGGGTGTTCCATCTGATTTGATGGAAGTCGCTTCGTTGCCCATAGATTTGAGATTTCTTCGAGTAGTTGGTTTCCTGTACTTAAATCTTTGTTTTGTATCTCATTGAGATTTTTTACCAAATCTGACAAGTACGGAGATCCTTTGCTTCCATAGACACAAAACTCTGTGCATTTGTTGAAAGCGACAGTAGGGGTTGGCGAGGAATTGTTCTTCACCCAGACATTCAAGCGTCTGTTCTTAATACCAAGTTCCATATACAGCGTCTGAAAAACCCATACCCAAGCTTCATCAGCCCAGAATGCGACATGCAAGTCTTCAACAGACACAGAAAGTGCAGACCTCAAGACTTGTCGAATGAATTCAACGTACTCTTTTGGAGATTGGTTGTCGTCGAAAGAGCCACCATAGTTTCTGGTGTTACCTACGCCTTTGTCATAGGATAGTCCGATATTAAAAGGTGGATCGCTATAGATAGCCGTCGCCTTATGCTCGCCGAATAGTTTTTGTACTGCGTGTATGTTTGTTGAACTGGCACAGAGTAACTTGTGATCACCCATAACAATTAGATCTCCTTTTTGCACCACAGGTGTCTTTATCCTCTTAATCTCCTTATCAACATCGAAACTATCATCTTTTGTGTCTTTGTCTTCATCCCAAAACTTTGCGATTTCCATATCGGAAAATCCCGCAAACTTTATAAGATCCAGATCAAATGACTTCAACTTTTCAAAATCCCATTCACCGTCATTCACATTACTCTCAAGAGCAATCTTCGTACGTTCATCGTTGGTGAGCGTACGATCTGGAACAAGAACAGGAACTTCCTTGATTCCTAATTGAGTAAGGGCAGTTTTTCTTTGATTCCCCGACAAGATTGTATTGTCGGTATCAATAACAATCACACTATGAAAACCGCTTTGTGTGATTTTGTCTTTTAATTTCTCAAGAGCGACCTTTGTTATTTTCCTCGGATTTTCTTTCCAAGGTATGAGATCATTAACATCTCTCACTTCTGCACGCCATTGTATTTTTTGCATAATTAATTAACTTGTTTAATGATAAAAAAACAAGAAAGCCCACCTCGCGATGAAGACGTAAAAATCAAGCACGTTGATTTCTAGGCTTTCTCTACGAAGTGGGCGTGGTATTTAATTACGAGGCGCCACCAGTAATATTAAATTGTGAAAACTCTATTTCGAATGCCAGGTACGACTGTTGTGTATCAGTTGGCGACGTTTTTGTTCGTCACGTTTAGCGATGAATTCCCAAACATCTCTGCCCGCATACACGAGTAGGCCATCTTTTGGCATCATTAACTCAACTTCTCCTTTATCAATACGTTCCTGCAGGTCTGGAGGAAAACTAATTGCAAACTTTGCAGTTCTTGTTCCCGTATTTACACTTTTTGCATAATCTTTATTTATTGGGGAGTAAACACGTCCCTTTTGTGCAACCTTAGAAAAATTGCCGGTTGGTCTATATCCCCGTACATGAAGAGTGATATCAGTTAGGTAAATACGCTCTTTGTCCATAAACTATTTTTTCTTTTCCTTAACCCATTCAACTTTATCTGGATTGTTTCGAGCTACTTTTTCTGGAACAAAACGCCCATTCTTCGCGTCGTGCGGCTGTTCTTTGTTCCAATCATGATTCTTATTATCTTTTGGCATAAGCTATGTGTTTATATTATTCTAATAAAATCAACCAATTAATAAGTACCTTGCGTGTTGTACTTAGGATTAAACTTTTTGATTTCTTGCATTTCAAAGGCAAGACTTTCGCTTTCAGAAGAACAAACATGATACCCAAAGTGAGTTATATCACGCCATTTGTTCTCACTAAGATGTTGAAGTAATCGACCTCTTATTCCACCATCACCGAACGCTTTTCCTATATAGTAGGGAGTGAGGCCTCCTGTGCTGTTTATAACGCCGCAGTAGTAAACTCCACCTTGATCGTTATTCCAGTCTTGGACAACATCCTTACTAAAGGTATAATTTCCCTTATATTCTTGTACCATAAATCTTATTAGCTACTTATAATCCATACTTTTCAGTATGTTATATAGAGTTTAACAAATTGAAAATATCTTGTCAAATCATTTTGAAAAGTATATACTATCAGTATGAAAAATGAAGTAAATAAAGGCGATTCTATTGGTTCTCGTATTAAAAGTGCGCGTGAGGAAATGGGTTATTCACAGTTGGATTTAGCAAAAAAGTTGGATTTTGAGTCTGCTACAGCTATTTCCCTAATCGAAAGCGGTGAGCGCAATATTACCGTCACGAATCTTGAGAAAATTGCCGAGTTTCTGCACCGAGATATTAAATTTTTCTTAGGAAAAGATGAGAAAGCTGATGTTAGTGTTGAATATGCACTCCGTGCTGACAAAAATCTTCCTAAGGAGGCCAAGGACGCTATTCTTCACTTTATTGAACTAGCAAAAAAAGATGCAAACGGAAAATGATTCTACAAACCTTGGCCCACGAAAAACATCGGCAAAAAATCTTGCCAAGAAGCTTATTAAAGATGCCAAAATAACCGAAGCTCCTGTTTCTCTACAAAAGGTTATTGAGTATCTACAGTTGTCATATAACTTGTCGGTTCGACGTGCTAATTTTGGAACAGAAGTATCGGGGCTACTTGTTAAATGTAAGACGGTAGATGACGAATTTCACACAATAGGCTTTAACGAAAATCATCCTTGGTGTCGTCGTCGTTTTACAATAGCTCATGAAATAGGACACCTTCTATTTGGTCATGTCTGTGATAAGAGTAATGGTAATGCAATAGACAACGAAAGAGAATCAGATATTTTTGCTGCCGAACTGCTTATGCCCACTGCTATACTCAAAGAAGATTTTAAAAAAATACCAAACATTCCAGAGCTTTCAAAACTCTATAGAGTGAGCGCTGAAGCTATGGCAATTAAACTTGGTGATGCTCGTTTATTAAAATGGTAAGTATGAATAATTTTTTCGACAATCTTACGGCTGGAGTAGTTATATTTTTTGAAGCATTGTGGCAAATTATATCAGGTGTAAGTAACTGGGTAGTAAAAGTCATCGTTCGTTTTTTAAGTGATGTGTTTAAACACATGTACGGAAAAGTTGTCGCGCTAACAGCTATCGCATTATTGGGGTATTTTCTTACAAAACTTAAATAGATTATGGAAGAAAAGGTACTAACACCAGAAGTCTTATTCGAGAAGATCGAAACAAGATTACGAAATCTTGATAATGCTACTTTTTTAGAGAAATATGCTGTTTTTATGGGGAAAGCTCAGATTGTTGAGCAAGAGCTGAAGGGTCTTTTAATAAGGAAATACCAGTTTGACGAAGAAGATGTTGAGACTAGAACGCTTGGATGGGTCATACGGAAGCTAAAAGAAAACAATATGAGACCTGATTTTATATTAGTATTGGAAGATCTTTTAGGTCACCGAAATTCTTTAGCTCATGACTTTTTAAGCACTATTGCAATGGGGGTTAGTATTGCAGGAGAAGGATTCCAAACATTATCGAACAAAGAACTTCGACACGCCTTATTTTCAGTTGAAAAAGCTATACAAATATATGATTTTTTGTCTGAACACGGATCTTTTGACATTAACAAAAGTGACAGATAGCTGTAACTTTATATACCCCAAGTAGTGTAACTTTTGTCACTTTTTAGTCCGCACGAGACGCGTCGATTTACTTTTTGAAAAAGTGCTAAAATAACCTTACTGGTCTTGTCCGACTTTGGTTCTAACACGAGACCGCCCGCTAGGAAAAAATTTAATAAATTCGGTTTTTTTATTTTTCAGTTATCCACAGTTTTACAACAGGGAAGAAGAGGAATATAATGATTTAGCAGTTTCGAAACTCTGCAACTATTAAGGGTTTATTTAGCCGAATATTCCCAGTAAACAAAGTAAAGTATATGATAGAGTATACAAAAAATTGGTTCAAGTTTTTAACAGGTTTCGGTTTGTGTCTTCTCTTACGTTTAATACCTTTTCGTCCGCCTAATATTGAACCAATACTAGCTACCCAAATGCCATTTTCAAAAGCATATGGAAGAATTGCAGGGTTTTCGTTTGCTTTTTTAAGTATATTTTTGTATGACGTTATTACTGGGAAAGTTGGCCAGTGGACTTTTGTCACAGCTTTTGCTTACGGGTTATTAGCTTTTTGGGCATCTATTTATTTTAAAAACAAAGATAATAAACCAATTACTTATGCAAAATTTGCAATAATGGGGACACTGGTTTACGACGCTGTAACTGGTCTTTCTATTGGACCAATATTTTTTGGGCAACCATTTATGGAAGCTTTGATTGGACAAATTCCTTTTACGGCAATGCATCTTTTAGGTAATACTGTTTTGGCTGTATTTATTTCTCCGGTTATATATAAATTTGTTATTGAAAATAAAAAACTAGAAACTGGATTTGTATTAAGCTTCTTAAAAATAAAAAAAATATGAAAAACATTTTAAAAAATAAAAAATACTCTGGTCTAACAAAAATTCAAAAAAGAGATGGTAGTATTGTTCCTTTTGACGAAAAGCATATTACCCGAGCAATTTTCAGAGCGATGCAATCTGCAAGCGAAGGTGGGGAAGTAAATGCTGAAGAAATGATGGTCAAGGTATTAGATGGAATTATTGCTTTAAAAAAAGAAAATAATTTAAAAAACTTTATTCCCAGTGTTGAGACAATTCAAGATATTGTAGAAAATGAATTAATAATTTCTGGTTATTCAAAAACAGCAAAATCTTATATTTTATACCGTAAAGAAAGATCTCTAATAAGAGAAAAAAAAGGTTTCGTGCCAGAAAAAATAAAAGAAATTGTAAACGAAAGCAAAAAATATTTTAAAAACCCATTAGCCGAATTTGTGTATTATCGTACTTATGCAAAATGGATAGAGTCAGATGATCGCAGAGAAACTTGGATAGAAACAGTCGACAGATACATTTCTTTTATGAAAGACCATATTGGTTCCAAGCTTACAATAAATGAATATAATGAAATAAGAGAAACTATTTTAAATCAAGAAGCATTGCCATCCATGAGATTGTTACAATTTTCAGGTAAAGCAGCTCAAAGAACAAACATTTGCGCATATAATTGTTCTTTTATTGCACCAAGAAATTTTCAAGACTTTGCAGAGATTATGTATATATCAATGTGTGGGACTGGGGTTGGTTGGTCAGTTGAATCTGAAAATATTCAAGCCTTGCCACAAATCAAAAAACAAATCAGTAGAGAATTTAAAACTTTTGTAATTCCTGACAGTAAAGAAGGTTGGGCAGATGCTTTTTCTTTGGGAATGAAAACTTGGTTTAATGGCAATGATATTAAATTTGATTATTCACAAATTCGTCCCGCAGGTGCGAGACTTAAAACAATGGGTGGTAAAAGCTCAGGTCCAGCACCATTACAATCGTTACTTGATTTTACAAGAGAGAGAATTTTAAACAAACAAGGCCGACATCTAACAAATTTAGATGCGCACGATATTATTTGCAAAATTGGTGATTGTGTTGTTGCAGGTGGAGTGCGTCGTAGTGCTATGATTTCGCTTTCAGATTTAGACGATGAAGCAATTCGTGATTCTAAAAAAGGGCAATTTTATATTACCGAAGGTCAAAGAATGCTTGCAAATAATTCGGCAGTTTATAATTCTAAACCAACTTCTGCTGAATTTATGGATGAATGGGTTGCTTTAATGAAAAGTGGTTCCGGAGAGCGAGGAATATTTAATCGTGGTAGCTTGGAAAAAACTTTACCCAAAAGAAGATTAGATCAATGGAAGGGTGGAATTTATCCTGCGTGGGGCACAAACCCATGTGGAGAAATTATATTACAATCAAAACAATTTTGTAATTTGTCTGAAGTTGTAGCTCGTGCTGAAGATACAGAAGAAACGTTGCTTCGTAAAATAAAAGTTGCAACAATTCTGGGAACTTATCAGTCGACTTTAACTTATTTCCCATATTTGTCTAAAGAATGGAAAAAGAATTGTGAAAAAGAAAGACTATTAGGTGTATCAATTACTGGCCAGTGGGATAGTGCTCTTGTTCGTGAACCAAAAATCTTAGAAAAACTGAAAAAACTAGCAATTGAAACAAATAAAAAATATGCAAAACGGTTTGGTATAAGCCAGTCAACTTGTGTTACATGCGTAAAGCCATCTGGTACTGCTTCACAAACCGTAGATTGTGCCAGTGGTATGCATCCCAGACATGCACCATATTATATTCGCCGTATTCGTATTTCAGCCACAGATTCATTATTTAAAATGCTAAAAGATCAGGGTGTTAAATATTATCCTGAAGTTGGTCAGGCTATGGATTCAGCCAGTACTTATGTTTTAGAATTTCCAGTACAAGCTCCAGCAGGTGCAATTTGTAAAGACGACATAAATGCAATTGACCAACTAGAACATTGGAAAATTGTAAAAAATAATTTTACAGAACATAATCCATCAGTAACAATTTCCGTGGGCGAAGACGAATGGGTAGCTGTAGCTAACTGGGTATACACCAATTGGGATATTGTAGGAGGTTTATCATTTTTGCCAAGATCAAATCATGTATATCAATTAGCTCCTTATGAATCAATTACAAAAGAAAAATACGAAGAAATGAAAAAAAATATGGGAGATATTGATTTTTCTAAGATTGTCACATATGAAAAAGAAGATGGTACCGAAGTAAAAAAAGAATTAGCCTGCGTTGCGGGGGTTTGTGAAATATAATTTATGTTATATACAGGTCGTGGAGACGATGGCAGTACAAAAACCTTTGGTTGTAATCAAAGAATTTCAAAAAGCAGTAAAACGGCCGAAGCTTTGGGTAGTTTAGATGAAATTAATTCTTTTTTAGGTTTGGTAAAAATTAAATCAAAAGATCTATTTTTAAATTTAGACCCAAAAAATATTTATATCAAAGAAATTGTAAACCAAATTCAGCAAGATTTATTTATTATTCAAGCTCATTTAGCTGGTGCTGATAAAATAATCACAACAGAAAAAGTAACTTGGTTAGAAAATATTATTAATCAAATAGAAAAAATAATTCCACCAGTAAATTCTTTCTTTGTTTCTGGAGGTTGTGAATTGGCTACTTTGTTTGATATTGCGCGTACTATTGCGCGTCGCGCAGAAAGAAGAGTAGTTGATGTGTATGAAGAAGATACTGCTGTAATTAATAAAAACACATTAGCTTATTTAAACCGATTATCCAGTATTCTTTATGCATTAGCTAGGTTTGCAAATCATAATCAAAATATAATAGAAGATAGGCCGTTATATGAATAATTTTTATATAATTGCTTTTAATTATTAATTGTTCCATAATTTATATACTATGAAGATTGTAAAACCACTACCAAGAAAAGCTTACGAGAGAAATGCTGAAACATATAAAATCTTAGCCAACCCAAAAAGACTGGAAATTTTAAATTTATTACGAGAACAAGAAATGTCTGTTGAAGATATTATAAAAACATTAGGTATTGCAAAAGCTAATGTTTCGCAACATTTATCTTTGCTCCGGCATGCAAAATTAGTTACAGTCCGGCGAGATGGATTAAAAGGGTATTATAATATAATAGACCCAAGAATAGTCGAACCGTGCAGAATTCTTCATAAGCTGGCTCAAAGCAAAATAATGTAGTTGTTTATCTAATTTTAATTATAAAAATCATGTACAAATATTTAATACTTGAAATTGTATCCGCATTAGTTGGTGTTATTGCTATTATTACTCTTATTGTCTATCTTTGGCGTAATAAAATAATTCATCGAATTGTTCAAAATAAACATTTTGTTATTCCTACGATTTTACTTTTAATTGCGGTTTTTGCTGGGTTGTTGTCTAATCGAACTTATACCCCAGACTTTGCAATGCCAATGTTTTTACATTCACATGCTCCAGGCAAATTACCAGCGTCAATTCCTTTTGGTAAAATAATTCAATTTTTTCAATATGAAAATAAATTAGAACATGTAAAAGATATTGGTATGGATCCGAATAGTGTTCCACAAACTTTCCAAAAACCAGATTCTGATGGGGTAGTAAGAATTACCCTAACTGCAAAAGAAGTAATTTCTGAAATCGCAGATGATGTTTATTTTAATTATTGGACTTATAACGGCCAAGTACCTGGACCAATGCTCCGTGTTCGCGAAGGGGATACTATTGAAATTTCTTTAACTAATGATAAAAGTAGCCTGCATTCTCACAATATTGATTTACATGCTGTAACTGGTCCAGGTGGTGGAGCATCATTAACAAATGTAACACCAGGAGAAACCAAAACTTTTAAATGGCTTGCATTAAACCCTGGGCTTTATGTTTACCATTGTGCAATGCCAAATGTTTCTACACATAATTCGCACGGTCAATACGGCCTTATTCTTGTAGAGCCAAAATCCGGCTTGTCTAAGGTTGATAAAGAGTTTTACATAATGCAAGGTGAACTATATACAATTGGAGATTTAGGTAAAAGAGGTTTGGTTCCTTTCGATTCAAAAGCTCTACTTGATGGAATTCCAAATTATGTAACATTTAATGGACGAGTTGAAAACACCCCAAGAATGCAGGCAAAAGTTGGTGATACTGTAAGAATGTACGTTGGTAATGGGGGAGTAAATTTAATTTCATCGTTCCATGTAATAGGAGAAATATTTGATACTGTTTACCCCGAGGCTAATATTGGTGGCAGTTTAGAAAAAAATGTTCAAACTACAGCAGTACTGCCTGGTGGAGCTAGTATCATAGAATTTAAATTAGATGTTCCTGGTAAATATTTATTAGTTGATCATGCATTAGCAAGAATGAACAAAGGCGCGTGGGCAGTATTAGAAGTGACGGGTGAATCAAATCAAAATATTTTTAGTCAGGTTAAGTAACTTTATAATTTAATGATGTAATCCTTTTATGAAAGCAAAATATGTATTGGTGACAATTAGAATCGCGATGGCTCTTATTTTCTTATGGGCATTTATAGATAAATTATTTGGTCTTGGGTTCGCAACTACTCCTGAAAAATCATGGTTAGCTGGGGTGTCTCCAACAACAGGATTTCTCTCATATGCAACATATGGTCCGTTTTCAGGATTATTTAAAGCACTTTCTGGTTTGCCAGCAGTAGACTGGTTATTTATGTTAGGGTTGTTGTTTATTGGACTTGCATTTTTGTTTAATAAATATGTAAAATTTGCAGCTGTAGTTGGAATGGTTATGATGCTACTGATGTATTTATCAATGTTTCCACCAAAAAATAATCCATTAATTGATGATCATATAATATATTTGATAATCTTTGCTTTTTACTTTTCAATTCACCACAAAAAGCATAAATTTGCTCAACATTAATTAAAAAATAATTAATGAGCCACAGCTAACCCAATAGCATCTTGTGCGCCGGATTTTATTAAAATACGGCGCACTTCGCTAATTGTTCCACCAGTTGTGGTAATATCGTCTACTATTATACAAAGAGAGTTTTGTAATAATTCAATTTTGTTTTTGTTTAATTCAAATGTCCCAATGGGGCTTTTTAACCTTTGGCTACGATTTTTTATGCTGGCTTGTGGGGTTTTATCTTTAACTTTTAACACAAGATTGTTTTCTTTTATTACATTTTTGTCTTTTATATTTAAAAATATTTCGTTTACTAAAATTTCAGTTTGTTTAAACCCTCGTTTTTTGTATCTTTTATTTGAAATTGGTACTGGAATTACAATTATTCTTGAATAATTTGTTAATTCGCTATATTCGTTAATAATTTCTTGCAATGTGTCATGTAATACATTACCAAAAACCTTTAAACCGCTAAATCTTTTCCTGTATTTTGCATCGGTTAATAATTTCTTTACAAATTGGTTTCTGTACTCAAAAACAGCATAAATATATTCAGGTAAATCTCTTTCTGGACGGGGAATTTGTTTTATACAAGTAAAACATAAAATATCGCCTATTTTTTTACAGCAAATACATTTTTCAGGGAATAATATTGTATCTATTTTATTAAAAAAGCTATTAAATATACCCATAGCTCTATCATACTATATAATATTTATGATATACTATATGTACAAATGGCAAACAGTTTTATGGATACAATTACTGGGGTATTATCATCTTTGTTTACAAAAAAACAAAGAGTCTTAACTGCTACAGGTATTGATATTGGGTCATCTAGTATAAAACTGGTAGAGCTTTCGCTTAAAAATGGGAAAATAATTTTAAATACATATGGGTCCATTGCTCTTGGTCCATACGCAAATGCAGAAATTGGTCAAACTCCAGCGGTTAATTCTGAAATTGTAGGCAAAGCATTAGCAGAAATTCTTAAAGAATGTAAAGCCAGTGCGTTAAACACTGCAGTAACATTGCCTACTAGCGCATCACTTTTTCGAGATATTACGGTCCCTACTAAAATAACCGACGAAGAAACAAAAACTGTCGCGACAACTGAAGCCAGAAAAGCTATCCCGGTTCCAATTAGTGAAGTAGATATTGACTGGCTTCCAATTCCAGAAGATATTATCCCCGTAGAATTAAAAGATATCACAAAAAAACATTTATTATTGGTTGCTGTATCTAATGAATCACAAAGAAAATATGATTCATACATGAAAGCTGCAAACATAAATCCGTCTCTTTATGAAATTGAAGTCTTTTCAAGTATGCGTAGTATTTATTCTCACGAAAGAGCACCAATTGCATTAATCGATATTGGAGCTTCTCATATAAAAGTTTGTATAATTCATGAAGGTTTAATAAGACGAGCTATTTCTATGGATCGAGGCTTTAATGAATTAGAAAATGCATTAGTTGTAAATGGTATGTCTTTTGCTGATGCTCATAAATTAAAACAATCAAGCAGTATTACTGGCACAACAAAAGAAGAAGAAATAATGCGCGAAATTTACACTTCTTTAATTAAAGATATTCAAGTTATTTTAAATGAATACGAAAGATATTCTCATAGTTCTGTGACTAGAGCAGTTTTACTGGGTGGCGGTGCTGAAATGAAAAACATAGTATCGTTTACTGAATCCGTATTGGGAATTCCTACTGAAAAATCACATCCATTTAGCCGTACCGAAGTTCCAGATATTGTACATGATGTAGTTAATCAAATTGAACCAGAATTTACAATTGCAACCGGAGTAGCAATGAGGCTTTTAACTCAAAGATAATATGGACCCAAACAATAACAAAACATTTATACCTCATAACGATACCAGCACAGGTAATTCTAGAATAGGGAATTTGTTCTTTTTTGTTTCTTTATTTTTGTTTATCGCGTCTATTATATTTGCAGGAATAGCTTTTGTTATGCGAAAAAATGCAGAAAAATCTCTGATATCTTACCAAGAAACATTATCTAACTCAGAAAAAAAATTCAAAGAAGGGTTGCCAGTTCATACAATCCAAGAATTAGATAAAAGAATCCGTGCAACTAAAGATATTTTAAACAAGCACAAATCTTTTACTGGATTTTTTAGTTTATTGGAAAGAATTACATTAAAAAATGTTCAATTTACTAAGCTTTCCTATAATAGTGAGAATTTAAATAAAGCCAACAGTGTTACTATTATTGGTCGTGCTTCGGATTATAAAACAATTGCTGAACAAAGTGAGCAATTCTCACGAGACGAAGAAGCTCGACGTTATTTAACTGATGTTATATTTTCAAATCTAATTGTTGATACAAAAGACACTGGGTTAATTTCATTTGAGATTAATTTTAATGTGGATGAAGAATTTTTAAGTTATAATAAATATATAATTAAACAAGATATTACCGGAGTTAATAATATTAATTCTCCAAGAGATGCTGTACCTAAAGTAAAATCACAATAATATGAAAAACGTAATCTCAATTTTATTTTTAGCTTCTGCTGCAATGATATCAGTATTTTTTACTAGTAAGCAATTTGTTTGTGAAAAAGTTTTGTGTTCTTACGATGGTATTAAAAATATAGAAACTCAAAAACAGTCATATTCATTGGCTTTGGATAATGCAAAAAATCTTGAAGCCCGGAGAAATGAATTAACTCAAAAATATAATAATATCTCAACCGAAGATATAACAAAGCTTGAAAGCTTGGTACCAAACAATGTAGACAATATTAAATTAGTCTTAGAATTGGAAACTTTGGCTCAAAAACACGATTTGTTAATTGAAAACCCAAAGCTTGAAAACAAATCAGAGATTACTACAGGCAATACAAATCAGCCAGGCAGAAACCCAAATGATCCAAGCTCTCTACCTTATGGGACTTTTAGATTAGATTTTAGTGTTAGAGCTGATTATCAAAAATTAAAATCATTTATTAGTGATATTGAAAAAAATCTAAGACTAATTGAAATTGTCAGTATAGATTTAAAAGTTCCTGAAAATGTAGACAAAACTAAATTAAAAAAATATCCAGAAGGAACTTATGATGTAAACATAAAAGCTGTAATTTATTATCTAAAAAACTAAGCTATGACAAAAAAGAAACTACTTATAATTGGCCTGGCAATTTCTCTTATTATTGGAATTTTTACTATTAAAACTGGTGGTAAAAAAAATAAGATTGATGATAATCCAGCAATAAATACTGAAAATACAACAGGGGAATTGGGTAAAGATTTTATGTCTGCACTTTTTGGTGTACAAAATGTAACACTTGATTCTTCTTTGATACGGTCTGCTGTATTTAAATCTTTAGTACCGTCAGGGGCTTTTGTTGATGTAAATCCAAACAAAGGTAAGGATGACCCATTTTCACCAGTTAGTGGGAATTTGCAAAATAATATTCTGGATAATGGGTTAGGGCAATCACTAAGAAATTTTGATGTTGGTCAAACAGAAAATACAGTTATAAATTCTGCAGAAATTAAAATTACAAAAATAACAGCCACAACTGCATCTATTAGTATACTTGGGATACCATCAGGTGTTGTACCTGTTGTGGGGGTGGCTTCAAAAACAAGTAATGTTTCTTTTGCGGATTTTACGTACAAACCTGCAAGTGGTGAATATAATGCTTTAATTACAGGACTAAAAAAAGGTGTCAGTTATTCTATAAATATTATTAGTCCTGCTGGTTATTTTGCTGAGCCAGCAGTATTTGAAACAAAATAATATGCAAAACGATGTAAATATCTTTGTAAGATCAGGGCTACTTAATCCTGAATTTGCTAATCAAATAAAAAAAATTGCTGAAAAAGATTTTGATGGCGATGTTTTTTTAGCAATGTTGGCAAATGATATTTCAGAAGAAAAAATTTTAGAAATTTTAAGCAAAGAATATAATATCCCGTATGTTATAAAAGACCCAGGGGATATTACTGACGAAGCATTGTCTTATGTTACAGAAATTTCTGCCAAAGAATATAATTTTATTCCACTGGGTATATCTAATGGGGCAATTGAAATAGGTGTTGTAAACCCTGATTATCCTGGGCTTCGTGACGCTATTCGTTTCATTAGCGAAACAAAAAATGTAGCTTATAAAATATTTATTATTTCACCTAAATTATATAAAGCTGTAATTAATAGGTACGGGGGTGTTGGTAATATTGCAGACAGTGCTTTTAAAAAAGAAGGTGACGATGATAAAGCAGAAGACGGAGAAGATTTGCTAGATACAATTAGCCAAGATACTGCTCCAGTAGATGTTTCTGCAACAGAAGAAGATTCTCCAATGCGTAAAGTCTTGTCTACTATTATTCGTGATGCTATTTCAGACCATGCATCTGACATTCATATTGAAAATACTGGAGAATCTGTAAAAGTAAGATACCGTGTTGATGGCTCACTGCAAACGAAAACTACATTACCAGCAAAAGCAGCCTCTTCTCTTTTAGCTATTGTAAAACTAAATGCAAAACTTCTTTTGGATGAACACAGGAAACCTCAGGATGGGGGATTTAGTGTTGTTTATCAAAACCGTAAAGTTGATTTGCGTATATCAACATTGCCAGCATATTATGGTGAAAAAATCGTTATTCGTATTTTAGATACTGCTCAGGGTGTATTAAAATTGACCGATATTGGGATGGGGCAAGATCATTTAAATACAATGAAAGAAGCAATTAAAAGACCATACGGTTTAATACTTATTACTGGGCCAACTGGGTCAGGTAAATCAACAACATTATATGCGATGCTTTCAGAGTTAGATAAAGAAACACAAAATATTGTTTCGCTTGAAGACCCTGTGGAATATCATGTAGAAGGAATAACTCAATCCCAAGTTCACCCAGCTATTGGTTATACTTTTGCTGCAGGGCTAAGATCAATTCTACGTCAAGACCCAAATGTAATCATGGTACAAGAAATTCGCGACAAAGAAACAGCGCAACTTGCTATTCAAGCAGCGTTGACTGGGCACCTTGTTTTAGCAACACTACATACCAACAACGCAGTGGGTGCAATTCCTAGATTAATTGATATGGGAGTAGACCCGTATCTTATTGCTCCAACTTTAATATTGTCCGTTGCTCAAAGATTAACAAAAACTTTTGCTAACGATAATACAAAAAAAGAAATTCCAGTAGACGAATCTTTGAAAGAAATTTACACCAACAGTATAAAAGATCTTCCGGATTCTGTTAGAAATAATTTACCTACTCCTACAAAAATATACGAACCAGTACCTAATAAAGATTTTCCAACTGGTTTGCAAGGTAGACTACCAGTAATGGAAATGTTCCAAATTGATTCCGAAATGCAAAGTTTAATATTGTCTAACCCGAAAGAAGATGCAATTTATAAATTAGCTCGTGATAAAGGCATGCTAACAATGAAAGAAGATGCCTTTACAAAAGCTTTTGCTGGAAAGATTCCTATTAAAGAGGTATACTCTTTGTAGTAAATATTATTAAATTAATTTGGATTTATATGGATTATAAAACAGTAATAGACAATTTAGTAAACGAGCTTGATACTCGCGGTGGGTCAGACATTCATTTAAATGTTGGTTTTAGTCCCAGTATTCGAGTAGATGGAGAATTGATTTTTGTAGACACTGTTCCTGTTTTAACAAAAGACGATGTTAATGGTTTTGTGAATGTTATTTTAAATAATGACTCTAAAAATAAATACGAAGAAAAACATGATTTAGATTTCTCATTTAAAACAACTAATGGAATTAGATTACGCGGTAATGCTTATCTTGAAAATGGAGATCCTGCTATAGCTTTACGTAGAATTCCTGTGGTTAAAAATTTATCAGACCTTGGTCTTCCTGAAAAATTAAAAGAATTTGCAATGGCAAAGCAAGGTTTCTTTTTAGTTGTTGGGCCAATGGGTCAAGGTAAATCTACAACCATGGCGGCAATGGTAGAAGAAATCAACACAAACCGTGCTGTGCATATTGTTACCATTGAAGACCCTATTGAATTTACTTTTGAAAATAAAAAATCCATCATTGACCAAAGAGAAGTAGGGATAGATACCGAATCTTTCGATACAGCTATGAAATCTGTTTTTCGTGAAGACGCAAACGTAATTTTGATTGGAGAGATGCGTAGTTACGAAACAATGGCTGCTGCTGTTACTGCTGCCGAAACTGGGCATCTTGTTATTTCAACACTACATACTAATACTGCAGTACAAACAATTGACCGTATTATTGATTCGTTCCCAGGAGAACAGCAAGATCAAATTCGCATGCAATTATCGTCTTCTTTAATTGGAGTATTATCTCAAAGATTAATCCCAAAAATTAATGGTGGACGAGCTATGGCGTATGAATTATTAATTGTTACTCCGGCTGTAGCTAATTTAATTCGTGAAAAAAGAACTCATGAAATTCAAATATTAGTTGAAACAGGGATGGAACACGGCATGGTAGATATGAATAGAATTCTTGTTGATTTAATTGAGAAGGGTGAAATTTCCCTAGATACTGCAGTAGAATATTCAACAAACCCCGAAGCATTAAAGGGTAGATACAAATAACTATGTTAGTTTTTGAATACAAAGCACTAACTGATGCTGGAGAAAGACAAACAGGAAACATTGAAGCAGCTTCCAAGGATTTAGCTATTGAAAACCTACAACATAAAGGATTAATTATTACTTCAATTACTGAAGCTAGTAAAGCATCTTCAGCACAACTTCTTTCTTTTTTAAACAAAGTCCCAATGAAGGAAATTGTTTTTATGTCTCGCCAAATTGCAACATTGTTTGAAGCCCATGTTTCTGCCTATAAAGCTTTTTCTCTTGTTTCAGAGCAAGCTGAAAACCCAACATTAAAACAACAACTACACAATGTTACCAGCGATCTTTCTTCTGGAGTTAGTATTACCGAAGCATTGTCACGCTATCCAGATACTTTTTCAAATTTTTATATTAACATGGTTAAATCTGGAGAAGAGTCAGGTAAACTTTCTGAAACTTTTACATTCTTAGCAGAATATATGGAAAGACAGTATGAATTAACTCGTAAAATTCGTGGAGCATTGATTTATCCAATTTTTGTTATTGTAGTATTTTTTGGAGTTATGGTTTTGATGCTTCGTTTTATTGTTCCAAAGCTTGGAGAAATGATAACTCAATCAGGGCAACCTATTCCTGTATTTACTAAAATAGTTTTAGGTATATCAAATGTGTTTGTGGAATATGGTTTATATATGCTTTTAGCTTTTATCGCATTGGTTACTACTGTTGTAATGTTTTTAAAAAGCGAAAATGGTAAAGAATGGCTTGATAATGCAAAATTAAAAATGCCAGCGATTAAAACACTTTATAATAAATTATATTTAGCCAGAATTGCAGACAATTTAGATACAATGCTGTCATCAGGAATACCAATAATTCGCACACTGGAAGTTACCGCAGGTATAGTAGGGAACCGGGTATATTCTCGTGTGATTAAAGAAGTTAGCGAAGAAGTAAAAGCCGGGATAAATTTATCCAATGCTTTTGCAAAACACAAAGAAATTCCAAACATGCTTTCACAAATGGTACGCGTGGGCGAAGAAACCGGAATGTTGGGTCAAGTTTTAAAAACATTAGGACGGTTTTATAAAAGAGAAGTAGACGCTGCCGTGGATAATATTGTTTCTTTAATCGAACCTTTGATGATAATTGTATTGGGTGCCGGTGTGGGAATATTATTGGTCTCTGTATTGATGCCAATTTATAATGTGGCTTCAGGATTTTAGTTATCCACAAATACATATTAGTTTTGTTTAATTACAATATTTATTTATAAGATAGTGTTATAATTAGATTATATAATTTTAAATTTTATTTATGAATAAACTACAAAAAGGATTTACATTGATTGAGCTTTTGATGGTTATTGCAATCATTGCAATACTTTCAGCAGTGGTATTATCTTCTGTTGGTCAATCAAGAGAAAAATCAAGAAAAGCATCAGCATTGGCTACTGCTTCTTCTATAATGCCAGAATTAACCAGTTGTGCAGACAGTGGAGGATTTGTTTCGTCATCTGTTCCTGTAGCTGGTAACCCAATTTGTGCAACAAATGCATCACCTGCAACTACATTATTAACTGGGCACAGCGCTACCTGGCCAAATATGTTTACTGGTACTGGTTGGACATATGGAACAAGATCTGGAGCATTGTCTACAAATAATTTTTCTTTTACTTTAACAAAGACAATTTCTGGTACCCCGTATACAATTACTTGTACTGCTAGTAATGGATCTTGCAGTTAAAATTTTATTAAAAGTTTTTATTAATTATTATTTTTATAAAAATGTGGATGACAAAGTTATCCACATTTTTTTTTATAATTATGCATTGTTTGTTTTATAAATGATATAATATATATAACAACTTTTCGTTAACCTATAGTAAAACGAAAAAGTTTTTATTAATTATTATTTTTTATTTCATACGTATGAAAAAATTACAAAAAGGTTTTACTCTTATCGAACTTTTGGTTGTTATTGCAATCATTGGTATTTTGGCTTCTGTTGTTTTAACATCAGTTGGTAGTGCTCGTGAAAAAGCTCGTCGTGCATCTGCTCTTGCAACTGCATCTTCTATGATGCCAGAATTAGTTGTTTGTGCTGATGATGCTGGTTATGGTTACACTGTTGGTGTTCCAACAGCTGGGACAACATATATCTGTCAAGCAGCTTCTACAGGAAATGCAGCATTTACTGGACACACAGAATTATGGCCATCTCTTGGTACAACTGGTTGGGCTTTTGCTGCTCCAACAGGTTCTATTACAGCTACACCTGCTACATATCAATATACTTTAACAAAAACAGGTCAAGCTACTATAACTTGTAACTTTGTTTCTGCTACTTGTTCATAAAATATTTCTATCATATTTTATTACAAATTCCACCCTTACCGGGTGGTTTTTGTTTGGGTTTTTATGGTAAAATATATGCATGAGTTTAAACACATTTGGCTTTCTTGTAGTTATAATATTGGGACTAAATATTGGTAGTTTTTTAAATGTAGTAATACTACGGTTACATACAAAAAAGATTTCTCGTGGCCGATCTAAATGTATGCACTGTGCACACGAATTGTCAGCACATGATCTTGTGCCTGTGCTTAGTTTCTTGTTTTTACGTGGACGATGTAGATATTGTCGTGTAAAAATGTCTCGCCAGTATATTGTAGTAGAATTAGTTACCACAATAATGTTTTTGTTAGTTTATATGCGAGTAATAGGGGATGTTAGTCTTTTAAATTTAACTAATATTTTAATGTTCACGTACTATGCATTTGTTTTTTCATTATTAATTGTTATGTCAGTATATGACATGCGTCATATGGTACTGCCATGGGGGCTGATGAGAATTTTCTTAGTAACAGTATTTTTGGGTTCATTTGCTATTGCTTATATTACTACTGGTATTACATTTACAAATGTTATTTCTGGATTTCTTATAGCATTTCCATTTTGGGTACTTTGGTATTTTACCAAAGGCCGGGCAATGGGGTTTGGTGATATAGAATTAATGTGTGGTTTTGGTTTTATGCTGGGTATTGCTTCTGGAATTGCTGCAGTTATGATGGCATTTTGGGCAGGAGCAATATTTGTCTTTTTAAAAATGCTAATTTCAAGAAAAGTTTTGCATGGCAAAGTGCAAATCCCATTTGGGCCGTTCTTAGTTTTTGGAGCATTTATTGCATTTATTTTTGATATTACATATTCAGCATTTATCTCTGGGGTGTTTTAAAACTTGATTAAATTAATGAAAAATAAATATTTAAATATTATTAAAAACAAATTAAATATTCTGCAATCCAAGCAGACCGGATTTACCTTGATAGAAATATTAGTGGTAGTTGCATTGATGGGAATTATTTTATCTATAGTCGTGTTTCAGTTATCAGACACAAGACGAGGAGTTTATGTTGAAAATACTGCCGAAGGTATTGTTTTGGCATTACGCAAAGCCCAATCTTTAGCTTTGGCTGTGCATAGTACTGACCCATTAGTCGCAAGATATAACAATGGTTACGGTGTACATTTTGCAAAACCAGGAAGCGGTATGCCTCTTGATTCTGGACCTGTCTTCTATACAATTTTTACTGATTTTGAAGTTTTTGTAGGAGGAAAAGGTTGGGATAGAGCTTACGCTTATGGTAGTGGTAATGTTTGCAGTCCTCAGCTTGGAGTTACTGAATGTGTAGAAAAAATAGAAATTTCTTCAGGTGATGTCATTGATAAATTACAAATATGTTCTACTGGCGGTGGATCTGTTTCTTGTAGTGATGTTTCAACTTTAGCAATTACTTTTCTAAGACCTAGTCTTGATGCAACATTTTGTACAACAACATCAGGACTAGGAGGTTGTCCTGCCGGTAGTACAATGAATGATCTTGCTAAAATTACAGTAAAATCTCCAACAAATGTAACAAAAGTAATCACAGTATGGTCAACTGGTCATATTAGTATAGAATAAACACATGAAATTAATGTCTTCTTATAAAAAAATAAATAATAAGGGTTTTACATTGATAGAAATATTAGTTTCGCTAGCAATACTTAGTATTGTTATGGTTATTGCTATTGGCTTATTGGTAACTGTAAATTCCGGAGTACGGCAAACTCGTTCTCAAAGACGTGTAATGGATAATTTAAACTTTGCAATGGAACATATGTCCCGAGCAATTATATTTAGTAAAAATGTTAGTTGTGCATCTGTGGCAGTGCCTGTTTCTTGTCCATATGGTAGTGGTGGTACACAAATAATTAGTTTTGAAGGAAATTATAATGGGGTTAATTCCGTAATTTCATACCAAAGAATGATAAACATTAACCCTGGTCCAACTAATGGATTTGGGTATATTTCTCGTAGTGTTGGTGGTGGAAATTCAGTAATGCTAACCGACGAAAAAATTGATATCCAAGAACTAACTTTTTATGTTTACCACGCAGAACCATTGTTAACTAGCGGTGACCCTGAGCAACCAAAAGTAATTGTAGTAGTGCGTGGTGTATCTTACGCGGGTAAAACTCCAGAAGATTTTTTCTTACAAACAACATTATCACCTAGAGATTTAAAATTGTAATATGAAAAAATTTCCTCAAAAAAATTCAGGATTTACTTTAATAGAAACATTGGTTGCAATCTTTCTTTTAATGATAACAGTTGCATCTATTGTGTCGTTAAGTGGTAAAATTTTAATTTCTACAAAATCGCAAAAATCTGAAATAACAGCACAGTATTTACTGCAAGATGCTGTAGAATTTCTACACAACAACCGTGATAGTGCAATAAACGGGGGAGCTAGTTGGGCACAATATACTACATTCGGGTCTTGTCCATTAGTTGTTGGTTCAAATACTGTTTCAATTTGTCCTTGTATTTTTACTAGCGGGTCCCCAGGGTACTGTAGTATTAATTCTATTTTTGACGAAGTTAATGTTTGTCCCGCTGGTGGTTGCCCTAATATGATGCAAGTTGAAAATTCGGGACAGACAATATTTTGTTCACTTAGCCCTAATTGCCCAGGTTTTCTTAGTACTATAAGACAAACCAGTTTTGTGCGAAAAATAATGATGGAAATAAACCCCATGAATCCCGACGAAATTTTTGTAGATGTGGCAGTGTCTTGGGTAGATCAAGCCGGAGTCTCTCGCGAAAAATTTTTAAAAACTAGTTTATTTAATTGGTAATATGAAAAAAAATGGATTTGCAATTTTATATGTACTGATAATTATTTCAATTGTTTTGGGTCTTTCTATGGCTGTGTCCAAAATTGTTTTTAGTGAAAGATCTTTAACACGCATTGCCAGAGATTCTTTATCTGCTCGAGCAGCCGCTGATGTTGGTATGGAATGTATGATGAATAAAGATAAATTACCTACTCAATTTGATCCAATAATTAACCCAATGGTGTTTGTTTTTGCTTGTGGTCGGGATAATCTTGGTAATGCAGTTATGTATGAAGCTACTCCTGATCCAGCAATTACGGCTCCGGATTATGCATATAGTGTAGCTATTGCAGGGACTCCTCCGGATGGACCATGTTTTAGTGCTTATATATATAGATATGTTTCGACACCTCCGGTATCTACAAAATTAGATGTATATGGTTATAATATTTGTGACTCATCAAATCCAGCCCATGTTCAACGTGGTATACTAGCTGAATACTAAAATTTTATGAAAGATGATATTCAAATCCAAAAGAGAATACAAAATCTCCACGAGCAAATTTCTATTCTTCGTTATAAATATCATGTAGAAAATGAGCCAAACACAACTGATGATGTGTATGATTCTTTAACTCGCGAATTACGTGATTTAGAAAATAAATATCCTAAATATGCAATTTCAGATGATAAGCTAAACAGGGTAGCTGGGAAAATTAGTGATGGTTTTAAAAAGATAGAACATAAAAAAAGAATGTTATCTTTAAATGATGCTTTTTCTCAAAATGATTTAAAAGATTGGCAAAAGCGTATAGAAAAAATATTAAATACAAAAAATAATATAGAATATTTTTGTGAATTGAAATTTGACGGGTTAGCTGTTTCTTTAATTTATGAAAATGGAGTTTTTGTTCGTGGTGCTACACGCGGGGATGGATTTGTTGGTGAAGACGTAACTGAAAATTTAAAAATGATAAACACTATTCCATTGCAGTTAAAAACCTCCCTTGATAAGGGGAGATTGGAGGGGTTTTTAGAAGTTCGCGGAGAAATTGTAATGTCTAAAAAGACTTGGAAAAATTTAAATAAAAAAAATGAGTCAATTGGTAAAACAATTTTTGCAAATACTAGAAATGCAGCAGCAGGGTCACTGCGTCAGCTTGACCCAAATCTTGTAAAAGAAAGACATTTAGATTTCTTTGCTTATGATATTGCAGAAATAAAAAATTCACCACAAACTCATTCCGAAAAACATAAAATGCTAAATTCTATGGGTTTTATTGTAGATAATAATGACAAACAAGCCAAAAATTTAAATGAAGTTTTTGAGTTTATAAATAAAATATCTAAAATTCGTGATAATTTAGATTATGCAACTGACGGTGTTGTTGTTTGTGTAGATGATTTAATTCTCCAAGACAAATTAGGGGTTATTGGTAAAGCACCTCGTTATGCTGTGGCTTATAAATATCCTGCTGAAAGAGCCACCACTACGGTAGTTGATATTACGGTAAATGTTGGGCGTACCGGAGTATTGACTCCATTAGCTCATTTTGTACCAACTCTTGTAGCTGGGTCTACTGTTTCAAAATCAACATTGCATAATATGGACCAAATTGAACGCTTGGATATAAGAATTGGTGATACTGTTGTAATTCAAAAAGCCGGAGATGTAATCCCTGAAGTCGTAGAAGTATTACTGCCCATGCGTACTGGTAATGAAAAAAAATGGCATATGCCTAAATCATGCCCAGTTTGTGATTCTGTAGTTACAAATAAAGATATATTTTATTATTGTTCTAACAAAAATTGCCCCGCAAAAAATCGTCGGGGAATGGAGCATTTTGTAAATGTTTATGAGATTTATGAAATTGGACCAAAGGTATTAGACCGTTTGAAAGTTGAAGGGTTAATTAGCGACACTGCAGATTTGTTTACTCTTGACCCTGTTGATCTTTCAGGGCTGGAAAGATTTGGCGACAAGTCAGCAGAGAATATTATAAATTCAATAAATTCGCATAAACAAATAAGTTTATGGAGATTTATTTATGCATTGGGGATACTACATGTGGGTGAAGTTACTTCTCAGGATTTAGCAAATAATTTTAGTAGTATAGATAAATTAATTAATGCATCACTTGATCAAATAAATGAAATAGAAAATATTGGCCCAGTTGTGTCTGCCAGCGTTTATGAATTTTTTAAACACAAAGAAAATATAAATTTTATAAACAAATTGTTTAAAAATGGTGTAACTATTATAAAAAACACTACAAATACAAATAAAAATCTGGCTAGTAAAATATTTGTATTAACTGGAACACTGCCTACATTATCTCGTGATGATGCAAAAAAAATAATAATCTCTAGTGGTGGCAAAGTTGCTAGTTCGGTTTCTAAAAATACTAGTTATGTGCTGGCAGGGGAGAACAGCGGGTCTAAACTTGCCGACGCAGAAAAACTAGGTATACAAATAATCAACGAAAAAGACTTTTTGAAAATGGCTGGGAAATAGGGTATACTAGCCATATGACACACGAAGAAATTGTAAATCTAGGAAAGCTAGTAAATATCAATATTACTGAATCAGAAAGCGTTGATTTGTCTCAAAGCATGAAGTCTATTCTTGGTTATATAGACCAAATTCAAAATGTTGATACTTCAAATATTGAAATAAGTCATATTAACCAAAATCCGGAACTACGAGAAGATATTGCAATTGATGCTGGTTTTACTGATGGGTTTTTGTTAAATGTACCTAATAAATCTGATGGTTATGTAAAAGTACCAAAGGTTTTAAATACTGATTAATTATGGAAAATTTAAAAGATTACGACATTAAAAGTCTGCACAGCGCTTATATTACTGGTGAATTAAAAGTCCATGATGTTGTGTATTCTTATATAAATAATATAAAACAAAAAGATGGAGAAATTCATGCATTTTTAGAATTGTTTACTGATATTGATTTATATATTACAAAAGCTCAAGAGATGATAGATTCTGGGAATTCTAATTTTCTTACTGGAATACCAATAGCTATAAAAGATAATATGTTGTGGAGCGGGCATAATGTATCTGCTGGTTCCAAAATGTTAGCTGGTTATGTTGCCAGTTATACCAGTCCTGTAGTTACAGAATTACTAAACCAAGGGGTAGTAATAGTAGGGCGCACAAATATGGACGAATTTGCTATGGGGTCTTCTACCGAGAATTCAGCATATGGCCCCACTAAGAACCCTATAGATCAATCTTATGTACCAGGAGGCTCTTCTGGTGGCTCTGCAGCAGCTGTAGCTATGAATGGTGTAGTGTTTAGTATTGGGTCTGATACTGGAGGGTCTATTCGTCAACCAGCTGCATTTTGTGGACTTGTAGGTTTAAAACCAACATATGGGGCAGTATCAAGATATGGTCTTATTGCCATGTCTTCATCTCTTGACGAAATTGGTCCTTTTACAAAAACAGTTGCTGACTCTAAATTAGTTTTTGATGTATTAAATTATTACGACAAAAATGATGCAACTTTAATTTCAAAACAAAAACAACAAGATTCTAAAAAAGATTTTAAAAAAGTAATTGGTATACCAATTGATTTTATAAAAGAAGGAGTTGACTCAGAAATAATGCAGACATTTAACGAGACCGTTGAAAAATTAAAACAAATTGGTTATACAATAAAAAATATTAAATTACCATTAACACCGCTTTCTTTAGCTGTTTATTATATTATTCAACCAGCCGAAGTTAGTAGTAATTTGGCAAGATTTGATGGTATTCGGTATGGCTATAATTCACCTAATGAATTTAAAGACTTAATAGATTTTTATAAAAATAATCGTAGTAATGGGTTTGGTAAGGAAGTTCGTAGACGCAGTGTATTGGGTGCATATATTTTATCTCATGGTTATTATGATGCTTATTACAATAAAGCCAGGTTGCTACAAAATGCGATAAAGCAAGAATTTGTAGATGCATTTGAAGATATAGATGCAGTCTTATTACCAACAACACCAACTATGCCTTTTAAATTTGGAGATAAATCTGAAAGCCCGTTAGCTATGTATTTAGCAGATTTATTTACTGCTCCGGCCAATATTGCAGGTTTGCCAGCAATATCTGTCCCTGTAAAAAACCCTGAAAGTATTTTCCCTGTAGGAATTCAAATTGTCGCACCACATTTTAATGAAGAATTTTTATTTACTATTGGAGAAGACATTGAAAAGCTATATAATTAATATATGCAAATATTCTTGGCTCAAAATTCATATCAAAATAATACACAAGTTTTTTACGAAACAGGGTATAATTCTCCAGTTGTTCCTGTAAAAAGTCAAATAGAAAATACAATTACAAAAATTGGCATAGTTTCTGGAATGGTTTCATCTATTTTTATATTAGTCATAGCGTATTCTGTTTTAAGAATGTTTATGATTCAAAAAGAAGAAGCAGAACATGTAGACCATTTTACACACGATTATCAAGAACGTATTGCTAATTCAGAAAAAAACCCAAGATGGCAATTAGTTGAAGATTTAGTCCAAAGTAATTCTGATGCAGATTGGCGAGTAGCTATAATTGAAGCAGATGTATTACTGGAAGAAGCTTTAGAATTGTCAGGATTTAATGGTGCAAGTATTGGTGAAATGTTAACTAATGCTGGGCTAGGTTCTTTTTCTACATATAAAATAGCTTGGGATGCACATAAAATAAGAAATGATATTGCACACGAGGGTAGTAATTATATTTTTGGAAAAGAAGATGCTATTAAAGCTATTAACATGTATAAATCTGTTTTGGAAGAATTTGGTGTAGTTTAGTTTTTTATCTCGTTTATAGATTCTATTTGAAATTTTTTATTTTGAATACTTTTGTATTTTGTTAATTTTTGAGTTGTTCCATCTTTTTTAACTTCAACTTGAACTACTAACCCACTCATTGTTTCTGGGCTAAAATATTGGTCAAACATAAAATTACCCAAACTGTAAATTATTGGTTTTTCTTTATAATATTCTATATCTTGCGCAACGTGTGGGTGATGACCTATTACTAAATCTGCTCCAGAATCAATTACTGTTTTTGCTAAATATTCTTGCCTGTTGTTATATTCTTTGTATTCTTCACCCCAGTGGAATGAAACAACAAGAAAATCTGTCTGACTTTTGGCAGTACTGATTATTTCTTTTATTTTTGGGTCATTAGCTAAAAGTATTCCCGGATTTTTCTCAGTTGCTTTCATCCAGTTTGGCCCAACATCAGAAAAACCAATATAGCCAATTTTTATATCATTTACTGTGATTATTCGCACAGTCTTTGCATCATCATAATTATATCCAGCGCCAGTCCAAGCAATATCATTATTTCTTAGTCTATCCATTGTGTCTTTAAATGCTAATCCTGTGTAGTCACCAACATGGTTGTTGGCAAAACTTACAATATCTACACCAGTATTTTTAAGTGTTGGAATGGTTTCCACTGGCATACGGAAGCTGTATATACTACCAACATTGTGGCCTATATTTGAGACTGGCCCTTCTAAATTTACAAAAGAAACATCATCATTTTTAAAAATATCTACATTTTCAAAAAGTTTTGAATAGTCACCATTAAAATTTTTCACAACATTACCTTTTACCCCACGGTCCAGCATTGTGTCTCCGGCAAAAGTTAAGGTAGCGTAATCTTTAGGTATTTCTTTTTTACTAAGATTTTCAATAATAGGGGAGATTACTTTTTTTGTATTTTCGGCAGACGAAATAGAATATACTCGAAATCCTAGTATTCCAAAGATAACAAAAAGTATAATAAAATGGACAACTTTGTTCATAAAGGTAGTCTAGTACAAATAGTACAAACTTGTCAAAAAGGCTTTTTTCTGCTACTATTTTAGCTATCACATAGGTAACTATGTTTATATTGTTTTTATATCGCGGGGTAGAGAAGAGGTATCTCACAAGGCTCATAACCTTGGGACCCGGGTTCGATTCCCGGCCCCGCAACACTTCGGCAAGTGACATGCCAAAATGTCAATTTGTCGAAATGCATTCTTGCTTTAAAGGGCTGGTTCGCCAAAAGGCTCATATCACCCTCATGCTTTACTTGGTGGTTTATCCATCGACAAAAAGCAAAGCAGTTTGCTTTTTGTCGGCGTAGCTCAGTTGGTTAGAGCGTAGCACTCATAAAGCTAAGGTCGCAGGTTCGATCCCCGCCGTCGACACACTATATGATTTTTATGATATAGTAACCACAAATGCATTCGTAACGAGTAAGTAACAATTTATGCAGTCGTAGCTCAACTGGTTAGAGCACCCGCCTGTCACGCGGGAGGTTGCGGGTTCAAGTCCCGTCGACTGCGCAAAATAAAAAGCCCTTAATGGGGCTTTTTTGTTTACTACATATCTTTTAGTTGGTCGGTGCTTCTATCGTACAAACGATCCATATCCTCTTCAAATTCTGCTAATGTTCTATCACCAATCATTAGGACACCATTTACATTTTTGATTTTATTTACCCCTTCACCAATTATTTTGTGGCTACGGGCTATTTCTTCAATTTCTGCAAAAGTGTATTCTCTTGGTTTTAATTCATCGCTATAAGAATGTGAATCAAGGTTATACATTGGACCACCAACAACATCGTCTTTATTTGTTGTTTTTTCTGGTTGGTTATTATTACCACCAAACGGGATATGTAGTTGATTTGGGTTATCAAAATTATGTTGTTTCATAACCTAATTATATTACTTTGTATATATTATACAATAGCTATATTTGTTTGCTAGAGTCGTCAGTGAGAATCGACTATTACATAGTCAGGTGGTTTTCTATTTCATATTCATTCAATATAGAAAACCCTTCCGATTTTCACTAGAAATAAAGAAGTTTATTTCTTTGAGCCGTCAGTGAGAATCGGACTCACGGTCTCTGTCTTACCAAGACAGTGCTTTACCACTAAGCTATGACGGCTAATAGCGCTTATTATTGCAAAAATATAGCTTATATTCAAGCTATAAAAGCCAGTTTTGTATGTTATTATAAAACCATGGACGAACGCCAAAATAAAATACAAGACAGATTAAACGAAATCGAAACTTTAATGTCTGATGGGAATTTTTGGTCTAATAAAACAAAAGCTGATGAAATACTAAAAGAATATCAAGACTTAAAAAAAACTGATGGTGAATACCGAAAGTATGATACAGGGGACAGCGTGGTAACTATTTTTGCTGGTGCAGGCGGGGACGATGCCGAAGATTGGGTCAGGATGCTAATGGAAATGTATTATAAATATTCTAAAATAAAGAATTTCGAAACAATTTTATTAAATGAAAATGTTACTAATTCTGGATATCGCAATGTGTGTTTTGAAGTCAAAGGTCATGGAAGCTATGGAAAATTAAAAAATGAATCTGGGGTTCATAGACTAGTACGACTTTCTCCTTTTAATGCCAAGCATACTCGGGAAACTTCTTTTGCTATGGTAGAAGTTATCCCAATATTAAATAAAGAAAATAATTCAAATAGTATTCCAGCTGGTGAATTAAATATAGAATTTACAAAATCTGGTGGTCCGGGTGGTCAAAATGTGAACAAAAGAGAAACTGCGGTACGCATTACGCATATTCCAACAGGTATTACCACAGTTGTATCTACTGAAAGATCTCAAGAACAAAATAGACAAATTGCATTGGATGTTATATCCGGTAAACTTTTTAAATTAAAGCAAATTACTAATAATGAAGTATTGGATTCTATGCGTATCTCTAAAATTCAAGAAAATGAATGGGGTAACCAAATACGAAATTATGTACTACACCCATACAAAATGGTTAAAGATTTGCGTACGGGCGTGGAATCCACAAACCCTGACGCTATTTTGAATGGAGAATTAGACAATTTTATTGAAGCTCGGGGCTAAATATGATAAAATAATAGAATGTTATATCTTACAAATGTTTCCAAGGTCTATAAAGACGAAACCGAATCTTTGCTGGATGTATCCCTTACCGTCTCACCTGGAGAATTTGTAGCTATTACTGGTCATTCAGGGTCTGGTAAAACTACTTTAATGAAACTAATATTAGCCGAAGAATATCCTACTAGCGGGTCTATATATTACGAATCTAAAGATATTCATAATTTACCTAAAAAAGAATTACTGGATCTTCGCAGAAAAATTGGAACAATTTTTCAAGATTTTAGACTTATAAAAAACAAAACAGTATACGAAAATATAGCTTTTGCTATGGAAATAGGTGAATACAGTGATGAAGATATTGCTGAATATGTTCCACATGTCTTAGAATTAGTTTCTTTAACACACAAAGTATCAGCTTTCCCTGAAACACTATCTGGGGGAGAACGCCAGCGTTTAGCTATAGCTCGGGCAATTATTCATCAACCAGAATTACTTTTAGCCGACGAGCCTACTGCTAGTCTTGACCCAGAAGCATCACACAGTGTTATGCAAGTATTACGTAAGCTGTCTGAATTAGGTACTACTATAATTATGACAACGCATACTCCAGAATTAGCACATAAATATGCAAAAAGACTTGTTTCTCTTGAAAAAGGTAGAATTATTAGAGACGATAAACACCATTCACATGGTACTAAATTACACGTATAAATATGAATCGTAAATTATTTAAAAGAATTTTTCGTTCTGGTCTTACTTTAGTTAAAAGAAACGGAGTATTAGGTGCTTCTTCTATTGTTGTGATGATTGTTACTTTGACTGTTATTTTGGGGATGTTTTTTTCTCAAGCTCTGCTGGACGCATCAATTAAAACTGTAGAATCTAGAATAGATGTAACAATTAGATTGTCTGACAGTGCAAACGACGAAACAATAGCTGAAATTAAAAAAGAGCTAGAAGCCATGCCTGAAATTAAAAATGTAGACTATATTTCAAAAGAAGAAGCGTTGGTTTTGTATAGAGAGAGACATGGGTCTGACGATTTAGCTTTGCAAGCAATAAATGAAATAGGGCGTAACCCATTACCTGCATCTTTTGTGATTCATGCTAAAGACACAGCACATTATGAAAACATCATTGCTACGCTTGAAGCAAACTCTACATTTCTAGAAGAAAATAAGTCTTTTATTACAAGAGTCAATTTTGGTAGAAATAAAGATATAATTAATCGTATTTTAGTTCTGCGTGATGGTGTAAAAAGATTCGGTTATGTATTAACTTTAATTTTTATTTTAATTGCACTACTAGTTACATTTAACACTACAAAATTAGCAACCTACACAATGAAGGACGAAATTGAAGTAATGAGACTTGTTGGAGCTCGCAGTATTCATATTCGTGGTCCGTTTATTGTTGCACAAATTATCTACAGTCTTATTGCTGCATTTATTACACTTATAATATTCTTAGGGATTACATATATATTGCGTGATTCTTTGGCAGCATTTTTTGGTGTTGATTTATTCTTGTATTATCTACAAAATATTTTACAAATATCATTTATTGTAATTTTTTCTGGAGTAATTTTAGCTTTCTTCTCATCATTAGTCTCTGTTAGTAAATATTTAAAGAAATAGTTATATGTCTAAAAAAATTCATCCTCAAAACACCGTATATATTTTTGTTGTTGGGGGAGTTATTTCTGGTGTTGGTAAAGGAGTAGCAGCTAGTTCTATAGCAAAAATTTTAGAAGACCGTGGTCAAACTGTTACTGCTGTAAAAATAGACCCATATATTAATGTTGATGCGGGGACAATGAACCCCAGTGAGCATGGCGAGGTTTTTGTACTAAACGATGGCTATGAGACTGACCAAGACATGGGGAACTACGAACGATTTTTAAATAAAGATATCAGTAGTGAAAACTATATGACTACTGGTAGAGTTTATCAGTCTGTTATAGAGAAAGAAAGAAGTCTTTATTATCAAGGTAAGTGTGTAGAAGTTGTACCACATATCCCAATGGAAGTAATAGAACGTATTGAAAATGCCGGTAAAATTGCTAATGCCAGTGCAGTATTAGTTGAAATTGGTGGAACAGTTGGGGAATACCAAAATATGCTTTTCTTAGAAGCTGCTCGAATGATGAAGATAAAACATCCTAAAAGTGTATTTTTCGTTATGGTTTCTTATTTACCTGTTCCGGGCACAATTGGCGAAATGAAAACTAAACCTACTCAACATGCAGTAAGAACATTAAATGCGTCTGGTATTCAACCCGATATTATAATTGCCCGTTCAAAAGAAAAGATGGATGACAAAAGAAAAGAAAAACTTTCTGTTTTTTGTAATATTCCAGCAAATAGAGTTATTTCTGCTCCTGATGTAAACAGTATTTATGATATTCCAATTAATTTCGAGAAAGAAGGATTATCAGATATTATTTGTGAGACCTTGGGTCTGGCTTGTCCTGTAAAATATCAAGATGGGGCAAAAGAATGGAATAAATTTGTATATAAAACAAAACATGTAAAAGAAGAATTAAATATTGCTGTCATTGGTAAATATTTTAATACGGGAGATTTTGTATTGTCTGATGCGTATATTTCTGTTATAGAAGCTATTAAATATTCTAGTTATGCAGTAAATCGTAAGCCAGTCTTAACTTGGATTAATGGTGCAATTTACGAAAAAGATCCGGGTTTATTAAAGGATTTAAAAAAATTTGATGGAGTTATTGTTCCCGGAGGTTTTGGTTCCAGAGGAATCGAAGGTATTTTAAGCTCTATTGAGTTTGTTCGTAAAAACAAAATTCCATATTTAGGCTTATGTTATGGTATGCAACTGGCCGTAATAGAATATGCACGAAATATTTTAGGTCTTAAAGATGCAAATACGCGTGAAATTAATCCAAAATCAAAGAACTTGGTTATTGATGTAATGGCCGATCAAAAAGAAAATATTACAGGTATGGGTAAAATGGGTGGAACAATGAGATTGGGAGCATATCCTGCTATCCTTAAAAAAGGTAGTATCGCTAGATCTGCTTATGGTCAAGATGAAATAATAGAAAGACATCGTCATCGCTACGAAGTAAATAATAAATATGTAGAGCAGTTAGAAAAATCGGGATTAGTTTTTTCAGGATTATCTCCTAATGGGTTATTATGTGAAATAGTAGAACTACCAAGAACTGTACATCCATTTTTTATAGCAACTCAATTTCATCCAGAATTTTTAGCAAGACCTTTGTCACCACATAAATTATTTACTGCATTTTGCAAAGCCGCATTAGATAAAAAGAATAAAAAATAATCCCGCAATGCGGGATTATTTTTTTAGATATATTAATTATTCAATATTTGAAACTTCTGGGTTTAATGGGTCTTTAGCTTCTGCCGCCGCTGCCATTTCTATAACTGTTTCTATATCATCAGTAATTACATATAGCTTTCTATCTTCAGGAGAGATTGTCCCATACTTTTCTACAAGCATAGTTTTTATAACTTGGTCCAGTGGATTCCAAAATTTTGTTCCAAATAAAACAATAGGTATTTTATTCATTTTTTTTGTTTGAACCAAAGTTAATACTTCAAAAAATTCATCAAATGTTCCAAATCCACCTGGGCAATAAATTGCAATTTCAGTCGAATAACGCAAAGCTACTTTTCTTGTAAAGAAATAATAAAAAGGAATAACATCAGTTACATATTTATTGGTGTTTTGTTCATGAGGTAGTCTAATTGTGGCACCAATTGCTCGGCCACCACCACGCACTGCTCCGCGGTTACCAGCTTCCATTATTCCACCACCACCACCAGTTAGTACTGCATAGTTTAAATCATGAGCCAGTCTGTAGGCTAGCTCTTCACAGGCTTTATAGTCTTCATGGTCTTCATTTAATCTTGCTGACCCATACATTGCTGCAATACGGGGGAATTTTAAAAGAGAATCAATTCCTTGGCGTAATTCTTCAGAAAGTTGGCAAATTTCAACCATTTCACCATTTTTACCGTATCTAAATTCACAAGCATTACGAATATCTCCTAAAGTTAGTAAACCGTCTTTTTGTAATAAATTCTTATCATTTTCCATAAAAGTATTATATCATAAATATATTTTTTTGATATTCTGATTTAAGGCTACGGGACTTGGACTCGAACCAAGATAGTCGCCTTCAGAGGGCGATGTCCTACCATTAGACGATCCCGTAATTTATCCACTATAGCACAGGGGGTGGACTTTTCAACAGGTGATTTAGTATTTATCACTATACAAATTTAAATAAGGTATAATTATATAGGTAACGAGGTCGAGGAATTTTTTATGCATAATTCATTAATCACTATGAAGAAAATGGGAACAATGGGAACAATCGCGTTCATACTTGTAGTTGTAGGAGGATTAAACTGGGGGCTTGTAGGAGCTTTTGGTTTTAATCTTGTAGAAACTATTTTTGGTATGTCTATGATTGCAAACATCGTGTACATCCTAGTTGGTCTAAGTGCTCTATATATGATTGTTGGCGCTACAAAAAAGCCAGCAATGCCAGCACAAGGAGGAATGGGGCAAATGTAATATTTTTGTACTATAAACAAAATCCCCTAAAAGGGGATTTTGTTATATAATAGTAATATTATTCGTATTAAGATTTATTATAATAATATATTAATTTATGGAAGAAAATATAAATGATAATGTAAATAATATAGACACTGTAAATGCTAATGAAAAAATTAGCGTAAATAATAATATAAATATAAAGAAATTTTTAATCCCGTTTATCTTTGGAGCCCTGGGTGCTGTATTTATTTTGGCTATTATTATTGGAATTGGATATTTTAATAAAAATCAATTATCAGTTTTAGTTAAAGAATATATAAAAGGGAATCAGTCAATTACTTTAGCTCCCAAAGAAAAAACTATTGATAATCTTTTTGCGGTAGCAACTGATGTTATTAAAAAAGATACTACACCAGTAAAATTGTCTGTAACTGATGTAGTAAAAATTGCAAACCCTGCTGTGGTTTCAATTATAATTACAAAAGAAGTTCCAAAATATGAAATAGTTCAAAATAGTACACCAATCCCAAATAATAATATTTTTGACCCATTTGGTATATTTGGTCAGTTACTGCAACCAATTTATAGACAAAATGGTACAGAGAAAAAAAATATTGGCGGGGGATCTGGATTTTTAATATCTAGTAATGGCTATATTATTACAAATAAACATGTTATTGCTGATACTACTGCTGAATATACTGTAAAATTATCAAATGGTAAAATTTACCCAGCAACAGTAATCGCTCGAGATAATGTAATCGATATCGGTGTTTTAAAAATCAATGGAACAGGATTTAGTTATTTACAAATTGGTAATTCAGGTAATCTAGAAATTGGACAGCAAGTAATTGCAATTGGTAATGCATTGGCTGAATTTCAAAATACTGTATCTCAAGGTATAGTTTCTGGGCTTGGACGATCAATTACCGCCAGTACTGGCAACGGCGGTAGCGAGACATTAAATAATATTATTCAAACTGACGCTGCTATTAATCCAGGGAATTCTGGTGGTCCATTATTAAATATGTACGGAGAGGTGATTGGAGTAAATGTAGCAGTGGCACAAAACGGGCAAAATATTGGTTTTGCACTACCAATTAATTCTGTTAAAAGTATTATAAATTCAATAATTAAAACCGGCATTGTTTCTCGACCTTATGTTGGTGTTAGATATATTCAAAATTCTCCTGAAATAGCAAAGGCAAATAATTTATCTGTAGATTATGGAATAATTATTAGACCAGGAAAAACAAAAGAAGAACCTGGGATAATTCCAGGTTCTCCAGCAGATTTGGCTGGTTTGAAAGAAAACGATATTATTTTGAGCGTGAACGGGAAGAAAATTTCTTCGGACGTGAATTTTTCTGAAGTTGTTTCTTCTTTGCAGGTTGGGCAGACTTTGTCTTTAACTGTGCTGTCTTCGGGGCAGGAGAAACAATTACAGGTGGTTTTGGCGTCTTCTTCGCAATAATCATACTACCTAATTCTTGGAGATATAAAGAAGAAAGGAATATTTTTCTTTCTTCTTTTGTTAAATGTCTATATTCGCCATCTTTTAAATTGCCTAATAGAACATTCATTATTCTTATTCTTTCTAAATCCACAACATTATGATGCAAGGCTTCACACATTCTACGAATTTGTCTTTTTTTGCCTTCAGTTAAGATTATCTTTAAGCTATTGCTCTTTACTCTATTAGCAATTGCTTTTCTTGTTACTGAGCCATCAATGCGTACTCCAGCAGACAATGCTGATAAAAAGAAATCATTAAAAGGTCTATCTGTATGAACCAAGTATTCTTTTTCGTGTAGAAATCTTGGAGATAGTAATTTGTCAGTTACTCTTCCGTCATTAGTTAATAAAATTAACCCATGAGAATCTTTATCTAATCTGCCAACAGGGAATACTTTGATTACTTCATTTTTGTTATTTTTAAATACTGTATGAGACAAAATATCTGTTCCAGAAGCTGTGTCTTTGTTAGTTAGTATTCCTATTGGTTTATTGTATGCAATATAATACAAAGATTCTTCGTTGACACCAGATTTATTTTTTATGGTTACTGCATCATTTTTTTCTACTTCATCTCCCAGTTTTGCAATTTTACCATTTATAAGTACCGCACCTTTTTTGATTAAATCATCGGCTCCGCGTCTTGTTGTTAATCCTTTATCTTTTAAATATTTATTAATTCGCATATTTTTTCTTTTTATAAGTACCTATTATTCCAATAATTAAAATTAAACCAACAACATAAAAAATAAATTCAATTTTCCCAAAGAATAAAATAATTACAGAAATGAATGATGCAATAAAATATCCAATTGGTTGCATATCTCGCATTATACCCAATAATTCAGTTTCTTCTTCTGTAATACTTTTAAAGAATATTCCTTCTCCTGCGGTTTCAAGCATTACTGCACCAACTCGTGACATTAGCAAAATCAACCCCCAAACAACTAAAGATGTTGTATTTATAAAAGGAAAAGCTATTGTTGTAATTGCCATAATAAACAAACCATAACGCGCTGCTCTTTTACCAGAAGCTCCGCTATCAATATTCTTTCCCATAGGATATCCCAATACCACAAATGGTGTCAGCATTACTGTAAATATCACACCAAGACTTTCTGGTTTAATATTTTGTACATCTGAGAGATACACAGGTACAAAAGTAACCATTAACGCATAAAATATTTGTAGTAATAAAATAGAACTAAGTGGTTTATATATATCTGGTCTTTGGGAAATTATTTTTATAGATTTGATAAAAGATGATGGTACATAAACTTTGTCTTTAAAATTTTTCGTTGCAAAATAAATTAATATTCCAGTAATTAAAATTAAGATTAAAGAAAAATCATAAGGAGCTCTTATTCCAATACGCACTGTTAATACCGCAGCTATAATTGGACCAAACATTCTACCAACATGTTGCAATGCTACAACTATGCCACGAGCTTTTCCAGAATTATCTTTTTTTGTATTATGTTCAAAAAATATATCAAAATTAAATGATATCAATATTTGAGCAGCTAAAAATAAGATAAAAGATACAGCAAACAATTTTGGTTCTGTTATATATTTAATACCTAAAATAGCCAAAAGTTCTAATAAAATTGCTAATCCTACAGTTTTACGGTTACCTAAAAATTTTATTACATGAGGCGTAACCCATGTTGAAAGAACTAACGAAAGTGCCGCAGATATACCATATATAACACCAATACTTTCACGGCCATTTATACTTTCTATTACTGAAGAGTTTGAATATACAGTAAAACCCATTCCCCAAGAAAAGAAAAAATAAGCAAAGTATAGAATTTTTGTATAAATGTTAGTTAAATTCATATTTATATTAATATTATAAAGCAATTATAACAGGTATAACCAGGGGTCTTTTTGCTGTCTTTTGAAATAAAATTCTAGAAATTTGTTCACCCAGTGATTCTTTGATTATTTCTATTGCTCCTTCGGTTAACGGTAGCTCACCATTCTCTATTGTTTTCTTTATAAGTATTCGCACATCACGTAATAATTCTTGGTTTTCTTTTAAATATACAAACCCACGAGAAATAATATCAGGGGATTTAGCTAATTTACGAGTACGAGAATTTACAGATGCAATCAATACAAACATACCGTCTTGTGCTAACATTTGACGGTCACGAATTACAACATCGTGCATATCACCAACACTGTGCCCATCCACTACCATATTTGCAGAAGATGCTTTTTCTTTTCTTAGTATTATTTTGTTACCATTGTCTGTAATTTCAATAATTGAGCCATTATCTGGAACAATAATGTTTTCTTTTGGGATACCAGTTTCCATTGCCAGTTCTGCATGTTGACGCAAAAATGAATGCCATCCATGTACTGGAATAAAGAATTTTTCGTTTAGTTTTTTATGTAGCCAACGGATATCTTCTTTGTTTCCGTGACCTGTGGCATGGATTGTTGTTTCGTTTGTGTTGTAATTTATTATCTTTACGCCCTGACGCGCCAAATTATCTTTTAGTCTTTGTACAGAGATTTCATTTCCAGGAACAATAGAAGCTGAAAGTACAATAGTGTCTCCAGGTTCTAATTTGAAACTACGATGAGTTTTGTTACTTGCACGCATTAATGCAGAAAATTCTTCTCCTTGGGCTCCGGTTGAAAGTACAATTACTCTGTCTTTTGGATAGTCTTGAATATTTTCTGTTGAAATTATTGTTTCTGGTTTTACTTTTAATATTCCAGCTTGAATAGCAACTTCCAGGTTAGTTCGGATTGATCTACCTTCTAATGCTACTTTTTTATTTAATTTTTCTGCTACATTGATAATATGAATCAATCTAGTAATATGTGACCCGAATGCAGAAATAATTAATCGGCCCTTAATACTTGTTACAATTTTTTCTAATCCGTCATGTGCATATTTCTCTGGGATAGAATACCCGTCTCTTTCTATATTTGTAGAGTCAGCAAAAAGCAATAATACTTTTTCTTTTTCAAAAATACTGTATTCCTCTTCTTCAGATTCTGCCGGAGTCCCGTGTACATCTTGCCCCAGTTTGTAGTCTCCAGGATTTACGATTAATCCATGTGCTGTTTCAATAATTACTCCCATAGAGTCAGGGATAGTATGTGTAACTCCAAATGTACGAACACGCATTTTGCCTAATGTAACTACTTCATTTTTCTCAACATCTACTAAATTTAGTTTTTGAAGTGTTGGGAAATCAGCATGTCTTTTTTGGATTAATAAATTTGTTAGATGACGTGAATAAATAGGGGGGTTACCAATACGTGACGCAACCAAAGATAGCCCACCGATGTGGTCCAAGTGTCCATGAGTAATAATAATTCCGCGAATACGGTCTTTTCTTTCTTCAAGATAAGTCGTGTTTGGAATAATGTAGTCTACTCCTGGAGTTTCTTCAGTTTTAAATTGCATGCCGGCATCGATAACTATAATGTCTTCGCCAATTTCAATTACGGTCATGTTTTTACCAATTTCTTCTACTCCACCCAGTGGAATAATACGAATATCACCATCTTTAGGAGGAAGAATTGCTAATTTATTTTTAGACGTATATTTTTCAATCAATGATGGCTGAGAAAAAGAACGGGGAACATTAGCATTTTTGCTTTTCCCAAATTTTGAGAATTGGTAACTAGCCCCCAAAGGTTTCTTTAGATTGTTTTTTTTCTGGCCATGGTTAGCTTTTGGAGAAGTTTCTTTATTTACACTATTTGCAGAAGTATGTATTCTACTTGGTGGGTTTATTGTGATTCTTCTTTTGCTTTGCAGATTAGAATTTTCACTAATTTGTGCACCTGTAGTAGTATTTTCTCTACGGTATACTCTTGTGTTTGATTGGTTATTTTTACTCACATTTTTATTATGAGCTGGTTTTTGATTATTTATCATTTCTGTATTTTTTATTATTAATTATTTTTAAGTTTATAAACAAAAGGTAAAACCTTTTCTGTTTCCAAGTACCAAGATTTTATATTATTAAATCTATCACTTGCGCTAGTGATACTGTTTGGCATTTCAAAGATTGGTTTTTGATTATGGACATAGATGTACGATGGGGAATATATAAATACTGCTGGAGTATCTGCGTAAAATGCAATTGCAAATTTTTTCCAAAGAGATAATCTTGCTTCTGGGTCTGTTTCTTTTTGTAATTCTTCCAATGCAAGATCAGCTTTTGCGTTAGTGTATCCAGCAATGTTTAACCCAGGGTGTTCTCTTTGAGATGAATGCCAAAATGCATAAACCTGAGATTCTCTAGACATTTGAATACCATAATATAGTGCTTCATAATCACGAGTACGAATTTTTTCTTCCAAAGTTGTGCTATCGTATGATGCTACTGTTGCAATTATTCCATTTGCCATTAATTCCGCAGCAATTTCTTCGGCACCTTTTCTTAATTCTGGGGTATCACTGGTTGTAATAGTAAAAGATAATTTCTCTGTACTTTTTTGAGATTTTTTACTTCCAGGCTTTATTGTAGAAATTGTTTTTTCCCAGTTTCCGTCTTCTCCTTTTTCCCAACCTGCACTAGTTAATGTTTTTGGAACATTAACTAGTTCGTATTTATAATTAATTTTTTTATAAAGTTCACTTGGAACTGGAGCATCAATTATTCCACCAAAACCATCCAATACTGAATCAACGATTTGTTTTTTATTTATACTACTAGCAATTACTTCTGTTACATGAGGTTGTAGTAAAATACTAGTTTTTTTTGTATTAAAAAATATACCATATATTCGAGGCAGGGAAGATAAAGTTATGGTGTATCCTTTGTCTTCTAATTCTTTTGCATCTTTTGCTGTTACTCCACCAAAATGGTCAATATTCCCAGATTTCAAAGCAGATATTGCAGATTCTTCTTTGTCGTAAAATTTAAAGATAATTTTTTTTATATAACCATTATCTTCTCCACGATATGCCTTTGTTAGTCTAATAGACTTCGGCATATTTTTGGTTTTTGAAACACTTGTTATTTTGTATGGTCCAGAACCAACTGCTTCAAGATTTTCTTTTGCTTGAGCAAATTCATTTGCAGAATATTTACCATAAATATGTTTTGGCAATATTCCTACTGTTGCGATATCTAAAAAGTCATTAAATGGCTGTTTTAAAGTTAGTGTTAAATTTTGTTCATCAATTATTTTTACAGTTACACCTTGCCATTCAACATTTCTTGGAGACTTTTCTAATGGGTCTTTGATTCTCTCTATTGTATAAGCTATATCTTCAGATGTTATTTTTTTACCATCATGAAATTCTGCGTCGTCTCTTATTTTAAAAGAATAAACTAATCCGCTATTGTCTATTTCGTAAGATTCTGCAATATCACCAATATAGCTACCATCAGGTAATTTTTTAACTAATCCAGAGAATACAATAGAAGTAATGTCTTTATCGATATTACTAACTGCCAATACTGGGTTTATAAATCTAGCGGTTCCTATTAATCCTTCGGTCCATGTTCCACCGGGGATGGGTAATACCATAAAAACGTTACTTCGTGTTCTAGCTATAATAAATATAGCTGAAAAAACACATACCGTAACCATTGCGATAATTAAATTCTTTTGATTTTTATTGAGAGACTGAAAAAGAATACGGATACCGTGTTCAAAATCGTGCCATTTTTTATGCAAACGCGCAAAACGCATCTTATTCATATGAATGATCATTTAGCATGTAATAGTTGTATGAACAAGTACAGTTAGTGTACTTAATTAATTTAGCAAGAGGCTAGTTTACTTTTAGGTAAAGTGACAAAACAACAAGCCCAGCAAATATTATACCAAGAATGATAGTGAAGATAAAAATAAATTTTTCAAATCCACGGCGGGTTCTGTGAAGAGAGCTATCAGATGAACCACCAAAAGCGCTTCCAAGACTTGCGTCGGAATGCTGAAGTAGCGTAGATGCTATTATTAGTATTGCTACAGCTAGAATCACCCAAGGTAAACTAACGCGAACGAGTTCCATACCAAATCAATATAGCATAGTGCATAAATTTTTGCAATTTTACTATACTTATTAATATCATGGTGCTATAATTTATGTGTTAGAAATTTATAAAAAATTTATGAAGAAAAAAATCTTAATTAGTGCGTTAATGTTTAGTTTTGTTTTTGCAGGTGGTGCATATGCTGCAGAAGTAATTATGGATGGGGGTGCTGGTAGTGATACTATTACCTGTGCTGATCTTGGAATTACTAGAACTTTGAAAAAAGGTAGTCGTGGTGTTCAAGTAGAAATTCTGCAAGAGGTTCTAATGCAATCAGGATACTATGATTCTGAAATAACTGCAGTTTTTGATACAGTAACTATTGCCGCGGTTAAATCAATGCAGTCAGATCTTGGTGTAAGAGCTGATGGTGTAGTTGGTCCAAAGACCAGAACTGCTATGGGCGATATGTGTATGGAATACGGTAATAATTCATAATTTACATACATATATATAGTGTATTTTGTATCTTTAAAACCCCTTTATTTATAAAGGGGTTTTTGTTTAAAAAGTTATCTACATCTCCTGGATAAAAAGACTTGACTTTTTTTTTGCCATGAGTATACTACTTGGAGTGATTACGTTAGTGTCCTGATTTATATAGGGCATTTTAATTTAGTCCCAAATTGGACTTTGACATTTTTATACTAAGATCATATTAAACAAGATCTAATTTGCCAGGAGTGGCATTTTAGACATAGATCACACAAACAAGTGCAAATAATAATTCCCAGTGGAACAAAATAGAATTAACTTTCTTTTGTTTCGCTTTATGAAGTAGTCACTATTTATAGTACTACTTTACAAAAGAGTTTGATCCTAGCTCAGGATGAACGCTGGCGGCGTGGATAAGGCATGCAAGTCGAACGGACTTTATTTTTCCCGAGATGCGATTATATCAAGTCAAAGGTCGTTTAAAGTTAGTGGCGAACGAGGTAGTAATACATAGGAACTTCCCCCTAAGTCGTGAACAACTCACCGAAAGGTGAGCTAATACACGATAGTCTCTCCGGAGTAAAGTTTTTCGCTTAGGGAAAGGCCTGTGAAGTATCAGCTAGTTGGCGGTGTAAAGGACCACCAAGGCTATGACGCTTAGGGGAGCTGAGAGGCTGACCCCCACCGATGGGACTGAGACACGGCCCATACACCTACGGGTGGCTGCAGTCGAGAATCTTCCGCAATGGACGAAAGTCTGACGGAGCGACGCCGCG
>CAYRQJ010000005.1:0-77158 GCA_964426555.1 uncultured Candidatus Saccharibacteria bacterium | reverse complement strand
CTTTTCACCTTTCCCTCACGGTACTAGTTCACTATCGGTCTTTAAGAATATTTAGCCTTAGCAGTTAGTGCTGCTGGATTCACACAAGCTAGTCATGTCCTGTGCTACTCAAGAATAAAGACAAAAGAGACATATGTATTTTAGTTACGGGACTATCACCGTCTGCGGTATATCTTTCCAGATATTTCACTTATACATATATTTTGTAACTCTTCTCGTAAAACGACGTCTTCATCTTACAACCCCCAGATCAAGATGGAGTGTTCGATATTGCTATCAAACAAACCATCTTGCTCTAGGTTTGGGCTCCTTCCTTTTCGCTCGCCGCTACTAAGGAAATGTTTCTGTTTAAAACAGATTTGTTTTCTTCTCCTCCAGGTACTGAGATGTTTCACTTCCCTGGGTGCGCATGTAGAAAGTCTAGTCCTACATTATACTGGTTTACAGTATAGGGTTTCCCCATTCGGAAATCTTCGGATCAAAAGTTATTAGGCACTTCCCCGAAGCATATCGCAGCCATATCACGTCCTTCATCGCTTCTTAAAGCCTAGGCATCCACCGTATGCTCTTGGTTCCTATCAGGAACCATATATACCACTATATATTTGCAGTTAGTTATTAAACTTAACTGACGCGTACTTGTGAGTGAGTACATAAATGTACATCTTTATAAGTACGCGATTTGTTTCTCTAATTTCTTAGCAGAATTAAACTTTCGTCTAAGACTGCCCGGAATTGTTTACAGTAATTTTTTACCTACATCCCGTGTGAGAAAAGACCCAGAGTTTGTGATGTCGTACCACAAATCTCGGAAAATCACACGAGAATACTTGCATTTCTCTATGTAGTTGTCAAAGTTCATTTCCGCACCGATATGGACAAAAATAAAAACCGCTGTAGCGGCGCTGTGTATTACTTCAAAAGAAGCAGTACTAGCCGCGAACCATTGGAAGATAATTACTTGTAAACATATCGATAGAACGAGTTTATAGTATCGGCTATAAAAAGTCAAGTCCCCCACTATTCACATAGTGGGGGAAAATGACATTAGAATATAAGCTTGTTTTTATTAGCGTTTTGGGCGGAATTCGTCACGCATATGAGTAAGCATATCGCGAGCAATATCCTTGCCACCAGTACCAATTGCAATAGCACCACCAACTGCAAACATTCCTACTACTCCTATTAGAAGAATATAGATTAATGTTGATGCAATTCCTAATTCTGTTAATGCAATTAATGCTGCAAATATCCAAATAGAATATTTTACAAATGAACCCAATGTTTTTGCTGAAGCAACATTTGCTGCACCTGCTGCAGTTGCAACTGCACGTTGCATACCTTCGGCAATTACTGCTGCAATTACCATTACAAATGCTGCAAGAATTACTTTAGGTAAAAATTCAATTGCTGTTGTTTTTAATAAAGAAGTTATTTCTGAAAGTCCAACCAATTCTAAAGCTGGAATTAAAAATACAATTATTAAAACCCAGCGCAAAATTTCACCAATTAATTTACCAGCTGAGAAATGAATACCAGATTTTGCAAGTGATCCTGTGATACCTGCTTGGTTAAACAAATCTTCAAACTTTGTCTTTTTAGACAATGATTGAACTGCGCGAGATACGATACCTGCAAATGCCCAACCTATCAAAAAAGTAACAATTGCTAAAAGCAAACTTGGCAAAAAATCTATGACACCAACGGTTACGCTTTGTAGTGATACGCGGAACACGTCAGCCCAAGTAGTAAATACATCCATACGGATAAAATAAATAAACTATTAACTAATATCGACTATTAATACTTATATTATACCAAGTAATAAACAAAAAATCCGGTATCTGCCGGATTTGCTGGTTTGCTGTGTGGATAACTATTTAGTTAACAGTACGTCTTGTTGCTACGGTTATAGAGTCAATTAATCTCTCGTGTGGGAAATCTAAAACATCCGCAATAAGTTTGTCGTACATATTCATGCGATAAATAAAATCATCGGTATCAAAAGCTGCGTAGACTAATTCCCTGCCAATGTCGGCTTCGACTTCACGCATTGCTCGTTCCAATTTTTTTGTATCTACATCTTTACCAACAATTAAAACATCTACTCGTGAATCTGACATGCCAGTAAGAATTCCAGAAATAACTAGTAGTTTTATTTTACCAATTTTTTTAAATCTTTTTGCAATTTCAGGTTTATTGATAGTTTGAGGTTGTAACAATAAATCACCCAAAGTTTCTTTATATGGGAAAGCAGTGTTCATGGTAACACCTTTGGTTTTTTTAACACCACGAGATGTAGTAATAGTTGCAACAGCGTCTTTTACTAAATCAGCTTTTTTAAGCAGTAATATTTCCTTACGAGCAGTAGATAAAGGAACCTTGGCTTTTGTAGCCAATTCTTTGACGGTATATTTCGCATCTGGGTTCATTAAGAAATGACGCATTAGCTTTACCCGCGGTAACGATCCAAACAGTATTCCGAGCCTTTCCATTTATATAATCTACCATATTTGCCGGGGCTATGGTAGCCCTAACCCATATCTTTTACACAACAAAAAAAACTCCCGATAGAGAGGGAGTTTTTGAGTTTGTAAAATTTATTTCAATTCTACTGTAGCACCTGCTTCGATAAGTTGTTTTTGAAGAGCTTCTGCTTCTTCTTTCTTTAGACCTTCTTTGATTGTACTTGGAGCACCATCAACTAAATCTTTAGCTTCTTTTAGTCCAAGACCAAGAACTTCTTTTACAACCTTCATAACAGCAATTTTTTGTTCACCTGCTGCTGCAAGTACAACTGTATATGCTGATTTTTCTTCTGCTGCTTCTCCAGCTGCAGCTGGGCCAGCTACTGCCATAGCACCAGCTTTAACATCAAACTTTTCTTCTAAAGCTTTTACAAGCTCATGAAGATCAAGTACTGACATTTTTTCGATTTCGCTAATCATTGAAGCGAATTTTGTGTTTTCCATAATTATTATTAGTTACTAGTATGATCTATTAAAATAGATTAGCCCTGTTTTTTTGCAATCTCGTTTAGAACGGTTGCAAATTTTTGTACTGGGGCAATCAGTACTGATACAAGTTGTGTGTACAAAACATCACGAGCAGGGATAGTTGCAATAACCATCATTGCGTCTTTGTCCAGGTATGTATTTTCATACACGCCACCAACAATAGACACTGTTCCCTTGTGAGCTTTTGAAAATTCAAAAACTGCTCGGGCTGCTGCGATAGGATCTGTACTTGTTGCGATACCGACTTGTCCTGCTAATTCTGGATGTTCTCCTGCGTAACCTATACCGCCCATTACACGCTTTGCAAGCGTCTTTTTGATAACAGTATAAGTAACACCAGCATCCTGTAACCCTCGACGAAACATGTTCGTGTCAGCTACTGTGAATTTGCCAAACTCGACAAACACAACACACTCCTTGCCTTTTAAAACTTCTGCCAAGTTTGTAACTTGAGATTGTTTTTGTGCAAGTGTAATTGCCATATTAAATAAAAATGAACCGCTAATATTTTACTTGCGTAAAATTGCGGCTGTAGTCCCCTGTTGTTTTTTAACAGGTTCGACTTCGGTAGGATTTATTTTACCCGCCTAAAATAATAATATTTTTGGTGGGTGAACCTACTGTCTACAGCCAATAGAATTATATTAGCATGAAATTGCAAAATTGCAAGCCTGTGATTCAAAAGAAAAGACCGCTCTTGCTCAGCAAAACAAGAGACGGCCTATATATAAATGAAACCAAGACTTTCAAATTTAAAGATCAAAAATGATCTAATAAAGAACAAAGATAATAGTAATTCTATAAACCCAAAGCGGGGCAGCTCTGTAAAAATAACACATTTAAACAGGATTGAAGTCAGAGCCGCCCGCCAAGGGTTTGATTAGAAAACGCCACTACCTAAATGGTTAACCCAAATATACAACATAAAATACCAAACCGCAAGGCTTGGTAGTTTATATATCAAGATTATTTAGTTTTAACAATCCCCCTTTGCAGCACAACCAGCGCCGGCATTTACTGGGTTTAAACCATTTTTACTAGCTCCAGCTTGGTCCACATAGTAAAGCACGCCTAGACCTATTGCTATCATAAATGTAAACCCAACAATAACCTTTAGCGCATGATTCATATATGCGTATTATAACACAGCTTTTATTTTTCTGCCCTACTACTAATTCCACTCTAAGCTAAATAAACATACAGAGATCTTATCTCCGTATGTTTATAAATTTATCTAATATGTGTTAAAAAACCAAATAGCTAAAGTTAAAATAGCTAAATTAATTAATATAGCTAATGTAGTTTTTTTATAATTTTGAGATTTACGAAATATAAAAATTAAAAAAACTATATTTATAAATAAACTTATAGAAAAATAAATAAGTGCCTGTTTTTTATCAAAAATATCTACTGATTTCAAATAAACAAAAATAGAGAAAAAAGAAAACCAAAGCGTCCATGAGCTAATAAAATTTAAAATTTTTTTTCTAAAAACTGACCATACTATTAAACCAATTGGCAAACTTATTAACCATATTATAAAAAAACCTAAAAGTTCAAAACCGTTACCAAAAGTACTTTCCATAAAATTTTATATAAACTATTACTAATAAATTATACCACAATATTAATCTTTCTTATTTTTATTATGATATTTTCTAGGCTTGTCATCTTTTTGTTTTTTATCTTTATTTTCCTTATCATGTTTTTTATCTTTACAAACTTTATCTTTTTCTTTGGTTTCTTTTTGCTTGTCTTTTTTATTTTTTGTATCTTTATCTTTATTTGAACAATCATGCTCATGTAAATTTACTAATTCCCCACTACTTTTAGAAACATAGTCTGGGTCGCCATCATTATCTACATCTAAAATTATTTGGTCATTCATAGTATTGGGGCTTATTGTAACTTTACTAATCAAATCCACAGTTGCTGGCAAATCCACAAAGCTAATATTGCCTACTTCTGTGTTTTCAATATACTTATCAATGTCCAATGTAAATACCCCACTATCATACCCGTCCAATTTTAATTTATATTCTTCATTCCCAGTTATTATAATACTGGCAGTGTCCCCTATTATTTCATAATGGGAATTTGGGATAGATTCCTCAATATATCTTATTGTTACCCCATTTACATCTGTATACACCGGCCCAGTATGCCGACCTGTAGAATCATACAAATGTATATCTACGGGTGAATGCATGCTAACAATAGTAGTTGGAACTGTAGTATAAAGTGGCGAAGTATTATAGATATATGGAATTGATAAGTCTTCGTTTTTAATTACTTTATTTATAAAATCAGTTAATACATCAGCTTCTAAAATTGTTGCATGGTTTAAAGTTTTACTATTATCTTTATTATAATTAAATAAATCTAAATAATAATTCTCGCCTGGCATTACAGTACTACTACTATTTAATACAGTGCCATCACCATAAATATTTTTTACTAAATACGGAGTAAATACGTCTTTAAATAATACCTTGCGTTTTCTGTAAATTATACTTTCATTTGTATACGACCCTGTTCCAGATACTTGGTACAATTTTATATTATTTGGAAAAACATAATCATCTATTGCATTATGTACCAATTCGGCTTTGTTGTATAAATATTCATTACCAATACCAATTTGGTTGGTATTATTAAATTCTGCTTGTGGTCTACTGTCTTGTTTGGCTAATATAAAATTCTTCAGTTCATCATAACTATTAATTTCATTACCATAATTAGCTACAAGGTTTTGAAAGTCACCAATAGAAGCACCGAAATAAACTGAGGTTTGGTTTGAATTAAAATACTTTCTACTTGGTAATAACGAATATGTCATTTCTATATTTTTTGCTAACTCACGATTGTATCTTTGTTGCGCAATTAAACCAAAACCTTTCTCAAATTCTAAACCATGAAGTAGTGCAAAAATAGCATCTGGTGTTCCATTTTGTGGGGCTGCAACCATTATAACTTTATCTACCAAATTTGATTTGCCTTGATTTTCCAATTCTTTAATTAGCATTTTTACTAATAACCCACCATTGGAATGAGTCACAATGGTCAACTTACCAGTGTCCGAATCTTTAGCCATTTGTTCCACCAGTGGTATTAACATTATTGTTTTGTCTTGATATTTTATACCATTGGAAACTATGTCGTTTACATTTTCTCGCCAGTCGTACGGCAATGGTTGCCAATCTTTTATATTATTTGTGTCTTTTAAACTTTGTAAATTATTAACCATATTTCTATAAATAGTTTTATCTAAAGGAGACCCATTTGTAATATTCGTCTTTTCTATTATATCTCTTGTATAAATAGAACTATCCGTATTACCTTGCGCATCACCATTTAAAGCAGTTATGTCACTTGGAACATTGGGTTCCCATAATTGATCTTCTCCATCTATATTTGATATATCTTCTTTATACAACCTACTACCTTCTATCCCGGGGATAAATAAAACACTAGAACAACATTCTTTTACACTGTTTGGGTCACGAGTTAGATACGGGTCATATACAATATTTGTTGGCAACTGTGGACCATTTGTGGGTGCACCACCAGCGTGGTACGGGCCGGCATCTGCCCCCCAATAATTATTCTTAGTATCTACCGGCACAAAAGAATTAGGTTTAAAACTATTATACTCATCCCATACTACAAAAGGACTATTCTCTAATATGATACTTGGAACAAATCCATAAAAATTATTGTTGTTGAATTTAATTACAGCTGAGTCTGGTTGAAAATTCCCTAAAGTATAATCAGCAATATGAATTTTATTATTTTTACTTTTGTAGAAATTACTATCAAAAACATTTAATAATACTGGGTCCAACGCACTATAAGTGTCAAAGACTGAAATAAAAATTGTATCGTGCTGCGGATTACCCAAGTCATAATTATCTTGTATATTTTTTATTGTTGTTTTAGAACCTGCATTTATATAAATATTAAAATCTGAAACATTATTAAAATTTACATTTTCAATCAAGCTTGTAACCTTTTTAGAAATAATCATCCCCGTTGAACAATTATTAAAATTTACATATTTATAATTTACAGTTGGAGCTTGCCCTGGGTAAACCGCCCCCAACCAACTACAAATAGCTCTTTGTGAATTTATATTTATTAGGTCATCAGGTGTACCATTAAAATTTATAGTTCCATTTTGTATAGACATAGACCGGTCCCCCATGTTTATAACCACCCCTGGGTCTATGTCAACAGTAATATTTGCTTCAATTTGTAAGCTATTAGGAAAAAAATAAGGCGAACCAGATTTGGTTAGCCTTATATATCCCCCGTTATTTATAGCTTCAGCTTGTAACTGGAAAGCATTATTGTATGTCGTATCAGCAAAAACTAAATTAGTTCCAAAAATATTTGTTAATAAAAAAGTAAAGATCAGCACATAAAACTGTCTTATATTCATATAACTAAATTATAACAATTTTTAAAAAGCACAACACTAAATAAACATAGTTATCCACATGTTAAGGCAAGACCTATACATCTTCGTTATAAGATAACCAGTCAAATATTTCGATTTCGAAAGAATATTTATTTGGAAAATATTCTGGGAATAATCCTCTATCAAGTATCAGTCCTTGCTTGCGATTAATATCAAGGTAGTCTAAATAACTACTTTCTTGATACGTGTTTAAGTAATTCAAAGCTTTTGTTTTATCTTGTATTCCATTTATTTTCCAATCTTTATCTATTAATTTTAAAGGATTTAGGTGTATATAAGAAAAGACATATTTCAAGTATTCATCTTTATTCAAGTGTTGTGATTTAAATTTTCCTTCAAATAATGCCCCAGTTCTATTATATTTTTTATTAAAATACATTGAATAAGCAGTTGTTAACTTTTGCATAAATTTACTTATTCCACCATTTGTTTTTTCGGTAATTAAAATATGAAAATGATTCGGCATCAAACAATACGCACCTATTGAAACTAGACATTCTTCCCTGTCGAAATCATATATATTTTTAGATACACGATCAATCACAACTCTTTTTGTTGTATTTGATAAATAAAGAAGATTTATAAAATGTCTTTTATCAGAATCATCAAGAAAAATTAGTTGTTTACTATTACCCCTGTTATACAGATGATAATATTCACCCAAAACAAATGAAACTTTTCTTGTACTCATAACTATTATAATTTTATCATGTATAGGTCTTGCCTTAACATGTGGATAACTTAGTTTAGGAAAACACATCCTAAAGACTAAATAAGCGGTGTTCAGTATAAACAAAAAGAGCAGCCAATAAAGCTGCTCTTTTGAGATATATACATATACAGATATGTATAGGTCTTGCCTTAACATGTGGATAAGTAGGAATTTTTATTTTTAAAAGTTAAAAATTATTTTACTTTTGTAACAGGATTGTTGCTACGTTTTGACTAGCTCCACAGTCAATTAAAATTGTTTTAGGTAGTGTGTTTGAAGTTAATTTTACTGTTATGTAGTCGTATGATCCCACAGTATACGCGCCATTTATATTTAGTTTACGAGCTGTCTTTGAACGATTATCTATCATTATAGTAGTACCGTTTTTAAAAGTCATTGTATTTGGAATAGCCTGACAAGCGTCATTTAATTGAATACGACGGTCTTTATAAATATTTAATGCATTTGCATAACTCATTTTTACTACTGGCTTTGTGGTAGCAACTGGCTTTACAATGTCTTCTTTAGATTCAGTAGTCTTGTCTGCTGTATTACCATCTAATACATCTTGACTAATTTTGTTAGTTTTTGTGTTACAAACTAGTACCACAACGATTAGAACAATAGCTAATGTCCCAACAATAGTCCAAGCTATTTTGCTATCAACTTTATTTAATAATTTTGCCTTGATTTCTTGTAATTTCATAATAAGCTACCATAACACAAATAAACAAAACTAGCAATACCCAATACTTATCCACATGTTAAGGCAAGACCTATACATGTGGATAAGTATTGGGTGAGTTTAGATTGATTATATGGATAATACAATTACAAAATCCCCCATCAGGGGGATTTTGTATATATAGACCTTACTTATTTAATCTATCTATTTCTGCTTGATAAGTAGCTTTATTTTCGGGAGATAATTCTATAGCTTTTTGCCATAAAGAAATTGCGTATTCTTTTTGATTCTTTGAACTAGCAATACTAGCAAAATAAGTAACAAGATTAATTTTTTCTTCTGTCTTAGTTTTTAAATACCCTTCTTCGTAAACTTTTTTTAGATCTGTAAAGGTTGCTTTCAGGCCTTCGTTCATAACTAATATTTTCCATTTCCAATAATCACCCCAAACAGGACTAATTGATATAGCTTTATTAACTGAATCAAAAGCTTTTTGCCAATTTTTTTGTGTTAAATATACCGTAAACAAACCAGCGTAAGCAGTATCATCTTGTTTATATTCTAAAGCTTGATTGTAATATTTGATTGCAGAAGAATAATCAGCTTTTAGCATAGCATTTCGAGCTGAAACCATAGACGCATTAAATTTTTGTTCAAGATCAGAAGATTGGGTAACAGATCCAGTATCTTTATTTTTATCAACTATTGTAGTAACTTCTTCTTGATTTTGTGTATTTTCACTATTGTTTAAGGATTCTTTTGGTTTCGAATAATAAGAAAAAATTAGAAAACCTGCTAATATTACTGTTAATAATATAATTATATTTTTTATTTTTTGATTTTTCATACAGTCATTATAGCAAAAATTAACCAAAACAAAAACACCCCTTTCGGGGTGTTTTTGTTTCTTTTTTAAAGAAAGATACTTTTTAACCTTTGTTGGTTAAACTATGAACATTAGTTGTTCTTAGTTAGACCAGTTAGAGGCATTGATTGTATCAAGTAACCATTAGCCCAATCAGCTGATGAAGTAGCAGTAGTTCCTGCATCTACAACTGTCTCAGAGTGAGGCAGAGCAGAAATATCAGACCAAATTACATTTGGACCATCAGTAACTGTAGCACCATCAGTACCATGAGTTGAATCATCTTGAGCTGCACCACCTGTTGGTGCAAGACCGATAGTTGCTTGTGCCCCTGTAGTGTCAAGGTCGATCAAGTAACTATTAGCTGCAGTATGAGCTGCACTATCGTAAGCCATGTTTACATTGATGTAATCATCATCAGCAGCAGTACTAAATCCAGTTGGAGTTGCCTTCAAAGTGAATGTTGTAGCTGTACTAATTTGTTCTTCAGTTGCCCATGTAACAATAGCTGTTGAAGTACCTTCAGCCAAAGAGTTTGTACTCTCGATTGTAGCACCTGCAGTATTGTGGATATCAACTAATGAAGTGATATCTGTTGAACCACGGAACAGTTTGAATGAACCAACTGTCAATGTGTCGTTTGTACCTACGTTATCGTTAACAACAACTGTGAATTTCAATTGTTTTACAGCAACTGAACCACCAGCTGGAGAAACTGTGAAGCTGTACATATCATTTTCAATAGCATTAACTAATGAAGTTGAAAGTGTACCTTGTGATATTGAAGGAACAGCAGCGCGAGTAATTAACGCAACACCTGCTGGATCATTTTCAATAGATGGACCAGCATCGTTTGCTGAAGCATCAGAAACTCCTGCTTGAACAGCAGTAAATCCTGTAAGTGTTGTAGTTAATGTAGCACCTGTTGTACCAGCACCGTAACCAATTGAACCTAATTCTAGTTTAACTGTTAGAACTTTTGATGTGTTAGCAGTAACACCCCATGTTAGACCAGAGAATGTAACTGTTGTAGCACCTGCTCTTGAAGCGATCAAAGTTGAACCTTCGTAAAGATGTACATTATTAACAACTGTCGCAGCAGCAGCTGGAAGTGTAAATGTAAGATCAGTAACAGTAGCATTAGCAGTTAATGCTGAGAATTTAAACGCAGCAGAATCTGTTGTTTGGTTATCACTAACCATAGCAATTACTGGAGATGAAGCATCTAGAGTAGCTGTTAGAGTAGGAGCACCGTAAGCAATTGTTTGACCATCAGTATCAGCAGAAGTTGCAGTTACAGAAGTATTACCAACAAGTGAAATACCTGTAACAGTAAGATCTGTCTTAACTGAATCAGTTGAAGTAATAGCTTCAGAACCAGCTGCAGCATTAAGACCATCATCAGCTAAATCAGCATATAATTCAATACTCAAAGTTTGACCCTTTGGAAGAGTGTAGTTTATTGAGAAATTATTATCTGCAGCTGTAGCAGTTTGACGAGCAGAAGGTTGAGCAACTACATTTGAACCATTTTTTACAACTACATACATGTTTGTCAAATCACCATTTTCAAATGAGTTGTCAGAAACTGCATCAACATCAAGTGAAAGTGTTGTTAGAAGAATATCTTCTGTTGAAGAACCTGTAAGATTCCATGAACCAACTTTGAAGTTAGTTGTAGGAAGTGTTGTTGTTTGGTTAACATATGTACCATTTTTTGCAAGAGTCATTGTTCCTGTAGCTATAGGAAGTGTGTTAGCTGTAACAGGACTTGAAGGAGCGTTAAATGAACCCAATGAATCCATGCGTTGTGCATTTGATGAACCAGTTACGATTTTTGCTTGGATAGTATCACTTGTATCAAGTGATCCTGTTCCATCGTTATCGTATACATCAGCATGTACTTCAACCATTACAGGAGTACCTGGGTACACTGTATAGTTTGTAGTAAATGATGTACCAGCAGCAAGCAATGTTGCTGTTGAACCATAAGCGACACCATTAATCAAAAGACGTCCATTACGTAAAGTAGCAGCAGCGTTAGCTGCACCACCATCTGTAAATGTAAATCCTGGTGTTAATGTTTCAATTTTGATTGCTTCACCGTAAGCAGTTACTTTGAATGTTCCAAGATTAACGTCATTTCCATTTAAAGTAAGACTTGTTGAAGGAGATGCATTATCTTTTTGAATTGTAAGTGTTCCTCCTGATGTTCCTGAGATTGTGTTAGCAGCCGCAGAAGTCCAAGGAGTACATGAACTTGTACATGTAGAACCTGTAAAGATACCAGGTGTAATATTTACGCCAAATGATGAGTCAACGAAGTCAACATCAGCAGCTTGACGAAGTGAAAATTGGAATGTTCTTGAAGAACCTGAAACGATGTCAGCATCAACACGAACTACGCGTGATCCAGAAACAAGAGAAACTGGAGCAGCAGACATGTCAAATGTAACATATCCCATTGCGTCAACACCAGTAGCTGTTCCAGCTTGCAAACCATTTACATATAGTTTGAAGTTTTGGAAAGAACTAGCAGGAGCTGAACCAACTTGGCGAAGAGCTAAACGCTTCATCATTACATCTCTGTTTGAGATAGTAAATGTATCTTGCCAAACAGTAATTCCTGAACCAGGATTAACTGTAGCAGATGAAGGAGTAACTGTGTTGTGAGCAACTGTAGCAAGAGTAGCTGAAGCTATTGAGTGGATGTTTCCAGAGATATTAGCTGTAGTTGTACCTGCTGAAGTAGCAAATGAGTTCAAACTAAATCCAACAGTTTGCCCTGAAGTTCCAGAAGCAATATCAGATTTTACAGAAATAGTTTTTGAACCACTTACCATAAAGATACCTGAAGGATTGTTAAATGTTACCATACCATTGTTTGTAACAGCAGCAGCATCTGTCAAACGAGTAGCACCATCAAATAGGTACACGTTTGAAGGAGTTGAGTCAGCTGATACTCCAATTCTTTGTAGAGTTACACTTGTAACTGTACCTGTTCCACTAAATGTGAATTGAGCCATGTTTGCTGTAGCTTGACCTGCAACAAGAGTACTTGAAGCTGGGTTAGTTGTAGCTAACATTGCTGTTACAGGACCTGTTTGTGTGTTTCCTGTTGTTCCATTACATGGAGCACCTGATATTGGAGAAAATCCAGAAGTTGTTGTACAACCTGCAGGAAGATTTCCTGATGGAGCTGTAGAACCATTAAGAGCAGCACGAGTCAAAGGACCAACGAATCCAGTTGTAGAAATTGACTTCATAGCTTGGTATTTTTGTACTGCAGATTTAGTTAAAGATCCGAAGTATGTTGTACCAGGCAATGTTGTAGCAACTTCTGCGTTTAGACGCATTTGAAGTTCTTTAACATCACTATTGCGCATTCCGAAGCCAAGGTTTGTGTTGAACATGTAAGCAGCTGATGTTGTACCAGCTGAAACAAGAACAGCAAACGCAGCTACGAAAGCGACGATTTTTGACTTAGTCATAATAAAATTCAATTTGTTTTTTGTAGGTGATACCTACACATGCCATTGTCTATAAAATAAACATGTACATATATATGTATTCTACGATGCATAATTTATTGCTTATTTCGACACCTTCTAAAATTAATTAGATAAGTATAAGCGAAGATGCACCAAATATATTTCTTGTTAATAAATTCCTCTATCCGAATTTATAAACTTGTAAAAATTTATTTAGAAATAAATTTTCAACTTCCGTGAAATAATCTGTCCGGAACATACACGAAAACGTAGCGCAGTGTATGAGAACGCAAAGATTAAAAAATATTTTTAAAGTATCTTTCAATCTCCGGTGGCGCCATATTTGAATTAACAAATAATTTGCCCAGAAAACATTGTAACAGCGTAATAGTACACTATTTTTAGCAATGCTATCCGCCTTGTCGACAGGGCCGATACGGATGCCGACAGTGAAACCGATATCCGCAAAGTGTCTATCATGCTAAGAAAATTTAATAAAAAATAATCAGAGCATCACTGTGCGAAAACCGAACTGAAGTTGATGCAAACACATATGATGCGTTCACGGTCGATATTCAGTTTTCAATGATCGGTCCGAATGGGTGAACGAATAAAATCCGTCCACTGAAATTAGTATAACATAATAGAGCTATTTTTCGCAAGGTTATCCACAGCAAATGTATAGCCCCCGATTTATTTTTTTAGACGATATTTGACCCATCTTTTTTGGCCAATTTTTTCCAAGGTTCCGTCCAAAGTTAGCTCCCCTAATTCGCGTTGAATTGTCTTTTCACTGATCTGGCCTTCCCCACCATAACGGCTGTATTTTTCCACCAGTTCGTTCATGGTTAGTTCCTTGAAACCATTGGGTGATGGTAGCTCGCGGAATAGCTTCAAAATCAGGCTTTTTCTCTTTAATTTACCCATCTCTTTTTCCAGGCGGCCAAGGGGTTTTTGAACCATATCTTCTCCTGCAAATTGTGCCTCATTATAGGTCTCATTTTCAGGGTTATTTTGGCTGTTATTTTCAGTATTATTTTTAAAGAAAAGCTCTCCTAAGTCTATACCAAATGTCATATCAGATCGTAGGGGAATTTTGGCTTCATGAGGTGAATCAATGTCGAGTAATGATGTGTCTAAACGGGCAATAAATTTATCAATTTCGCTGATCAAAATGTTGGCATTCATAGATGAAACATAGCCCATGATTTCCAGTATTGAAATGTGTTCTTTTACCAATTTTACAGATGCATTTGCAGCACGAAATTCTACTGAACTGGTCTGCGGATAACCCATAACTTTAGAGATTGATTTCATGGCGCTTAATGCGGCTGAGCGGGCTTCGTAGCGCAATGGTTCAGAATCTTCCACACAATCAGTTACCATGTATACAGCCATCGTTATTTGTTGCAATTTCTTTATCAAGGACATAGATGTCCGATAGGAAGTTGTTGTAATATAAGACTTTTTTTCGATTTGTGTGTTTTCTAATTCAGCCATAATTTATTCATTGTCCTTTATAATTTTATCTCATGGACATCCATGTCCGTAAGAAATTGATATTGTTATTATACATGTCTTTTATAAAGATGCAAATGTCTTTAATAAGATTTTATGTCCGTAAGACCTGTAAAATGTCCGTAATAAATTAAAAATTTAGAACACATTTTATGCTGAAATATAAGAGCTTTTCCCCTTTTGTTTTTGTGTAAAAAAACATATAATATATACATATTTTTTTATAAAAAAGATGGCAAAAACAAAATCAAAAAAAGGTGGCAAGTTGCTGGGAATTAAAGACGGAGATTTATCTCTGCCACGGTTTTCTATCCCCGAAATCAAGCCCGTTTCCGTGAGCTCAAAAACTAAAAAAACTTTGTTGGGTTTACTACTAATTGTGGTGTCTTTAATACTGATTTTGGGACCATTTGGACAAGCTGGAAATTTTGGAATTTCGCTGTATAAAAAGTTGGAAAATGTGTTCGGTTTACTGTACCCATTACTACCATTATTTACGACAATTTTGGGTGTAAAATTATTGTTTCAAAAGAAGATAAGTTTCAAAATTTTACCATCAATTTTGACCTTGATTTTGGTTTTTGTTTTCTTGGCATTGCTAAATATTTTGGGCCCCGTTGCACACATGGGTGGCACTGCCGGAGACGTATTAGCTACTAGTTTGCGTAGTCAAATTGGGCCAATTACCAGTGCGGTATTACTCGCAGGAGTACTGATAGTTTGTGTACTATTACTGTCTGATTCTGGTCATGTCAATATTGACGCCAACAGATTTAATCTACCCACATTCAAGCTACAATTGCCAGCATTTATGCGATCTAAAAAAGAAGAAAACGAGGACGAATATGAATACGAAGAAGATGCTATTGATGACGAAAATGAAGATGACGAGGAAGAAACAGAATCATTAGAAGATGAAATGAAGAATATTTTATCTCCTAAAAAAATCTCCCCTACTACCCAAAAAGAAGTCAAAGTTACAGGTATGCAAACTATTCCAAGTGCCGATTTTGAAGTCAAAGTTCACAAACGCAGTGTGTATACCCCACCACCACTGTCATTACTAGAGACTGACAAAGGTAAACCAAATGTTGGTGACATTAAGGCTAATTCAAATATTATAAAACGCACATTGGCTAACTTTGGTATAGATGTAGAAATGGACGAAATCACTGTTGGACCAACAGTAACCCGTTACGCATTGAAACCTGCTCAAGGTGTAAAACTAACTCGGATTATTGCACTACAACAAGATTTGGCATTGGCATTGGCGGCGCACCCAATTCGTATCGAAGCACCTATTCCTGGTAAATCTTTGGTGGGGATCGAAATACCAAACAAAGTTAAATCTATGGTTGGTTTGGCTAGTCTTTTCTCGGATTCTAATTATGCGGAAGGTAAGAAGCCATTACTTGTAGCATTGGGACGAGGTTTGTCTGGTAAATCTGTAGTAGCAGATCTCGCAAAGATGCCACATGCTTTGATTGCTGGTACTACAGGGTCTGGTAAATCTGTAACTATTCATACATTGATAACATCACTACTATATAGAAATGGACCAGATGCATTGCGTCTAATATTCGTAGATCCAAAACGCGTAGAGTTAACATTGTACAATGGTATTCCTCATTTATTGTCTCCAGTTATTACTCAACCAAAACAAGCCATCATGGCATTAAAATGGGCCGCAAAAGAAATGGAGCGCCGTTACGATATACTGGAAGACTGCAAAGTTCGCGATATTGAATCTTATCACAATACTGTAGCTAAAAATGCAGAAAAGTCTGGTGTAGACCCAATGCCATATATAGTAATTGTGATTGATGAACTGGCTGATTTAATGCAAGCATATCCAAGAGAATTGGAATCTGCAATTGTGCGACTGGCCCAAATGTCTCGTGCTGTGGGTATTCATCTTGTTGTTTCTACACAAAGACCAAGCGTGGAAGTCATTACTGGACTAATCAAAGCCAATATCCCTACACGTGTAGCATTGCAAGTAGCATCACAAATTGATTCTCGTACTATTATAGACCAGCCTGGTGCTGAAAAATTATTGGGCCGAGGAGATATGCTATATCTATCCAGTGATTCACCTCAACCAGAAAGACTGCAATCTGCATTTATATCTGAAGACGAAGTTAAAAATGTCGTGGCTTATCTTGTAAATGCATTTAAAGACGAATTACCTAATGAAGTAAATTTCCAAACCAGCAACAATGCTGGCAGTAATACTGATATATTCTCAGCGTCTCTTGATGGTGACAGTGGCGATGACGATGAAATGTATGAGTTAGCAAAACAAGAGATTATGAATGCTGGACGCGCTAGTACTTCGTATCTACAAAGAAAACTGAAAGTTGGTTACGCCCGAGCTGCAAGACTAATGGATATGCTAGAAGACCGTGGTATAATTGGATCAGCAGACGGTGCAAAACCACGAGAAGTATTGGTCAAACACGACAGTGAAATAAATAACGAAGTTGAAATATAGTATATGACAAATTCTATCAACACTATCGGAGGAAAATTATGGAAATGGCTACTGGTTGGCTTTGGGTCAATGGTTTTGGTATATGGAGTGATGAGAATTATTCCTGTGATGCGTGGTGTTGATATAAAAATCTTTGATACAATTAGTGACAACAATACCCCAGACTCATTTGTAATTACAGGTAATGCAAACCATGCAAGAACTTTGTTTATAAATGGACGAGCTGTACTAATAAACACCCATGGAGATTTTGCTGATGAATTAGTTTTGATACCCGGAATGAATAAAATTACAATCACCGCTGAAGATGTTCGTGGGCGTACACACACAAAAGAAATAACAATGAGCGGTAGCATGAGTATTCATGAAATAGGAAAAGAATTTGCGCATTTAAATTTAGATGAAAATAAAAATTAATTAAAAGTAATAAAAATAATTGTATGGCAGTTACAAAAAAAGCAAAAAAGGCTCCAAAAGAAGAACTGGGTTCATCCGCATTAGAAGCAACCTTGCGGTCTATAGAATCTAAATACGGTGAAGGTGCAATAATGAAATTGGGTGACAAACCTAAAGTAAATCTTTCAGTTATCCCAACTGGATCAGTAGGACTAGATATGGCTCTGGGTGTTGGTGGAGTCCCGTGTGGAAGAATTATTGAAATCTTTGGACCAGAATCTAGTGGTAAGACAACATTGGCATTACATATTGTTGCTGAATCTCAGAAAAAAGGTGGTACTTGTGCATATATTGATGCCGAACACGCAATGGATCCAGAATACGCAAAGAATTTGGGTGTAAATACAAAAGAATTATTGATATCTCAACCTGACCATGGTGAACAAGCTTTAGAAATTACCGAAGCATTGATACGTTCTGGAAAAATTGACGTAATTGTTATTGACTCTGTAGCAGCATTGACTCCAAAAGACGAAATCGAAGGCGACATGGGTCAATCTCATATGGGTAAACAAGCTAGACTAATGTCTCAAGCTTTGCGCAAACTAACAGCAATTGTGGCACGCTCGCACACTGTGGTAATATTTATCAACCAAATTCGTATGCAAATAGGTGTAATGTTTGGTAACCCAGAAACTACTCCAGGCGGTAAAGCTTTGAAATTTTATACTTCCATAAGATTAGACATTCGTAGAATTGCTCAAATCAAAAAAGGTGAAGATGTTGTGGGGTCGCGAACTCGTGTAAAAGTAGTGAAGAACAAAGTTGCAGCTCCTTTTAAACAAACTGAATTTGATATTATTTATGGTGAAGGCATATCTCACGAAGGTGAATTAATTGCACTGGGTGAACAATGTAAAGTAGTCTCGAAATCAGGATCCTCGTATAGCTATACTCCTGTAAAACCAAAAGCTGGCGAAGAAGAAATAAAACTGGCTCGTGGATATGACGCTACACGTACATATTTAAAAGAAAACCCAAAATTAGCAAAAGCAATTTTTGAAGACATTAAAAGTCAATTTGATGTAATGCAAGGAAATTTTTTGAAGACTAGTGCTAGTGAAGACCTGCCTGCGCAGTCAGGAGAATAAATTAATTTATAAGATTAAAAGTTTATAAAAAATAAAGTTTAGTAATATGACAACAAATAAGAAAATTACATTAGTTATTGTAATCTTGGCAGTAGTGATAATTGCTTTTGGAATTGTAAAAGGCAAAAAACAATACAAAGAATACAATTACACTGTAGACACAGAACAATCTGCAACCGTAAATACTGACGGTGAAAAAGAAAAATTAGCAGAAGGTGAAAGATGTATAATCACAATTCAAGGTGGTAATTATGATGTAACTGAATTTAAATCACAACATACAGGTGGTGATATATTTAAATGTGGCGAAGATATGACAAAATCATTTGCTGGTAAACACAAAGGTTATCTACCAATGATCGAAAAGTTTAAAGTAGATTAAAACGCGCACCCCACCTAAATCCTCCCCTTGGCAGGAGGAGGACTTTAGAAAATAAGTCTTTGAAAAATGCCTTGCGCAGAAGGTCCATCCTTCGAGCAGAGCAAATTCTTCTCAAAGAATTATGTGTGCATTTTGAAAAGAGCTTATTTTTATATAGCTTGAAAAATACTAATTACTAAGTTAAGATATACCCATGTTAGAATACAGCGAAATAAAGAAAGGCAAGGTTATAATCTACGAAAATGAACCTTATGTAGTCTTAGACTATCATATAGCCCGCACTCAACAAAGAAAACCTCAGAACCAAGTAAAAATGCGTTCGTTAGTTAGTGGTCGTGGAGTAAACACAGTTTTTCATGCTTCTGACAGTGTGGATGAAGCCGACATTACAAAGCGCCCAATAAAATTTTTATATTCAAAGGGGACTGAACATTGGTTTTGTGATATCAAAAACCCGTCAAATAGATTCACTTTGGAAGATACATTGGTTGGTGACAACAAAAAATGGTTAAAACCAAACAGTGAAGTTGAATCAATGATATTTGATTTTGATGACGAAGAAAAAATAATTGGTATCAAACTACCAGTAAAAATGGATTTTGTAGTTAAAGAAGCCCCACCAGCTATAAAAGGCGCATCTGCCAGTGGTAGTAACAAGCGTGTTACTTTGGAAAACGGTACTCAAGTAGAAGTTCCACTGTTTATTGCCGAAGGCGAAACTGTACGTATAAATACTGACAGTGGCGAATACGCAGAAAGAGTAACTTCTTAATTCCCCATTTAGCCTTATTTTATAAGGATATTTAAACAAAATTACTAAAAAAGCCTTATTTTTAAGGCTTTTTTAGTATATACTACTTCCCTTTTTCGACTCCCAGACGTTGGACGTCTGGGATTTTTATTTATGAAAAACTAATAACTCTTTTTTACTTTTGGTAATTTGTTGCGGTTCTCCGTCAGTAATCAAATACATGTCTTCTATTCTTATGCCCAAGGTTTTAGGAATATATATCCCAGGTTCGGATGTGACAACTTTACCCATTTTAAAAATTTCTTTTGATTTATAATAAATCTTTGGAGATTCGTGGACTTTTTTAGATATTCCATGCCCTAATGTATGAATAAAATATTGCCCCAGTTCCCTGCCTTTATACCTATTTTCAGCCAAAATCCCTCGTACAAATGCGTCTGGTGCAGATACTGGTAAACCAGACTTAAGGTAGCTTGTAGAGCCAATTTGGGCTCTTAAAACGGTATTATATACTGCAATCTCATCTTTCATTGGCTTACCAACATATGCTGTACGGGTCATGTCGCTACAATACCCGCCCAGCTTTATACCAAAATCTATAATCACAAATCCCTGTATTACAGCAGTAGTCGGAGTGGGATGAATATTATTCCCTGCTCTTGGACCAGATGTAACAATTACCGGGAAAGATTCTTTTGCCCCCAGTTTATATATCTCATTTTTTATATAATCTGCTAATTCAATTTCTGTTTTTAAAGCATGCTTTTTTAGCTGAACACAAACTTGGGCAAAAATTTTATCCCCCATTGCTGCGCATTTTTTCATAGTTTCTAAGCTATTATTTTTTTCCATAATCTAACTATAGCACAAAATAAAAACCCGAAATCATTCCGGGTTTCTTTAAAAAAATAATTTTTAGAAAATTTTTGGGATAAATATTATTAACCCAATTATTAATGCTCCAATTGAGATAACCAATACTGACCCAGCACTGATATCTTTTATAATTCGAGCTTGTTCATTTTTATTAAGAGAAATCATATCTACAACTTTTTCAATAGATGTATTTATCATTTCCGCTGCAATAACTAGAACAATAAGTATGGTGACAAACACCCATTCTATTTGGCTAATATTAAAATAAAAGCCCATAAAAATGGAAATTATTCCAGCACATAAGTGCACAAGAATATTTCCTCTAACTTTTATTGCTTCGGCAATACCATTCGCGGCATACACAAAACCTTTAAAGAATTTTTTCATATTTTAAATAATTTTACATATTATAAAACAAATTTTAAAGAAAGTCAAACACAACAAAAGCCCCATTTCTGAGGCTTTTGTTGTGTTTTAAAAAACTATTATTTTGCGATAAATGGAAGTAATCCCATAAATCTTGCGCGCTTTACAGCTTCTTCCATCTTGCGTTGGTTTTTTGCTGTAAGGTTTGTCTTACGACGAGAAAGTAATCTTGCATTTGGAGCCAAGAACTTTTTTAATAGTTCTGTGTCTTTATAGTCCACATGCTTTAGATTATTTTGAGTAAAAAAATCTTGTTTATTCATAATTTATAAATTAAAAAGGAATGTCTTCCAGGTTATTATCTTCTTGCGGGTAATCGATTGGTCCGAAATCATCAGCTGACCCATCCATAGATGTATCTTCGCCTTTGAATGCAGATGGTCCAGCTACTCCCATTTCACTACCATTACTAATCTTTGGTCCAAATTGGAATCCATCAGTAACTATTTCTGTACGGTAACGCTTTGTTCCGTCTGGGCCATCCCAAGAACGAGTTTGCATGCGTCCGTTTATCATCATGATGTTACCTTTTTTCATGTACCGTGCGATTGTTTCGCCTTGGTTACCAAATGCTACTACATTATGATAGTCAGTTGCTGTTTCTTTTTGACCTTGGGGATTTTTCCAAGTACGGTTTGTGGCAATTGTAAATGTTGCTACTTTGATACCACTTGGCAATGCTTTTAGTTCTGGGTCGCGAGTTAGGTTTCCTATTATTAGAGCTTGGTTATAGTACATATAGTTTTATATTAATTATTATTAATTGTTTTCTAAATTGTATCTTCTGGTGTTGTGTCTTCTGTTACTTCTTCTACTTCTGGAGCAGTAATTGCATCTTCAGTTTCTCCGTCAACAAGAGCATCAATTTCTTTGTCTACTACTGCAACATCAATCTTTTCGTCACTACTTGCGTGGTGAGTTGTTCTTTTCTTTGGAGCACTAAACAATTTCTTTGGAGCCATTGTGTTTTCACGAACTGTAATAATTAGAAGTGAACGAAATACTTCATCCATATCTTCTATTAATTTCTTAAAAGCGTTAGCTGACTCTGTGTCTACTTCAAACTTGATCCATCCAAAATAAGCTTTGGCGAACTTTTGTTTTTTGTTTTTAACACTTGGGTTCATTGTGTATGCCAATTCCATACGTTTTGGCATTTCTTCACTAATAATAACCGCCCCGTACGAGTCGAGCGCATCTTTGATTTTATTGACATATTGTGGAACCTCTTCTTCCGCTAATGTCGGAATCAGGTGGTAGCCAAGCTCGTAGACCTTGACTAACATGTCTTCTTTATTAATACTCATGGTCTATATATAGCACAATTTTTATTAAAAGTAAAGATTAGCTAACCCCACCTAAATCCTCCCCTTCGCAGGAGGAGGACTTTTTAAAACTCAATCCCAAATACTCTTTTTATGTTTTCTTGCATTACTTCACGCATAAATTCAGGGGTAACAACTTTTATTTCAGCTATTTTTTTATATACATGTTCTACATATTGCGGATAATTTGTTTGCCCGCGATATGGAGCAGGTGCTGCAAAAGGTGCATCGGTCTCACACATTATATTTTGTATTGGAATAGATTTTATAACTTCGTCATATTCAGAACTAAATGTAATTGGACCGTCATAAGACACGCTCCAATTTTTTTCTACTATTTTTTGTGCAGTTTCAATATCGCCTACAAAAAAATGAAAGTTTGCATGGCCACTAAATTTTTCTTCTTCTAAAATTCTTATGGCATCAATATAAGCATCTTGACTATTCATGTGTGGACGAGCATGGATCATTAAAGGTTTACCAGTTTCACTGGCTAATTTAATATGCTGAATAAACAAATCTTTTTGTCTTTTTGTTTCTATATCTTTTTCTTCTTCACTGCCTTTTAGACGATAATAGTCAATTCCACATTCGCCAATAGCTACAACTTTTGGGTCGCGAGATAATTCTAAAAATTTATTATAGTCAAAAATTTCTTCTGGGTTGTCATTAGGATGCTGACCAACTGTAGCCCAAAGAATATCCGGATTTTCATTTGCCATCTCTAGCGCTATAACTGATGTATTGTAATCTACACCAACAGTAATAGTACCTATACCCTGGTCTCGCAGTGTATTTATAATTTCGTCTTTATTCTCCAGTAAAGGAGAGAGATTTAAATGCGAATGCACATCAAAATAATTGAATTTCATAAGATTATAATAGCATAAAAAAAGAGCACAATTGTGCTCTAAAAATTTATTTAAATTTATTTAAAATGAAGCTTCTTCTTCTTCCATACCTATTCTTTTAAAAAGTGCGGTAGAACTTGATTTTAAATTTTCTTCATCACTGGAAGATAGTTCCACTGTGTATGTTGATGGTGAGTCGTCATTAAAAATGAACTTTTTCAGGACTATATGAATCCCAGGGTAATTATTTAAATCTTTCTTTCTGGTTTCAACTTTTACTTCTTTCCCGTCGATTGGCTGATTTGATTGCCCAAAATCTTTTTCATGAAAATTGCAGAAGTATTTTAATAATCCATACTGTTTTTCAGTTAGATTTTTTACTATTTTTTGATTTTCCATAACGTTTATATTTTAAGTTAGATTTTTTATATCACTTAACCCTAATAAAGTCAAAAAGAAAAAACCTCCGTATTTCAGGAGGTGTAATTTAATGAACTAAAGCCATTTGACTGGTTTTGTAATTTTTCTCACCAGTAACATCATTTAAAATTGGGATAAAAGGAGGAAGTAAAACTTTTTGATTTTCAAGTGTCCGAGAAAACTCCATTTTAAAACGAGGTAACCCATATTCTTCATAATCAATAATTTCATCCAACTCAAAATATTGATAATTATAAATAAAACAATATCTCCATTTTTTTATTGTTCGATGAAGATTACTTCTTTTTTCATTTAGGATTTTAAGATACTGATCAGGCGTTAGCTGTCTTTCTATCTCTTCTCTTTTTGAACCACCAATTTCTCTTTTTGAAGTCATAATGTACATTCTTTCTCCACTGATTTCTTTCATTCGAACACGCAGCTCGTCTTCTGAATTTTTAGTAAAAAGATAATCTTGTTCAATGTATATTTTGGTATAAGGAACATGAATTTGAGACGGATCAAAATTTTCTTTAACAGAAAACCAAAGTTCATCTTCAATTGGAATTGGCAACCCCATTATTTTAAGAATTGCAGCCCAAGATTCATTCATTTTTTGATCAAGCCCACCTGGTTTATTTTTTATAATCGAAACATGATCAGCTAACCCATTCCAAATAGTTTGTAATTTTTGATCAATAACCCTAGCTTCGGATGGAGATTCTGGTCTTTCTGGGTCATTTACATAAAATTTTTCTGCACCATCAGCTGCCGTAACTAAATGTAATGGATTTGTGTATCTTTTAGATATTTTAAATTCACTAGTAGAAAAATCCTTCATTAAATCGATCCATTGATGTTTTGGCATATAAGCCTTGTTGTCCATCAGACTTCGATCATAGATAACAAGAACTCTTGAATTTGTAAATTCCAGAATTTGCTGCGCCTTTTTTCTATAAAAAGCCTCATTGGCTAATTGTAGAGAAAATATTCCTCTTTGTTGAGCATAAATACTTTCTGTACCTCGTCCAATAGCCTGAAAATAAGAACGCGCAGCTTCTGGTACAAATATGGTTTTTATACCTAATTGCATAGCTTTTTCCCTGATATGAACAGAGCTGCTAGTTTTAGCTGAACATGGCCCACCACTAATGGGGACATGTATTATTTTGTTATCATTTTTCATAATAAATTTAGTTTTTATTTAAGCTAAAAGTAGCATATATTTAGACAAAAAGAAAACCATGATATTGGGGCTGGTTTTAGTCTTTTCTTAAAAATATTGGTTAATTTGCATTAAAAAATATTTTGTAGTTTAATTAAATTAATTAAAATTATGGAAGAAAAAAATATAAGGCAAATTTTGTTAGAGCTAACAAAAAATGCAAAAACCCCGATTAATACAAGAAGTAAAAATGATGACAAAAAACTTATTGATTTTATTAAAAAAGAAAAAAGTAATCTAAAAACACAGCAAATAAATACTAAAAAAAGTCTATCTAATGATCATAGAAAAATAAAATATTAAATAAAATCCCCACATTACTGCGGGGATTTTTATTTAATCTTTTCGTAAAAATAGTGGCTCGGTTGGTTTTTTGTTTTCTTTAATAGCAGAAATTATTTTCTCAGATGTTTGTGGTAAAAATGGAGTTAGCATGTATGCAATTTTATATAATTCCAATACATTATTTTTTATCAAATCTTTACCTTTTTCTAAATCTGTTTTTACAACTTTAAAAGGTTCAGTTACTTGAATATGACGGTCCAAATTATTAGCCAATTCAAATACATGATTTACCGCATGTGAAATATTATATAGTTCTATTGCATCATTAAATTCTTGGTCAAAATCTGCATCACCCAATTCAACACCATCTGGTAAATATTTTTCTGACAAAGTTAAAATTCTTGAAGTTAAATTACCTATACCATTTGCAAGACCACTGTTGTACGCGTCTTTAAACCTTTCCATTGTAAATGGACTATCTTCAAAACTACTAACTTCGCGCAGTAAAAAATATCGCAACGCATCTATCCCGTATTCATTTACTACGTCACGCGGATCTACAACGTTACCTAATGTTTTACTCATACGGACTCCGCCGCCGCCCATAATAAACCCATTTACAATGATTTGGTGAGAATTTGGCACATCTGCAGCCATTAGCATTGCTTGCCACATTGCACCTTGGAAACGAGTATTGTCTTTACCGCAGTATTGTGTGGGTGTACCGTTGACCCAGTATTTGTCAAAGTCACCAGCAGTATCAGGCCAGCCCAGTGTGTTTATATAATTAGTTAATGCATCAAACCATACATACATTACATGGTCACTGTCCCCTGGTACTGGTATACCCCATGGCATTTTTTCTTTACGACGAGAAATAGAAAAATCCTGTAAGCCATTTTTTATAAAAGTTTTTACTTCATTAAATCTAAAATCAGGAATTATAAAATTAGGATTTTTATCATAAAATTCCAAAAGCAAATCTTGGAAAGCAGAATATTTGAAAAAGTAATTTTCTTCATTAATAATTTCCAATTGTATTCCTGGGTGGTGCGGGCATGTGCCATCGTCCATTAAATCACTGTCGGTTTTTTCAGCTTCACAACCTACACAATATTTTGCTTCATAATTTTTTTTATAAATAAAACCATTGCTATTTACCCGGTTCCAAAATTCTATAGCCCCTGCTTCGTGATTTGTGTCAGTAGTACGAATATAATGTGCGTCTTCACTAATGCCAAATATTTGTAATTGCTCTTTAAAAACTACAAAATTTTGATCTACAAAAGCCTGAGCAGTAAGATTATTTTCTTTAGCTTTTTCAAAAATTTTCATTCCGTGTTCATCGGTTCCGGTATTGAAAAATACATTAAACCCAGTTTGTTTTTTATATCTGGCTATACTGTCTGCACGCACAAATTCCAATGCATGCCCCATATGAAGCGGTGCATTTACATACGGTAATGTAGTTGTAATATAGAAATTTTTGGACATATTTTTTAATCTTCTTGAATTATTTTACGCAAATTTTCTTTGTGAGATTCAAAATCATTCATTAATTCCAGTAAAAACAACGCTACTGGCATTGCAAGAATTAGACCCCAAAATCCAGCAAGTTGTGCTCCAATTAACAGTGATAGTATAACCATTAATGGTGAAATCCCTGTGGTTTTTTTGTTCATCAATGGCACAAAAACATAGCCTTCTAATTGCTGTAATAAGAAATAAAATATCAAAATTATTACACCTAATTCTATCCCCCCTGCAGAAATTCCGGCTAAAGTTGCTGGAATAGTTGCAAAAATCATTCCAAAAGGAATAAGTTCACAAACCATAGTTAGTAAAGACAAAAGTAATGCATACGGAACATTTAAGAAATAAAGTACAGCAAATGTAATAATTGCAATTAAAACAGCCAATGTCATTTGTCCACGTAACCAGTGTGCAATCTTACGACTTGATCTACCCCATAAATCCACAACATATGCTTCATATTTTATTGGCATAACTAGTTTCAAGAAATTTTCAATTCCTTTTTCTTGAATAGACAAATAAAATGACAAAACAAATATAACCACCAAGTTTGCAATACTACCAAACAATGCTTGAACTGTTCCATAAAAAGCTCCGGAAATATTACTGATCAAAGTCTTTGTAGTGCTAGCTACTTGAGATGCTGGGACTTGAGCCCCCACAGCATTTATAAAATTGTCTATACTTTTGATTGCATTTGGGTCAATGATGGCTTTTAGTTTATCCTGGGGTACATATTTTGAAATCATTGTTAATGCATGAGAAAGTTCATTAAATAAAACCGGCACAATGGCATAAAACATTGCTGCTAAAAATGCAATCAGTAAAAGAAATACTGCAATAACACTAAGAGTTCTTGGTATTCTGTATTTCTTTAATTTTCTTGCAACTGCATCAACAAAAGTAGCAATAACAATAGAAACTAATAGTAAAAATAACAAATTACTTAGCTTATACAGTAAAAACCCTAATACTATGAATAAAATAATACGCACAATTGTACCTGTGTTTATATTTACATGTACTGTTCTAGATTCTTTTGACATAAGATAACTATAACATAAAATCCTAATCTCATAAAACAATACCAGCCAGCCCTTTGTTTAGAATTTTAGAATATTCCCGTCTATTTTTAACGTTTCAGGGCCAACAATGGCTAGACGCAGATTTTCGGTTTTTACTATTTCTTTTGCTAATTTCATAATATCTTTAGCAGACACAGACATAATATCACGCTCTTTGTCTTTTAGTGTTTTTATTTCTCCACGCAGTAGTAACTGGTTACCATAGAAACTGGCAATGTCGTCACTGCTTTCTAACCCCAGTTTCATATTACCAATTAAAAGATTTTGGACTTTTTTTAATTCAGATTCAGGGACTAATTCTGTGGTTAATTTTTTTAATTCTTCAAGTAAGACTTTTATAACTTCGTTAGTACGAGCAGTAGTTACCCCGGCATTTATAGCAAAAATTCCTGTTTCTTTTCTAGTAGAAACATGTGCCCCAACATAATAACAAACCCCCATTTCTTCACGTAATTTATTAAAAAGTCGTGACGACATCCCCGCCCCCAATACTGAAGAAAGCATTCTTAAAGTTTTATTTTTAGGATTTTTTCGATCATAAGCACGCAACCCAAGCATAAGATGAACTTGGTCAGTTTTTTTGTTTTGAATTTTTAATTTAGAATTATTTTGAATTATAGATTTTTCTTTTTTGTTTGGATTTTTATTATTTAAATTCCCAAATATTTTTTCTACTTCCTTGAAAGAATTATTTGCATCGATATTTCCAGAAATAACAACAATAGTGTTTGGAGCTGTATATTGCGCATTTTTATATTGCACAAATTTATCGTGATTCATAGAATTTATTGTTTTAACTGTACCAACAATATTTCTACCCGCTGAAGTATCCCCATAAACTAATTCGTCAAACAAGTCGTACACTCGACGCTGAGGCATGTCTTCGTACATGTTTAATTCTTCTACAATTACACCTTTTTCTTTTTCTATCTCTTTTTCGGGGAAAGTAGAATTTAGATAAATATCCCCTACTACATCTAGTAGTTTTTTGAAATGTTTACTATCACCTTTGGCATAGTAACCAGTCATTTCGTGGTCGGTAAAAGCGTTGTATTCGCAACCCAGTGAATCCAGTTCGTGAGAGATTATAGACGATGTAGGGCGCTTTGTGGTGCCCTTAAAACACATATGTTCTAAGAAGTGAGATATTCCACCTAAATCTTTTTGCTCATAGTCGCTACCAGTCCCTACAATAGTTAAAACTGTCACAGTAGGATTATCCTTCATTGGCACGGTTACAACCCGTAAACCATTCTTTAGTGTCTTTATGCTGTATTTCATATTGGAGATTATAGCACTCTTAATAGAAATATTTAATTATCCCAATTATGGCTACCCCAGCCCAAAAGATTTCCAAGAATACATTAGAGAAATTTCGGTCTTTATAAACTCGTAGACCCAAGAATATTGCAGCAAATAAATTTAAGAATAAATATATTAAAGACTGTGCTGTAATCATGCCAAAAATATTTAACAAATATGTTGCCATTAGTAGCAGTGTCCCCAACCAGCCAAATAGTTTTATGTAAGTCATAAATAAATTATAGCACAAGTGCAAACCTCTCCCCCTACCCCCTCTCCTTGTAAAGGCAGAGGGGGTTAACTACATATTTTGCTTTATTTTTTCTAAAACCTTATCAATATTATTTTCTACTTCACTATTCCAAAATCTTAGAATTTTAATGCCTTTATCATTTAAATAATTAGTTCTATCTAAATCATAATCTTTATTTTGTTTATGTATTTCACCGTCCAGTTCTACTGCCAATTTAATAGTTGGTGCATAAAAATCAATAATATAAGGTCCTACTGAATTTTGGCGTTTAAATTTAAGTTGAAAACTTTTTCTTCTTAAATGTTCCCAAAGAATTTGTTCAGCTTTTGTAGCATTTTTTCTTAGCTCTCTTCTTCTTTCTTTAAAATTTTGTTTATTGTTTAATATTGTCATTTTTTGCGTTTCCCTCTCCTTTACAAGGAGAGGGATTAAGGGAGAGGTGGTGATTAATTTATAAATTATACCATAAATGATATAATCATTTTATGAAAATTTCAGTACTAATTATTGCCCATAACGAAGAAGAATGGATTGAAAAATGTATAGAGAGCATTTTAAATCAAACAATAACTCCTGACGAAATAGTATTGATATCTCATAATTGTACTGATAATACCGTAGCTATTGCTAAAAAATTTAATATTATAAAGGTAGTAGAATATAATGGACCACATGGCCAACCATATGCGCGCATAAAAGGCTTCCAAGAAGTAACTGGAGATATTGTGGCTTGTATTGATGGTGATGCATGGGCAGATAAAAATTGGCTAAAAAACATTACTGCCCCACTGCTAAAGAACCCAGACATAACATTGTCTGCTGGGCGTGTAGTTTTTCTAAATAATTTATTTTGGAAAATTTCAATGCTAAGACAATATTTTTTTCGAAAGTTTAGAAACAATGAATTAAACAAATTTGCTTCTGGCGCATGTTTTGCATGCAGAAAAAATGATTATGAAAAAGTTGGTGGGTTGGATCCTATTATAAAATTAAAAGATGAATTAAAACTTTATTTTTGGGCGGAAGATTATTATTTATCTTTAGCTTTGCAAACCATTGGCCAAATGAATTTAGAATGGAATGCAAAAGTATATTCGTATATGCCAAAAGAAAATTCTTCTATAAAAGCACAAAAAGAATTAGGCCCCAAATGGCACCATGATAACTTTGCAATACTAGATTATTTCAAACAAAAACAGCTTAGATAACTAAGCTGTTTTTTCAATCTATTCTTCTTCATCACCCCAAGGATTTGTGTCCATATCTTTATTATGTGGTTTTGTAACACCATCATATTCGGAACCATCATTGTCGGTCTCGTAAGCAGAATCAGTGTCGTGCATATCTTGCTCTCCACTATATGATTCTTTTTTACTTTCCTCGTTATTTACATCTTTCCCTTTTTCATTTGGATCAAGGGGTATATTACTTAAACCTTCTAACATAAGAATTACACAAATTTACTTTGTAAATACTGAGTTAATTCAGCTACAGGAATTCGCTCTTGCTGCATAGTGTCACGGTCGCGTACAGTTACGGCATTGTCGTTGATACTATCAAAATCATAAGTAATACAATACGGTGTACCAATTTCGTCTTGTCTGCGATATCTTTTACCAATACTTTGAGTTTCGTCATATTGGCACATAAAATTCTCAGATAGTTCTTCAAAAAGTTGGCTGGCTGGAATAGATAATTCTTCTTTTTTAGAAAGTGGTAATATGGCTACTTGAATAGGTGCAATCTTTTTTGGAATACGCATTACTACGCGTGTTTCGCCTCCTACTTCTTCCTCAAAATATGACTGACAAAGTATAGCTAAAAGCAGTCTCCCCACTCCAATAGAAGATTCTATAATGTGCGGAATAAAATGTTCTTTTTTCTCTTCATCAAAATAAGTTAAATTTTGTCCACTGTGCGTACTGTGCTGTGTAAGATCATAATTTCCACGCGCATGAATACCTTCTAATTCTTTAAAGCCAAAAGGATATTTAAATTCTATATCATAAGCTTCTTTAGCATAAAAAACCAAATTCTCGTGTTTGTGCCAACGTAAATTTTCTTCTTTAATACCTAATGAAAGTAGAGATTTCCAACGGTATTCTTTTAATGCATCATATTCCACCATTTCTTCATCTGGAGTTATAAAATATTGCATTTCCATTTGTTCAAATTCACGAGTACGAAATACAAATTGGCGAGCTGCAATTTCATTACGAAAAGCTTTACCAACTTGTGCAATACCAAAAGGTAATTTTACATTTGTAGTATCTAGCACGTTTTTGTAGTTTACATATATACCTTGGCAAGTTTCACCACGAAGATATGATTTGTTTTCGCCAGTTCCAGTAAAATCTCCAAGATTTGATTCCACAAGTAGATTAAATCTTTTAGCTTCAGTATAATCGTCAACATTGTAGCCAATATTTTTTAAAGCAATTTTATTTTCTTGAAGAAGATTATTTATTTCAACAATTTCCATTTTCTCGTCAGCTAGTATGCCGATTTCTTCTAAGATATGGTCAGCTCGTACACGCTCGTGAGTCAATTTATTTTCCATTAGTGGGTCAGAGAATCCAGACACATGGCCCGATGCTACCCAGATCTTTGGCGACATAAAAATACCACTATCCAGCCCTACAATATCTGGTCTTTTTTGAACCATACTTTTCCACCACTGAGATTTTATATTGTTAGCTAACAAGACACCCATTGGGCCATAGTCGTATACACCAGCAAACCCCCCATAAATTTCAGAACTGGGGTATATAAATCCACGGCGTTTAGTTAAACTAACAACCTTTTCAAATATGTCGTTTTTCTCTTCCATTTTTTTATTCTAGCATAATTTAACCAACAGGTTAATTATTGGGTTACAAGACCATCTTGGTCTGTACCATTACTAATTCTAGTTGTAAGATTTGGGTATATTGCTTTTACATCTTTATTTGAAAACAAATCAGTTCCTGAAAAACGAATATTTTGTAATATTTCTGGAGCAGATTCTGCTTGAGAGATAGATGGAATAATTGAAACTTGAAATACACCTTTACGTTCATTAGCTGATGTTCCACTACCGCTTTTTATATCACCTAAATTCCAAATAACTTCTCTAGTATCTGGGTTGTAAGAAATTTTTTCGTTTTTACTAACCTTGCCAACCCATTTCATATAAAATGGAATTTTAGAAATTAATTTTGCACCGGTAACATCATTATGAGTATTTGTAAGCGTTAATGTAATTTGATATGTTGTCTCACTTCCAGCTTTTGGTGGTAAAGCCCCAGTAGCATGAATAACATCAGCTGAAATTTTTAATTCAGTAGATACTCTAACACTAGCATTTTCAATATTTTCAAGACTTTGAAATGTTTGGCTTTCATCATCACGAACTCCTGAATAAGAAAGTGCCAGATTTACAATTGGTTCTTTTACAAAAGATGGCCCATTTACTGATCTTGGTAGAACACGGAAAGAAAAAGTTAGTCGCCCTTCTTGACCCGCAGGAATATTGTTTAACGCAGGAAGAGTATTTTTATCCCAAAAAATTTCTTTTGTATTTGAATCATAAAAACCTTCTATTGGAGAAATTGAAGCTTCTTCCAACGCTGAACCAGTTAATTTTATTCTAAATTTTGGATCCTTAACCGCAGTATTAGAACGATTACGATATATCAAAGTTCCTGTTACATAAGAATCAGGATCAACAGCAATGGTTTTACCTTTTTCTTCACCTAAAACAATATAAGCATCAAGTAATGGTTTAGCTACAGTTACTACATGGGTTTTACTAACATAGCTTGTTTTGATTTCATTTTTGTCAGCGCTCTCGGGAACTCCGGATAAAAATTTAAAAGATCTCTCGTCCCCTTCTTGAGAATTAAATCTTCCATTTATTATAATATCTTCATAATCACCTTCTTTAACTGATTTTAAAAGCCACGTTCCAACACCATAGTCTGGTTTACGTGAAAAAGTTTCTACAGTAAAGTCTCTAGGAAAAACAATAGTAAACAACGCATTGTTTGGTAAAGCTTTTGTGTTTTGAGTTATTCTAATTCTCATTGTATAAAGCTGGCTTGGTGCAATATCTTTTGGTGCATCAATTTCCATTATTATTGGAGAAGAACTAATAGTTATTCCAGCTTTACTAATTTTATTATAAGACAAAGAAGAATCAGGAATAGAATATTCAAGATTTGCTTTTAAATCTTTATAACTACCTTGTTCACCATATAAAATTAAAGTAACATTCTTTTCTATCTTTTGGCCAGGATTAATATTCCCCAATTCTACTGTTTGTCTTTCAAAATCATCCCGGGTAACAGCTTCGCTCCCCCGAGGATATTCTATTTCAACACTTACATTTTGAAGCGCTACATTGTTTTTATTGGTAACAGATATATTTAAATTCAAAGGTTCACCCCCGCGAGTAAATGGCGCGGTTTCCATAACTACATCAATATGTCTTGAAATAAAATCTTCTCTGGATTCTGAAAAAAATAATTTATACCCAGCATAGAAAGTAGCAATACAAAGAATAAGAAATGAGATTAAGAAAAATTTTTTTGCTAAACCTCCACGAGTTTTTGGATTTTTTTTATCAACTAAAATAGTATCATCAATTTTTTGACGAACCCTGAATGCTGTTCCAGATAATTCATGAGTAACAGGGTTACCTGACCCACGAGAAGTACTATAAAGATTTGTTTCTTTGTCGTTTATAAAATTTGATTCTTTGTCTCCCCCGTATTCCATAAATACAATTATATCATATTTGTTAAACCATTTTCATCTAAAATGCTTTCGTATTCAGTCTTCATTTCAAATACAGAAATATTCTCAAGAGATTTATCTTTTTCTCTATAGCCCATGGCGCTAAAAAGCTCTAGAGCTTTTATTAAAAATATTTTTTCCACGTCTGAGCTTGTAATTACATTATTTAAAATATGATTTGTTAAACTAACAAGAACCATAAAAGCCAAACTGTCCGGTACATTTTTAGGTATTAAATTTTTTAATAAATTACAAAATTTGTTTAATAAAAAATATGCTTCTTTTTTGTGAACCAAAAAACCATTTTCATTACTTCTTGCACGAATTAGCCGATACCCAGTTTTACCGTGAACTATTTCTATATCTAAATAACAATATCTAACAATAAAAGATCTTAACTTTGATTCTGGTTTTGAAATAGATGTAGCATAAATATCAACAAACCCTTGCTCTTTGGAAAAAAATGTAAAAACCTTGTCGAATTCCTTATGATCTCGAACATCAACAACAAACCCGGTTAGTGAATAAACATCATATGCCATAGATATTATAATTCTTTATTTAGATTTTTTATTTCTTTTTTTGTTTCATTTTCTTCCTTGGGTTCAAACATATTACTCATTGAATTTATTATTTTTTTAGTTTGTTCATAGGATTCTATTGCAATAGCTTTGGAAACAGACGCTTCTTTTCTAGCTTGTTCTGCAACGTGGGTAATAAAAGAAAGCATTACTCCAATACCCACAATTAAATAAACCATGGTAAATATTTTACTTACATCGTGCTGTGGAACAAAATTTGTTCCAACCGTTGTTAGTGTTGTAACGCTAAAATAAAGAGCATCAATTAATCTCCAGCCTTCTACAAGGTGATAAAAAAGCATCCCAGAAAAAAGTAATGCAAGCACAACTAAAAATAATTTTCTAAATTCAGAATCTTTAACGCTTCTTTTTAATGCTCTAAAAAATCTAGCAAATGTTAGGAAAAATGATGTCATACGAACATTATAGCAAATTCCATGTTTTCTATTTTTAATATTTCACTATTCAAAGAATTATCTGTGATTATTTCATTAATAGAAACCTCTTTTTTAATTTGTTCTTGCCAACGATTTATAAATTCAAAAGCATCATGATTTGATTTTATTTTTATATCAACAACTTGCCCAGCGTTAAGCCCTTGAGATTTTCGATTATCCTGAAGAAAACGAACAAATTCTCTAAAATTACCTTCGTCTTTTAGTTCATCTGTAATTTCAGTATTTAATGCTATTTTATTTGAAATTACAATATTTCTTACGTTTAATTCTTCACGAATTAAATCTTGCAATTCTTCATCTATTTCTTTATCGATAGTAAATGAAAGTAGTGGCTGCCGTACAGGAATATTTACTGACTTACGCAAAGCATGACCCCCTGTACATAAATCACGAACCATCTCCATTGATTCTAATAACATTTCGTTTTCTGGAATGTTTATGGATTTGGGCCAATTTGATAGATGAACGCTTTGTTCATCTTTTTCATTTTTTAAATCAAGCCATAATTCTTCTGCAATAAATGGAGCAAAAGGTGCAATTAATTTCGCTAAATTTTTTAAAACAATATAAATTGTTTGCAGTGCCTGTGGGTCAAGTTCACGCATACGGTCACGACTGCGTCTCAAATACCAAGTAGACAAATCATCAATAAAACTTCTTATGTCGCGAGTGGGGTTAAGCAATGAATAAGCATCCAATGAATTTGTAGTGTTTGTAATTAAATTACTTAACTTTGCTAATATCCATTTATCTAATACGTTTTTAGATAATGTATTTTCTTCATAAGTTTTCTCACTATCTCGATTTCGGTATAAATCATAAAATGCATAAACATTACGGATAAGATTAAAAACTTTTTTTACAACCTCATCAACTGTTTTTTCATCAAAATTTTTACTGTCTCCTGGTTGATTTACTGAATACATCCAAAAACGTAATGCATCTGCTCCGTATTTTTCACACATCTCCCAAGGTGATGTAACATTGCCACGAGATTTACTCATTTTTTGACCTTCTTTATCTAAAATAAGCCCCAGACATATTACATTTTTATAAGCTGGACCACGCCCAAGTAACGCCGAAACAGCGTGCAGAGTATAAAACCATCCACGAGTTTGGTCCATACCTTCACAAATATAATCTGCTGGGAAATGAATATTATCAGTTAAATTTGGATAACCATCTTGTGCGTATGGCATAGCCCCAGAGTCAAACCAGACATCCATTACTTCGCTGACTCTTGTAAGCTTTTCTCCAGCTTCGTTAAATACTGGAAATTCATCAATAAAAGGACGATGCAGGTCATATTCATAATCAAGGTTATGTGGCATTGGTACAAAATTTAATTCTTTATGTGCACCATTTGGAAGTGAATCTTGGTGAATATCATGATTTAAATCTTCACGAATTTTTTTCATTCCTGGAATATCTGCCCCCTTTGCTACACATTCAAGCATCCAAAGACTAATCCCATGAGCTACAATTAAAATATTTTTACCGTTTGTATTTTTTTCAATTTCATAAACAAAATCTCCAATTCTTCTTTTAACATCTAGAACACTTTCTCCACCAGGAGATGGAACATTGTAGCGATCTTTATCAGAAAAGAAATCAAAATATTCTGGCCAAGTTTTGCCTTCAAAAATTCCAGTATTCAAATCTACTAATCGATCATCTGTAATAATATTTACATGTGGAATACCCAGCTGATCTGCAATAATTTCTGCAGTATGACGAGTCCGAAGAAATGGTGAAGTATAAATTAAATCAAATTTTTTATCTTTTAATTCACTGGCTGCAGTCTTTATTTGTTCTACCCCTGTCTCTGTTAAATCAATAATATTTCCATTAGCAAAACTACAAGTTTTAGTTAAATTACTTTGTGCTTCACCATGACGAATCATTGTATAATTATTACCAGAATTTTTAGAACTTTTTATTAATTCTGCTTTATTAGTAAAAATATGACGAACTCCATTTGTATCTTCCCAAATTGGTAGTGGTGTCCCCCAATATCTTTCGCGAGATATTGCCCAATCTTTTACTTCACTAATCCATTCACCAAATCTACCCTGAGAAACGTGTTTTGGTTCCCAGTTAATAAAATTGTTATTCATTATTAAATCTTCACGTAAATCACTCATACGGATATACCAAGAATCTCGAGCGTAATATATAAGTGGTGTTTGGCAGCGCCAACAATGCGGATAACTGTGTTCGTATTTTTCTTTTTTAAATAAAAGACCTTTGTGTGCTAAATCTTTAATTATATCTATGGCAACAGTATCTTCGCCATTTTCTGCTATAGATTTTACTAATCTGTTAGACAAAAAATCCATTCCATCTTTAAATGTCCCATCTAAATTTACTAAATGATATTTTGGCAAACCTAGTTTTGTACCCAATACAAAGTCATCTTGACCATACATTACAGCAGTATGTACAATACCTGTACCATCATTTGCAGTTACAAAGTCAGCAGCATAAACGCGGTATGCTTTTTCTATATCACCCATGTTAGTAGTTGGATTTAATTTTTGTTGAACTTTAAATTGTTCAGCAAAATAAGAATACAAAGGCTCGTATTCTAAACCAATTAATTTATCTCCTGTAAATTCTTCGATTATATTAAATTCACCCTGAATAATAGACAGCCTATCTTTACCTAAAATAAATCGCTCTTCCCCTGCTTGTATTTTTACGTAAGTTAATTTTTCGTTTACTGCCAGTGCAACATTCCCCGGCAGTGTCCAAGGTGTTGTAGTCCAAGCCAGTATAAAAGTATTATCAACCCCTACTACTTTAAATTTAGCGGTAACTGAAAGATCTTTTACGTCTTTATAACCTTGGGCTAATTCGTGAGAAGACAGTGCAGTTCCACAACGTGAACACCATGGCACAATACGATCATCTTTATATAATATATCTTTTTTATTTATTTCTTTTACTACATCCCACAGAGATTCAATATAGCTATTATGATATGTAACGTACGGATTTTTATGGTCTACCCAATAACCAATACGGTCAGTAAATTTTTCCCATTCATCAATATAAGTCCAAACACTTTGTTTACATTCTTGATTAAACTTAGCAATTCCGTATTCTTCGATTTGTTTTTTGTTTGTTAAACCTAATGCTTTTTCAACTTGAAGTTCTACAGGTAGTCCATGTGTGTCCCATCCACCTTTACGACGAACGTGGTATCCTTGCATAGTTTTATATCGTGGAATTGCATCTTTAAAAGCTCGAGCTTCAAGATGGTGAATTCCCGGACGACCGTTAGCTGTAGGAGGGCCATCATAAAACACAAATTCTCCATTTGGTGAATCTTTCTCTAAAGACTTTTCAAAAATTTGGTTTTTCTTCCAAAATTCTATTACGTCCAATTCGTGTTCGTTATTTGTTTTTATCTTTTTTTCTTCTTCCATAAAATTTAATTAACTAAAAAAACTCGTCCACATACAACAAAATTAATTGTTATATAAGGACGAGCTTCACTCGTGGTACCACCTTAATTACTTCTCATTTACTGGGTTCTACTAGCCCGAACACTAAATTTAATGTTTAGGGTTTCTTCCCAAAGCTAAAGGCTGATAACCTCTCAAGCGCTTATATTTATATATTACCCTATTTGACAATATATGTAAATAAGCTAATAATAATAAAATGTTCAGAGAATTAATGAAAAAAATTGAAATGCCAAGTACTGCAATAGTAGCAGATGGTGGTAAAGGTAAAGAAAAAGCACCTGAAAAAACTGACGATCCCGTAACAGAACCAAACGAAGAAAATAATGAAGACGATAAAAAGAAGCAACAAAGTACGGAAAAAGAAGTAGAAAAAGAAAATCAAAAAACTGACGACGATAAGAATAAACAAAAAGCAGCTGGAGAATAACTGGCTGCTTTTTGTTTTATATTTTATTTTTTACCAGTACTACCAAATGCTCCCATTCCACGAGAACTATCAGTTAATTCTTCTACTACTTCAAGCTCAGCAATATTAACTGGAACAATAACAAGTTGCCCTACTTTGTCACCAATTTCTACGGTATAAGATTCACTTGAAAGATTAATTAAATGCGTATTATATTCACCACGATATCCAGCATCAAAGACTCCACCCATAGTTTGCAGGCCGGCTTTAGAAATACTGCTTTTGTCCATAACAAAAGCTCCATAACCAATTGGAAATTCTAAAGCAAATCCGTGGAAAAAACGATGCTGGCCCATTGGCGGTATAGTAACTGTTTCCATAGCATACATGTCCATTCCTACATCGCCTGGATGAGCATAAGTTGGCAGTTTTGCATTTTCTTTTAGTTTTTTAACTTTTATTTGCATGTATTTGTATTCTATATTAAACAAGAGTAAAATTAAAGCATGACAAATATACACCCACTTTTAGTACATTTCCCTATTGCATTTTTAGTTTTGTATTCTTTTTTAGAATTAATTAGTAAAAAAAAATTATCAGATAAAATTTGGCTATTAAATACAAAAGCAATTTTAGTAATTGCCGGATTTATCGGCGGCCTACTTGCGGCAAGCTCTGGTGAAGCAATTGAAGACAATTTTCCTGATCTACATAATCTAATCGAAACACACAGTTTTTGGGCTGGAACTACAAATGCAGTATTTGGAGTAATTGCAGTACTGTATTTAATAAAAATTCTTTCAGTAAATAATGTATTTAATTTCAAACCTGAAAGTATAATAAATAAAATTTGGATTTTAAAACAAAAAATTGCAAACTATATTTTAAACAATAGATTTATTATAATATTGTCTATAATATTTGGCTTCATCGCAGTAACCATCACTGGTGCACTGGGCGCTGCAATAGTCTACGGCCCAGACATAGACCCAATAGTAAAATTTATTTATAACTTGGTAATGTAGAAAAATAAACCCACAATTGTGGGTTTATTTTTTAGTAATTACTTTTTTTACTTCGGTGTACACATCTTCGTGAATATCTTCACGGGTGCGCATATTCATACCGCGAACACAAGAAATTTTTATAAAATTATTTAGTTCTTTGATTAATTTCAATGCTGACTTACGAGAATTTTCTAGAAATACTGGATCATTCTCATGAACATCCCCTTTCTTTTTTAAATATTGACGAGCATGTTTTTGGTCTCTTTCAACCATTAATTTTTGAGTTACTTTTATTGGTACTTCTAGATAAAATACAATATCAGGACGCGGAATTTTAAAAACTTCGTATTCCATTGTGTCTAACCATTTTAAAAAATCTTTTCTTTTTTTAGGATCGGTTATTTTACCACCTTGGTGAATTTGGTTTGAAGAAACATAACGATTTGCAACCACAACATATCCTTTATCTAACCAATCTTTTATTTGCTGGCTGGATTCCCATCTGTCTGCTGCGTAAATTACAGATGCAATTTTTGGGTGAACTTTGACCCAATTATAATATTGCTCCGCTAAACAATGCCCAATAAATTCACCAAAAAAGTTTTTGTAATATTCTGGAAAATCTACAGTTTTTATATTGTAGCCTTCTTTTTTAAGTCTCTTTAATAAAAATTCTACCTGAGTTGCTTTACCTGACCCATCAGTACCATCAATAACAATAAATTTACCTTTGGTTTTTTTTGCCATAATTATTCCATTGAATTAACAACGTTTTCTAAATCTACTGGCAATGGAGCAATATAACTAACTTTTTTGTTTGTCTTTGGGTGAGTAAAAGTAATTGAATAAGCATGAAGCATTTGGCGATTTACTCCGCTAAATTTTGGAACATAATATGCATAAAGCTCGTCACCAATAATTGGGTGCTGAATATACTGCATATGTACACGAATTTGATGAGTACGACCAGTTTCCGGAAATACATCAATATAAGAAATAGTTTGAGCAACCCCTGATGCATCGTTAACTTTACCAGATCGCTTTACCATATAGCGAGTCAATGCATCTCTTTTTTCACCACGAGCGTGCACACCAGCAGCCCATTTACGAATGTCTTGATTTGATCTACCAATTTGTTCTTTGATTACACCACGAGGACTACGGAAACTACCTACTACTAATGCTCGATAATTCTTCTTTACCTTATGGTCTTTAAATTGCTCTTTAAGGCTTTCATATGCGTCGTTGGTCTTAGCTATAACCATTACACCTGTAGTGTCTCTATCAAGCCTGTGGACAATACCAGGGCGCATTATTACATCCCCATCAGCTGTTATAATGGGTTCCCCGACATTTTTCATGTCTTTTCTTTCTGACAATATCATTTCAGACAAAGTCTCAAATTCAGCCTTGCCATCTGGATGTACAGTTAGACCTGCAGGCTTGTTTATAAGAATAATATCCTCGTCTTCAAAAAGTATAATGTCTTCTAATTTCATAGCTTCAATATACTCTAAAATGAGTAAATTAAAAAGCCCCGCATTGCGGGGCTTTTTATTATTTACTTTCTTCTTTATCTTCTTCTTTTTTTGTATTACTGTGGCCACCAGCATCAACTTCGTAGTTTGTATTTTGAGATTCAAAGAAATTTACTAGTTCAAACACATCATTTGCTGTACTCATCCATTTTGCAGGATTTGTAACATTGTAATGGGCTGGTAGTCCCAGCTCTTCCAATCTTCGGTCTGCAATATATTGAACATATTGGTTAACATAGTCAGCGTTTAATCCAAGAATTCCATGAGGGAATAAATCTTTATTGTAATTACATTCTAAGTCTACTCCTTCTATAACAATGTTTCTAATTTCGTCTGCAAATTCTTCGGTTAACATTTCTGGGTTTTCTTCAAGACCTTGCATGATTAAACCAATTCCAAATTTAAGATGTAGAGATTCATCACGAACAACCCAGTTGATCATTGAACCCAAGTTACGAAGCAAGTTTCTTTGTCGGAAAGAAAGCGCCACCATAAACCCAGTGTAAAACCATACACCTTCCATTACGATATTTGTAGCTACAAGATTTCTAATAAAATCTTTTTTACCTTCAATTGTTTCAATATCTATACTCATTTCTGTCATGCGAGTTAAATATTTTTCAATGAAAGCTTCTTTAGCGATCATACTTTCAGTATTTAAATGGACTTTGTATACTTCTTCACGGTCTAGTGGAAAAGTTTCCAGTACATATTCAAAAGCTACACAGTGGTTTGCTTCTTCCCACATTTGTTTTGCTAAATATAGATGAGCTTCTGGAGCTTTTACATAAGGATACACTCCTAGTGCAAGTGAACGATTAACAATTAGTTCGGCTGGGTTAAAAAATGCCATAAGAAAAGACAGTGCATGCTTTTCATCGTCGGTCATTTTTTTCCAATCCGCCAAATCTTCACCTAATGCAATTTCGTGTGGGAACCAAGTATTACGAACAGCTTGCTGATATAAATCATAAGCCCATTTGTAATGCATTGGGTGAAGTGTTGTGTCTGCTGGTGCTGGTTTTCCTAATAACATATATGATATTTAGTTAATTTATAATTATTGACAACCTTCACAAAGAAGAGCATCTTGAGGATCGTTTACGACATGAACTTTTATTTTTGGTTCTTCGTTATGTGCTGGAATTACTACATCTGTTTCAGCTGAAGAAATAACAGGATCAATAGTTTCAATATTAGCTACAGGAATTGCTTTCATTCTTAATGATGCAAATCCAACTTTACCCATAGTTTGAGATTTATTTACACTGGTTGTACTTTGTTCAGCGCTATGACGAGGTTTCATATGTAGATAATACGTAGTCTTAAGACCTTTCTTCCAAGCTTGCATATATACATTTGTAACTTCTTCAATGTCTCTAGTTTCTAGATACATATTACGAGAGATTGCTTGATCTACCCATTTTTGAGCACGAGCTGCAATTTCAATAAATGCATATGGTGAGATTGAAAAAGAAGTTTTGTAAATATGTTTTATTTTTTCTGGAATACTGTCAATTTCTGAAATGTCACCATGGTTTTCAAGTATTGCACCACGAACTTTTTCCCATAGTCCTTCTTTCTTTAAATCATGAACCAAGTTTGGATTAACTTCTAAATATTTTCCTGAGATTTTATTTCTTGAAAACATTTGCGCAAATCTTGGGTCAATACCCGGGCTGGTTCCTGCCACAAGACCAATGTTTGCATTTGGTGCAATTGCCATTACTGTAGCATTACGAACTCCATTTTTTACTTTTGCTCGTAACTTATCCCAATCAACTATTGGGTTAACATAAGAAGAAACTTTTGAAACAGTTAATTCTTCTCCACGCTCGTATTCTAGTACTGCTAGTGTATCAATTGGAACCATACCTTTACTCCAGCCTGATCCAGGGAAATTTCCATAACTTCCACGCTCTTCCGCTAAGTTAGCAGACTCATCAATTGCACAATATGATATAAATTCAAAAACTTTATCAGTTAATTCTGCGGCATCACTATCTTCATAAGACATTCCCAACTTTTCAATTGTGTCGGTTAGTCCCATAAGACCAAGACCAACTGCACGATTTTCTTTATCAGCTTTTTTAGCTTCTGGAATTGGTGGAACATTCACATCAATAAGATTATCTAACTGGCGAATTGAAAGACGAGTAGATTCTTCAAGTAGTGGCCAGTTTATTTCAGTACCATTAATGTGTTTTGCCAAGTTAATTGAAATAAGATTACATACAGCAATATTGTCCCGGTCAGTAGGTAATGTTACTTCTGTACACAAATTAGAACAGTGAATTGTACCAGTATTATTATTTAATGCTCTGGCATTAATAGTATCTTTCCAAGTAAGCCATGGGTGTGAAGTAGTTTCTAGCATTACAATAATATTTTTATATTGTTGTGATGCTGGTAATTTTGACCAAATTTTAATTTGTCCATTTTCAGCCATTTGGCAATATTCAGTATATCTTTTTGTAAAGGCATCTCCATAAAGCTCATTTAAATCTTTTACTTCATTAGGGTCAAAAAGATACCAGTCTTCTCCAGCACTAACTCGGCGCATAAATTCGTCTGATATAAACACAGCAGTATTTGCTGTACGCGCACGACGATAGTCATCTCCTGCATTTTGTTTTAGATCTAGAAAATCTTGAAAATTAAGATGCCAGTTTTCCATATAGAAACATAATGCTCCTAATTTTTTACCACCACGTTGTACTGCACGAATTGCAGAATCAATAGTATGTAAAAATGGAATTGGACCACTGGATGCTGTATTTGTAGATGAGAGCATACTGCCTTCTGCGCGAAGCTTTGTTACAGAAAGACCAATACCACCTGTTGCTTTAGAAAGCAGTAAGACGTCAGATATTGTTTTACCAATATGTGCCATGTCGTCGTGCATTTCCATTAAGTAACAGTTAGACAAACTGGATTTGTTTGTACCTGCACCAATGTTAGTTGATCCTGCTGAAAGATACTCAAGTTTTGACATTTTTTCATAAAACTTTATTGCCCAAGCATTACGGTCTACTTCGTTTGTAGACATTGCCATAGCTACACGCATCCAAAAATATTGTGGTGTTTCAATTGCATGACCATCGGTTCCTTTTGTAAGGTAGCGATTTTGCATTGAAGAAATTCCAGAATAAGAATATAGTTCATCACGAGATAAATCCAGTGCATTGGAAAGAGCATCTAGATCAAAAAGTTCTCCCAAATTTTTGTTTAGAACATTAATTTCAATACCTTTTGAAATAAATTCTTTGAAACCATTTTTGTGTGCGTTATCTAATTCTTCTTCTGGGTATGCACCTAATACTCTTTTATAAATTACTTTTAAAAGTAGTCGTGTAGCAATTTTGTCGAATTCTAAATCTTCTTGAGCATTTTGAAGTGCTGCATTTATAGTTGCAATATCAAGTTCGTCGGTTGTTATACCATCATACAATGTGAGCTGTGTTTCTGAAGCAATTTGCATCACTTTTGCAGTGATGTCAGTAAGGTTAGCTGCGGCTTTTTCAATAGAACGGTTAATGTGGTCAGCATTAAACTCTTCTTTTGTACCGTCACGATGGGTTATAAAGATCGACATGGATAAATTGATATATTATTATAATGCATGCGACATAGTTACCTGCATGGACTATCATAATACCAAAATTTGGCCCGAAAAAAAACAGTGGAAAACCCAAAAAGAGGTGTTTTTGGGGGTTAGAAAATTTATATTTACTGTAGTCAATACCATAACCCAAAAAGCTTCCTATAGGAAGCTTTTTGGGTTACTAAAAAAATAATTTTATTTTATTTTAAAACAAATTATAGCCAACCAAGAAGAAATGCAAATGTGAATAGAACCCCTAAGACTCCTAACACTGGATGAATCTTCCAAAGTATTATATCTGCTACGATTATAAGCAAAAAATAGACATACCCTATTGTTTGAATGTGACTTAAGACTTTTGTAAAAAACATATTATATATTTTGACCAACAGAATCAATTTCTACTGGCGGATTAACTTCTAATGGCTGAATTTCAGGTAAATTATGGTTTTCGTTATCTATTGGTAAAACTATTTTAGTAAAACAAATATAATATACAGGGAAAATAGTTAGTTGAAATACTGCAAGCAATATAACCATAGAAATATATTCAGACCCAAAACCAATTGTAACTAACGTAAATAGTAATGCCATAACCATAACAATACACAGCATGTAAAAAGTTAAAAGCATTATTTTACCAAAAGTTTTAAAGAGTCTTCCTTTTACGGATTTAAAGAAATCTTTAACAGAGCGCATTGGCCAAGTATTGTTTTTTATTGAGAATAGTAGTGTTGAATTTAAAATAAAAGAAGTCAAAATTACTAAAATAATAAAAACCAAAATTACAGGGAACATACTGTATATTGCTTCTTTGGGCATTATATTATTTGTAATATTTTTTATAAAACTACTTGCTATAAGCAAAACAAAAGGTAAATAAATAACCATCATAGCAACAACCAAAGAAACCAATGTTGCAACTGGACGAATTATAGTTTTAATATTTGGAAAAATATTTTTAACAGACAATTGACTTGTATTGTTATTACTAACAACTAGTTTCATAAATCCTATTAAAAAATATAGGTATCCAATTTGAAGAATTAAACCAAGTAAAGAAAATTGATTTCCTTCTTCTGTTGGGATACGCAGTATTGTAAATACATACAATATTACTAAGACTGGTAGATATAGCTGGTAATTTTGTTTAAAAAAACGAGTGCTACTTTTTATTAAAGACATAACACTGCTGGATGAATTATTGTTTTCCATATAATTATATTATACCACCATAAAGATACTCCAACAATAAAACCCCCTTGCGGGGGTAATAATGAATATTTCTATTTAGTCTACAATTTGGATACCCATAGATCGAGCAGATCCAGCAATAATTTTTACTGCACCTTCTAAATCTTTAGCATTTAGATCTTGCATTTTTCTTTTTGCAATTTCTTCAGCTTGAGCACGAGTGATTTTACCTGCTTTACTTGAACCTGCTTTTGCAGCTCCTTTTTCCATACCAGCAGCTTTTAAAATCATACCTGTAACTGGCGGAGTTTTAATAAAGAAATCGTAAGTTCTGTCTTCGTAAACTGTTAGTTTTACACCTACTGTTTCTCCAAGAAATTCTTGTGATGCAGCGTTAAATTTTTGACAGAATTCGGCAATGTTTACTCCGGCTTGACCTAATACTGGACCAAGTGGTGGAGCTGGTGTTGCTTTACCTGCTGGTGCAAGAAATTTTGCGTTTTTGATTATTTTCTTAGTTGCCATAAATTTATTAATTAATTAACTATTTTGTCGCCCTGGGAGAAGCTTGCTCGCGACATATATTTGAGCCCCAGAAACGAATATTTTTTCTTATAATTTCTTTACTTGTAAAAAGTCTAATTCTACCGGTGTTTCTCTTCCAAAAAGAGATACTAATACTTTTACTTTACCATGAACTGTATCTACTTCGGAAACAACACCTTCTAAGTCTTTAAATGGACCATCAGTAATTCTTATTGGTTCGTCTACTGAATATAGAGATGTGTAGATTACTTCATTTTCAGTATTCATTGTTTTAAATAACGATTCTACTTCTTTGTCAGTTAATGGAACTGGGTTTACCCCTGCCCCAACGAATCCTGTAACTCTAGGAGTATTTCGTACTACATACCATGAATCATCAGTTACTATCATATCTACTAGCACATAACCGGGATAAGTTTTTTCTTCTACTTCTACGCGCTTGTTACCTTTGATTTTTATTTTCTTTTCAGTAGGAACAACAACATTGAATATTTTTTCTTGCATCCCCAGTGAATCAATACGTTGACGCAAATTTCTTAGGACTGCATTTTCGTAACCTGCATATGTATGCACTGCATACCAGTTACGGTTTCCTTCGCCTTGTTTTGCCATATGTTTTTAAAATTTAATTATTAAAATCCAAGTAATTTTCCAAGTCCCATTTTAAACAGAGAATCCAAAAATCCTGAAAGGTAACCAACAAAAAGTGCAATAACAACTACAATAATAGTGTGCACAAACACCATGTTTCTCTTTGGCCATACAACATTTGCCATTTCTAACTTTGTTGCTTTTAAATAGTTTGTAATTTTTTCCATAAAAATATAAATTAATTCGGGCAATTTTAAAAGCCCTTTCGGGGCCCTATATAGATATACTACCGTATTTACCCCCAAAAGTCAAACACATAAAAAGCCCTGATTTCAGGGCTTTTTATTAGTATTTATCTTATTTTATTTTATAAGTTATAGACACATTAGAAATATATTTGTTCTCCCCTGTTGGCATTTCTGGAGCAACAGATTTTTCCATAGTAGCAGAACGCATCATGTCTCCACCATAAGCTACTGGGTACATTCCGCCACCAGCATTTTCAGAGAAATTTTGAATCTTACCCAGTCTTACTCCCAATTGGTCTGCTAATATTTTTGCTTTTTCTTGTGCATTTGTAATTGCGTCTTTACGAGCTGTTTCTTTAGCTACGTCTTCGTCTTTCAAAGTAAATTCTGGACCGTTTACATTTGTAGCGCCCAGTTCGCTAAGCTTTGCAGAAATTTCTCCGGCTTTATCAAGGTTGTTTATTTTTGCAGTTACAGTTTGACTAAATGTGTAGCCAACTATTTTTTGTTGAGATACTGGCATATATGCTGGACAAATTTCACCGTAACATGGCTTTGGTACAGAATATTCGTATTTTGGATTTACAGACATACTAATAGTCTTTAAATCTTTTGTACTACTCATACCATAATCTTTTTTCAGTGTATCTATTATTTTGTTCATTATAGTTGCACCAGTATCGTTAGCTTCTTTCTGAGTCTTCCCCTCTTTCTCTACACTAAAAGTAAATGTTGCAGTATCAGGAACTGCAAAAAATTCACCGTCACCTGTTACTGTAATTGTAGCTGGCATATCATTTTTGCTTTCTTCTTTTATTGCACTACTAGCCTGCGCTAAAAAGAAAACACAAAGACACACTGCAACTGCAATTATTATTCCTTGTAATGTTTTTTTATTGTCGAAAATTGTATTCATATAATTTATCGTTAACTATTAATTCATCTTATCTTCTACTATTTTACCATCTGCAAGATAAATTGTCCTGTGGGCCATTTGAGCATATTCGGGTTCGTGGGTAACCATAACTATGGTTTGACCTTCCTGATTTAATTTAAGAAAAGTATGTATTACTTGGTCTGAAGTTTCAGAATCTAAATTAGCTGTTGGCTCGTCGGCAAAAATAATCTTGGGGTTGTGCGCTATAGCCCGCGCAATTGCCACACGCTGTTGTTGCCCCCCTGAAAGCTGTGAAGGTAGATTATCTAATCTATTTCCTAATCCAACTTTCTCCATTGCATTTATGGATTTTGTTTTTGCCATGGCTTCTGTATCACCTTGCATTAATAGTGGCACCATTACATTTTCAATTGCAGTTAATGATGGAATAACAGCATAGTCTTGAAAAACATAGCCCAAATCATTTAGTCTTATCATTGTTCTTTCTTCTTCATCTAGCCCAACCATTTCAACACCATCTATTTTAATAGAGCCATGAGTTGGTTCATCCAGTAATCCCAATTGGTATAGCAATGTTGATTTACCTGACCCAGATTTCCCAGAAATAGTAACAAATTGTCCTGCTGGGATAGAGAAAGATAAATTATCTATTGCTCTAATCTCACTGTCTCCGCTTTGAAATATTTTACTAATGTTTTCTATTTGTATCATAAATTTATTTTATCTTCCTAAAATTGCATCCAGTGTATTTTGTTTTACGACCATTCTGGCTGGTATATATCCTGAAATAAGAGTAGCTATTAACAATATTCCCGCACGCTGTAGTGTTCCCACAAATGTAGCTACCAGTATTCCGTCAGAAAAAGGAAAATCAATTGGGTTTGCTGCAAAGTATGGTTTGATTAAACCAAAAGTTAATATCATCCCAATTATTATTCCCATAAATGCATATATCATAGCCTGCATCATGTATGAATAAAGTATAGCTTTTTTGTTTATCCCAATACCTTTTAGAATACCAATAAATCTGCGACGAGTAATTGCGTTCACAAAAATAACAATAAATATTGTAATACAAGCAACTATTAACCCAATACCAGAAATTGCGTTACCCAATATTGCAAAAGTACCCTTTATGTCTTTTAAGAATTTTGGGATAGCTTCATCAAAAGTTTGCACACGTGCATAATCTCCTACACCACTATTCATTAAAAACTGTTTCATTCCAGTGTCGGTATATCCATCTTTTAATTTTATAGAAATCCCGTCAGCATTTAAATTGTCTTGTCCTGTTAGTTTACGAACTTCACTATCAACAGTCATTATTACATTATCAAATTCATCTACTTTTGAAGAAAGTATTCCTTTTACAAAATATTCTTTAGAGTTATTCCCTACTGTTACTTTGACGCGGTCTCCTATATTTATATTTTTTAGTGTTTGGAATCCAGGAGATTCAATAGGTGTAAATTCATATAGAAGATTTTTACCAATCAAAACACTGTCAAAATCTGTTGGAGTTAAAACTTCTCCGCGGATTACGAATTTTGAAAATCCTGAAAAAGCTTCTTCTTGATTTACATCTATTCCAGTTAATGTTCCACCGGCTCCATTTCTTAAATCTCCTGGTTTTATAGTACTGCGATAATCTGACGAAACTTTGGCAGACGCAATATAACGAACAGTATGGCTTTTATAACCAGGATAAGTTTTGATTATGTCTACAATTTCTGGAGTATGCTCAATATTTGATTTGTTTAAAAAAGCAGAAACCACAACATCCCCTGAACCATAATTTCGTGCTGCGTTTTCACTTCCTTCAATCAAACCAACAAGTATTCCAGCAACAACAACTAAATTCAAAAAAGTAAAAATCATTACAGACACAATCAATGCCGTAGTCCAAATGTTTGCGCGTTTTATATCTCTTTTTGCTAAAAAGAAACCAACGCGCAAATTTTGAGAAAATGAATTTTCTTTTTTAATTTTTTCACGGTCAAGTACAGGATCCATAGATTATTTTTCTTTTTCTACTAGAGCTACTTTTTCACCAGTGGCAAGCCCTGATACAATTTCTACTAAATTACCACTACCAACAATACCGGTTACAACTTCTCTTTCTATGTATTTTTTCTTACTTTCGTTTGTAATAACCGAAACATAATTTTTTCCATCTCTTTTTTCTACAGATGCATTTGGAATTGCTAGCACATTATTTTTTTCACCAGTTTTGATTACCAAGTTAGCATTCATTCCTGGTTTTATATTTACGTCATTTACATCAAGAGAAACTTTTACTTTATAGTTAACAATACCATCAGTAATCGTAGCTCCGGGTTCAACCATTGTAACTATTCCGGTAAATAATTTATTTGGACCATAAGCGTCAATTGTTATTTCAACTGTTTGTCCAGCAAACACTTCGGTAATATTTGATTCATTAATATTTGATTCAACATAAAGCTTGCTTACATCTTGAAGCACAATTACTGGATCAAGAGATTTTGCAAGCTCTCCTACTTTTAAGTCAGCTTTGGTTATTGTGCCATTTGCTGGAGCGCGAATAATTGTATTTTCATAAGCCCCTTGTGCACTTTGAAGTTGCCCTTGTGCACGCAGTACTTCAGCTTGTTTTAAATCTATATCTACTGGTCTTGCGGCAGCTTTTTTAAGATCTAGATTTGCACTTGCATTATCAACTGTAGCCTGAGCAGTCTCTATTGCAGAATCTTTTGTTTCTAATGCACTATTATAAGCACTAAGATTTGTAGAATAAGTAGAACTTGCAGTATTTGGAACTTTTATTTTCCAAGATTCAGAAGAAGAAGAATTCGCAGAACTAAATTGAACATAAAGACCGCGAGTCCCCAGCTTTACTGGACCATTTGTAGTTACAGGGATACTACCACTATCACCGCCAGTACTAGTAATGTTAGCGTAACTACCATTACCTGTACCGTATATATTTATAGTATATTCTTCTTCAGTTTCTCCGTAATATGTTCCTGAAATCACAGGCGCAGTAGTACTGGAATTAGTATAAGAAGACACAGCAGTAAGCCCATTAGAGTATAAATTTATTCGTGCATTTTTTACTAATGTATCTTGTAATTTCTGAGTATTATTTAAACTGCGTTTTGCATTTTCTAAACTAACTTCTGCCACACGAACTTCTTCACTACTACTGCCTTCGATAGTTTTTTGAAGTGAAGCTTGAGCTGATGCAAGTGATGCTCTGGCTTGAGTTAAAGCCCCAAGCTCGTTCCCATTTTTCAAAGTCGCAAGAATTTGTCCAGTAGAGACTTTGTCACCAACTGATACATTCAATGTTTGAACCAAATCACTATTTTTAAAAGATAAATTTAAATCAGTAACAGATGTTACAACACCGGATGATTTTACAGTTGATATAATATTTGTTGTTTCAACAGGTATAACTGTAATTAAATTAGGGTCAATTGTTTTAGGTTTTACAACATTCCAAATTATAAACAAAATCACAAGCAGAATTACTATGCGAGTTATCTTTTTCTTTGTTGGTAATGTTTTAAAATCTACAAAATAAGTCTTTATTTTATTTAAGATTATTGCAATTTGTGTGGAAATTTTTTCTTTCATGCTTAAAATATAACATAAATTAGCCAATTTTACGAAATTCAAAAAATCCCTATTTCTAGGGATTTTTTGAATAAATTTAATATTATTTTCTTGCAGCTACGATATCTTTTTCCACATTTGGTGGAACAATGTCATAACGAGAGAATTCCATAGTAAATGATGCGCGGCCTTCGGTCATACTTCTTAATGAGTTAATATAACCAAACATTTCAGACAATGGCACAGTAGCACGAATAACTTTGTTCATACCACGGTCTTCCATTCCTTCTACAAGACCACGTTTTGAAGACAAGTTTCCAGTAACGTCTCCCATGAATTTTTCAGGAGTTACTACTTCTACTTTCATCATTGGTTCTAGAATCACTGGACGTGCTAGACGACATGCGTCTTGCATAGCCATACTTGCTGCAATTTTGAAAGCCATTTCGTTAGAGTCAACATCGTGGTAAGATCCATCGTATAATTCTACAGATACATTTACCATCTTAAATCCAGCAACAACTCCGCGATCAAGACCTTCGCGGAAACCTTTTTCACAAGCTGGAATATATTCTGTAGGAATAGCCCCCCCTTTGATTGTGTTTACGAATTCAAAATGATCATCACGCTTTGTGTTCTTTGGTAAATCATTTACATCTACAGACATGTCCATTGGTTTAATACGGATACGTGTGTGACCATAGTTACCACGTCCACCAGATTGTTTAATGTATTTACCTTCAGCTTCTGCAGGTGATGTAATAGTTTCTCTGTATGCCACCATTGGTTTACCAACATTAGCTTCTACGGTGAATTCACGCTTCATACGGTCAACAATAATTTCCAAATGTAGTTCTCCCATACCAGCAATAATTGTTTCGTTTGTTTCTTGGTCTGTTGAAACTTTAAATGTTGGATCTTCTTGAGCAAGACGAGACAATGCCATACCCATTTTTTCTTGGTCAGCTTTTGTTTTTGGTTCAATACGCAGTGACACAACTGGTTCTGGAAATACAATACGGTCCAGTTCAATAGGACTAGTTTCGCTACAAATTGTGTCAGATGTAATTGTGTCTTTTAGACCAACAGCAGCTGCAATTTCCCCAGCGAAAACTTTTTTAACTTCTTCACGATCATTAGCATGCATACGCAAGATTCTTCCAATTCTTTCTTTGTTTCTTGTACGAGGGTTGTATACATAACTACCTGCTTCTAAAGTTCCTGAATAAACACGGAAGAATACTAATTGTCCAACATATGGGTCACTAGCTAATTTAAAAGCAAGTGCAGCAAAAGGTTCTTTATCGTCAGCATGACGAACCATTGGTGAATCGTCAGATGGGTTTACTCCTGGAATAGGTGGAATATCTAACGGTGATGGAAGATAATCTACAACAGCATCTAGTACTAATTGAACACCTTTGTTTTTCAAAGCACTACCTGCAAATACCGGGAAAATTTCGTTAGCAATAACAGCCTTACGTAAAACTTCTTTCAATTTAGCAACTGGAATTTCTTTACCTTCAAGATATTCATTCATCATTGCTTCGTCATTCAGTGCGATTTTTTCAATAAGTTCTGCACGGTATTTTTCAACATCAGAAATCATATCAGCTGGGATTTCAGTAGTTACTACTTTTATTCCCATTTCACCTTCAAATTTATAAGCTGTCTTAGTAAGCAAATCAACTACTCCCTCATGGTTTTCTTCAAGACCAATTGGTAATTGTGCACGAACTGCTTTTTTTGAAAGACGATCAAGAATAGATGCAAAAGATTTTTCAAAACTAGCTCCTGTACGGTCAAGTTTGTTAATAAAACAAATTCTTGGAACATTTGCTTCGTCAGCATAGCGCCAGTTTGTTTCAGATTGAGGTTCAACACCAGCAACACCATCAAACACAACTACAGCACCATCTAGTACACGAAGAGACCGCTTTACTTCTACAGTAAAGTCAATGTGCCCTGGTGTATCAATAATGTTAAAACGAGTTTTTTTAGTATTGTCAGCTTTACCATCTTTTAGTGCGTATGTTGGTGTCCAAAAACATGTAACAGCCGCAGATGTAATAGTGATACCACGTTCTTTTTCTTGTTCCATCCAGTCAGTCGTGGTCTCACCATTGTGAACTTCCCCGATTTTATGAGAAACTCCGGTATAATAAAGAACACGTTCAGATGTAGTAGTTTTACCAGCATCAATGTGAGCAATAATACCGAAATTACGAACTTTCTCCAGTGGATAATCTCTTTCCATATAGATATGATTTTAAAATTTTATTTATAATTAAATTACCAAGCAAAGTGAGCAAAGGCTTTGTTAGATTCAGCCATTTTATGAGTATCTGTGCGTTTTTTAACAGCAGTACCTTCATTTTTAGATGCTAAGATTAATTCATCAGCTAATTTTTCTGCCATTGGTTTACCTTTTACAGATCTTGCTGCAGTAATAATCCAACGAATAGCTAATGCTTGTTGTCTTTCTTTTCTTACTTCTCTTGGAACTTGGTAGTTAGCTCCCCCAATACGGCGAGATCTTACTTCAATAAGCGGACTAGAATTTTTAATTGCTAAATCAAAAACTTCAAGAGGATTTGGGTTACCAGTTTTTTCTTTGATTATTTCAAATGCCCCATACACAATTTTTTGTGCTGTATTTTTTTGTCCGTTCCACATAATAACATTGATAAACTTTGAAAGTTTTTCAGAGTTATAATGCATGTCGGCACTAACTATATTTCTATTTGTTACTTTTCTTCGCATATTATCAATCGTGTATTTTATTTCTTAGCGTCAGCTTTTGGGCGTTTTGCACCGTACTTACTGCGTTCTTTACGACGCTTATCTACGCCTGAAGCGTCAAGACGACCACGAACTATGTGGTAACGTACTCCGATAAGGTCTTTTACACGACCACCGCGAATCATAACCACAGAGTGTTCCTGTAGATTGTGACCCATACCTGGGATATAAGCTGTAACTTCCATACCATTAGTAAGACGCACACGAGCAATCTTACGAACAGCTGAGTTAGGCTTTTTAGGAGTTGTAGTAGTAACTTTTGTACATACACCTCTTTTGAATGGTGAGGAGTATAATACTGGACGATTTTTAAGTTGATTAAATCCGCGCGCTAAAGCCACGGCTTTTGATTTTTTAACCACCTTAACTCTTCCTTTTCGAACTAGTTGATTTACTGTTGGCATTTATCTATTAGTACTTTTACCCGCCAGATATTCGAATAACCGTACACTACTATTAAAATCCCGCCTGCGGGATATACCCAGTTAAAATAACATAAAGATTTAGATATTGCAAGAGCGCCCCGCATAGCGGGGCGCTCTATTTTAATAAGAAAACAAATGCAGCTAAATTGTCTTTTTTGAAATGTCTGGTGAGCCAACCCGAGGACTTTCTAAAAAGATTATTTAGCGTAATGACACTATTTTATTGAATGTAATTCAATATCAAAAATAAGTGTAGCATTTGCTGGGATAACTCCTGGAATACCATTGGGACCATAAGCTAAATCACCTGGTATTGTAAGACGACGTTTTTCGCCTACTTTCATACCTAGTAGTCCTTCATCCCAACCTTTGATAACTTGACCTCCGCCAACAGTAAAAGAAAATTGCTGCCCACGTTTATAAGATTCATCAAAAACTTTACCATCAGTTAGCATCCCACGATAATCCACAGAGACAGTTTGCATACTGCGTACACCTTCACCAGTTCCCTCGCTGATTATTTCTATTACTAACCCATTGTCTTTTTTAATAATTTGAACAGGATTCATACTTTGTTTGTCTTTTTTGTCTAGTAATTCACTACCTGTTGGTAGCACATCTACTTTTTCTTCAGTTATAATACCATCTCCGACTTGTGGTACTGCAACATTGTTACCAAATTTTTTATAACCGTAAACTGATATTATAATAATTAAAGCCAGTATTAAAATACCTAGCCATACTTTGTAATCATTCTTTTTATTCATAAAGCAAATTATACTAAATAATCTTATTTATTCAAAATATCCCTATTTAATAAACTAGTAGCCCAAGGATATAAATAATTAATTATCAATACAGCAACAAAACAAAGCGCTGAAATAACAAAATCTTCTCCCCGACTAAAACTAATAGCAAACAAGCAAAGTGAACCCATTAATACAGTTGAGCCTTTTCTTTTGAAAATATCACTGAATATAATTTGTGGTGATTTAGTAGAAAGTAAATTAAATTTTGACAAAATAATCCAAAAAATAAATAAAATTATTGGAGCAATTATAGTTGTAAATACCCCCAAAATTAATCCGTTTATTCCAAACTGAGTAAACGCTTCAAAAGATAAACTTGTACCAATTAAAAAATAAGCAATTATTGCTAAATTCTTTTCAGTTTTGTTTAATATTTTTTCTTCTGGGTTATCAATTTTATCTTTTAAACTAATAAACATTCCTGAAATAGCAGCAGCAATAAATGGATTTGCTCCAATAATTAAAGATAATGCCACCAACCCAATAACAATTGTAGCGGCATACAAATTTTGATTTTGAGATTCTGTTTTATCTTTCCATAAAAAATGATGGCGATGAATAACATATGAACCAATTAAACCAACGAATATTCCAAAAACAGTGCTGACAAATGAGACACTGTATAAACTACTAATACTACTAAGATTAGTAAAAGATCCTGGCATTAGACGGGTACTAAAATAAAGAAAATTATAAAGTATAATCACCAAAGTAAGATCATACACAAATTTAATTAAATTTGTAGATTTATTCCCACCCAAATAACTAGCTCCAAAAATTAAAAACAAAGTAGGAATGCTATATTTCAAAAATTCACTAATAAAAGGAAATGCTAGTTTTAAAATAAATTGTGTAGCTAAAAATAAAACAATTGCAGACACTACCCCAATTAAAACATCTTTCCAAAAGCTTTTTTGGTGAATGTTTGTTTCTATTTCTAATCCTTGTCTAAATAAAATTATAGCTACAGCAAAAGTTCCCAGTATTAAAAATAAATTTACCGGTATTGGGAACAACTGATTCCAAATAAGATAACCAGACATTCCAAATATAATTGAACTAACAGCATACGGTATATTTAATAAATTATTAGCTTTATGTATAAAGTAAATAGTTAAACCAATCAAAGCAAAAAATAGAGCCGAATTAAAAACAACATGTTGGTCAAGTAATGCAAACATTGGAGTTAGTGTACCGTAGATCCAAGGCATAAATGCCAATAGTGCAATAAACAAACCAATAATAACTAATAATCCAGTGCGGGTCTCTGTTGGAATAAAGATTTTTTTCATAGATATATTATACCAAATAAAAAACCACCAAGCATTAAGCTTGGCAGTTTTTTATAGTTCTATTTTTTAAGTAAGTCGCGAATTTCAGTAAGCAAAACAATATCTTGCGCTACTGGGGGTACACCTTCTTCTACCTTCTTTTCTTTTTTTAGTTTGTTTATTGCTTTTATTAGTACAAACAAAGCTAATGCAACAATTACTAAATTAAATATTGCTTGCAAGAAATTACCATAAGTAATTTGTGCGTCCCCAATACCAAAAGCAAGTTTTGTAAAATCTACTCCTCCGATAAATATACCCAGTATCGGCATTACAATATCAGCTACTACTGATTCGATTATTTTACCAAAGGCAGCTCCTATTATAACTGCAATGGCTAAATCCATTACATTACCCTTTAAAGCAAAACTTTTAAATTCTGAGATATTTCTTTTCATTTTTTATTTTACAAAAAATCCAATAAGCCAAATAAATAGTGGACCAGCAATAGCAAATGAGATTAAAGAATACCCTGCTCCTAGACCAAACAATGTCCATGAAGATTTATTGTCGCGTCCGCTCCAAATAGCGCCACTTGCTTTCATAGGCATAACAATAAAGAACCAGAACAATAATGCAAAAATAAATGCTGCACTGTATGTACCTGCATAAGCAAAATTCATTACATTAAGAAAACCGAATAAAAGAATAAAAGTCATTATAAAGTCTAAAACAACTTTGCCGATCATGCCTTTTTTGTTAGCTGGTGCCATTTCAGGATTTACTCCCATTGCACGCATGTACGCTTTGCCAAAAATTGGACCGTACCATAATGTTCCGATAACTGTAACTATAACTGCGCCTACTAAAGGCAAAAGAAAGATTCCTAACATGATTTATATATAATTATTAATACGAATATGAGTATATTATAGCACAAATTTTAGCAAGAAGCATGTTTATTTATCTTTGCCCCATTGCCATATTGGAGATTCCCCTTTTTTATAACAAATCAATATTAAAATTGATGTAAAAATTACAAAAGGAAAAACAAAACCAACAAACAAATTACCGTCTGGAAGCTCGGTGTGATTAATATACGAAAAACTAATCATTAATAATACATATATAAATAACACCACCCATCCCTGCCAAGAAACTGGTGTCCAGCCCCATCCATAAGATTTTCTCTTAAACCAAATATTTTTATCTTTGACTTCCATGAATTATTTGCTTCTTAAAACTTTGTCTATCTTTTTGGCAATAGCTACCATATCTTTTTCCTTTTTACCACGAGTAGTTTCCGCGCATGTACCTAAACGAATTCCAGACGGGTCCATTGCACTGCGAGTTTCGCCAGGAATAGTATTCATGTTTACTATTATTCCTGCAAGTTCCAATTTTTTACTAGCAACTGAACCTGGTACAGATCCGGCTCCCAGCGGATTTACTTTTCCTTCCATCCAAGTATCCATTAATATCAAATGTGAATCAGTCCCACCAGAAATAATATGCCAGCCTAATTTTTGTAGTTCATTAGCTAGCGCTTGCGCATTTTTTATAACTTGCTTTGCGTAACTTTTAAAGGCTGGTGTGTTGGCTTCTTTCATTGTCACTGCTACTGCTGCAATAGTATTTTCATGCGGGCCACCGTATAGCCCTGGGATTACAGTCTTATCCAGCTTTTTATCTAACTCTCTCTTGTCACGTTTTACAAACATTAATGCATGACGTGGACCACGCAAAGATTTGTGAGTAGTAGTCATTACACTGTCAGCATATGGAAATGGCGATGGGTATTGTTCCCCAGCAACTAACCCTGCAAAGTGTGACATATCAACATGTAGCAACGCTCCACATTTGTTAGCAATTTGACGAAACTTTTTAAAGTCCACAACGCGCGGATATGCAGTAAACCCAGCTACGATAATGTCGGGCTTTTCTGCCATTGCCAACTTTTCCAATTCTTTATAATTTATTACTTCAGTTTTTGTATCCAATGAATATTGAACTGGCTTCCACAATTTACCAGTCATAGATAATGGGTGCCCATGTGTAAGATGTCCACCACTGGTTAGCTTCATACCCATTATTTTTTTTGTTGGTTTTCCGTCTTTACCAAATTCTGGTGGAACCAATGCGCAATACAATGCAAAGTTTGCTGGTGAACCAGACAATGCTTGCACATTCATATGCCATTTTTTACTATCCAGTTTAAAAAGTTTTAAGGCTCGTTCAATACAAAGATTTTCTACTTGGTCGATAATTTCATTACCCCCATAATATCTGCGTCCAGGATAACCTTCGGCATATTTGTTTTGCAAATTACTACCCAATGCATCTAATACGTCTTTGCTTACATAGTTCTCTGATGCGATTAAGTTCATTACGCTCTTTTGGCGTTTGTCTTCAGCTAATATTAGTTTTTCTACTTGTTTGTCTATCATAAAAAGCAAAGATTATATTAATACAGCCATTATAGCATTTGCGGGCAAAATAAAAAGAAGTTTGAATTTATTAGAATAAAGGGTAAAATAGACCTATGATTTCATTAATTGCTGCTATTGGCCAAAACCGTGAACTGGGAAAATCCGGGTCATTACTGTGGCATTTACCAAAAGACTTTGCTTATTTTAAAGAGAAAACAAACAATACCGTAATGATAATGGGTAGAAAAACATACGAATCCATTGGTCGCCCACTACCCCGTCGTAAATCTATAGTCATAACTAGTCAGGACGACTGGCAACAAGACAGTGTTATAACTGCAAAAAATATCACTGATGCTATAGAAAAAGCCGAGGATTTTTTAAGAAACAATAGTGAATACAATAATGAAATTTTTATAATTGGCGGAGGTGAAGTTTATCGCCAGGGACTTCCTTTTGTAGATACAATTTATCTTACAGAAGTTAATGGTGCTTTCCCTTATGCTGACACATTCTTTCCAGAATTTGATAAAAATATTTTTAAAGAAACATCTCGTATTCACCATGAAAAAGATACTGACCACGAATTTGAATTTGATTTTGTAGTTTATAAGAAATAAAAAATACTATAGGTTTTTGACCTATAGTAAAAATTTATATCTTAACTTAAATAGTGAATTGTTTACCTACAATATTACGAGGTTCATCTTTATCAAAAAGAATTTTACTATCTTGCATTAAAAATACATCTTTAATTCCATTCTTAATCATAGAATTCCAACATGGCTCACAACACCAAAAATGTCCCCACAAATACAAATCAGAATCTATGGGATCATTCCCAATTTGCTTTGCATTTTCAATAGCTTTTGGTTCTGCATGATTATTAGGGTTACAACCATTACATAATTCATACCCTTCTCCACTAGGTATATTTTGGCGAACCCTTTCACAACCATTTTTTTCGTGGTAATCACTACCATTTGCTCCCATACCAATTATAGTACCGTTTTTAACCAATACGGCCCCTGTTGGCATAACCTTGTCTAATGAATATTGTTTGGCATATGTTTTAGCAGCTAGTATAAATTCATTATCATTAGCCACATATTTAATAATTCTACCATCTGGAAGATAATCACTTTTTCTCATATTATTTATATTATCATTATTTTGCTCATTATACACAGCTTTGGTATAATCACAATATGACTAATTTTGACCTTATATACCAAGGCTTACTAAAAAATATCATGGAAAATGGTATCGAAGAATTAAATGTTAGAACTGGTAAAAAAACAAAAGCTCTACCAGGGTTAACATTTCAAATAGATATCGAAAATGATGGATTCCCTATTCTTACACTTCGAAAAAATCCATTTAAGTCAGCAATAGCTGAAATGCTTTGGTTTATATCCGGTGTTAAAGATACAACATTTTTAAGAAAATATACTAAAATGTGGGACGCTTTTTTAGAAGAGGATGGTACACTGGCTGCAGCATATGGTTACCGTTGGCGTCATGCATTTGAACGAGATCAATTAGGTGAACTTGTAAAATTATTACAAAACGAACCCAGTTCTCGGCATGGTGTAATTGTTACTTGGGACCCACGAGAAGATGGTCACGGAGGTATCCCTAAAAAAAATGTACCCTGCCCATATACTTTTACAGTAAATATTATTGGTGGACGATTACATTTACATAATATTATAAGATCAAACGACATGATGCTTGGGTGTCCTTTTGATACATTTGGATTTTGTTTATTACAATGTATTTTAGCTCAAAAATTAAATGTAAAACCTGGAATATACACTCACTCTGTATCTAATGCACACATATATGATAACCATTACACTGGTGCAAATGAAATAATTTCACGAATAAACGATCATAAAAATATATTTATAACATTACCGGATAATACATACGACAGAGCAGAAAAATTAGATGAGAATTTAATAAACGAAATACTGGACCCACTACTGACCCAATACAATCCATTGCCCCAAATAGAAGGACTGACAATTGCACTATAATAAAATCCCCTATTTAGGGGATTTTATTTACGGGTCTATATCAGTCTTAACTCTTATAAAAACATCTTTACCATCGGGAGATTTTGATTTTATATATTTACGATTTTTGTTTGTCTCAATTTTTTTAACTAATTCAGTTTCTAAATCATAACCCAAAGTTTCACACATCCCTAAAATAAAAATCATAACATCTGCAAATTCTTCTGCTACACCATCTTGATTTTTATTGTATTTTGAAAAAGCTTCGGACAATTCTTCATGTGCACGACAAAATTCCAAAGCTACATCTGTAGTATTAAATCCTTTTTCTAATTTGTTGCGCATTACTTCGTGCTGAAGTTCTTTTAAGTTAACCATATTAATTTTGTTTATTTATAATAACCGGTACAATTGGGGCTGGGGCTACGGGTGTATTTTTATTTGGGTCTAAGATAATTTCTTTTGAATTTAACATATTCTCCTGATTAATCTTTCTTTCATTAAATTTTGCAACAATGTCTTCTATATTTTTTGAATTAAATTCTGTATTTTTTAATTGAGATATTTGTTCTTTACTAGCATTACTAACAAAATACCCCTTTTGTACAAAAAATACAAGCAACACGCATAATACAGAAATAAACAACAAAACAAACAATATTGTAACCACAATAATTCTCCAATATTTAACTGGGTCCATATCTTGGATTTTTAATATGGTTTTATTTTTTCTATTTTTAAATTTTAAGATTAATTCTTTAATTTTATTCATGTTATTTTATTGCTGTATTGATAACTAATTTAATATTTAAAAGCCAAGTCATTTTTTTGTTTGGATCGATGTTTTGTAAAACAGGAGAATAAGTTTGACCATCAGATGAACTATTTACATATACTTGTTCTATTTTGTAGCTTTGAATATTCATAATGTAATCATTATTTTCAATTAAATACATAAATTTAAATAATTTATCAAAAGACCCATTGGTTGTCATATCTACAATGATTGGTTTTGATGGATTTTTAGGGATACTGTTTACAACTCCAGTAATTGAATTCTTTTTTGAATTTTCAATATCATCAGTTGTGGCTACACCACCCACCTTGCCTGGCTGAGCTCCAGGAATCGAAATATTGTCAATTTTAATATCTAACCCAAGTTTATTCCCTAAAGATTCAATGTTTTCAATAATCTTAGGAACATCATTTTCTTTCGTAATAATATGATTATCCACAGACTCAATAGCAGCTGCATAATTCTCAAGTTCTGATTTTATTTTGGTTTCATTCTCTGATTCAGATTTAATATTTAAAATTGTTTTATTTAAAACATAGATTTTTGAAGTAGCACTATTTAAAATTTTTAAACTAAAAAATATTGCTCCACATACAAAAAGAAACAATAGTATAGATAACCCCAAATGAATTTTTATATTTTTTTTATTCATAAATAACATCACAATTTACTGTAAATGGTACATTTATTTTTTTTGTATAGGTTGATACGGGTAATTTAATGTTGCTACAAATTTTATTATCTTTAGAAGAAAGTATTGACCCAAATGAAATTACGGCGTCTCTGTTGTCGGCGGTCCCAGAAATTGTAATTGTATTTGATTTTTCACCACCAACGTAGTTAATTGAATTAATTTTTATTGTATTAGGTTTTAAAGAAAGAATTTTTTCTAAAATAACATACACTGATTTTGATTTTTTAAAATCATTTTTTAAAAAATTTATTTTATCATTTGTGTTATTTAAATTTTGGATTACATCTCCAAGTCCACTTTTAAACAAAGCTTCATTTGCTGTGTTATAATCTTTTTTTATAATATTTAAATTTATATATTCACTAAAAGATAAAACCCCTGCGGTTATACCCAGTGGTAATATAGCAAAAGAAAACATTGTCACAAAAGCTACTAACAAATTTGCTTTATGAGTTTTTCTTAAAATGTTTTTCCTGTCTTGTGGTAATAAATTAATCATGTTTATACTTCAAAAGCCCCTAAAGCTAGTCCAATTGCTGTACCATAAACTAACGAATCATTAAAATGAATTTTAGGGACAAATGTACTAACTGCTTCAATTCTTGTCCAAACATTCGCCATATAAACTGGTTTATGAAATGTAGCTTGAAAAAGATCAATAATTCCAGGAGTTAATGCTTCAGTTCCAAATATTTGCACAGATTCAATTGGTCTATAAATATTTGACTTCTCTCTTATATAAGAAAGCCAAGCATTGTACTGACTAATTATTTCTTCAAAAAGTGGCGCATACGACGCTTTTAAAATTTCTGGTAATTCTTTGTATTCGTCTTTACCATTCATGCCAATTTTGTGTTTTAAAATTTCAGCATCAATACGGTCAATTCCAAATTTTTCAGAAACTGCAGTTGTAGCTTCTTCTCCGCCACGAGCTATTGTGTTTGAAGAAACAACAACTCCATCTTGCACTACTGACAACGTAGTTGATGCTCTCCCAATATCTATAATATAAATTACTGATTTTTCTTTAGGTTTTGTTATTGCTCTGGCTAATGCTTGGCATTCATATTCGCAAGATAATACTTCTATGCCAGCCATATTACATGCATTTATATAACTTTCTATTGCATTTCTCTCGGCTGCAGCAACTTGGATTTTTATCTTATTACCAATTTGAGAAATAATATCATAATCAAATTCTACCTCACTTGCTGAAACAGGAATGTAACCTTCTAAATTTAATAGTATTGCGTCACGCAATTCCATACCAGGAATATATTCAATATCAATTTGAAAAGTATAAACCTGTTCTTCAGGAATTGATAATCTCACAGCATTTACGCCTTTAGTTTTTTTAATATTAGCCAAAACTGGAACAAGTTTAGATGGGTCAACAACTACACCTTTTACTACAGCACCTTCGGGGATACGTTCTAACCCATAATTACCAACAGTTAAGCCCAAGTAACTATCTTTTACTTCTAAATATTTTACTGTTCTCTCAGAAATTTCCAAACCAAAAGACGGCATCACAATATATTGTGGAACAGGAAAAAATCTTAAAAGTTTCGAGTGTGCCATACATGGCAATTATAGCAAAAATATAGACTAACCAACAAGTGAACCGGGTGTTATTTCACGCTCAGGTGACAATAAGACAATTCCATTTTCATCTTTCATTGCCAATATCATACCTTGTGATTCAAGATCGTTAATTATTCTTGGTTCAAGGTTTGTAACAAAAGGACAAAGACGTCCAACTAGTACAGCTGGGTCAGTAAATGTCATTGCAATACCGGACAATATTTGTCTTTCCCCTAATTCTCCAAAATCAACGCGTAGTTTTAAAATTTTGTCTAATTTTTCAACTTTCTCTGCGCTGATAATTTTACCAATGCGAATTTCTGTTTGTTTAAATGTGTCTATATTTATCATAAAAATTATTTATTAAATTTATCTAAAAATCTTTGTAAGATCAATGCTGCTGCGGCTGCATCTATTCTACCTACTGTTTCCCCACCACCATGTCGTGCATGAGCCGATGTAAAACCTTCTTTTTCGTAAGCTATTTTTAAACCGGTTTCTTTTTCCAAAATTTTTGCAAATTTTTCAGCATCTTCTGCAATGTCATTTTTTTCTCCTTTTTGGTCTACAGAATCACCAATTATAATTTGATCTATATTTCGTTCTTTACAAATTTTTTGAATTACTGCAATTACTGTTTTATTGTTTTTTAAAACATGTAACGGAAAAGCCATAACTCCAGAATCATCAGATACTGCTAGCCCTATATATTTTTTGCCATAATCTATGCCAAGATATTTCATGTATTTTGAATATAGCACAAAATTAACCTCACCCCAAACTTCCTTGAAAAAGCAGTAATTTTGTGTTACTGTAATCAAATCGCTCCCGTCGTTCAATGGATAGGACATGCGTTTGCGGAACACAAAATCTAGGTTCGATTCCTAGCGGGAGCACAACGACGAAAAAATCCTCACTACTGAGGATTTTTTTGTACGTTGTGCTGACCTTGAGTATATCGCACGGAACTTAGTGAGTACGATATGAAAGGTGTACAGAATCTGTAAGATTCACGACGAAATACAAAAAAGGCTACATTATGTAGCCTTTTTTGTATACCTTGACTTTACACCTAAATATGCTATAATATGTATTCAACTATATAAACATGGCAAAAAATCAAAAAATGGCATTAAAAATGCTAAAACAAAATGCGGCGCAAGTAATTGGCCCAAACATGGTAGCTCTAATGCAGCAAACCAAAGATGCAGGATACAGTAAAAAAGAAGCCAAGAATTTGGCTGAAACTTTACTGAAATCAGCATTTAAGAAAATTTCAAAAAATCCGGAGAAATATGCACACCATCACGGTGGACATTAAAATCTGGAAAATCCCAAGACAGCCGTGCCATCACAAATGGTGCGGTTGTATTTTTTTATATCTTAAATCGTGCCATGAACCTGCGTCCAACATGCGGCACAATAGTAGTATCTTCTTCTAAGATTTGATTTAACGCATTTTTTAATGAGTCTGCAATTCCTTCTGGCAGTGTTACCGATACTCGTGGTTGATAAGATCTTTTAATTAAAAAAACTACATCTTTTTCGTTGCCAATGTCTAAAATTCTATAAGCAGAAATTTTTGCAATATTAAACACATCATCCCCTATTGTTATATCTTTATTAGTCACTATAACGTCTACATCTTTTGGTCTTTTGTAAGAAGAATAACCATACAGGAAAAATCCAATAATAATCAAAATTCCAAACAATGCATCTTTAAAGATAAAAGCCAGTGTTGCCAAGACTGCACCAATTATTCCAACGGCCCAATAAAAATCTATACTTCTTTCATAATAAGTATGTTCTTTTGTAGTAAAAGAATAAAGAACTTGTTTTTCATTATCTATTGCTTGATCCATATATACATATTGTACTGCATATTTATGCATTATAAAAGCCCCCGCATGCGGGGGCTTTTATAATGAATTACTATTCTCTAGCTTTAGCTTCTTGAACTGTAATATTACGTCCATCAAGCTCGCTACCATTTAGTTTTTCGATTGCAGTTGCAGCATCAGCTTCGTTTTTGTATTCAACGAAACCGAAACCTTTTGATCTGCCTGTCATTTTATCCATTACTACTCGTGCTGATTCTACTTCACCAATAGTTGAAAAATGACTCATAAGAGTTTCATCGCGAGTTGCCCAAGCGAGTGAACCAATGAAAAGTTTTGTTACCATGATATATATGCTTCCTTATAATGTGTAAACTCTTGCACCTCGTATCCTTACACACTATGCTCGGAGACAAAAATAGCCAGATTCTTTTACAAAAATATAATACCACAATTAAAAATTAATTGCATTATACCAAAGGCTGCCTTGATTCTTGGTATTTTCGGTCTTCTCCTACCGGGAAAAGCTCTATTTTTTGATTTTGAAATTCAAATATAAGCTCTTTTAAGAATTCATGTCTTATTCTATTTATATTTTCAGCATGGTCTGTTAATAAATACACCCACCATTCTTGCCCAAATTGCCCCAAATCACGTAAATGCACAAATGGCTTATATTCGTGACTGCTTTTATAAATAGAGCTATCTTGAATTTTATTCGCAATATTTGTAGTAATTTTTTCTACATTATTTACATCAGCATAAGCTGAGACAATAAATTTTATTCTACTAATTGTAGATTCATCTGGCACAGAACAATTCGTAACATACGCGCTAGATAATTTGGAATTTGGAATAATCAAAGTTGTATTATACGGAGTCTCAATACTGGTATTACGCCAAGTAATATCTCGTACAAAGCCTTCTTCTCCTGTTGTAAGCATTATATAGTTACCAATACGAACTTGCTTTGAAAAAATAATTTGTAACCCTCCGAAGAAATTTTCTAATGTATCTTTTAAAGCTAACGCTACTGCTATTCCCCCAACACCCAGTGCAGTTAATGCTGGACCAATTGGTACATTTAAAATTCGTAGTGCAACCAATACACTAATAAACAAAATTAAAACTTTTATAATATTACCGAATATACTAGTAGACACAATTACACTGTCTGATTCTTGGGCTTTATACTTTATCCTAGCGGCAAAAAATCTAGATATTACAAAACCAATAGACAAAGTTGCACAAACTATTAAAATTTCTCTAACTGCAAAAGTCATTTTTGGACCCATTCCAATATGTTTCAAAGAAAAATATAGCCCTAAAATAATACCCCAAAATATGGGCATGAACTTTAAAGAATGGCTGATAGATTCACCAATTTTTTTAGGAATAAAAGATAATATTTTACTAATTAATTTTAAAATAACTCTCTCAAATAAAAAACCTAAACCAAAACCAATAAAAACCGAAATAAAGACAAACAAGAAATCTTGCCCGGTTAATGCTTTTAAATATTGTTCAAATAAATTAACTATCATACATTTATATATACTGTAATTTATTTAATCCTGCAAGTTTATTTATATGAAGCATTATAAAGAACTCTTAATAATTTTAAATCATCGTAACTAATCTTTTTATTTAAAAACTCAAAAACTGGAGACAATTTTTCTGTACCACACTCATCAAACGCTTTATAGACTTTCTTTAAATCATTCATTAATTTGACTGGCACAATGTTAACAATTTCATGCATTGTAATATCCCCTTTTTCATACAAAACATGTATATGGTCTATTATTGTTCCCAGTTTTAAATCTCTTTCTCTTATTATTTCTTCTAAATTAGAATTATTTTTTATTAATTCTAAAGTTTTAGTATAAGTATCACGATTTTTTTCTACAATACCAGTATTCTTTAGTGACCCACCAATATAAATAATAAATTTATCAAATAAAACCTGTAAATCAGCTACTGGGACAGTTATTAAATATGATTCAGTTTTCAAACTTTCATTTTTAAAATATTCGTCTATATTTAGTACATCAGGATGAACAAGCAATGACTTGTCTCCCAAACCAAGCAAATTTAAACCATTAATGTTTTTAACACGAGACAATGCCACATAACCCTGTCCATATTCAAATGCATTAGTTAAATCAATACTAGCGCTGTCTAAACTCATACCTTGAGATTTATGTACAGTTATCGCCCAAGCCAGTCTTAGCGGAACCTGAGTAATTTCTGCTTTTACTTTACCATCTTCTTCAATTTGCCAAGTCATTGGTTCTATTAAAATTTCTTCACCGTTTTTGGTTTGGATAATAGGATAATCATTACCATAACCAAAAGAAACCACGGTTCCAATTGTTCCATTTACAAAACCGCGCTGAGTATTATTTTTAGTACACATTACTCTGGCTCCAATTTTTAAATCTAGAATTTCAGGTGAGAGACACCCCCGAATTAGAGCATCAACTAAACTATCTTTACCTTTATTTGTCATTTTAAAAGTATGAGTTTTGCCAGATATTTTTTTTAGTTCAACTAAATTAATAGCATCAACATTTTTATTGTGTGTAAATAATTTTGTATCATCATTTATTACTAATTTATCTTTTATTTTATTGTTTAAGATTTTTCTATGAATATCTTTAATATTATTTTCCCGAATAGCAGATAAAATATCTAGCAATTCTCCTGAAGACTGCCGATGCTGTTCTTCTAAATAACAAGTAACAAAATTAGCATTTCGAAAAGAAGAACTTTGAAATGCAAAATTTACTTCTTCGTTAAAATTTGTTATTGGTGGTAGTTGAAAAAAATCTCCTACTAATACAACTTGAATCCCCCCAAATGCATCATTATTACCATGAATTGATTTTAAGATTTGGTCTATTGCATTTAGTGTAGAGCCAGAAAGCATTGAAATTTCATCAATTATTAGAACTTTGGCTTTACTAACTTTTTTTACAATTCGTTCAGTTGTGGCAATGGCTTCAATATCGTAAACTGAAAATTCCTTTCTACTACCTAGACCAAGAAAAGAATGAATTGTTATTCCACTAACATGCGTTGCAGCTATACCAGTACTGGCGGTTATAGTAGGACATACACCATGCCCTTTTAAATAATCAATATACTGGTTTAAAGTATAAGTTTTACCACTACCCGGTTCCCCTGTTAGGAATACATTGGCTCCTGTTTTTAAGATTTGTAATGCGTCATCTTGGGTCATGTAAATGGATTATAGCATATAAAAATCCTCCCTAACCCTCCTTTATCAAGGAGGTAAAAATCACAAAATTTTATTTATTTACTTGTTTTAGGAAGATTTCGCGAGCAGAATCATATATTGCATTTACCACATGTTCATCAAATGGACTTGGGATTATATAATCTTCCTTTGGTTCTGTAATAATATTCGCCAATGCATGTGCACAGTTTATAAAAACCTCGTCAGTAAACTGGCAACCATTGACAGACAAAGCAGCTTTAAATATACCAGGAAATACCAATGCATTATTGACTTGGTTAGGAAAATCACTACGTCCAGTTGCAATAACATATGCTCCAGCTGATTTAGCAATGTCTGGCATTATTTCAGGAGTTGGGTTAGCTAATGCAAAAATAATTGGTTCAGTATTCATAGACTTTATCATTTCAGCAGTTAATACCCCAGGTTTTGAAAGCCCAATAAACACATCACAGTCTTTAATAGCATCCACTAATTGCCCATCAATTGGATTTGATTTTGATTTTTCAATTAGTTCAATTTTTTCTTTGTTTAAATCTGTGCGATTTTTATTTACTATTCCATGACTATCTACAAAACTAATATATTTTGCACCAGCTGAAAAAAGTAATCTTGATACGGCAACCCCAGCAGCACCAAGACCAGAAACAATAATACGCGCGTCTGATAAATTTAAATTTTTTAACTTTAAAGAATTTATAAGACCAGCCAAAACAACTGTAGCTGTACCCCATTGGTCATCATGCATTACTGGAATATTTAATTTTTCACGTAAAGCTTGTTCAATATGAAAACATCTTGGACTGGATATGTCTTCCAAATTTATTGCTCCAAAAACTGGTGAAATATTTTGTACAATGTTTATTATTTCATCTGGATCCTGAGTATTTAAACAAATTGGAAAAGCGTCAACTCCGGCAAAATGTTTTAGTAGTGCAGCCTTGCCTTCCATGACTGGAATAGCGGCCTTGGCACCTAAATTACCCAGTCCCAGTATTGCTGATCCGTCAGTTATTATTGCCACGGTACGGCCTTTTAATGTCATTATATTAGCTAAATCTTTATCGCTCGCTATAGCTAAACTAACTGACCCAACTCCTGGGCTATACGCTAATGACAAATCTGCTTTGTTATCAAGCGGTGCCAACAAACTGGTGCCAATTTTACCAGTATGTTCCTTGTGATATTCTAATGCTTTTTTATTTAAATCATCCATATTATCTTATTTTACTTTTTCTTTAAAAAAATTCTAAATCCAAATTTTGTAATTTCAATTAGGAAAATATTTACAATAAACCAAACTGGTAATAACCAAATTGCCATCTTAGGCATTGGAGCTAGCTCAAAAATATTTCTTAAAAATGGGACAAATAATGTAGCACTACATATTATGACACTAAATAAAACACTGCGGTTTAAAAATTTGTTTGAAAATATTGGATATGAATAAATTGGTTTATGTAAACTTCGGAAAGAATAAACTGCAAATACTACATACAAAGCAAAACAAGCAAAGATTATAGATTTTACTTCTCCAAAAGATAAATCTGTTTTTAGTAAGAAAAAATAAAAAACAAACAAAAGTATTGAAGAAAGTAATCCAATACCAGCAGTTAGTATTTTTACTTCTTTATTAAAAATCTTACGCTGTCCTTTGGTTTTTAAACTATGAGTATCAAAATCTTCATCAAAAGCAAAAGATAAAGCTGGTAATGACCCAGTAAAGAAATTAATCCAAATAATATGTAGCGCTGTTAATGGTAATGGTAACGCAAAGACTAAACAACCCCCTAACAATATAACCCCGTCCAATGCTGAAGACATCAAATAAGTAAAAGCTTTTCGAATATTAGACAAAATTCTACGGCCTTCTTCAATAGCCAAAACTATTGTTTTAAAATTATCATCCAGCAAAACCAAATCAGCAGCACTTTTTGCAACATCACTGCCTGACCCTAATGCTATACCGATATCTGCCATTTTTAATGACGGCGCATCATTAACACCATCCCCTGTCATAGCTACAATTTTACCCAGTTTTTTGTAAAGTAAACCAACTCTTAATTTATCTTCCGGAGTAACTCGGGCAAAGACTTTAATGTTGGGTAAATTTTCCAACAATTCTTCATCAGTCATTAAATGTAGTTCTGCTCCAGAAATAACATTATTTTCATTAATAGACCAACCTAATTCTTTTGCAATTGAAATTGCTGTACCTTTTATATCTCCTGTAACAATTACAACTTCAGCTCCACTATTTTGTATTCTTGCTATGGCTTCGGGTACTTCTTTTCTAATTGGATCATGCAGAACGATTAACCCTAAGAAATTTACATCAAAAATATCTTTTTCATTTATTGATCTCTCTTTAGTCAGATGGTTTATTTTATCTTTACTAACTTCTGCTATCCCTAAAATACGATTACCTTGCGCACTGATTTTGTTGATTTCATTTTCAATTAAAATATATTCGTCTTTAGACATCTTAGATCTTTGTAAAAGTACATCAGGAGCACCAAGTGCAATAATTTTATCATTGGTAAAATCTTGCCCAACTGAAAATTTATAACTAGAATTAAATGGCAGTAATATTGTTCGATTATTTTTATCAAAACTAAGACCATTTTTATCGGCAGCAATAGCAATATTTACTTCTAGCGGACGACCAATAAAATTGGTACTTGGACTGTTTAAATCTTTAACTACATCAATATTAGATAAAGCCAATGAAAGTAAATATTTTTGATCTTCTTTTGGCAAACCATTTTCATATTCTAAAACTTGTCTATTGTTTTTTAAATCAGTAATAGTTAAAATGTCTACCAGTCTCATTTTTGCTTCAGTCAACGTACCGGTCTTATCTGTCATAATTAAATTAGTAGACCCCAATGTTTCAACTGAAGAAAGTGAACGCATAACCCCTTTTTTAGAAGCTAATCTCTCTGCTCCAACAGCTAAAATAACAGTCAAAGAAATTGGTAGGGCTTCGGGTATTGCTCCAACAGCTATTGCTGTAGATAAAATCAACATATCTAAGACAGGTAAACCGCGCATTATACCTAAAATAAATACAACAGAAACTAAAAGTATGACAATAAAAAATACTAGCCAACCAAATTTAGATAAAGCTTTTTGTAGTGGAGTTTTGTCTCTTTTAGAATTAGATACAAGCATTGCAATTTTACCTAGCTCAGTAAATGAACCAGTTCTGTATACAACGGCAGTTCCATATCCTTCAGAAACTAAAGTCCCTGCAAAAACCATATTATTTCTTTCTGTAATTTGTGCACCCTCGGAAACAATTTCTAAATTCTTACGAACAGCGATTGATTCTCCTGTTAGAATAGATTCGTCTACCGCTAAATTATTTAAACTAATTATTCTTGCATCTACTGGAATTCTTGACCCATAAGTAAGATATATAATATCCCCTGGTACTAAATCCAATGCGTCTATTTCTTGATCAACTGAATTTCTTCTAACTCTAATTCTTTCTTTTATATAAAGTTTCAATTTTTGTAAGGTTTGCTCGGCATGATATTCCTGATAAAATCCTAAAATTGTATTAACGACTACAGCTAGCATAATTACAAAAGTATTAAGCCATTCATTTAGAAATCCAGCTAAAATAGCTGACCCAATCAACATAAAAATTAAAGGGCTTTTAAATTGCGATACAAAGATGCTAAATTTTGAAACACCATTATTTGATTTGATTTGATTTTTACCAAAAGAATTAGTTCGTTCTTGTATTTTTAAATCATCTAACCCATCATATGTTGTGGAAAGCGAATCAAAAACTTGTGGCAACTGCATTGACCACACGGAGATATTAGTTGAAATTTTTGGGGCAAATATCGTATTTGCTTTGTTTTTACGAAAAATTTTAGGTAACATTTTTTTTAGACTTAACATAATATATATTATAAATAATAATGAATATTTAAATTTCTATTCTCCACTTTGTTCTCTCCAAAGAGCACTGTACAAACCATTTTGATTTATTAAATCATCATGGTTGCCAGTCTCAACTATTTTGCCATCTTTTAATACATAAATCCTGTCTGCATGCATTGTTGTAGATAAACGATGAGCGATCAAAAATGTAATTCTTTTATTTTTATCTAATGATTTTATTGTAGAAGTAATTGATTCTTCAGTAATTGAATCCAGTGCCGATGTTGCTTCGTCAAATATTAATACATCGGGCATGCGGATTAAAGACCGAGCTATAGCAATTCTTTGCTTTTCACCACCAGAAAGTTTTATTCCATTTTCCCCAATTTTTGTATCAATTCCAAGAGACGATCTTTCTAAAATCGAATCCCCTGCAGATTCACGCAATGCTTTTATTACTTCGTCTTTACTGGAAGGCATCCCAGGTAAACAAGCAAAAGCAATATTTTCGTAAAGTGTTCCTGAAAACAATTGGGTTTCTTGAGTAACTATACCCATATGACTACGCAAATTATTTTTATTATAATCTTCAATGTTTTTATTATTATATTCAATATTTCCAAACAATGGTTTATATAACCCAACTAAAATTTTTACTATTGTAGATTTACCGCTTCCAGATGGACCAACAAATGCCACAGTCTCGCCTTTTACCACAGAAAAAGAAATATCTTTTACTGCTTCAAATTCTGCCATACGATGTTTAAAAGAAACGTTATTTAATGAAATTTTTTCAATACTATTAAGATTTACAGGATTCTCGGGAATAAATTCTTTTGGTTTAGATAATATTTCTTTAAAATTTTCCAATGATACTTGGGCTTCACGCCAAGTCGTAATAACTGTGCCAATATCTTGTAATGGATTAAATAAGAAAAATGAATATATCCAAAGTGAGAAAAATTCACCGAACGTAAGATGTCCTGTAAAAATAAAATAAAGCATCGCCCCCAATAATGCTGTTCTTACAAAATTTACTATTGTTCCTTGGATAAAAGAAAGACTTCTTAAGTATTTTACTTTTTTAAGTTCTAATTTTAAGATTTCGCCTGATGTAGACTTTAATCTTTCTACTTCACGATCCCCAAGACCCAATGCTTTTACCAGTTCAATATTGCGCAGTGTTTCTGTGGTGTTTCCTGCCAATGCGTTAGATTCACTGGTAATCATACGCTGAACAGCTTTAATCTTTTTTGAAAGCAAAAAACTAACTCCTGCAATAACCGGAATAGTTGCCATGTATATTGGTACAATTGGCCAATATATGTTGTATGCGTATACAAATACAAAAATAAATCCAACTAATGTTATAAAAACTGTGTTAATAAGTAGCCCAATTAATTTTTCAACATCAGTACGAACTTTTTGAATTTTAGATAAAACGGAACCACTTTGCTCGTCTTCAAACATTTCGTACGGCATGGTCAAAGTTTCCTTTATTCCGTCAGTATACATTTCTGTACCAACTTTTTGAGTAATACGATTTACAAAATAGTCTTGGAAATTTTTTGCAACGCGAGAAATAAATGCAACTCCCACAGCCAATAGTAGTAACAATCCAACACCGTAAATAAACTGCGCGGTATTATACAGTTCGGGTTTTGTAGCATAGTTGTCGATAATCTTTCGAAATACCCACGGGTCCAGCAATGAGAACACTTGATTAATTGTAGCTAAAAACAAAGACAAAATGATAGTCCATTTGTATTGTTTTAAATAAGGCCAAAGAATTTTCATAAAGATACTATAACATAACTAACAAAAAAGACCCTTGCTTTTGTAAAGCAAAGGTCAAAAATTCTAAGTTTCAAAGGATCATTATACATCAGTTTCTGAGGTCTTTTTGCAGAGCAGGAAAACCCAGTCGTCGTGCCAACCACCAAGCTCAAATACCAAGACCAACTCGCGGTCGGAATCGTTCTGGTCCACATACAAGCGACACATTAGACCATCCCTGTCGCGAAAGTTCGGAGTATCAGTGTAAGCCACCAGGTATTTCTCTTGAAGTTCTTTTTGTATTTCTTTTGTCGGGATATTGCACATTAATTGATGTAAATAAGCATCAGCATGTTTGGGAATTTCATACCCGCGCTGTGCCCAATACTCTTTTACACTGCTTTTTGGTATAACTTCGCCAGATGGCACCAAACCAAAGAAGATTTCCACTTCTGGTAAATCTTTGGGCCAGTTTTCCATGATCTTGGCATTTTTTTTGTTTTTAAGGTAGCCGAAATGGCCTGTGTAGTGACCATTTTTTACGGCATCATCTACGGTAGTTGGTCCAGCAGGTTTAACTTTACCCATGTGGAAAGTAATCACATTGGTAATTACCCTAACACGTCTCATTACATCCGAGTAGATGTCATTAAGTAAAGTTTTGTCACCAAGCATTTGTTGAAAAACATCGCTTGGGATTTCATCCTTGTGTTTCAGTAATTTTGCGGTTACGTTTTGGTTCAGTTTACCGATTTGACCCTCGTTTACGGGTTTGAATGGGGTCGCGGTTTTCGCGGCGTCATTTTTTTCTTTCATTTTTTAAGAGCTTTTTTACTCTCTTATATTATAGCATAAATTTATAGAAAAAGCAAGAACGCCACGCATAGCGTGGCGCTCTTTAAAATAAAGATTTTTTTATGTTATCCCCTCCCTTGTTAAGGGGAGGGTTAGGGTGGGGTGTGTTAGTAGCACCCCCTCCACCTACCGGCATCTCCCCTTTGGCAGGGGGCGAATAATCACAAAAAATCCCCAGAAATCTGAGGATTTTTTTAATTCTATACGAATGTAAATGCTTTACCAGTCTTCCCTGCACGGCCAGTACGGCCAATACGGT
>CAYRQJ010000004.1:0-83156 GCA_964426555.1 uncultured Candidatus Saccharibacteria bacterium | reverse complement strand
ATGTTGGGCACAGATAACTTCTGAAAGCATCTAAGAAGGAAGCTGCCTCCAAGATAATAAATCGTTACGAGGGACGTAAGAGATGATTTCGTTGATAGGCGCTAGGTGTACGCACAGTATTGTGTTTAGCCAAGGCGTACTAATGACCCCATCTTATCAGGAACTATATAGATCACTTTCGGTAGCAGAATTTATTCTGCTACCACCATATTGTTTGTTTTATATTTTTTCTTGGAACTCGTTTACAATAACGCCAATTTGCATTCTCTATGTAGGTGTTCAGGTTTCCGTTCTCCTGATTTGACGCAGTGGAACCACCTCTTCCCATTCCGAACAGAGCAGTGAAACATTGTAGTGCCGATGATACTATTAATTGGGAAAGTAGGTAGTCGGGAGAACAGAGACATGAACTTTATGTAAAGTTGAAAGTAAAAAAAGACATTTAACCAATTGGTTAAATGTCTTTTTTGCTATATTTTTATATGTTATACTAAAAATATATGTCATGGCGAACAAGAAGACAGGGGAGTTATTTGGGTATTTTTTTTATACTCATTTGTGTTTTTTTGTTTGTAATTTTTTATCCTGTAATTTTTAAAAAACCAACTTGTAGTGATAAAAAACAAAATGGTACCGAAACCGGAGTAGACTGTGGCGGTCAATGCAGATTATATTGTCCAAAAACTGTAGCATTGCCTCAGGTAGATTTTGCAGCAGTATATCCAGTAGCGGAAGATGTCTATAATGTTGTTGCCAAGCTTACTTCTACAGAATCCGGAGCTGGATCTAAAAATGCAGGTTATAAATTTACATTATATAATCAAGATGGAAAAATAATTAGCGAAGTTCGGGGTAGTACATTTATACCACCAGCCAGTGAATTTGCTGTATTTGAATCTGGAGTTCGTACCGGGGCCCGTGTACCAGTACGCGCAAGATTTAGCTGGGATGAAAACCAAATCTATTTTGAAAAAACAAATATAAATATAAACACACTACCAATTGAAGTTTCTCTTTGGGATAGAACAACTATATTAGGAGCAGAAAGATTAAAAGTAAATATAACTAATAATTCTTTAAAACAAATTCCTCTGTCCGATTATATTGTAATTGTATATGACGAAAAAGATGAACCAATTGCAGTTAGTAAAACTGTAGCTAGTGTGGAATCTAAAAGCTCAGAAGAACTATTTTTTTCTTGGCCTTATGAATTTAAATCTACACCTAAAAGATACGAGCTAATAAAGAGAATCAATCCTTTTACTTATGTCAAATAATAAATCCTTTCTATCTGTATTTAAAAATATAGATTGGGTACTTTTACTGGCAATTATTCCAATACTATTAGCATCACTTGGAGCATTGTGGCCATTATCAGGCAGTGATGTGTTTTTCCATAAACAGTTAATTTCTATAATTATTTCTTTGTTTGTATTCTTTTTAGCCAGTAGTATTGACCCAAGATTTTTAAGAAAATCCAGGGCTGTTCTAAGTATATATACAATTTGTTTATTTTTATTAATAATGCTTTTTGCTGTAGGGCATCTTTCTAATGGGGCACAATCATGGTTTAAATTAGGTAATTTTGCATTTCAGCCAGTTGATTTAATGAAGATTATTCTGATTTTAATTTTAGCCAAATATTTTTCACGTAGACATATTGAAATAGCAAACTTTAGACATATTATAGTATCTGGAATGTATATGCTACTACCATTTCTACTTGTATTTTTTCAACCAGACTTTGGTTCAGCGATGATATTGATAGTTGTATGGTTTGGAATGGTTATGGCATCAGGACTTTCTCGAAAACATCTTATTGTTCTTAGTGTAATTGGGGTTATATTGTTTTCCAGTTTGTATATCTTTGTATTTGAAGATTATCAAAAGAAAAGAATTAATACATTTTTAAATCCATTAAGTGATATTCATGGTTCGGGTTATAATGTTTTGCAATCAACAATTGCTGTTGGTTCAGGCCAGGCATTTGGTAAAGGTCTTGGTTTTGGTACACAGTCACGTTTACAATTCTTGCCAGAATATGAGACTGACTTTATTTTTGCAGCCTTTGCAGAAGAATGGGGTTTTGTTGGGGTGGTAATCTTATTAATTTTATATACCATTGTAATTACGCGAATTTTAATGACAGCAATGTATGGAGCTAGCAATTTTGAAATGCTTTTTGGTATTGGAATGGCATTGTTATTCTTTAGTCATATTGTTATAAATATAGGTATGAATATGGGCGTAATGCCTGTGACGGGTATTACATTGCCATTTATGAGTTATGGTGGGTCGCACCTGGTTTCAGCATTTCTTGGTCTTGGGATACTGCAAGCAATGCGCAAATATGGAAGATCATTTCATCGGGACGATATTAATAAAGAATTTTTAGGAGTAGATAAAGAATATGGTGGTATTTAATGGGCGTGAATTTAGTAAAGAATTATTAGGTGATTTAAAAAAACAAATCGCTAGTTTAGATTTTACTCCTGAATTTTCTGATATTTTAGTTGGGCAAGATGGCCCGTCAGTGCGCTATGTAAATATGAAAAAACGTATTGCGGGTGATATTGGTATAGAATTTGTTGATGCAAATTTAAATGAAGATATTACAACAAACGAAATAATTTCTAAAATTCATGAAATATCTTTACGTCCCAATATGTGTGGGATAATTGTACAATTACCATTGCCAGATGGTATTGATACCAAAGCAGTATTAGATTCTATCCCAGTTCATTTAGATGTGGATGGGTTATCTACTAAATATGATGAAGTTTTTTATGAAAATAAAAATAGTACAGATACATTAATAATGCCCACAGCCAACGCTGTATTGAAAATATTAAATTTTGTTTTGCCTGATTTAGAAAATAAAAATATTGCCATAATTGGACATGGTAAATTAGTGGGTAAACCAATAGTACATTTGTTAAAACAAACAAATGCTGTTGTAAATATTATTGACCGAAAAACTGATGATGCTAGAAAAAAAGAAATTCTAAATAAAGCTGATGTTGTAATAACCGCAGTAGGTAGTCCTAATATATTACAGGGAGAAGACGTGCGCGATGGGGTAATAGTAATAGATGCTGGAACACTGGAAGTTAGTGGAGAATTAGTAGGGGACGCTGATTTTGAAAGTTTGAAAGATAAATGTAGCTTTATAACCCCAACCCCGGGTGGTGTTGGACCCGTAACTGTGGCATGTTTGATGAATAATGTAGTATTAGTAGCTAAAAACAAAAAATAATATGGGAATAAATAGTTATATTTTTAATTTATTACATTCATTAGCTTGGAGAGACCCAGTTTTTGATGCTATTGTTATATTTTGCGCACAGTATTTGCAATACGTAGTAATAATTTTTGCAGTTATTTTAATACTTTCTCGAATGAATAAAGATTATCCAGGGCTTCGCATTCTGTACCAAGTAAAAAAAGTAATTCATGAATTAATTCGGATATTTATAATAATTGTTATTGCGTGGGGTATTACCGAATTTTTAAAAGGTATTATTGGAGCACCAAGACCATTTTTGGTATATGAAAATTTACAGCCATTGTTTATCCATAGGGGAATGGATTCTATGCCATCTGGCCACGCTACAATGTTTGCTGCATTATCTTATGTAATGTATCGCATGCGTGGTAAACGAGCTATGCCAATAATTTATGCATCTATTTGTATAATGCTGGCACGAATTATTGCTGGTGTTCATTTTCCAGTAGATATTGTTGCGGGAATTATAGTCGGTATTACAGTATCACATGTATTATTAAGGCTGGAAGACAAATTTTTACAAAGAAAAAAGCAGGATGATTAATCCTGCTAGATGTGTGAATTTTTTAGCTATCGTAGCTTTACGGTAAACGGTATAAACATACCGATATAGAATGCTGGCGTCCAGTTTTTCATACTGGATCCAAATTCTATGAATCCGGTTGCCCGACCACTTGCTAAAGGGGTACCAATTCCAGCACCCAAGTAATTATTGCTAGTCATTGTTGATTTAAAGCCAACTAAATAGCTAGTAAGTTTAGGAGTTGGGTTTATTCCAATGGCAGCTCCAAAGTTATTAAAAGCTATTGAATAAAATCCAACAGCAAACATTTTCCCTTTAGCAATAGTTACCTGCGGGAACAGATTAACTAAATATTTGAATCCATCAGATGGGGCATTAGGGTTAAATGCTGCTTGTGGAGCTAACGTGAAACCAGCTGAAATACTGGTTTCATTTTTTTGCGCAAATACTGCGCTTCCGTTGAGTGCTATTAAAAGCACAAATATAATTTTTTTCATTTGTTTGGGTTATTTATTAAGTAGTATTATACCATAGATTAAAATAAAAAGCAAGTTTATATATAACTCAAACAAGGTAGATTTAAGCCATATTTTATGATATAGTTTTGTAGTTATTAGATAGTTTTCGTTATATACAGGTATTATTTCTATGATCAAGAAAAGAATCGCCGCGCTACTACTACTGGTTTTGGCAGTAGGAATTGGATATTTTATTTACGCTAGTGAACCAAAATTGTCCGGTCAAACTCATACTGGATTTATGAACAAGCCATTTAAACTGGGCTTGGATCTTTCAGGTGGGACACAACTAGTTTACAAAGCTGATGTTTCAAAAATTCCAGCAACTGATGTTGGTAATGCAATGACATCACTACGTGAAATTATTGAACGTCGTGTAAATGCCTTTGGAGTTTCCGAAGCAGTTGTTCGCACAGAAGCTGGGTCTTTTGCAAATGGTAATGAAGAAAGATTAGCTATTGAATTACCCGGAGTAACAGACGTTGCTCAAGCTGTAGCATTGATTGGTCAAACTCCAATTCTTGAATTTAAAGTTGAAAGAAACAAAGATGCTCCTATTGAAGTAAAAGTTGGAGCTGATGGGCAGTTGGATTTAGGCAGTATTGATCAATATACATCTTCAGGACTTGATGGCCGATTCTTAAAACGCGCAGAAGTAGTCTTTGACAGTACTACTGGAAGACCTACTATTTCTATTACTTGGAATGATGAAGGCTCAAAATTATTTGCCGATATAACAAAAGCAAGTATTGGTAAAACTATTGCAATTTATTTAGACGGAAGTATTATTTCAGCTCCAACAGTGAATGAAGAAATTACTGGTGGACAAGCCGTAATTAGTGGAGGCTTTACAGTAAAAGAAGCACAAGACTTAGCACGCCGACTAAATTCAGGAGCATTACCTGTACCAATAGAACTTGTTTCTACAAATAACATTGGGGCAACACTGGGAACAGCAGCAACAAATGCTGGGGTAAAAGCTGGGGCAATTGGATTCCTGCTTATCGCACTGTGTATGATACTGTGGTACCGTTTTTCAGGAGTAATAGCAGTACTAAATTTAGCAATTTATACTGCAATAATGCTATTTGTTTTCAAGCTTTGGCCAGTTACACTAACCGCTGCTGGTATTGCTGGGTTTATTATATCTTTGGGTATTGCAGTGGATTCAAACATTCTTGTGTTTGAGCGAATGAAAGAAGAAATTCGTCATGGTGGTACTATACGTGACGGTTTAAATGCTGGTTTTGCACGAGCATGGAGTTCAGTTCGTGATTCAAACTTCTCGTCACTTATCACAGGATTTATTCTTTATTCTGCAGGTACTACTTTGATTAAATCTTTTGCGTTTACATTTTTCTTGGGAACATTAGTTTCATTACTTGTGTCTTATATTATTAGTAAAGCATTCTTCCGCGCTATGCCGTTAGGACGCGAAGGTAAATTTGCACAATTTATCTTTGGTTCAGGATTTAGAAATGCTAAGACAAAAATTTAATCTTTATGTATATAATTAAACACAAAAAAATCTTTGTATTAATTTCGGCTATATTAACTGTATTAGCAATTACCAGCGTTATTGTTTTTGGTTTTAAGGCTGGTATTGATTTCAAAGGCGGTACGTCTATAGAAATTGGATGGGCTAATGGAGCGAAACCAGCAGTAGAAGATGTAACTGCATTTTTGGCGGGGGATACAGCAAATGAAATCCATGTTCAGCCATATGGAGCTGATGGTTATATTTTAAAAATGCGTGAAGTTACTCCTGCAGAAAGAGAAAATATAACAAATCAAATTAATGCAAAATTTACTGGTATGGAAGTTCGTGGTTATACTACAATTGGTCCATCAGTTGGAAAAGAATTGGTACGCAAATCTATAACTTCAATTATTCTTGTATCTTTGGGAATTGTATTGTTTATTGCATTTTCTTTTAGAAAAGTGTCTTATCCTGTAAAATCTTGGAAATATGGTGTTACTGCAATAATCACATTACTACACGATGTATTAATTCCAGTAGGAGTATTTGTAATTGTTTCTAAAATTTACAACGTAGAAGTAGATACATTGTTTGTTGTTTCAATATTAACAATTCTAGGGCTTTCAGTTTCAGATACTATTGTTGTGTTTGATAGAATTCGTGAGAATTTAAATACAAATAAAACAAATGCACCTTTCTCAGAAGTTGTTGGTAAAAGTATCTCTGAAGTTTACCATCGCTCAATTATGACATCTCTTGTTGTTATATTAGCGTTAGTAGCACTTGCTATATGGGGTCCACAAGCTACAAGACTATTAGCTATAATGCTAACTGCTGGAATGTTCTTTGGGACATATTCTTCAATATTCTTGGCTTCACCAGTACTTGTGATGATGCATGAATATTCTGAAAAGAAAAAATTAAATAAGAAGAAGTAAAATAAGCTGCAATTACTAAAGAGCGCGCCCATGGGCGCGCTCTTTAGTAATATGTTATAATAGACCCATATAAGTAGTATATACATAATATGGGAACAGGAATGATATTTTTAGGAATTTTAATACTTTTGGTGCTATTTTTTGTAGCATCATACAATGGGTTTATTCGTCGTCGTAATCGTGCAGAAGAAGCTTGGGCAGATATAGAGACTCAACTAAAGCGTCGTTATGATTTAATACCAAATTTAGTTAGTACAGTTAAAGGTTACGCTACTCACGAAACTACTGCATTTGAAAATGTTACCAAAGCTCGCGCTATGGCAATGGGTTCTGGTGGTGTTACTCCAGCTCACGCTGAAGCTGAAAACATGCTAACCGGAGCACTTAAAAGCATTTTTGCAATTGCTGAAGCTTACCCCGACTTGAAAGCTAATACAAATTTCCTTGGCTTACAAAATGAATTATCTGATACTGAAAACAAAATCCAAGCATCTCGTCGTTTCTACAACGCAAATGTAAGAGATTTCAATACTGCACTACAAGTTTTCCCAGGAAATGTTATTGCAAGCATGTTTGGTTTTGCTAAAAAAGAATTCTTCGATATTGATGACAATGGTGTAGAAGCACAACCTGTAGAAGTAAAGTTCTAAAAATTATGGTAAATAAAACTTCAAAAATAAAAACCATAGTCATACTCATTCTAGGTTTGGGGATACTTGGTTTTATGTTTTTTAGTCCTAAAAAAATTACACCCACCAATAATACAATAGCCCCAGTAGTAACAGGTAATGCACTGGATTTAGTTAGTCTTTCTTTTAATCCAGGAGATACATTAACTGGGGCATCTATTATTTCAGGTTCTATTAAAAATGCTTATTTTTTTGAAGCAAATATAATAGTTAAAGTTACTGATATTTCAAACAATGTATTACTAACTACCCATGGTAGCGCTACTACTGACTGGATGACTACAGCTCCAGTTTCGTTTACTGCTAATGTAAACTTTACAGGTTTACCAGTTGGTCCAGCATATTTAGTTTTAGAAAACGACAACCCATCTGGTGACCCAGCATTGATCAAACAAATAATTATTCCTATTGTAATTAACTAGTAATATAAAATAAATCGACCATGGCTACACTTTATACTCATCAATCACAAAGCGTTCGTAAGACCTGGCTACTAATGAGCCTGTTCTTTGGTATTGTAATTGGGTTAGGTTTTGTTTTTGCGCAAACTTACCACAACCCAAATATTCTATATATTTTTGTTTTATTTAGCATTGTAATGAATATAGTTGGTTACTGGTATTCTGACAAAATTGTATTAACATTGGCGGGGGCTAAACCGGCTAGTAGGGAAGAATATTTTGATTTTTATAATGCAGTGGAAAATTTATCAATTACTGCAGGTCTGCCAATGCCTAAAATATATGTAGTTGAAGATTCTGCACCAAATGCTTTTGCGACTGGTCGTGATAAAAATCATGCTGTAATTGCAGCTACAACAGGACTACTGGCAATTCTTAACAAGACCGAGCTAGAAGGCGTAATTGCTCATGAAATGTCACATATTGGTAACCGTGATATGTTGGTATCTACAGTAGCAGTAGTGCTGGTGGGATTTATTTCCATTGTGTCTGACATGTTTATACGAATGTCATTTTTTGGTGGACGTGATGACCGAGAAAATGGTGGGGGGATAATGGTAGTTATTGGAATTGTATTATCTATCCTTGCTCCTATATTAGCTACACTAATGCAGTTAGCAATTTCACGAAATAGAGAATATTTAGCTGATGCATCTGGTGCTTTGCTTACAAGATACCCCGAAGGTTTAGCCAGTGCATTGGAAAAAATCGCAGCATATTCTCAACCTATGAAACATCAATCTACCGCAATATCGCATTTATATATTGCTAATCCATTTGGAAATGGTAATGTTGGTAAAAAAATTGGAAATCTTTTTTCAACACACCCACCAGCCGAAGAACGCATAAAAAGATTAAGAAATAGTATATAGATTTATTTGAGGAGGCGAGAGGATTTGAACCTCCGATGGCTTTGACACCATGCTACCTTTCCAAGGTAGTGCACTAGACCACTATGCGACGCCTCCTTATTTAGTAAATAGTTTTTTAAGAAAAAATATCTTTACTGATATCTAGTTTTACCATTTTTAGATTACCACCGCAAACTCTTGTAATATAAGCTATAAATTCTCTTGTATCTATTATGTATATAGTGTGTCATACTGTATATGGTCATAACTAGCTAACAAAAGTAAATATTTTATGAGAAAATTTAAGAAGGAACCAGCGCTAACTGTATTAGCAGCAGCATTTTTAGTCTTGGGAATAATTTCTCCAAACATTAGTTTTGGTGCAACAACTCCATCTCTTGGCTTATCAGCCAGTTACGGGGTACTTGCTGGTACATATACCAACACATCAGCCGCAACTACTATTAATGGTGACGTAGGCTATACAACTGGCCCAGTAACACCACCAATAGTCAGTGGCACAATTTATGGAGCAGGTGCACCAACACCGACTGCACAAACAGACACATCAACTTTATTAGGGTCTTTAGCCGCTAATGCTTGTACTTTTACTTTTGCACCAGGTGCAATTGATTTAGGTACAGACGCCACTCATGGGACAATTGGGGTGTATAACCCCGGAGTATATTGTAGTAGTGGTGCAATGAATATTGGAAGCCCAATTACTCTTAGTGGTAGCGGTACTTATATTTTTAGACCAGTAGGGGCTTTAACTTCTACTGTTGGTACTACTGTAACTTTAACTGGACCATCTGCTTGTGATGTGTTCTGGACACCAACTGCAGCTACAACATTAGCAGCAACTACTACATTTTCTGGAACAATAGTTGATAATGCAAATGCAATTACTATTGGAGCAAATACAACTGTAACAGGAAGACTACTTTCTATTGGGGCAGGAGTAATAACAACTGGAGATACTAGTACCGTTACTGTTCCAACTTGTACTAATGCCAGTTTTCATATAATCAAAACTGTGGTTAATACCGGAGGTGGACTACTTGCTTCTTCTGATTTTAATTTATATGTAAAAACAGGTGGAGTAAATGTGTCTGGTAGTCCAGCTGTTGGAGTAATCTCACCTGGAACACTGTATTCATTATCTGGAGGTACTTACGAAGTTAGTGAAGATGTAAATAATAGTTATACAAAAACTTTTTCTGGAGATTGTGATTCTGCCGGATCTATAACATTTGCTACAGGCGCTGAAAAAATTTGTACAATAATAAATACTTATATAATACCAGTTGTTCAGTCTGGTGGGTCTATCCCAGTTTATATTCTTCAAGCAATGAGTGACGCTGCAAGATTACTTGAAAATAATACTTTACCTGTTGTGATTAGTAACCCAGTAATTACTGCAATTTCTAATCCTCCGGTAAATACAGTCTTTGTGCCAGCCATGCCAAATACAGGTTACCCAACTCAGTCAAAAAATTATATAAGTTACGCAATTATATTTTTAGGAATAATTGGGGCATCTTTGTTTATATATTTTCATCGCAAAGCAGTAAACAATAAATAATGTTGTTTTAAAAATTAATGTTAAATTTTAAAAATAAAAATATACTATTGGGATTTCTTTTAGTAATTTTTGTTTTTTTATTTATTATAGTAAAAGCAAAAGAAAGAAAAATCTTACTTTTTGTAAATTTACAAAATATTGTTATTAAAAATAATAGCAAATTAAATCCTGTAAATTTAAAAATCCCAATTATTGGGGTGGTATCAAAAGTTGAACATGTTGGATTAACAAAAGATGGTGCAGTTGATGCTCCTTCTGGACCCAAAAATGTAGGTTGGTATAATTTAGGTCCGCGACCAGGAGAAAATGGGGTAGCCATAATCGATGGACATTCTGGATGGAAAGGGAATTTACCTGCCGTATTTGATAATTTATATAAATTGCGTGTTGACGACAAAATTTATATAGAAGACAGTTTGGGGAATATTCTTGTGTTTAATGTAATTAAAATTAAAATTTACACCCCAGGTGAAGATTATACCGATGTATTTGTGCCGAAATCTAATGGTGCATATTTAAATCTAATTACTTGTAGTGGTTTGTGGAATAATATTAAAAAATCATCTTCAGACAGGTTAGTAATTTTTACAGAATTAGTAAAAATATAATCAATTTAACGTATTGCAGCAAACCCCCAATTCTTACGAATTGGGGGTTTGCCTTGTACAGGGGTTAAGAAATTAAAAAAAACAAAACCACCTGCGTAAAAAGGATCGCTTCGTGTAGTATTATACACTGCATACTTTTTAATTCCAAATTTAACTAGCGTATTCCAATATTATTTGTTTTGGTCAATAGTTTTTTATTTTTGATTATATTATCCAAGCTTAAAATACTGCTACCTTCTACTGCAATGATTGATAATATCCCAAACAATGTAACATGAGAAAATACTGCTTCATTAAAAAAGAAAAAAGTAATAGAAATAACAATAATACTAATTATTGCTGCAATTCTAGTAAATAATCCAAACATAATAATTAACCCTAATGCAGTTTCAATTATTCCTGTCGCCAAAGTCCAAGTAGCAGCTGTGACTGGTATTATACTGGTTAAACTAAATTGATTTACAACGTGTTCTGCTAAAAGGGGATTAAGAATTTTTTCAAATAAACCAAGATATATCATTGCTGTCCCTACACCAATTCTCAAGATCAAGTCTAAATATAATCTTTTAATTTTAATAAATTTTAATAAAGAAATTCCTAAGATGTCGTCTACCCCTGGGCGCGCACTGTGAAATACTAATAACCCAATAGCTAAAGCTAAAAAGTCTAAATTACCTAAAAAATATGTATCAGTAGTTATAGCAATAATATATATAATAATTGTTGCTATTGTTGCTGGTACTAATAAAAATCCAGCTAAGAATAAAAATCCTAATAGTATTTCAATATTTGCAATTAATGCGCTGCTTGCCATTATTGGTGATATTAAAAAATGTCCTGTACCTGCACCAATTAACGCAATACCAAGACAAAGTCTAATAATCCATGGTACTAATTCATGGTATGAATTTAATCTTTCTTTTACTTTGTCAAAATAACTTTTAAATATTTTGGTATGCAACATTTCAATTATTACTCCTATTATTATAAGACTAACAATAGTTCCAACTATAAAACCCGAATTATTTATTCCTGATTTTAATAACCCCCAGTTTTGTCCCAGTAATGTATGGTAGTCTATATTTTCTTCTAAAACATATCTAACATGAGCAAAACCAGTAGTGGGTAAAACAAATAATCCTAAAAACATTAAAATTCTTTTCATATTGTATTATTATACAATTGATTTGGCGTAATAAAAAGCTATTGACTATGATAAATATATTAAAATATCGAGCCTTTTTAGATTCATTTAATTAAGTTATAATCAACTTATGTCACACAACCCAGATAAAGACGTATTTAACAATGAATACAAAAAACTAAATATTGCTCAAAAAGACGCTGTTGATACAATTGACGGGCCTGTTATGGTTGTGGCTGGTCCCGGTACAGGGAAAACTCAAGTATTAGCTTTGCGTATCGCAAATATTATAGACAAAACTGATACGCCACCCAATGGCATATTGGCACTAACTTTTACACGCTCTGGTGTTTCTGCAATGCGCCAAAGACTTGAAAAATATGTCGGCAATATTTCAAGAGATGTAACAATAAATACATTTCATAGTTTTGCTGGGAATATAGTTGAAAAATACTACGAAGTTTTAGGATTTGATTATTCTCCGAAATTAATCGACGAAAAAGAAACTGTTTTTTTGGTAGATGAAATTCTAAATTCTCATGACTGGCAGTATTTAAAAAGTCGTTCAAACAATGCTCAGTATTTTAATGATTTAAAAAGTTTAATTTCTTTATTAAAAAAAGAAAGAATAACTCCTGAAGAATTCCAAGTTTTAATTGATGTTGAAATTAAAGATTTAGAAAACGATCCTGAAAATATTTCTTCTCGTGGAGAAAGTCGTGGACAACTAAAACAAGCTATTGTAACTAAAATAAATTCCTATAACCGTACTCTTGAAGCTGTAAAATTTTATAAAATATATGAAGATCTAAAAAAAGAAAGAAATTTAATGGATTATGATGATGTTTTAGAATATGCATTGCAAATTGTAAAAGAAAGCAGTGATGCGCAAAGTGATATCAAAGAAGAATATTTATATATCTTAATCGACGAACATCAAGATTCATCGTTTGTCCAAAATAATTTCCTAAAGGCTGTTTGGCAAGAAGTGGAATTGCCTAATATTTTTGTAGTGGGGGATGATAGGCAGTTGATATATGGATTTTCTGGGGCAAATATAAATTATTTTGAAGAATTCTCGCATATTTTTGGAAAAGCAAAATTAATTACACTTGTTGAGAACTATCGTTCTACTGGGAATATTTTAAATTTAGCCGATGATTTGTTAAAAAGTAGTATTACAAAGGATAGTTTAAAAACTAATACAAAAATAAATAAAGAAATTAATCTACTAGAATACAATTACCCAAGAGATGAAATTATTGGTATAGCTTTGAACATAAAAGACCACATTGCAAATGGTGCTAGTCCTGAAGATTTTGCAATCCTTGTTCCTAAAAATAAACACGTAAAAGCAGTTGCCCAAGTTTTGTCAGATATGAATATTCCAGTGACTTCAGAAAAAAATGTATCTTTATTTAATTTAGCAGAATTTGAAAGTATAATTTCTGTAATTAATTTAATAAATAATCCTTTTAATAGTATTTTTATTAGTAAATTATTATTGGATAAAGTTTCCGGTATTGATTCGTATACGGCACAAAAATTCTTGAAAGATTTTAAAAAACCAGATAATTTAACAATTGATGATTTAATAAATTTATCAGTTAACGAAAATTTATTTGAATCTGTTAACCCTGTGTCTAATTGGGGTAAGACATTAAAAAGATATTCAGTAGATTTGTATAATGAAAAAATCTCACATATTGTTTCTTTTGTTGGCAATGAATTATTAATAGAAAAATCTCAAAATCACGATGAGCTATTAAAGAATGTAGAAATAGTAAGAACTTTTATACACCTGGCTCAGTCATTTGAAGAAAAAAATCCTTCTGGTAAAATAGTTGATTTTATCTCTTATTTAGAAAGATTATCCAGTTACGATACAAACATCAGCTTGGCTTTAATTGGCAAATTAGATGGTGTAAATGTAATGACACTGCACCGATCAAAAGGTCTTGAATACAAACATGTATTTGTGGCGCATATGAACCAAGAAATTTTAATGAGTAGTAAAAAGAATGCTTTTTCATTACCTGAAAAAATTAATAATTTAATTGAGAAAAAAGACACCGAAACAGCTAAAAGAGAATTATATGTTGCAATAACTCGTGGAAAAGAATTTTTAACCATTACTTATGCTAAAGAAAAATTAGAAGGAGGGGATTTGACTTTAGCTAATATAATAAAAGATTTAGACCCAAAACATTTTACTATTAAAAATAGTATTGAAAATGAAAATGCTATAATTAATAGTGGAATAAATAATTTTGCTTTGAAGCCGAAATTAGTTCAGGATAATCTTGAAATGGGTAATGTAATTTCTTTTGTAAAAGATAGATTCCCAGAAACCAGAATTTCTGTTTCAATGCTTAATAATTTTTTTGAGTGTAGTTGGAAATGGTATTTTAGAAATTTTTTAAAATTACCTGAAACAAAAAGTAATAGTTTATCTTTAGGTAGTGCCGTGCATAATGCTTTGGAATATATAATCAAAGAAAATAAATTACCCCCAGTTACAGTAATTGAAAATAAAATAAAAGAATCATTACAAAAAGATGGTGTACTGGATTTAAAAGAATTATCAAAATTAACAAAAGAAGGCCTAAGCATAACTACAGATTGGATAAAAAATTATTACCCCAATTTGTCAGCTGATAGAATAGCAGAAAGAGATATATCTTTTAGAGATCCACAATTCCCAAATCTAACAATGTATGGAAAAATTGATTTAACTGAAAGATATTCTGAGGGTGAGATTATTGTTACAGATTTTAAAACTGGTAAAAGTAAAACTAAAAATGAAATTGAAAAATTAAATGAAGAAGAAAGATTGTCTTCTTATATGCGTCAACTGGCGATGTATTCTTATTTAATTCGTGGCGCCGAACATGGGAAAATTGTAACAAACTCAAGATTGCTTTTTTTAGAATCAAATTCTAAAGACAAAAATGCAGTTTATTCTACAAATATTACAAATGAACATGTAGATTTGTTGATACGAGATATTGCAGATTATAACAATTTGTTAAATTCAGGAGACTGGGTTACTCGGCCATGTAATACAAAAAATTATGGTACAAATAATGTTTGCCAATATTGCGCGCTCTCAATAAAGATATTTAATTAAAACTTATCCAATGCTCAGGGCCGTTGTCTAAAAACCCAAACAAAAAACCAGCAAAAAGTAGTACAAACATTATAAAAACCAACAATATTTTTGTGGATTCTTTCTCCATATTTACTAGTATATCATATGTATTGTGATATACTATAAAAGTAAAAGTATTTTATTTCTTATGTCAAACAAAACTCTAACATTTATTATTGTATTATTGCTTATCTTATGTGCAGGAACATTCGGAGCTTTTTATTTGAAGATTAATCCAGAAATGGCTTTGTCTAAAAAAATATTTGGCAGTAAGACTGCTACGGTTGTAGAAGAAGAAACAAATCTTACTGACCCTTTTGGTAATGAAATAAATCCAACAACAGACGAAGAAACAGTAATAGACCAAAATACTTTAGAAAATACAGTAGACAGTGCTAACACTAAAACAAAAGACAATGTAACCATTACTATGAATGGTAATGCAAATGAAACTGTTATATCTAATGATACTAAAATACCAACCAGTGGAAACGTTGTAAAACCTGTAGTTGTAGAAGAAGAAACTGATATTGCTATTGGTCCTATTACTCAAACTTTAAAAAAGGGTAGTAAAGGAGAACAAGTAAAAATACTGCAACAATTTTTAATTGATAATAAATATTTAACAGGCATAGCTGACGGTGCATTTGGTCCAATGACTGAAACTGCGGTTAAAAAATTCCAAACTGCTAACAAAATTACAGCTGACGGTATTGTAACTGGAACTACAATGTCTAAAGTTAACGAACTTATAGCCGGATAACTAATTTGCTTTAATTGCGATTTCCCTCGCCATTCAATCGAGAGGGATGTAAGGGTGAGGTAACTTATGAATTATAAATTTGAAAAAAAGCCTTAAAAAAGGTAGTATTTAAATATGGAACAACACCCAACTGGGTCACAACACCCTTTGAATTTACTAGCCAATGAAGCTTATACTGTATTTACCGATATGGGTTTTAGTATAGCTAATGGCCCAGAAATGGACGACACTTGGCATAATTTTGATGCGCTGAACGTTCCTAAAGACCATCCAGCTCGCGACATGCAGGATACTTTTTATATAAAGAATTTAGAAGACAAAGTACTGCGTACTCATAACACAAACACTACCGCCAGAATGTTAGAACAAATGGCAAAAAATAATGAGACCAATGGCGCATATATTTCCATAGGTAAAGTTTTTCGTAATGAAGCAACAGACGCTACTCATGAAATGCAGTTTTACCAAATAGACGGTTTTATGATAGGAGAAAATATAAATTTGTCTAACATGAAAGCCGTACTTATTGAATTTTATAAAAAAGCATTAGGTCTCAATGTAGAAATAGAATTTCGTCCTAGCTTCTTTCCTTTTACGGAACCATCAGTAGAAGTCCATGCAAAATTTAATGGGCGATGGTTGGAAATGATGGGTGGAGGAATGCTAAACCCAATAGTATTAAAAAATGCAGGTTTTGATCCAGAGAAAGTCCAAGGTTTTGCTTTTGGTGGGGGGCTGGACCGTATAGCAATGATACGTTGGAATATTCACGATGTGCGTTTGTTTTATGGGGGTGATTTAAGACTTAATCAATTTTAATTTTATGAAAATATCTTATAACTGGTTAAAATGGTATATACCCGATGCTCCAGATGCAGAAAAACTGCACGATGTTTTAACGTACCATCTTACGGAAGTAGAAGGATTAGTCCCGATTAGAGCCGACGGATCTATTGAAACAGATCCTGCCTCTAACGAGATTTCAGATTGGATATTGGATGTAAACATTTTACCTAATCGTGCGCATGATTTACTTTCTCACAAAGGTGTAGCTTTGGAAATTTCTGGTCAACTTGGTTTAAACTTTGTTGAAACAAAAGATGGCTATGACAAAATTTTAGCAAAGAAAGAAATACAAAAAACTAATTTACAAATTGATATTCAAACAAATTCTTGTCGTAGATATTCTGCTAGAATAGTGCGCAATATTAAAGTTGGGCCATCACCTGATTGGGTAGTAAAACATTTGGAAAATGCAGGACAACGCAGTATTAATAACATTGTAGACGCTACAAATTTAGTAATGCTAAATTGCGGGCAACCAACACATGCTTTTGATTTACGTAAATTTTCTGATCAAAAAATTGTTATTACAAATGCAGGGGTGGATGAAGAGCTAACTTTAGTTGGGCGCGACGCCATAGTTGCAAAACTAAAAGAAACTGATTTAGTAATCACTAATTCTGGTGGTGAGACATTAGCACTGGGTGGCATAAAGGGTGGAGTAAATTCAGGAATCCAGGATGATACCGTGGACATTGTTTTAGAAGTAGGGAATTTTGACCCAATTTGTATTCGTAAAACCGCTCGTAGAATAGGAGTACTATCTGATGCTGCAAAAAGATTTGAAAATAATTTAACCCCAGAATTATGTGATTTTGGAATGCTTGAATTATCGGCATTGATTTGCGAGATGTGTCCCGATGCAGTCTTAGAAGAAGTTGTAGATGTGTATCCAGTAGCCCAAGTTGAAAGAATAATTTCTTTCACATCAAATTTGGTAAATAAAAAATTGGGTAGCAGTATTACAGATGTTGATATAGAAAATATTTTAAAAAATTATAAATATGAATATGTTTTTAATGCTGGTACATTTAAAGTAACAGCACCTGTTTTTCGTCTTGATTTAGAAAGTGAAATAGATATGGTAGAAGAAATTGGACGTATTTATGGTTACGACAAATTAGTCCCAATAATGCCTGATATAAAAAATATTTTTACTGCAAAAGAAAATGAACAATACAATAAAATAGAAAGCATTAGAAATGATTTAATATCAAATGGTTATAACGAAGTTATGACATATTCTTTTTGTAAAAAAGGGGATATTCAAATAGCTCGTGGTGCCAAAGGTAAAGATTTTCTACGAACCAATTTAACCGATGGGTTAAGGACGTCTTACGAGTTAAACAAAAATAATGCACCATTGTTGAACCAAAATGAAATAAAAATCTTTGAAATTGGAACTGTATTTATAAATGATACTGAAGAAATACATGTTGCATATGCGAATAAAAGCGAAGTGCAAGAATCTAATTTAATAGATTTTGCATCTATTCTTACTAAAAATTTAACAGATAGAGCAGGCGAGGTTGTGAGTAATATTCCATTCACTGATTCCGCTTCAACTAGCAACTATAAGCTAGAAACTAGAACCTTTACTCCTTGGTCCCAATACCCATTTATAACTCGCGACATTTCAGTATGGGTGCCAGTTGATATAACAGATGATGTAGTTTTAGAAAATATAAAAAATAGTATCAATGAACTTGTTGTAGTAGGCCCAAACTTGTTTGATAAATTTAGTAAAGATGGTAAAAATTCTTACGCATTCCGAATGGTTTTTCAAGCAAAAGACAGGACTTTAACCGACACAGAAATAGCTGAAGTTATGCAAAAAATAGAAGCTAATTTAAAGCAAATTTCCGGGCTTGAAATAAGATAAATAAATTTTATTTTAACCAATTATTTATCCCCACATTTACCCAAAAATCGTTTAATCTTAAACGATTTTTTTGGTATAATATACATAACATAAATCAAGATTATTCTTAATTTGTGGGACAAGATTATAGTTATGATAAAGTGGCTTAGATACAATAAACAATTCATTATTGCCACAGTGATCTTTAGTATTTTTGGTACTGGAGTAGCTTTTGGTTTACCATATATACCATCTGACGCTATGCTTGATCCTACATGTGCACCAGGTGATGCTAACTGTTATGTGTCAATTCTACCAACGCTTACTACCGGGTCTATAGCTTTTTCTGATGGTTCTACATTAACACAAGATAATACAAATTTCTTTTGGGATGATACAAATGATAGATTAGGGATAGGAACGAATACGCCTACTTATAAACTTGAAGTTTCTGGATCTGATGTTTTATTAAATAATATTCGTGTTGGTCTTGGTGCTGGTAGTGTTGCTACAAATACCGCAGTGGGTTATCAAACTTTAAATTCAAATACTAATGGTAGTCAAAATACTGCCGTGGGTTATCAGACTTTATATAGTTCAGTTTCTGCTCTTCAAAATACTGCAATTGGATATACTGCTCTTTATACAAATACAGGGAATGGTAGTACTGCTGTTGGATACAGGACGTTATATTCAAATATTGGTGGTGTAGACAATACAGCTGTTGGTAAACAGTCTTTAGAAAATAATAGTAGTGGAGTATCTAATGCTGCGTTTGGTGTATATGCCTTAAGAAATAATACTACTAGTAGTGGAAATACTGCAGTTGGGGTCAATGCTCTGTATTCAAATAGTACAACTGGGTATAATACTGCCGTCGGTACAAATGCTTTGTATAACAATACTGGTTTATATAATACTGGTATAGGGGGAAATGTTTTATACAATAATTCAACTGGTAATTACAATATTGGAATGGGGTTAAATGCATTACGTTCAAATACTGGTGGTAGTAATAATGTTTCCTTGGGATATGATTCTGGTTATAATACTGGTGGGACTGGTAATTTAGACAATAATATTTTTATTGGATATCAAGCTGCTAATAATGCAACATCAGGTGCGGGTAATAATATTATTATCGGCTACGATATTGATTTACCAACTGCCAGTGGTGATAATCAATTATCTATTGGTAACTTAATCTTTGGTACAAGTATTGATGGAACAGGGACATCAGTTTCCAGTGGAAATATCGGTATAGGTATTGCATCACCTAATGTAAGATTAGACGTTATGACAGCCAGTGGAGATGTGACTATTCGTGCAGGGGCAACAAGTGGTGCAGCTCAATTTGTAATGCAAGATGTTGCAGGGACAAATCAAACATTACTTGATTTACGAGAAGGAGCATGGCCAGGAACTGTGAATTATCGTGTTGGAGGATTCAGTCAATCTGCAGCTTCTAATGCTGGGCAATTTTATTTCCAAAACCGAGTAAATAATACTGGATATATTTCTTTCTCAACAACAACTAGTGGTTCTTTAACTGAAAAAATTCGAGTAATTAATTCCGGTAATTTAGGTATTGGGGATACTACTCCTGCCTCATTATTAACCGTAGGTAATGGAGACCTATTCCAAGTTGATTCATCTGGGAATATCGTAAAAATAAATAATGTTACTTATACATGGCCCGGATCTCAGGCTGGAGCCAGTGGTTATGTTTTAACAAATAATGGATCAGGAACATTAACATGGGCAGCAGCATCTGGTGGTGTTACAACTATTGGGGTTATTGGTTCATCAGCAAATTCAAATGGCGCTACTATTTCTGGGGTTACTTTAAATCTTGAACCAGCTTCCGCTTCATTTGGTGGTGTTGTTACAACAGGTACACAAACTTTTGCCGGAGCAAAAACATTAGATTCAACTGGTGCGGCACTAACATTGTCAGGCTCAGGGGCTTCTGCTGTGATTAGTAGCGCTACGGGTTTCTTTAACACATCAAGTACTGGAGTATTAACTAATGGATATAAAATAGGTGGAGTATTTGCTCTTCGTTTTGATACAACATTACTTAATACTGTTTTAAACCAGGGAACATTTAGTGCTGTAACAACAGGCTCAAACAATTTCTTTGCCGGTCGCGCAGGTGGTGTTGGTCAATATTCAGGACAAGACACAACAAGTGGTGGTAATAATGTGGGTATTAGTGGTTTAAGACTTGTAACCGAAGGAGCTAATAACATTGGTATTGGTGTATCGTCTTTAAATGCATTAACAACAGCATCGCAAAACATTGCTATTGGTACAAGTGCCATGAATGGTATTTCTACAACAGGTAGTGATAACATTGCTATTGGTTATGAAGCCGGATCAGGATTAGCTGGAGATAGTGATAACATAGTTATGGGTTACAGAGCAATGTTTACAAGTTCGGGTAATGAAAACGTAGCCATTGGTTCAGCCGTTCTTCGTGATGGAGCTGGTGCTGACAATGTAGTTATTGGATATGGTGCAGCAAGACAAACAACCGCTGCAATTAATTATTCAACAATAATTGGTACTATTGCTGGCCTAAATTTAGCTGCTGATGGCAACACTTTGATAGGTTTTGGTGCTGGTCAAAGTATGGGGGACGCTGCAAACAACATCGCTATTGGTTATGCTGCTGGTAATGCAATAACAACTGGTGACAAGAATATTGTCATTGGTTATGACATTGACGCACCAAGCAATACGACAGATGGTCAAATGTCTATTGGTAACTTAATCTTTGGTACAGGAATAGATGGCACAGGGACTACACTTTCAACTGGGAATGTGGGTATCGGTGATGCAAGTCCTGCAGCAAAGTTTACAGTTGGTGATGGTGATTTATTTCAAGTCAATTCATCTGGTGCAATAGCAGCTGCGACTGGTATAACATCATCTGGAATATATTCATTAACTGCTGGTACTTCTACTGATTCGTTTGTTGATTTAACTTCAACTGGGGATTTCTTAATTAAAGATAACGGTACTGCTTTTGTTACTTTTCGTGATACTGGTCGTGTAGGTATAGGTACTGGAGCTACTGCTCCAGGAGAAGCTTTGTTAATTAAAGACGCCGATGCTACACAAACAAAAATATTAATTGAAAACACATCAACCACTGGGACTCCAGATTTAACTTTATACAATGCAAATGGTGGTAGTGGTTCAAACTATGCAAAATTTTTTATAAATGGTTCCAGTGGTGGTTATAATGAGATGTCTTTAGGTGCTACAGGTCAAGCTGGTTTTCAAATAGGCGGAGCTGTAACTAATTTTGTTATTAATACTTATAGTGGAAATATTGTTTTTGGAACAAACAATGGAGCACTTGGTGTTGAAAGAATGCGAATATCTACTGGCGGGCTTGTAAATATTGGTGGGAATACAAGCCCAACAAATATGTTTTCTGTTGGATCAACATCACAATTCCAAGTTACTTCAACTGGAGCTGTTAGTACAACTGGTGCATCTGTCACACTCTCTTCTTCTACCGCTGAACTAAGATTTACAACAGCAACTATGGATACAGGAATTCGTAGCGTTGCAGGTGACTGGTATATTCACAGAACTGCATCTACAGGAGTAACTCCATATTCAAATATCGGTATTGGTAATTCTCTTAACTCTTCAGCAACTGGAGATAGAAATATTTCTATTGGTGACAATACAATGTTAAATCTGTCTAGTGGACAGTTTAATGTTGCAATTGGAGCTGCTGCTGCGCAACCACTTAGTTCTGGTTATTCTAACGTAGCTATAAATAAAGATGCACTTAGAAATATTTCAACAAGTAGTAATAACATCTCTATTGGAGAATCTTCTGGGTTCAATATTACAACCAGTGGTACCAGTGGAGGAAATGTGTTGATGGGTTCAGCCGCAGGATATTCACTTGTTGGTTTTCGAAATGTTGTAATTGGGCAAGAAGCTATGGCCAGTGAATATTTAGCAGGTGCAGCAATTACAACTAGTTCTGATAACGTCTATTTAGGGTATCATGCAGCAGTTGAAACGATCGGTACTGACAATGTGGGTATTGGTAATCAAGTATTTGGTAGTCAATCATTAACCAATACTACAGCAGATCAATCAATTGGGATTGGTTATAAAGCCTTGTTTACTTCAACATCGGGTACTGGTAATACATCTATTGGCTATGGTTCAGGACTTGCTGCGACAAGTGGTGATTATAATATTTTATTAGGTTGGCAAGCTGGTGATGCATTAACTACCGGTTCTAAAAATATTGTAATTGGTTATAATATCGATGCACCATCCGCAACAACTGATAGCCAATTATCCATTGGTAACCTTATCTTTGGTACTGGAATAGATGGAACTGGCACAACTGTATCAACAGGAAATATTGGTATAGGCATAGCTGCACCCACTGGCAAACTTGAGGTTGCTCAGACTATTACTAGTACTGGTGCATTAAAAGGTATTGTGTACACTGGTGCTGTTAATACAAATCAAACAGCCTCAACTGAGATTCCATCACTAACTTTAACTACTGCGGGTAGACAATGGGCAACAGGTGCAATAGCAACCCAAAGAGAAGTATTAATAACTCAACCAACATATTCATTTGTGGGGGCAAGTACTATAACTAATGCTGCAACAATGGCTATTGCTGGCGCCCCTATTAAAAGTACAAATGCAAGTATAACAAATTCAATTGGGTTGTATATTCAACAAGGTAGTTCTGTATCGAGTGCAACAAATGCGTACGGCCTTTATGTTGAGGTTCCTACTGGAGCTACTAATAATTATGCAGCATATTTTGGTGGAAGAGTTGGTGTATCAATGTCTCCGGTTAATGATTTTGATGTTAATGGTAATGCTTTTATTGGTAATACTAGTAATGGTGGTATAGGTAGCACAAGATTAATGATTAAAGGTCAAGGTGCAACATCATCAACAAAAAACATACATGCTCTTAATTCTAGTTCATCATCTATTGCATATTTAGATGACGCTGGGAACTGGACCAACCTAGGTAAAACAACAATCGGAAGTGTGACTTTGGGTACACACAGGCTTACTGTTCTTGAGGATGCTGCTGATTATTCTTCAAATTTTTTAATCGATTGTAATGATTTTTACCGTTTTGGTATAGTCAATCAAGCCGGAGCAGACACTCCTAGTGCTGGTAAATGGATTCAGTTTAACGATGGTGACGGTGGTGATGTTGGAACTGTGTCTTTGGTAACCGGTACACTAACATTAACCACAACTTCTGACCAAAGACTAAAGCAAGACATTGTTGATACTGGTCTAAGTCTAAGAAACTTAATGGATATAAAGGTAAGAGATTTTTCATATATTCGAGAGCCAAATGTTCGTGTTCATGGTTTTGTTGCTCAAGAATTGTACAATGCATACCCTGATGCTGTTATCATTCCGTCTAACCCAGATGAGTATTGGAAAGTTTCTTATTCTCAACTAACTCCATTAATTGTTAAAAGTATTCAAGACTTAGATTTAAAAATTACCGATTTAAATTCTCTTGACCCCGCAAAAGAAAATAGTTTAGCTAGTCGTATAAAAATATTCTTGAGTGATGTAGGGAACGGAATTCAATCAATTTTTGTTGACGAAGTTTACACTAAAAAACTTTGTATTGATGATGTTTGTATTACAAAACAAGAATTACAACAGCTATTACAATCACAAAACGTAACACCAACTCCTGATTCAACTCCTGAACCAACCCCAACACCTGACCCAGTACCAAATACAGATACTACACAAGAGAACCAAAATATTGAAGAAAATACTGATAATTCAACTGTTGAAACACCACCTATTCCTGAAATACCAACCCAAACAGTTAACGAAGACCCAGTAATTAATACTGAAACAACAACCGAATAATTTAGCTAATTTCTCTCATTACTTATCCCCATTTAACCCCAAAAATCGTTTAAGATTAAACGATTTTTTTGGTATAATATACATAACATAAATCAAGATTACTCTTTATTTGTGGGACAAGATTATAGTTATGATAAAGTGGCTTAAATACAATAAACAATTCATTATTGCCACAGTGATATTTAGTATTTTTGGTACTGGAGTAGCTTTTGGTTTACCATATATACCATCTGACGCTATGCTTGATCCTACTTGTGCACCTGGTGATGCTAACTGTTATGTATCAATTCTACCAACTCTTACAACTGGCTCTATAGCTTTTTCTGATGGTTCTACATTAACACAAGATAATACAAACTTCTTTTGGGATGATACAAATAATAGATTAGGTATAGGGACGAATACGCCAAATCAACAATTAGAAATTACAAAAAACTTCCGAATACCAGATACAAGTTTTGCTGCACAATACGGAATAATTTACAAAGGGGCAAATACGTTCATTCATAATTTTACTTATGGAAACAATGGAACAGTGACAACTGAGGGGTCAAGTACTTTTGTTGGTGAAAGTGCTGGTAATTTAACAATGGGTTCTACGGCTACTAGTTCTTGGCAAGGAAGCTATAATTCTGGATTTGGTAAAAATGCTTTAAATAGTGTAACCACAGGATATTCAAATGCGGGTATTGGATATAACGCTTTAAAAAATAATACAACCGGAGTAGATAATACAGCTGTTGCTGGTAACGGTGCTTTATACAACAACACAACAGGACAAGCCAATGTTGGTGTTGGAAGTTTGTCTTTACTTTACAATATTAGCGGTAGTTACAATACTGCGGTTGGTAGTTCTTCTGCACCTTTTAATACCGGTAGTTATAATACTATTTTTGGAAATAGAGGATTATATAGTAACACTTCTGGTGGATATAATGTTGTTTTGGGTGCCAGAGCTGGTACTAATGCAAATGAAGGTGGTGATGTATTTGCAAATAATATTTTTATTGGTTACCAAGCCGCAAATAATTTAACTACTGGTGCTGACAATAATATTATTATTGGCTACGATATTGATTTACCAACAGCTGGTGGTGATAACCAACTATCTATTGGTAATCTTATTTTTGGTACAGGAATCGACGGTACAGGCACAACGGTTTCAACAGGAAGTATTGGTATTGGTACTGCGACTCCATTAGCAAAATTAGATGTAAACGGAGAAGCATTAATAAATGGTTTACGACTTGGGCGTGGACCAAGTAATGATAATACAAATACTATTTTTGGTTATCAAGCTTTTAATGTAAATGATTCGGGTTATAATAATGTGGCTATTGGTTATCGTACTTTATATAGCAATGATTATGGTGAGTCTAATGTTGCAATAGGTGTTGACGCGTTAAAAAATGGAACTGGTGCAGCTTATTCTATCGCAATAGGTCATGGTGCATTAGAGAATTATGATGGTAGCGGAGCTATTGCAATAGGATATGGAGCTCTTCAGGATGCCACTGGTGGTAGCGGTGTTGCGATCGGTAGTGGCGCTCTTGGTAATTCTACCGGTTCAGACAATATAGGTATTGGAGATAGTGCTGCTTCTCATGCTTCTGGTTCAGGCAATACAATTTTAGGACAATCTGCTGGTGGAGGCGGGGCTTTCTCTGGTAGTAACAATATATTTATTGGTAAAAACGCAGGTCTTGGCTGGTCTTCAGCAGACCATAACATAATGATTGGCTACGATATTGAACCGCAAGACTATACTCAGGATAATACTTTAAATATCGGTAATCTTATTTTTGGAACAGGTATTGATGGGGTCAATGCTACGTTGTCTACTGGTAACATTGGTATAGGTATAGCTACACCAAATGAACAACTTGAAATTACAAAAAACTTCCGAATGCCAGCAACAAGTTTTGCTGCACAATACGGAATTATTTATAAAGATGGAAATAGATTTATCCATGATTTTAACTATGGGAATAATGGAGCAGTGACAACTTCGGGGGGAAATACTTTCGTTGGAGAAAGTTCCGGAAACTTTACCATAGGCTCAACTGCTACATTAGTATGGGAAGGAAGCTATAATAGTGCTGTTGGTAAAAATACAATGTCTGCATTAACCACAGGTCATTCAAATGTTGCATTTGGTGCAGATACTATGGCTGCAAATACAACAGGGAAAGCAAATACTGCGTTGGGTAAAGCAAGTATGTATTACAATACTACAGGAAGCGACAATACTGCTGTTGGTCAGCAATCGTTGTTTAATTTATCAACCGGAAGCTACAATAGTGGTGTTGGGGAATATGCACTTTCTGGTGTTACAACTGGAACTAACAATGCATCCCTAGGTTATTCTTCAGGGAATAATACAAGTACTGGAACTTATAACATCGCATTGGGTACTTACGCACTTACGGCTAACTATCTCGGCTCATATAATACGGTTATAGGTGGACATGCATGGGTTGCAACAGTTGCGGATACAACAGTAAGTGGAAATACTGCGGTTGGACATAATACCACAAGATTATTTGCTACTGGTGCAGATGGTAACTCTCTTTTTGGTTACCAAGCTGGTAATAATATTACTACTGGTTCATATAACATTGTCATCGGCTACGACATTGATGCTCCAACGGCTACATCTACAAATACGATGACTATTGGTAACTTAATATTTGGTACTGGAATAGATGGTACAGGTACAACATTGTCTACTGGGAATATTGGTATAGGGGACGCGTCTCCTGCAGCAAAGTTTACTGTTGGTGATGGTGATTTATTTCAAGTCAATTCCAGTGGTGCAATAGCAGCCGCTACTGGCATAACATCATCTGGGAATATTACATTTTCTACATTAACATCAGGCTCAGTTCCTTTTACTGGGACAGGCGGTTTAATTTCTCAAGACAATTCAAACTTCTTCTGGGATGATACAAATAATCGTCTAGGTATTCTTACCGCAACTCCTTCATATCCATTAGATATTAGTAATGGTGGTATAACTATGATGCTGGGTGCTGACAATACTTTAAATACAAGAACTAACGTTACTGATAAAAATGCCCGTATCGTTGGTCCTCATTATACAAATGCCGAAGAGCCAGTAGCATTGTTTAATTACACATCAAGTAGTGCCGTAACTAATTTTGGTATTGGTGGTGGTAGTTCACTTACAAACGCTGTAACCACAATTACTTTTTATACTGCGGCTAATACCACAACCACAACAGGTACTGATAGAATGACAATTATTAGTGATGGTAAAGTCGGTATTGGAGATACTACTCCCGACTACGGTCTAGACGTTGTAGCCGATATTAATACTGATGACTGTTTCCGAGAAGCCGGCGCTCAAGTTGCTGGGACATGTACATCTGACGAAAGATTAAAACATAATATTACTTCACTAACTGGATCTTTAGAAAAAGTTATGCAACTTCGCCCAGTATCATTTGAATGGAATGAAGACATAGAAAGCTTGGGTGGAACACTACGTTATGTATCAGGAAGACAAGTTGGTTTAATCGCTCAAGAAATGGCACAAGTTTTCCCTGATTTAGTTAAAGAAAAAAATGGATACTATGCAGTTTCATATAATCTTGAATTACAAATGATTGCACTAAATGCTATTCAAGAACTTAATTTAAAAGTTACAGATTTATCTTCACTTGATACAACAAAAGAAAATAGTTTAGCAAATAAGATAAAGATATTCTTGGCAGATGTGGGGAATAATATAGAAGTAATCTTTACTAAATTAATAAATGCAGATAAAGTTCAAACAAAAGAATTGTGTGTTGGCAGTGTCTGTGTTAACGAAGAGCAATTCTTACAAATGGTAAATCAAAGTGGAATAACACCATCTCCTGCATCAAATCCAACACCTGATCTATCTCCAACACCAGATCCAACGCCTACTCCAGACCCAACACCAGACTCAACTCCAACGCCCGATCCAGCTCCTACACCTGACCCTGATCCAGCACCAACACCAGATCCTGAACCAGCCCCAGAGCCTGTAATATAAGTCTAATTAACCAATAAAACCCTTGCAAAATAGGGTTTTATTTAGTTTTTGTATATGGTATACTTTATGTATACATGGTCCGGTTAGAAGCCGCGATCACGATAATACATAATATAAACATGAATTTAAATACCGATAAAATTATAAATATAATAAAGCAAGAACGCGTTTTAATCGCGATCTGCTTCTAACGGGATGGCAGAAAAAAACACATCAAAAAAGAACTATGGAGCTGATGAAATTTCAGTTCTAGAAGGATTAGAACCAGTTCGTCGCCGTCCCGGAATGTACATTGGTTCTACTGGCCCCGAAGGTCTACACCACCTTGTATGGGAAATTTTTGACAACTCTCGTGACGAAGCCATGGCCGGTGAATGTAATAATATCGAAGTAGTACTACTACCTGGTAACCGTATTCGTGTTGCCGACAATGGTCGTGGTATTCCAGTAGGAATTCATTCTAAAACAAAAGTTTCTGCACTGGAAACTGTAATGACTACACTGCATGCTGGTGGTAAATTTGGTGGAGATGAATCTGGATATAAAGTTTCCGGAGGTCTGCACGGTGTGGGTGCGTCTGTGGTAAATGCATTGTCTGTATATACTCAGGCAGTAGTACATCGTGAAGGTGGTAAATATGTTCAAGAATATTCAAAAGGTATTAAAAAAGCCAATGTAAAACAAGTTGAAAAATCAAAACTTCGCGGAACAATTATTACTTTTCAACCTGACGCAGAAATTTTTAAAGAAACAACAAATTTTAGTTTAACAACTATTGTAAATCATTTTCGTCAGCAAGCTTACCTTGTAAAAGGTTTACGCATTACTACAATTGACGCTCGTGAAATGGGGGCTGATGTTTTGTCTGGCAAAAAAACAAATATAGATGATGTCTTTTGGTTTAAAGATTTAAATTTAGAATTACCAAGTCATACTTATTATTTCGAAGGGGGATTGCGTTCATTAGTGGAGCATTATACTGAATATCAAAAACCAATTCATTCTTCTATTTTTCATATTGAAAGAGAAATTGATAATGTAGCCGTAGAAGTAGTATTTCGTTATGTTGATGATGTGTCTACTAGAATTGTTGCTTTTGCTAACAATATAAATAACCCCGAATACGGAACTCATGTTACTGGTTTCAAAACTGCCTTAACTCGTATTATAAATTCCTATGCTAAAAAAGCTGGTCTTGCAAAAGAAGCTGACGGTGGTTTTACAGGAGATGACGTACTAGAAGGTCTTGTTGCGGTGGTGTCTATCAAGATGCCAGAAATCCAATTTGAAGGCCAAACCAAAGGTAAATTGGGTTCTACTGAAGCTCAGGGTGCAGTTAACACTGTATTTGGTGACGCATTAAACAGTTTCTTTGAAGAAAATCCTGATGAAGCTAAAGCTATAATCAATAAATCACTGCTGGCTATGCGTGCACGTAAAGCCGCTAAAGCTGCAAAAGATTCTGTGCTTCGTAAAGGAGCATTAGAAGGCATGACATTGCCAGGTAAGCTTGCTGACTGTCAAACAAAATCTGCTGAAGAATCTGAAATATTTATTGTAGAGGGAGATTCTGCGGGTGGTACTGCAAAAATGGGACGTGACCGTCGTACTCAAGCAATTTTGCCACTGCGTGGAAAGATTCTAAATATTGAAAGAGCACGACTGGATAAAATGTTAGCCAGTGAACAAATTAAAAATTTAGTTGTTGCAATGGGTTGTGCTATTGGTGATACTTTTGATATTTCAAAATTACGCTACCATAAAATAATCATAGCAACCGATGCCGACGTGGATGGTGCACACATTCGTACACTAATTCTGACATTGTTCTATAGATATTTCCGTCCGCTAATTGACGGGGGATTTATTTACATTGCTCAACCACCACTTTTCAAAATTAAAAAAGGTAAAGAAGTTTGGTATGCATATTCAGACGAAGAACGAGACGCTGTTGTTGGCAAAGTTCCAGATGCTGTAGTTATAGAATCTGAAGATAGTGACGAAGTAGTAGAATTAGAAGGCGAAGAGTCTGAAGAAACAAAGAAAAAAGCCGCTACAAAATTCCATATTCAACGTTATAAAGGTCTCGGAGAAATGAATTCTGAAGAACTATGGGAAACAACAATGGACCCTGCTCGCAGAATTCTTAAGCAAGTCCAAGTAGACGATGCTGAAGCAGCTGACAATATATTTGATATGTTAATGGGTAGCGAAGTTGCCCCAAGAAAATCTTTTATTCAAACCAATGCCAAATACGCAAATCTAGATATCTAATGAAAACTTTTCAAAAAACAAAAATTATTACAACCATCGGTCCAGCTTCTCAATCGATAGATTTATTTAATAAATTTCACCAAAATGGTGTTGCGTTTTTAAGACTAAACATGAGCCATGGTGACTACACAACTCACGAAAAAACAATTAAATTACGAAACGAATTTGAACATAATAACAAAGTATATCTTGGTGTAATTATGGATCTTTGTGGACCTAAAATAAGAATAGGGGAATTTATAAATGACAAAATAACATTAGTAAAAGGTCAAAAATTTATACTAACTACAAATAAAATTTTGGGTAACGAAAAAATAGTTTATATAAATTACCCACAAATTGCAAAAGATTTATCTGTGGGTAATGTTATTATGCTTGATGATGGTAAAAAAAGTTTAGTGGTTACAAAAATATTAAATTCAAAAGAAATCGAAACCAAAATAGTTGTTGGTGGAGAAATAAAATCTAGACGTGGTGTAAATATGCCAAATGCAAATTTGTCTATTAGTGCACTAACAGCTAAAGATTTAAAAGATGTTTTATTTGGTATAAAAAATGGAGTAGATTATTTTGCACTATCATTTATTCGTAACAGTAAAGACATAAATGATTTAAGAAAATATTTAATTAAACATAAATCAAAAGCAAAAATTATTGCTAAAATTGAAACCCCAGAAGCTGTTTTAAATATTGATAATATTATTGAAAATTCTGACGCTATTATGGTTGCCCGGGGTGATTTAGCTATTGAAGTTGGGGCTGAGAATGTTCCATATATTCAAAAGAAAATTATTAATAAATGTAACACAGTTGGTAAACCAGTAATTACCGCTACTCAAATGCTAGAAAGCATGGTTCGTACACCTGTACCTACTCGTGCTGAAGTCTCAGATATTGCAAATGCAATTTATGATGGTACTGATGCATTAATGCTTAGCGAAGAAACTGCAGTTGGCGAATACCCAACTCTAGCTGTACAAATAATGTCTAAAACTGCCTTGCGTGTAGAAGAAGAAATAAAAACGCATAAAAGAATTCAAGTTAAACAAGGTGATTTAGTAGACAGTCTTTCTTCTGCTCTTGTTCATGTGGCTGAAGATGTAAAAGCTAAATTAATAATTGCGTTGACTGAATCTGGTTTTACTTCAAAAATTATTTCAAGACACAGACCTGTACAAATTATTGTTGCAGCTACTACACACGTAGAAGTAGCTCGTCAAACTATGCTTTCTTATGGAGTAATGCCTATAGTTACTGAAACATACAAAGGTATAACTAGCGCCAGTTCTGGAATTTCTCAAATTTTATTAAAAAATAAAATGGTTAAAAAAGGGGACAGTATTATACTAACTGCTGGTGTTCCATTTGGTACACCCGGGTCAACAAACACAATGATGGTTATGAAGTTATAATAAAAAACCGCACAATGTGCGGTTTTTTATTTAATTTAATATTTTATTTTTAATTTCGTCTTCCAGTTTTGTAACAAAATCAACTACTGTTATGTCTACTATTTTTTCACCTCTTGTTTCTACGGTTAATAAATTCTTTTCTATTTCTTTATCACCAATTACAATAACATACGGAACTTTTTGAGCTTTGGCACTATTTATCCGCTTACCCAGAGAGTCATCACTACTGCTTAATTCTGCACGGATTCCTTTTTCTTTTAGACTGTTTAAAATAGTATTTGCGTATTCGCCGTGAATTTCTGCCCGTACTGGAACAATACTAACTTGTACAGGGGATAGCCATGTTGGAAATGCTCCTGCAAAATGTTCTATCATTATACCCATGAATCTCTCTGTTGACCCCAGCATTGCACGGTGAATTACAACAGGGCGAACTTTATTACCTTCACTATTTACATAATCTAAATCAAATCTTTCTGGTAAATTAAAGTCCAGTTGAATTGTAGATAATTGCCATTCACGGCCAATAGCATCTTTAAACATAAAATCTAATTTTGGTCCATAAAAAGCAGCTTCATCTTCAGCTTCTTTATAATTCCAACCAGTTTGTTTTACAATTTCGCGTAATGCATTTTCTGCTGTGTTCCAAACTTCATCGCTACCAAGATATTTTGATTTATTCTGAGAATCTCTTAGTGATATACGAACATAAAAATCTTTAAATCCAAATGCATCATAGACTTCGTTTATCATTTCTAGCATTACTTTAATCTCGTTGTGGATTTGAGTTGGTTCACAAAATACATGACAGTCATCTTGTGTTAAAGATCTAACTCTAGTTAATCCAGATAGTTCTCCAGATTTTTCGTAACGATAATTTGTTGTTGTAGAAACATAACGTACAGGTAAATCTCTGTATGAATGAGGCAGTGTTTTATAAAGCATCATAAAATGCGGACAATTCATCGGCTTTAAATAGTAATTATCACCACCATCAATTGTCATTGGTGTATACATTGCATCGTATTTATCTAAATGCCCAGATATTTCATATAATTTACCTTTTGTAATATGAGGTATCCATATTGGTACAAACCCACGTTTTTCTTGAACATCTGTAATAAAATTTTCAATTGTTCTACGTAGTATTGCTCCTTTTGGATAAAACAATGGTAAACCCGCTCCTATTTCTTCAATAATAGTAAATAGTTCAAGCTCTTTACCTAGCTTCCTATGGTCTCTTTTTTTAGCTTCTTCTTGTTGGATGATATATTCATCCAATTTTTCTTTATTCTCAAATGCTAAACCGTAAATTCTTGTTAGCATTTTATTTTTTTCATCACCGCGCCAGTATGCTCCAGCTACACGGTCTAGCTTGAAAGAATCACTTGGAATTTCAATTGAAGGATTTTCTGCATGACCACCACGACAAAGATCAGTAAAACCACCACATGTGTACAATGTAATTTCTTCTGCTCGTTCTGTAATTTCATTTATTAGTTCTGTTTTATAAACATTGCCTGAAAATATCGCCAAGGCTTCATCTTTTGATACAACTTTGTGTGTAAATTCAGTCCAATTAATAAGATTCTTTTTCATTAAATCTTCAATTTTTTGCAGGTCAGTATCAGAGATTTTTTCAGTACCAAAATCAATATCATAGTAAAAACCATTATCAATTGCTGGGCCAAGAGTCAGCTGAGACTGTGGGTATAGCGTTGACACTGATTGTGCTAAAAGGTGGGCTAAAGTGTGGCGGTTATGTTCCAATTTTTTCTCATCCATATTTATATAATGTATCACATATTAGATATTATTTCTATTTTACTAAACTTTCTGCAAGGGTTGCAAAAAAAGCTTTTTTTTGGTATAAATACCCTATGGTAATTCGAATGAGACACACACGGGGCCACACAGGCAACCGTCGATCACACCACGCTCTTAGCGAAATCAAGACTGTTACTGATAAAGATACAGGCTCTGTACATTTGCGTCATCGTGTAGACATGAAGACAGGAATGTACAAAGGTAAAAAAGTTATTGATGTTCTTAAGAAAGTGGAAAAGAAGATAGCGAAAAAACGCGCAAAGTAATTTTTTTGCGCGTTTTGTTCTTTTTAAACACCGTATAAATTTATGGCAAACAGGCATTTATCTCGCTCTATCGTACTACAGTCCCTATTTGAATGGGATTTCAGGAATCTTCTTGTGGAAGAAGTTCCAGCTATTGTAAACAGAAATATTACAGAATTTGCACCAGGACATCCTGATGCGGCTTTTGCTCGTGAACTTACAAAACTTATAATTAGTAAAAAATCTATTTTAGATGATGTTATTGTTAAAGCTGCTCCGGAATGGCCTATAGAAAAAATAGGTATCATTGACCGAAATATTTTACGCATTGGACTTGCCGAATTAATATTTGGTGACAACGAGCATGTTCCACCAAAAGTTGCCATTAACGAAGCTATAGAACTAGCAAAAGCGTTTGGGGCTGATATGTCACCTAAATTCGTAAATGGAGTATTGGGTGCAGTTTATAAAGAAATGGGTCAACCCGGAAAAGATGAAAATGGTAAAAATGGCAAAAGAAAAATAAATACCAAAACTGAACCTGTTGTTGTAGACCCGGATACGCTACCCATAGAGAAAAAAGCCGGAGCTGTAATTTATGCAATAGAAAAAGACACTATTTATTTTGCATTAGTGCACGATATCTTTGGGTTTTGGACTTTAAGTAAAGGCGGAATAGATGACATTAAAGACGAACGTGTTGGGGCTGCAAGAGAAATTAAAGAAGAATTAAATATTGAAGTAGTTGTAGAAGACGAACTTGGTCGCAATGAATACATTGCATCACATCCAGTAAAAGGTAAAATTCGTAAACAAGCTGTTTATTTCTTAGCACGTGCAGAATTTAAAGATCTTAAATTACAAAAAGAAGGTGGACTTGATGATGTAAAATGGTTTCCATTATCCAGTATTCCAAATTTAGCACTATACGAAAATATTATTCCACTACTTGGAAAAGCTACAGAAATTTTAGTAAAAAATACAAAAAAATAACATGGCAGATTTTGAAAAATTCCAAAAAGAAATTGGCATAAAATTTAAAAACAAAGATATACTTACATCTGCGTTTATTCATCGTTCATATTTAAACGAAAATGCAAAACTGGGTTTACCTCACAATGAAAGATTAGAATTTCTAGGTGATGCAGTTTTAGAATTAGTTGTTACAGATTTTTTATATAAAACATATCCCAATTGTGCCGAAGGGGAGCTAACCGCATATCGTAGCGCATTGGTAAATGCCAACATTATTGGCGAAGTTGCTATTGCTATGAATATTGGTGAATATTTGTTGTTATCCAAAGGAGAAACAAGAGACATTGGTAAAGCCCGTACATATATATTAGCCAATACTTATGAAGCAGTAGTAGGTGCAATTTTTGAAGACAATGGTTACGCAAATGCTGAAAAATTTATCCATACTACATTACTGCCAAGACTGGACGAAATAGTAAAGAAAAAGTTGTGGCGTGATGCAAAATCTTTAATTCAAGAAAAATCTCAAGAACATCATTCTGTGACTCCGTCTTACAAAGTCCTGCACGAAGCTGGTCCAGACCATGACAAGCATTTTACTGTTGGAGTGTTTTTTGGCGCAGACCGTATTGCCGAAGGTAAAGGCCACAGTAAACAAGAAGCCGAGCAAGCCGCCGCCCGTGCCGCATTAGAAAAGAAAAAATGGTTAGATTAATATAGTATGTTAAAGACTTTAGAAATAACTGGCTTTAAATCTTTTGGTAAAAAAATAGTTGTTACTATTGATTCTTCAATTACAGCAGTAGTTGGGCCTAATGGTTCAGGTAAAAGTAACGTTGTAGAATCTATTCGTTTTGTATTGGGAGAGCAGTCTATGAAATCTCTTCGTGGTAAAGGTAGTACTGATTTATTATTCAAGGGATCCAAAGGTCTTGGTGCTGCCAACAAATTACGCGTAGCAATAACTTTTGATAATAAAAAAAGATTACTAACATTAGCTAACGATGGTGGAAAAAATATTTCACTGGATTTTGATAATGTAACCGTAGCTCGTGAATTGTATGCTGATGGTAAAAGTATATACAGTGTTAATGGAACCGAAGTAAGGCTAAAAGATGTTACTGATTTATTGGCTTCAGTTCATATTGGAGCATCTGGGCACCATATTATTTCTCAGGGTGAAGCTGACAGATTGCTATCTTCATCTCCACGTGAACGTCGTAGTATGATAGACGACGCATTAGGGCTAAGAGTATATGAGTTGCGTATTCGTGATGCTGAAAGAAAATTAGAAAAAGCAAAAATAAATATCTCCGAAGTAGAAGCAGCACGCAAGGAATTATTACCACATCTTAAATTTTTAGAAAAACAAGTTCAAAAACTTAGCGAAGCAGAAGAAGCTCGCAAAGAATTATCTATAAGATATTACAAATACGAAAATGCATCGTACGGTATTTTAAACAAAAAAGAAGAAGATATAAGAAAAGAAATTTTTAATATTGAAAATGAAATTCTAACTCACGGTGCAGATTCTGGAAATATAGAAGATGAAGCAGTGTATGACAATAGTCAAATATTTGTATTAAAAGAAGCAATAGAGAAAATTCAAATTGAAAAATCTGCATTACTTCGAACTCGTGAGAATTTAGAGCGCAGTCTTGGTCGCACCGAAGGTCTTGTTGAAGCACTGCAAACTCCAAAGAAAAAGCCAATAGTAGCTAGTGAAATTGTGCATATTAGTAAAGATGAATTTACATCTTTTTGTGACCATTTAGCTGATGAAATAGATAATTTAGTAGGCAATCCTGATACTGAAAAATATGTTTGGATAGATAATCTAAAAAATCTTAGCCACCGCGTAAAAGAATTTTTAAATAAATATAGAATTCATAAAGATATAGGAGAAGATATAGACACTGATAATAGTGAAGAATTGTCAGCAGCTATAGCAATGCAAGAAGATCTAAAAAACCAAATAGAACAAAACATTGCTTCTATTGGTATTCTAGAAAAAGACGAACATTTACAGCGCGCAAATTTACTGGATGAAGAATCCAAAATGCGTAGCTTTGAATCTGAAAATTACAAAAAACGTGTAGAGCGTGTTCGTCTTAACGCGGAAAAACAAAATAGAGAAAATGAGCTGGAAAGAATTCTGGGGGACATAATGCTTCTTCGTGAAGAATACAAAATCTTTGAACCATTTTTAATTCATTCACTAAATTCAGAAGAAAAATTAGACAATGCTACAAAAGAAATACTACAATCTGAAAGACGCAGTTTAGAAAGACTACGTATGAAGTTAGAAGAATTAGGTGGTGGCAGTGGTGACGAAATAACGAAAGAATTTGATAATGCTAAAGAGCGTGATGAATATTTAGCAAAAGAACTAACTGATTTACACCAAAGTATGCAGTCACTGTTGGGATTAATAGGGGAATTGCGTGATACTGTTCGCAAAGAATTCAGTCGCGGAATAGATAAAATAAATAGTGAATTTAGTAATTTCTTTAAAGCTATGTTTGGTGGGGGAAATGCATTTCTTTCTCTTGTTGCTGAAATGCGAAAAGAAAAAACTTTATCTTTAGAAGAAATAGAAGAAGGTCTCGAAAATGAAGACCTGTCTGCGCAGGCAGGCGAAACTACTTTGCCAAAATTTGAACGTGGTGTAGACATACATGTAGATTTACCAAACAAAAAAGTTAAAGAATTAAACATGCTTTCCGGTGGGGAACGGTCTTTGGTTTCTATTGCACTGTTGTTTGCAATGTCTCAAGTTAATCCACCACCTTTTCTTGTATTGGACGAGACTGACGCTGCGCTAGACGAAGCCAATTCAAGGCGCTATGGTGACATGTTAGAACGACTTTCAACGTCAACACAGCTTCTTGTAGTGACTCATAACCGGGAAACAATGTCCCGCGCTGGCACAATATACGGAGTAACCATGGGGTCCGACGCTGTATCTAAATTACTTTCCATAGAATTTGGCGACGCTGTAAAAGTAGCGAAGTAATAATAATATAAAAATACAAATAAAAATGCCCTCCTATTTTTGCAGGAGGGCATTTGTGTTAATTAGGATTAAGGATCTATTATCCGGAATTTTTTATTTGGTTCTAGCATTTGACCCAACTTTAACCCCGGATCACACATAGTATATTTGTATGATTTTTGGTTTAGTACAGCACCCCATGCGTGACCATCGTTTAAGACTAGGGCTGCTTTGGAATCTGTAAATCTTTCTGCTAAATAGCAAAACATAATTGCTCTGTCTTCGCAGTCGACGTAATCATCTTTCATGGTTTGTTCAACATAATTCCATTTTTCAATTTTGTCGCCACCGCTATGAGGAAAAGCTTGATCCACAAGAGTTAGTAAAAAGCTAAATTTTTCATCATTTGTTTTGCCATTAATCCACATAGGTATAGAATCAAAACTTTGCGTAGTTTCTTTACTAAATTCAATTTTAAAATATTCTCTGCCAAGCCCTCTCATTGGGAGAGAGTTTAAATATTGCACAAAGTATTTATTGTATGATGTTTTTAATTGATAAACTCTTCCTTTATAAACAAAGCTTCTTTTTTTAGAAAAAATCTTTTTGCCTAATTTAGGAAGTTTTTTAGAAAAAATAAAATCGCAATGTTTAGATTTTGGAAATAAATCAAAAGATAAAAGTAGGTCTTGGTTTTCAGGATTAATATTCTTATTGTCATTCCAGTACCCTGTGTTTTCTATATTTAAAGACATCATTCCTCTATTTGTTTCATCGGTTTTATCTCTCACAAAATAATAACCCCACCCAGAAGAATAGCAAAAAATCCGCTTACCTTTTTTAGAAAGTATCGCATCAAGGTCATTAGTTCGTAACCCATACCACATTATGACTTCTCCAAAGTTTTTTGATTTGTCTTCAAGAATTTCTTCAACAAACTTTTTTAACAGTAATCTATAGCCAAAAGCATCAAGCTCCATTTCTTTTGCTTGGTCAATCAGCATTTTTACTGTTTTATCAAAATTTTTGTCTTTTAGATTTTTAACTAACTCTCTAATTTGAGCAGTGTCGTTACTTTCCAAATCAAGATCAGCTACTATAGACGGATTAATTTTTATTGTGATTTCTCTGCCATAAAAATCAAATGTGTATAGTTTACCAAAATAGGGAACTTCAACTTCAACCATATCAAGGCCAGTTTCATCGACGCCACCTTTTTGGAACTTTGAACATGAGGAAAGAATAATGAATATTATCCAGATTAGTATTTTATTTTTAATTTTCATAGTTTTATTTTATTTTTTTCTTTTATATAATATCACACAAATTCAAAAAATCAAATAAAAACCCGTTCAATTTCTTGAACGGGCCTTGTAATTTTAAATGACGGTTAGATTAGCGAATCTAGTTTGTCTATAAGACTTACCAGTTCACTGTAGCTTAACAAGTATCCATAAGCCTGTAACGAATACCCAGCTTTCGCTTTATAGGGTAAATCGTCCCATTTTCCCAGAACATATACCGTACTCTTTTTCCAAAGACCGGGGCTTTTGTCAAAGTAAACAATTTGATCTTCATCAACAACTAAACCTTTTTTGCATACTAATAAAAATATACTTAGAAAGATTTCTCTTGATTCTTCTGAAAGATCGTTCTCATTGAACGACTTCTTGAAATCAAGAATTGTTTTTTGAAAATTAGTTATAAACCTTGCAAAAACCTCGGCTTCTTGGATTGGAAGTACACTCGGCGCATCGATGTTTTGTTTGAACTCTTTGTAGTATTTTATTTGGGAAAGTTTTTCCTGAATTTGTACTATTTTAGTTTTCACATCGATTAGTTGTGGAAGAAGGGCAGCAAGCTTTTTTACAGCTTCATTTTCTGCGCTTCCCATGGCCTTTATAAATTAGCCCTCACCTCAAACTCAATGTCTGCATCTTCAAACAACTTTTGCCAAAACCTCATGGCTTTGTCATGCTGTTTTTCATGCTTTTGGTTATCGGCATGATACAAAATAATAACTTTGATACGAGTATCTTTTGGAAAGGAAAAACCACTACTGTCGAGCTGGTTCTTTACCTGAGCAAAAGTTTGCTTTTGATTATAGAAATTCCCAAACTGGGAATTTTCTATCATGTCAGAAACAATTATCAAGGTTTGTTTTTTTGCGGAAGATTTAGACAATGTCGTTAAAGCTTGGCATACCGGCTTGTAAATGCTGCTGTTGTCTGTGCCCTTTGTGACAGGACCCAGAAATTTTTTATTGAACTCATTCACTTCTTTTTCAAACGGCTCCAGAACATTCATTTTCTGGAAGTTTGTTGGGTTCTCTGGAAGAGTAACCTCAATAGATTTTCGTGAATTCAAAGATACAGCATTTATGTTTTGCCAAGTAACAGTGCCACCTGACTTTACCATCTCCACGATTTCACTGGTTGTAACCAGATCTTCACGAGAATTGAGATTAGCTTCAGTATTATCTACCAAGATGTAAACATCTTGAGTAGATTTTTCTGAAACCGTAGAAGAACAAGAAGAAAAAAACAAGGCAATAATAATGCCAGAAACTAGAATCAATTTTAAATTTTTCATGTTTTTAAGCATTTAAATTGTTAAACTGATTGTTCATTTCATCAAGCCTGCCCATGGTTTCGTTTGAAGAAACTTTTGCAGCATCAGCTAATAATAATTCTAGTCTTTCTTTTATCTCCATATAAGGAATAAATTCCTCCATTTGAGCCTTAGAAAAAGTTGAATCACTTAACATTACTTGTGCTTTACCTAAATCAATATCAAACTTTTTTGAAATTTCTTCAAACTCTGCTCTCATTTCGATTGCAGTGTTCTTAGATTTTTCATTCCGGTCTGCTTCGTTTTTGGCTATTTTTTTGTTTTCTTCATTTTCTTGTTTAATTTCATCAATTTTAGCTTGCTCAATTGCAGCTTTATCGAGTGCATATTGCTTACGCAATTGATCTCGTTTTGCTACATTTTTTGCTAGATCTATTTTTGTAGACCTTAGGTTATTTAATTCGGCCTTGAAAACCTTTTCAAGGTTACTGTTTTTTACCCCACTAGTGTGGAAAAAACTTGCAATTGCTCCAACGATGTACATTACAACGCCAAAGAAAAATTGCTGACCAAACTTTAAAACCCCATTGCGATGCATAATTTCTGCATACTGCAATCTAAATGATGCAGTTGTGTAGAATGCAAAACCAGCAATTATGATGCAGGCAAAAAATATGAAATAAAAATTCTTTTCTCCAGAAAAAGCTCTTTTCAGGCTAAATCCTGTAAAGTGAGCCAAAACTGCGATTAAAAAACCAAAACCGATTGCCATAATCTGAGTCTCCTCAGGATTACGGTCAAAGATTTCGAAAGACATCGCGTTTACTGGGATTTCAATTCCAGCAACCAGTAAAAGAATTAAAAAAAGAAGAACATGAGGCCAAAAACTTTTCTTTTCAGTAAAGTTTTCTGTCCCAAACAACTCCTTGCTCATTTTAGCAAGTTTATTCTTTAATTCCTCGATTTTGCGTACTAGAGACTTAATGTTCATTTGTACGTTGTTCTCGTTTACCAAGAACTGCTCTAATAGAGCTTCTTCTGTTTGTGGTGCCGTTGCGGCTCCTTTGCTGTTAAACATGTTTTGTTTTTTATTTGATTTGTGCTGTTTCTACCTGAATGGTAAAACTCAACACAAACCCGACAAAATACAAATTTTTTAACCGTCATTTTTCAATGAACTGCCCATATAGGGGATTAGTAGTATAATAGCATACTAATGGACAAAAGTCAAGTCTTAGTATATAATGTAACTATAAGTATTATTAGTTATTTATTGACATATTCGCCCTTTAATTTGTATAATTTAGATATGAAAAATATAGAAGATTTTATAGAACTTATTATTAAAGAAAAAGGTTACGAAAATAAAGACCCCGAAGTTCTTGCTCAAATTAAATCTGATCTTTCTGATCGATTTGAAACTCGCATAAATGCCATGATCGTTAGTCATTTATCTGAAGATCAATTACCATCATTTGATAAAATTTTGGATACTGATAATGAAGAAGAAATAAATAAATTTCTAATGGCACATATTCCAAATGTAGAAGAACTTATGCTAAGAGAAATGCAAGAATTTAAAAGTTTATATTTTAATTAATTACTCCTATGGACAAAATAATACCGAATGCTGTTCCCAATAATAAAAAAGACGAAAATAATGATCCATCTAAAAAAATAGAAAAGAAAGTCTTTAAAGCTGGAATTATCAATATAGACGAGTTGGCTGCGGCACAATCTCGTGATATTGCTGATGCTCGCATGACAGAATCAAAAGATGATCTTTCCGGTAGTCGAACTAAACGATTTTTTAAACGTATTTGGAAACATAATTTAGCTCAAGACTATTATCGCAATAAAGAAGTTGAAAAAGTTCGTCAGCAAATTTTAGACAGTGGCAATCTTTACGAAGGCGAAAAACAATATGGCGAAGAAGGCCACGCTGATGCTGAACATAATAAGAATGCAATGAAAGGTATTGTTGATCGTTTCACCAGTGAATTTTCTGATGAAATATTAAGAGAAGAAGAAAATGAGTCCAAAAGAGAAGGAAATACTGCTGTAAATAATCAAATAAAAGAATTAATCAAATCTTACGCTGCTTCAAATACAATGAGTGAAGAAGCTTTTAAAGCAGAAAAAGATAGATTAATTTTTTTGCATAATCCTGCTTATGCTCAAGAAAATAGTTTGTATGCAGATAATTTGTTTGATATCGCTAAAGAAGTTAAAGATTCTATTGCCCACGGCCAATCATTGCAAGATATGGATTTTGATGTACAGCTTACTCTTGGTAAAGCCCGAGAAAGTTTAAATTCTGAAGCTTCAAAGACTGCTTTTGATAAGATAATGGAAGCATCAGGTAAAACCAAATTAGGTACTGCATTAATAAATATAGGAGCTACTGGGGCTATTGCTGGAGCATATTTTGGTATTAAAGCATTAAGTAAAAGCCTAGCAAAAAATACAGCTAAATGGTTAGCATTTGGTGGAGGTCTTGTTGTGGGTGGAGCATTTGAAGCTTCAAAAGAATCTGTTCGTACAAGAAGAGAACGTACACAACATATGCGCGAAAAAGCAAAGGGTACAAAATTTGATGCCGACATGGAACGTCGCAATGAAATGGACAAAACTGCTTACGAAACAAGAAATGCGACAGAAATAAAATCTACATTTGATAATTCATTAGCATTACTTGAACGAGGTGATTTAACAGATGCCGAAGCGGATCAAATTGTTGCCGAATTAGTTGATTTTGAATCACGTATTCAACTTGGTGAAAAAAATAAAATTGATTTAGTCTCATACGAAAGTTTTGATAAAGTTGAATCAGACCGTACTGCTATTTTAGAAAAAGCCGCAATGTTAAAAGTAGCTCTTCGTAAATCAAGCAGTCCTCGTCATGCTAATTTTGATGCTAATTTTAAAACATTAGTTGATACTTTTTCAAATGATCTAACAGAGGGAGAAATTGGTGAAAAAGATAAAGTTTATAGAAAAATAAAAGCAAAAAGAGTTGCAAAAGCTTTTGTAAAAGGAGTAGTCGGTGGAGCAATATTTAGTTTTGCTACTCAAGAAGTTACATCTTTATTTACTCACGAAGATGGTGTGATTGAAGGAACTGTAAAAGGCATACATAATCATTTCACAGGACCAAACGATGACATGCACGTTAGTGATACTGCTACTGCAATGGAATCAGCTCGAAGATTTTTATTTGGTGGTGGTCCAAGAATCCCAATGGGTGTTGGTCATGAGGAAATAATTGGTGGTGTCCATGCTCATTTACCAGATGGAGTTGATTTGCATGAAAACCCAGACGGATCTTATAATTTAATGCATGGTAGTGATGTGGTAGCAAAAGATCTTACTATTGACCCAGCTACTAACCAATTAACCCCAGAATCTCTTGCAGCATTAAGAGCCGCAGATGTAAATACTGATGCTGTATTTATTGGTGAAAATACTACAGAAACAGTTACAAAATCTGCTACTGAATATATGCGTGATCATCAAGAATTAGGTACTCATATTAGTAGAGACTGGATGGGTAATGATACACCAATGTATGAAGACCCAAATAACCCAGGACATCTTTTGGGTGCTGACTTTAATGAGCTTAAAGCACAATGGGGCGGAGTAGGTGGATCTGGTTTTAACGAAAATGGAGATGCTGTATTTAATGTAAAACATATGTTAAATGATGGTTCATGGAGAGACGATATTTCCGTTGCTGCGCATGATCAAATGGAAAACAAAAATTTGTTTTTATTATTGTCTGTAACAAAAGATGGTCAAATGTTTCCAATTAAAATTCCTGTAGATGAATTTGGTAATGGTGTAATTCCACACGATAGTGCAGCTTTCCAAATGATGATAGAAAAAGCATCAAATGGTCATGCTGTATTTACAGGTGCTTATGCTGAAATAGGCAACTTGCATGGTGTTGATGCTAATGGAGTTGAGCATATGCAAATGCTGGCTACTCATATTGGTACCGATCATGCTGGTAGTGTAACTGATACAATTGTTAATAATAACCAAATAAATCATATTCGTTTTGATTTACCAGGAGAAACTGAAATAGAACCACCGATCCCAGTTCCAATAGTTCCACGAAGACCAATGGAGCAAGCTGAAAATAAAAAAGATAAAGGTAGAGAACAAAAAGCTAGTGGACAAGATAAAGTTAAAAAAACTGCAGTAAAAGATGTTACAGCCGTTGATGGTAAAGTAAAAGCAGTAGATAATAGGTCTGGAAATATTGTGGGTTCAATTAGTGAATCAAAACAAGAAACTAGTAAAAAAAGAAGAGAAACTATTTTTCAAGAATTTGAAGATTTTGTTGCAAAAAATCCAAATACAAAAATACCACAAGATTTAGAAGACAGATATCGTCAAGCAGAAAAAGAAGAAGAATTAGACAAAGAAATTGATTTAGCAACTTCAAAAGAAAGAGAATTGTTTAAAGAATTTGAAGATTTTGAACAAAACAATCCAAATGAAAAAATACCACAAGACTTAGAAGACAGATATAGAGAATCTGAAGAGAATTTAGCTAAAACTATAAAAGATAAAGAAGATTTTGACAAAGAAACTAAAAATATTGAAGAATACTATAAAAATAAAGGCTTAGCTGAAGTTGGAGACGAAGAATGGAATAGTTTTGTTGATAAAAATGTAGTTACAGATGAAAGATTAAATCAAATTACTGATAAGGTAATTAATCAAGAACAAATGAGCTCAAGAGAACAAGCTATTTTTGCAGCAAAAACTTCAGAAATAAATGAAAAAATTAGACAGTATAAAGAAAATAATAAATAGATAATATAAATAAAAAAGACCTGAGATTTTAAAAATCAAAGGTCTTTTTTATTTTCCTCATTAATTAATTTTAATACCGTGATAGTAAATAAAATCCGGCAAGTAATATTATTACTAGAAATATTACAAAAAATTTTCTTTCATTCCCGGGGTGCATATTATTTTATTTCTTTTTCTACTACTTCTACGGGCTTATTCACTACACCACTTAATTCATCTTGCAGTCTATCGGCTTTGTCCAATGTGTATTCTACTTTTTGTCCTAATGTAAAACGATATTTAGACTGGTTACAGTGAACCATTGCCATAGTTTCGTCATCAATTATTTTTATTACAGTATCAGTCATACCAACTAGTCGTCCTACACGTACAGTACCAACAGAATTTTCTAAAAATTCAATTTGTTTATAGCGAATACTTGCACGTTCGGCTTCGGTAGCTTTTTCTTCTCTTTCACTACTATGCTCAGCAATACCATGTAGTTCAGCTTTACTGTAATATAATTCTTTCCCGGCCATTATATTTTTTATCAGTCTATGTACTACCAAATCTGGGTATCGTCGAATAGGGGATGTAAAATGATTGTAAGACAATAATGCCAATCCAAAGTGACCCATGTTTACTTCACTATAATGGGCTTTGGCTTGTGCACGAATTATCATATCGTTAAGAATAGATTCCATGTCATTACCTACAGATTTTTTCATAATGTGTTTGATAATGTCCAAAGGTTTTTCCAATGTTTGCGGAGTACGAATACCGCATTGTTTTGCAAAAATTACCAAATCAAAAATTGCAGTTTCGTTGGGTTTGCCATGTACACGGTACATGCCGCGTTTTTTACCTTCACCATTGTTATAATCTTCTATCATTTGGGCAGTTATGTTGTTAGCTAACAACATAAAGCTTTCTATTAGTAGGTGAGACGGGCTACTGTGCTCACGTACAATGTCTATAGGTTTGCCTGCAGGGTCTAATATAAATCTTATTTCATCTCGGTTAAATACCAACGCACCACGGGCTACGCGGCCTTTTTCCAGTATCTCAGCTAAGTTCATTAATATGTCTAGCTCTTTATAATATAGTCCGGCTTTGTCTTCTAAGATTTTATCTACATCACCATATGTAAATCTTTTGTTAGATTCTATTATACCTGTACCTACCCAATGTTCTAATATACGGCCATCAGATTGTATTTTAACTACAGTACTCATGGTTAGTCTTGGTACGCCTTCACGCAAGCTACACAAGTCGTTAGACAATCTTTCCGGTAACATTGGGATACAGCGGTCTACAAGATATATTGATGTCCCACGACGAAAACTTTCTATATCTAAATTACTATTTTCTATTATATAGTTAGACACATCCGCAATATGGATACCAATGGTATATGTACCGTCAGCATTTTCTTCTATCGACAATGCATCATCAAAATCCTGAGCTCTCTCTGGGTCAATAGTAAAAGTTGTTATTCCACGAAAATCTCGACGGCCATTTTTTAATTCACTTTCTGCATTTACATCTTTAAATTTTCGTACTTCGTCTAACAAATCTTTTGTAAATTCAGAATCTTGCAGTGATTCGGCCAGTATCATAGCCATATCGGTTTCGTGCTCACCTCGGGTCCCAAAAACTTTGGTTACTTCACCAGTTACGTTTCCAGGAATATCACTAACCCAATTTGTTATTTTTACAAATGCAGCACTGCCACATGTAGCCCCATTTAAATGACCCGGAGTAATATAAACCAAAAAAGGGAATTTAGACTTCATTGGTTTTAAATAAAATGTAGTACCCTCACAATCAATTGTTCCGGCAATATGAGTTGTGCCACGTTTTATTATTTCTACTACTGTTCCAGCGTCACCGGGTTTGTCACGTCTTTTTGGTAATAGCTCTATACGCACAGTGTCACCATTAATAGCTGTGCTTAATTCACCTTTGGGTACTATTACTGATTCATTTTCGTTAAAGTCTATAAACCCATTTCCAGACTTACTAGTTCGAATAACACCGGTTAAAAATTTACCAGTTGGTAAATTTTTATTATTGTCTTTATTTCTATTAGCTTTGTTTCTGTCGTTTTGGTTTCGAAGTTTATTTTGGGGTTCTTGTTTTTTATTAAAAGTATTTTTTTTTCTCATCCCGTTAGAAGTAAGAAATCCTTTGATTTCTGTACTTTTTTAATTAATAACTGTAATCAAATTTAAATTTTATTTTATATACCTTCCCAAGATAAACAGCAGAACTTCTAACGGGACAGGCTTATACACTAAGACTAACTTATTTTAAGCCACTTGACTAGTCCCATATAAACTGATAATATGCACACATGTTAAAAATTCGTTTACAAAGATTTGGGCGCAAGAATAATCCTGCTTTTCGTGTGGTTCTTACTGATTCAAAAAATGCTGCTAAAAGTGGCCGTTTTATTGAAATATTAGGGAATTATGATTTAAAAGCAAATAACTTTACAGTAGACAAAGAGAAAGTTATCAAGCGTATGGCTGAAGGTGCTCAAGCATCAGATACTGTACACAATTTCTTAATCTCACAAGGAATTATTGAAGGACAAAAGAAAAATGCACTTCCAAAGAAATCTAAAACTGGTAAAAAGAAAGACGCAAAAGTAAGTTAATCTTATATTAACAAAAGCCCCGCATTGCGGGGTTTTTGTTTAATATGTTATACTTTATTTAACTCAAATAAGAGTTTTAAAAGATGTAATATAATATTCAGTGTATGCAGAATGATCAAGCATTTCTAGACTATGTCGTAAAGTCTTTAGTTGACAACCCAAACGATGTTTCTATAACAAGAACCGTTGACGAAATGGGTGTATTATTAACTTTAACTGTTAGCCCAGCTGACATGGGAAAAGTTATTGGCCGCCAAGGTAATACAGCTAAAGCAATCCGAACACTTCTTCGTGTTATCGGAATGAAAAGTAATTCTCGTGTAAATCTTAAAATTAACGAACCCGAAGGTGGCGAAGCTCACAGTTTCGCTCGTGAAAATACTCACGAAGCACCAAGTGCTATGAATACTACTGTTTCTGCTGATCCAGGAGAAACAATGGACGCAGCATTAGCTGACCTAAAAGGACTATAATTAATTCTTAAACATAAAATCCGCACTAATATTTTAGCTGCGGATTTTATGTTATATTAAACTTATGAAGTTCCATATAATTACATTATTTCCAGAGATGTTTGACTCTTACTTGGGTGAGAGTATTTTGGCGCGGGCGCAAAAGGAAAAGAGAATCAAAGTTAGTTTTGTAAACCCGCGTAAATTTGTAACTGGTAAATATAAAAAAGTTTGGCCCGATGGAAATATTTCACAGCAAATCGACGAGCGTCCTTATGGTGGCGGTCCAGGTATGGTTATGATGGCCGAACCAATAATAAAAGCAGTAGAAAGTTTAATCAAAAAAATAGAAAAGAAAAAGAATACAAAAATCAAAATTATTAACTTTTCACCAGCAGGAAAAAAGTTTGATACAGATTATGCAAAAAAACTGGCAGGGGACGGAAAAAACAAAATCACAGACATAGTTATGATATGTGGTCGCTACGAAGGTATAGACGCACGGGTAAATAAAATCTTATCTAAAGAATTTGGAAAAGTTGACGAAGTTTCTATTGGTGACTATGTTTTGACTGGCGGGGAATTGCCAGCAATGATATTGGTTGATTGTATTTCCCGGCAAGTTGCTGGAGTACTGGGTAACTTTGATTCCCGTGAAGAAGAACGGGTCAGTAGTAGCGAAATATACACCCGCCCGGAAGAGCTGGTTTATAATGGTAAAAAATACAAAGTACCCAAAGTCTTACTATCCGGAAACCATAAAGAAATAGAAAATTGGAAGCAAAAAGGGAATTAGCTATATCTTGCAATTGCAAGCGTTTTATAGTATATTATCCACAGTGCACCGAATGAGTTACGAATGAACGGCACACATTAATGTAACGCCTACGGGCTAAAAGTATCTACTAATGCGACAAGGATACAAATAAAACAAAACCACGATAAACGGGGAAGCTACCTTCCGCGTCTTTTGTCATTTTATTGCTTCCTTTCATTGCATTGCAGATCTCAGTAGAATTATTCCGCGGTCACGGAATGTCTAAATGAGAGTAAAATTTAATTAATAAAATATGTCTAAGACTACACCAACAAACGTCAAAAAAACATTTTCAAGATTCAAAAAACCCTTGATCGAATTTCCTTCTCTTATAGAGAACCAACTCGTATCATTTGAATGGTTAGTTGAATCTGGATTAAAAGAAGTTTTTAAAGAATTTTCTCCAATCAATGATTATTCTGGTAAAAAGTTTGAATTAAATTTCGTATCATTTTCTCTTTCAGAACCAAAATGTTCTGAAGAAGATGCAAAATTTAACCAAGTAACTTACGAAGGGCAACTAAAAGCTCGCGTAAAGCTAACAAACAAATCTTTAAATTCTGACAAAGAGCAAGAAATTTTTATGGCAGACTTGCCGTTAATGACTGCTCATGGAACTTTTATTATCAATGGTGTAGAACGTGTAATTGTGCCGCAATTGGCTCGTTCTTTTGGAGTATTCTTTACTGACCAAGATTTAAAAGGAAAAAGATATTTTGGAGCTAAAATTATTCCTGCTCGTGGTGTATGGATTGAAATAGATTCTGAAACCGATAGTGGTCTTTATGTTCGTATTGACAAAAAGCGTAAATTCAATGTTGTGACATTGCTTCGTGCGATGGGTCTTGAAAAAGATGAAGACATTATTAAAGCTTGTGGTAAAGACGAAAAACTAAAAACAATTATAACTGGTTTAATTGCTAAAGACCCAGTAAAAGACCGTGCAAATGCATATTTGGAAATGTACAAAAAGCTTCGCGACGGAGATCTAGCTGACGTAAACAATGCTCGTGAATATATTGAAGCTATTCTTTCACCTGAAAGATATGATCTTTCGCCTGTAGGACGATTTAGATTTAACAATCGTTTTGAAAAATCAATGGATCCTGCAAATTTAGAAGTTCGTACTCTTTCTGCTGACGATATTATAACTATACTTTCAAACATTCTATTACTTAACGATACTCCAAACGCAAAGTCCGACGATATTGACCATCTTGGACAAAGACGTGTTCGTTATGTTGGTGAAATGCTTCAACAAAAAATTCGTGTTGGTTTTACACAAATGAAAAGAAACATTCAGGACCGTATGTCGACTATTGATATCGATACGACTTTGCCTGTACAAATTTTAAACCAACGCCCATTGGAAGCTCGTATTAAAGAATTCTTTACTACAAACCAATTGTCACAATTTATGAACCAAGAAAATGTTCTAGCAGAATTAGAACATTTGCGAACATTGTCAGCTCTTGGGCCCGGTGGTCTAACACGTGAACGTGCTGGTCTTGAAGTTCGTGACGTGCACACGTCTCACTATGGTCGCGTATGTCCAATTCATACTCCCGAAGGTCCAAACATTGGTCTAATCTTGCACTTGGCAACTTACGCAAAAATTAATGAATTCGGTATTATTGAAACTCCTTATGTAAAAGTAAAAAACAGTAAAGTTACTGGAGAAATTGTTTATCTAAATGCGTTAGAAGAAGAAAAATCTGTTATTGCTCATGCTGCAATTAAACTAGATGACAAAGGAAACATTATGGACGATTTCGTAGAATCTCGTATTCGTGTTTCTCCAGGTTTGGCTCGTCGTGAAGATGTTCAATTTATCGATGTTGCTCCTAATCAAGCATTTTCACTTGCTACTTCTATGATTCCTTTCTTAGAACATGATGACGGTAACCGTGCACTGATGGGATCAAACATGCAAAAACAAGCTGTACCATGTATTCGTCCAATGGCTCCACTTGTGGCTACAGGTATCGAAGCACTTGCTGGACGTGATTCAGGACGCCTAATCTTAGCTAAAAATGCAGGAACAGTTACTTATGTAGATGGTAAAAAAGTAATGATCAAAGATAAAGCTGGTAAATCAGTAACTTATCCATTAGTAACTTTTTCTCGAACAAACAACTTTAATGTTTTCCACCAAAGACCAATAGTATCTATTGGCGACGAAGTAAAAACTGGTGATATTTTAGCGGACACAAGTTCAACAGTAAATGGAGAAATTGCATTGGGTCAAAATGTACGTGTTGCATTTATGACATGGAATGGAGCAAACTTTGAAGATGCGATTATTCTTTCAGAAAAAATGGTTCGTGAATCTGTATTTACATCTATTTATACAACAGAATTTATTTGTAATGTTCGTGACACAAAACTTGGACCCGAACAAACTACTCGTGACATCCCAAATGTGGGTGAAGCAAAACTAAAAGATCTTGATGAAGATGGTGTTATTCGTATTGGAGCAGAAGTTCGTGAAAATGATATTTTGGTAGGTAAAATTACACCAAAAGGCGAAACAGAATTAACTCCAGAAGAAAGATTGCTTCGCAGTATCTTTGCTGAAAAAGCTCGTGATGTAAAAGACACATCACTAAGACTGGAACATGGTAAAAAAGGCCGTATCGTTGGAGTAAAAATATTCTCTCGTGAAGCTGGAAACAAATTAGAGTCAGGAATATTAAAAAGAATTGTTATTGAAATTGCGCAAGTTCGTAATATTTCAATTGGAGACAAATTAGCTGGACGTCACGGTAACAAAGGTGTTATTTCACGAATCCTACCAATTGAAGAAATGCCATACATGGCAGACGGTACTCCTATTGATGTAATTCTTACTCCACTGGGTATTCCTTCTCGTATGAACTTGGGACAAATTCTAGAAATGCATCTAGGTCTTGCTGCTCATACATTAGGCTACCAAGCAATAGTTCCACCATTTATGAGTGCAACAGTTGCTGAAATTCAAGAAGAACTAGTAAAAGCAGGTCTTCCAGAAAATGGACGAGTTCCATTATATGATGGACGCACTGGTGAAAGATTTGAACAAGATATTGCTGTTGGTATGAAATATATGTTGAAACTGCACCACATGGTGGAAGACAAACTTCACATGCGTGCTATTGGGCCGTATTCTCTTATTACACAACAACCTTTGGGTGGTAAAGCACAATCCGGAGGTCAGCGTTTTGGAGAAATGGAGGTATGGGCATTGGAAGGTTACGGAGCATCAAACATTTTACGTGAAATGCTTACAATTAAATCTGACGATATCCAAGGACGTTCACAAACTTTTGATGCAATTATCAAAGGTAATCCAATTCCAGAACCACATTCCCCAGCATCGTTTAACGTTATGCTTTCATACTTGCGTGGGTTAGCACTGGACGTAGATTTAAGAAAATTCAGTAACGATACAGAAGCTACTGCAGATATAGAAGAAAATCCAGAAGTACTTGAATTAATAAACGAATCAATGTCGGAAGATTTAGAAGCTAATAATGGGCAAACCATTTAATATTATATGAATAGTAAAAAAACATTTGATACAAAATCTTTTGACTACATTGCTCTTCGTTTGGCTTCACCAGAAAGAGTTCGCGAATGGTCATTTGGTGAAATTACAAAACCAGAAACTATAAACTACCGTACAGGACGCAGTGAGCGTGGTGGTTTGTTTGACGAAAAAATCTTTGGTCCAGAAAAAGACTATGAATGTTACTGTGGTAAATACCGCCGTATTCGTTATAAAGATATTGTTTGTGAAAAATGTGGAGTTGAAGTAACTCGCGCAATTGTTCGTCGTGAGAGAATGGGACACATTGAATTAGCTAGTCCTGTTGCACACATTTGGTTTTTAAAAGGTGTTCCATCTCGTATGGCATTAATCATGGGTATTTCTGGTGGTGAACTTGAAAAAGTTATTTACTTTGCAGGATACATTGTTACTGCTGTTCATGAAGAATCAAAAGAAGAAGTTCGTAAGAATCTTGAAAGTGAGTACAAATCAAAAATAAAAACAGTTACAGACGAAGAATCAAAAGAAAAACTAAAAGAATTATTTACTCAAGCAAAAAATGATATCGATGGTATCCAAATGGGCCGTGTAATGAACGAATTACAATATCATCATTATTCATTAAAATATGGTAGTTGTTTTGAAGCATCAATTGGGGCCGAAGCAATTTACAGTTTGTTTAAAAACATTGATTTAGAAAAACTAAAAGAGAAAGTAGAAAAAGATCTTGAAAAATCAAAATCACTTGATCGTGAAAAAACAGAAAAAAGATTGGCGTTAATTCGTTCACTACTTCATTCACATTCTCGTCCTGAATGGATGTTCTTGTCTGTTATTCCAGTTATTCCACCAGCTCTTCGTCCTATGGTGGCGCTGGATGGTGGACGTCATGCTACAAGTGATATTAACGACCTTTACCGACGTGTTATCAACCGTAACAATCGCTTGCGTAAGCTGATAGAAATTTCAGCTCCAGATGTAATTCTAAGAAATGAAAAAAGAATCTTGCAAGAAGCAGTTGATGCATTGATTGATAACTCAATGGCAAAACAAGATGGTGCTCAAGCTATGAGTCAATCTCAAAAGAGAGCTTTAAAATCTTTAGCTGATAACTTGAAATCTAAACAAGGTCTTTTCCGTGCAAACTTGCTTGGTAAGCGTGTGGACTATTCTGGACGTAGTGTAATTGTTGTTGGACCAGATCTGTCTTTAAACCAATGTGGTCTTCCAAAACATATGGCACTGGAATTATTCCGTCCATTTGTTATTGCAAAACTTATTGAAACAGAATTAGCTTACAATATTCGTGGAGCAAACAAATTAATTGAAGATCAAATCCCAGAAGTTTGGGCAATTCTTGAAGATGTAATCAAAGGTAAATATGTATTACTAAACCGTGCTCCAACATTGCACCGTTTAGGTATTCAAGCATTTATGCCAGTTTTGATCGAAGGTAATGCTATTCAACTACACCCATTGGTTTGTACAGGGTTCAACGCGGACTTTGATGGAGACCAAATGGCAGTATATCTACCGCTTAGTGAAGCTTCACAAGACGAAGCTCGCATGTTAATGGCTGCAAACAAAAACTTGTTGAAACCACAAAACGGTGAACCAATTACAGAACCAAAAATGGACATGGTATTGGGATCTTTCTGGATGACAAAAGATGTTCCAGACGAAAAAGGTCAAGGTATGATTTTCTCTTCACCAAACCAAGCAATTTTAGCACTTGATTTTGGACATATTGACTACCGTACAAAAATAAAAGTTTTACCAACTACAAAAGAAAAATATGCAAAATTTGAAGGTAAAGTTTTTGAAACAACAGTAGGAAGAATTTTGTTTAACAATATTTTGCCAGAAACATTCCCATATATTAACGAAGAAATGGGTAAAAAAGGCGTTAGTGCATTAGTTGATGATTTGATCTTCCACTACGGTATTGATGTTACTGCTGGTTTCTTAGATAAAATCAAAGCATTCGGTTTCCGTTATGCTACAAAATCAGGAACTACTTGGGGTATTGATAACGTACGTGTTCCTGTAGAAAAAGAAGCTATCGTAAAAGCAGCTCGTGCTAAAGAACTAATTGTTATTGGTCACTACGAAGATGGTCTTTTGACTGACGAAGAACGTTATCGTAAAGTTCTTGAAATTTGGGAAAAAGCTAAAAAAGAAATTGAGAAAGCAATTCCTGCAACACTTGATCCAAAAAGTAGTACATATGATTTAATCATTTCAGGAGCTCGTGGAAACATGGGGTCAATGGTTCAAATGTGTGGAATGAAAGGTCTTATTGTTAACACAACAGGGCGTATTATTGACTACCCAGTTATCCCATCTTACATCGAAGGTCTTTCTCCAATTCAATATTTCATTACTACTCACGGTTCTCGTAAAGGTTCTGCCGATACAGCATTGAATACTGCTAAAGCTGGTTATTTGACTCGTCGTTTAGTTGATGTGTCACAAGACGTAATCATTACTGAAGAAGATTGTAAAACAAAAGAATCAAAAATTCTTAAAACAGAAACTATTGGTGGTACAGAAATTCCATTACTACGCCAAATTCGTGGACGTGTATTAGCTATTGATCTTAAAGATAAAGGTGGAAATTCATTATATAAAAAGAATACTCTTGTAACAAAAGATATTGCAATTGATATTGTAGCCAAAGGTGTAACCGAAGTAGTTGTTCGTACACCACTTGGATGTAAAGGACGATTTGGAGTATGTAAATTATGTTACGGAGCTGATCTTGGACGAAACGAAATGATTGCATTTGGTCAGGCTGTGGGTATTATTGCAGCGCAAGCTATTGGTGAACCTGGAACACAGTTAACACTGCGTACATTCCACGCCGGAGGTGTAGCAGGTACTGATATTACCCAAGGTCTTCCTCGTATTGAAGAAATCTTCGAACGTCGTATTCCAAAAAGTCCAGCTATTCTAAGTAAAGTAGACGGAGAAGTTTTAGAAGTTCGTCAAACTGGATCAGAAAAAACTATAGTTGTTCTTTCAAACGAACGCGGAGCAAGTAAAGATGGTTCAATTGAATATGTATTACCAAATCGCCGTAACCCAATCGTAAAACCAGGGCAAAAAGTTGTTGCTGGGGAATTACTTACTGATGGTTCAGCTGATATTGGTGAAATCTTTAAAACAGGTGGCGCTAAAATGGCACAAGATTATATTGTTCGTGAAATTACAAAAGTTTACGAATTACAAAGTGCATCTATTGACCATAAACATATTGAAATTATCATCCGTCAAATGTTCTCTCGTATGCGTGTAAAAGAAACAGGAGATTCAACATTGTCTCCAGGAGAAATTGTAGAAAAGATTGAACTAGACGAAGAAAACATGCGCTTAGAATACGAAGGCCTAAGAATTTCAAAAGCAGATTCATTAGTTCTTGGAATTACAGAAGTTTCTCTTACTGCAAAATCTTGGCTTTCAGCTGCATCTTTCCAAAATACAAATCGTGTTTTGATTAACAATGCTGTAAAAGGTGGAATTGACCGTCTACGTGGTCTAAAAGAAAACGTTATTGTTGGAAGACTTATACCAGCTGGTACTGGATTTAGAGAAATATCTGACGATATTATTATCGACGAAGAAACAGGGGAAGCCTTGTAATTAAATATTGTATGTGGGGTAGTCATGTGGAAGAAATTAAATCTAGACTGCCAATAGATGAAATCGTTGGCTCGTATCTTACTCTTACCCAAAAAGGAAAATACCTTAGTGCACGATGTCCTTTTCACAACGAAAAATCAGCCAGTTTTTATGTCTCGCCTGACCGCGGCACATATTACTGTTTTGGTTGCGGCGAAAAAGGCGACATATTTTCTTTTGTAGAACGTTACGAAGGGTTAGACTTTCGCGGTGCGCTAGAAGAACTAGCTCGCCGCGCAGGTGTAACTTTGAAGCCAGTTTCAAAACAAGAAATAGATCAAAAAGAAATAATGTATTCTTGTTTAAAAGATGCTACAAAATTTTTTGAAGAAAATCTTTTAAAAGATAAAGACGCAATGGATTATTTGCAGTCTCGTTCGTTAAAATCTGAAACAATTAAAAACTTTAAAATAGGATACGCAGATAATTCTTGGAATTCTCTAACTGATCATTTAAAAAGTTTAAATTATACAGATGACACAATCATAAAATGTGGTCTTGCTATAAAATCTGAAAAAGAAAATTCAAATGGTAATACCATTTATAATAGATTCCGAGGAAGAATAATGTTTCCTATTGAAGATTCTGCGGGTAGAGTAATTGGTTATTCTGGAAGAATACTACCACAGCTTGATGATGGTAAAACTGGGAAATATATAAATTCTCCTGAAACAGAAGTTTATCACAAGTCTAATATTTTATATGGTTTTTCTCATGCAAAACAATATATTCGTAAACATGATTTTTCTGTAGTAGTAGAAGGACAGTTTGATGTAGTATTGTCCCATCAGTCGGGTTTTCCTAATACTGTTGCAGTATCAGGTACAGCATTCTCCGGGGATACAATAAATGAAACTGGTACACCTACACATCTTGGTTTGTTGTCACGACTTTCTAAAAATATGATTTTAGCATTAGATAATGATGAAGCTGGTAGAAAAGCAAAAATCCGAGTACTAAATGTTGCATTGCCATTAGGTATAAATATTAAATTAATTAAAAATTTACCAGGAGCTAAAGACCCAGCAGATATACTTTCCGGAGTTGGTGGAATAGACATATGGAAAAATATTTTGCGTGAAGCACAACTTCCAATAGAATCTTTGTGTCAAGAAATAATTAATAAAAATGATGTTCGAGAAAAATCAATTCAAGAAGTAAAAAAAGAAATTCTGCCATTAATTGCTATACTTTCCAGTGCGGTTGACCGTCAAGAAGCAGCAAGAATTGTAGAAAAATATTTTTCAATTAATATAGATTTTATTTTAAAAGATGTAGATGACTTAATAAAAAAAGAAAACAATAGTACAAATAATACAGTTTCAGTAGAAAATCCCAGTGTGCAAATTTTACAAAATGAAAAACCCAGTAGTATTAAAGAAAAATTTTATGGAATATATTTTGCCAGTCAAGATATAAATAGCCAAATATATTCGCATAGAGACACCATTCGAGATTTTGCAAAAGAAAATATCCCCAATGAAATTTTAGAAAACGAAATATCAAATCTTAAACCTCAATTTGAAGAATTATCATTAGCTGCTGAGATAGACTTTGACCGAGCCAGTAATAAACAATCTTACATTAATGAATTATTGTTAATATATGAAGAAAATATTATTCGTGATATAGTAAATCAAGTTAAAGAAAAATTAATCACTAACGAAAATAACCTTGATTTGATTAAAGAATACCAGATACTCCAAAAGAAGATTGAAATTATTAAGCAAAAGCGTCGTAACACATAATATACATGTCCCGTTTAGAAATTGTTCAGTTTAATAGTTTAATTTAGTATAATAGATGAATATAATCGATTTAATTTTAATAGATAATCAAATACAGAAATCTTTGATTTCTTATTTCTAATGGGATATGGCAACAAAAAAACAAACAAAAAAACCTGTAAAACCTGTTTCTAAAAACAAAAAACCTGTCCACGCAGGCGGGAAAGTAGTAAAAACACCTGCAAAAAAAGCAGCACCTAAAAAAGTTGTTAAACCTGTAAAAAAGGTAGTTAAAAAAATAGCACCTAAAAAGATTGTAAAGAAAATTGTTAAAAAAACACCATCTAAAAAACCTGTAAAAAATGTAGTAAAGAAACCTGTATCAAAAACAGTATCTAAATCAACTACCAAAAATACTCCTTTAAGTAAAAATAAAAATTTTATTGAAGAAAAAAAGAATGTACTTTTAGAAAAAGGTAAAAAACGTGGTTTTATAACATACGACGAAATCTTAAAAGAATTTCCAGATATTGAACATAATATTTCTCTTTTAGATGAATTATATGAAATGTTTCTATTTGTTCATATTGATGTATTAGAAGGCGGAAATTTGCTGGACTTAGACGTAGATGCATTAAAAGCCAACGATAAAGTACTGCGTGATGTGCCGTCTAGTCAATACGATTCCATTCAAATGTATCTTCGTGAAATTGGGCAATACGCACTGGTAACAGCAGCGGACGAGCGTGATTTAGCGCGTAGAATTGAAAAAGGTGAAGAAGAAGCTAAAAATATTTTAGCTCGTGCAAACTTGCGTCTTGTTGTGTCTATTGCAAAAAAATATGTTGGGCGATCTGCAGATCTTTCACTACTTGATCTTATTCAAGAAGGAAACCTTGGATTATTTAAAGCCGTAGAAAAATTTGACTGGACAAAAGGTTACAAATTCTCAACTTATGCTACATGGTGGATTCGTCAATCTATTACTCGTGCATTGGCTGACCAGTCTCGTACTATTCGTATACCTGTGCACATGGTAGAAACTATTTCCAAATACAAACAAGTTGTACGCCGTTTAGCTCAAGATTTGGGCCGTGAACCAATGCCCGAAGAAATAGCTACTGAAATGGACATCGAAGTAGACAAAATCCATATGATTCAGCAAATCAACCAAGACACAGTGTCGTTGGAACAACCTATTGGTGACGATGAAGACAAATCAGCTCGTGGTGATTTTATTGCCGATGATAAAATTTTAAGACCCGACCAAGAATCTTCTAGACGAATTTTACAAGACCAAATTCGTGAAGTTTTAGCAGAACTTTCTCCTAAAGAACGTCGCATATTAGAACTACGTTTTGGACTACTAGACGGTGTACAGCATACACTGGAAGAAGTAGGTCAAGAATTCCAAGTTACTCGTGAACGTATTCGCCAAATCGAAGCCAAGGTCCACGAAAAGTTGCGTACTCACCAAAAAATAATTCGTCTAAGAAATTACTTCGACTAAACTCGTAGTAGAATAAATTACATGATAAAATTCCTTCCGCAGATTTTAATGGTTATTTTTATTATTACATATTGCAGTATCTATTTGGTTTCAATTAAATCTGGGAAATCAAAACCAATTCTTGCAACATGGCTTTTCTTAGTAATTGCTAATTTATTAAGCATACTAACTAGTTATAAGGAAACAGGAATAAATGGTATAACTTCTAATGCATTTAATATTATTGATAGTTTTTCAACAATAACAATTTTCTTTGTTGTTTTGTTTAATAAAAATACTCGTAGAATATTTAATAAATTTGAAAAATATTGTTTGCTTTTAACTGGAGTTATTTTTATTGGTTGGCTAGTCAGTGGTCAAAATATCTTAGCGCATTTAGCCATTCAGTTTATTTTAGTTATTGCTTATTTTCCAACATTTGTCCATTTATGGAAATCTTCAAAAAATACCGAATCTCTTAGTATGTGGGGAATTAACGCACTAGCGTCAGGTCTGGGTACAATACAACCATTAAAAACAATGGCATTATTGCCTTTGGTATATGGCATTCGTGCCACAGTGTCTACTTTTACGGTATTTTTACTTGTATTACGGTTAAAAAATAAAGAAAAACAATAAAACCCCATTAAATGGGGTTTTATTGTTTATAAATTTTAATTTATTTTTTTAAAATTTTTGAAAGTATTTGCATTAAAGCTCGTGGGTCGGCGCCGGCATGGATAGCTTCACCAGTTTCAAGATTTATCACTGTTAGATCTGGAGTTCCTTGTACACCAGCATTATTACCATCGTCTATTGAAGCGTCAATTAGTTTGTCGTATTTACCACTATTAACACAGCTTTTAATTTTTTCTAAATTAGCACCACTTGATACTGCAATTGTTTCTAAATTAGTTTGCTCTAATGGATTACCTGATCCTGTATAATTAAAGATACTATCTGTAAATTTCCAAAACCCATCATTTCCTGCAATTTCAGCTACACATTCACTGGCTATTGCTGTTGGTCTTGCTAATGGGTGAATAGATTCCAATGGGTAATGACGATAAACCAAAACAACATCAGTTCCGTAATTTTCCATGATACTTAATAAATTTGGGTGCATTGCTTTACAGTATGGACATTGAAAGTCTGAAAATTCTACAATTGCAACTTTAGCTTTAGATAAATCCCCGCGAACGTGTTCTGTTTTTGAAACAGGGGACAAGCTACGAGTTTCTGAAATTTCTTTAACTTCTAATTTGTCTCCAGATTTTAATTTTTTACCATCTATACTTCCGCGCCCAGTTACAATTACTGCTAGCGCTATTAATACTCCGGCAATTACAATTGCATTTGACGGACTAATTTTGCTACCAGTTTTTGCAGATTTTTCTACTATCACTGCTTCGCTATTTTCATTAGTAACATTAGAAACTGTGCTATTAATATTATTTTCTACATCATTTTGTGAATGCGTAGAATTGTCTTGTGTGTTATTTTCTTGTTCCATTTGTATATTGTAGCATTTTATAAAATCTATACCACCATTTAAAAAATAGGCCTTTTGTGCTATAGTTGTAATATATATGGAAGATCTGCGCATGGTTCTATTTTATGCATTTTCGTTTGTATCTCTTTATGTGCAGGTGTTTTTTTTGTATGTTTTTTTACAAAAAAGAAAGGATTTATTGGTTCGTACTGAAAAAATTGAACTCCCAGACTATCCTGGGGTAACTATAACCATCCCTGCATATAACGAATCTCATAATATAGAAAAAACGGTAAAATCTCTTTTAGAATTAGATTATCCAATGGATAAGCTTTTTATAAATATTGTTGACGATGGGTCCACGGACGATACTTGGCAAATAATGCAACAGTATAAAGATGTACCCAATATAAAACTTTTTACAAAAGAAAATGGTGGTAAATTTTCTGCTAATAATCTTGGTTTAGAAAATTCGCATACTCCGTTTGTTGGCTGTCTGGATTCAGACTCTATGGTTCATCCGCAATCTTTAAAACGCATCATGACTTATTTCTTTTCTCCAGATGTTATGGCGGTAGCTCCAACTATTGTAACCCACGAACCTAAAACTATTGTCCAGCGCGCACAAGCAGTAGAATATGATTTTTCTATTTTTGTAAAAAAGATGTTGGCTTTTGTGGATGCTATTCATGTTACACCTGGTCCGTTTTCTATTTTTAGAAAAGCTGTTTTTGATAAAATTGGTCCGTATCGTCATGCTTATATGACCGAAGATCAGGAAATTGCATTACGTATGAAGCAAAACCATATGAAGATTGAACATGCTCCTGATGCTTATGTTTACACTATTGCGCCACCAACTGTTGGTGGGTTGTATCGTCAACGCATTCGTTGGCTTTATGGTTTTTTTAAAAATGTATTTGATTACAGGCATTTATTGTTCCGAAGACAGTATGGGAATATTGGGTTTATAACATTACCCAGTGGTATAGTTTCTGCATTATCAGTTGTATTTTTGTTTTTGTTTACTATATATAATATTGTAAATTATTTATATGTAAAATATCTTTCTGTTTCAGCTACTGGTCAAGTTTTTAAAATGCCCAGCGCTGGTTTTGACTGGTTTTATGTGCCTACAAATGCCATATTATTTCTAACTATTTTAGTGTATTTAGCGGTGTTTAATTCACTGTTTATTGGACAAAAAATCAAACAGGGTAAAATCAAGCTTTCTATAAACATTATCTTATTTTTCTTTATATACAGTATTGTAGCTCCATTTTGGCTTATGAAGGCACTGTACAACGCTATCAGGTCTTATGAAGCCAGTTGGACAGGTGAACGTGACGCGCGCGGAATTTAATGTTAGGATATAGAAATATGCAATCCCGTTAGAAGCCGCGATCGCAATGTAAATATGTGTAAATGTATGAATTTAAAACAAACAAAAATTATAAATGTAATAAAGCAAAATCGTGAATTGATCGCGATCTGCTTCTAACGGGATGCAAAAAACAGACACTAAAAGATACTTTGTGGTTTTCCTTATAACTTTGGCATTATTTATAACTACACTTGGGCTTTCTTCTTTTCTTTCAAATCGAAAATTAGAAAATATAAAATCTATCCAAGATTCTATAGGTATAGACATTATGTCTTCTGAGACCCAGTTTCAATTGTTGCAAGAATTGTCTTGTAAAGATGTAGCAGCAAATACATTGTCAGATACTTTAAATGACTTGGCAGCAAAGATTGCATACAGTGAATCTAATATAAAAAACAAAGAAGAAGTCACAGAATTAAAACGTTACTATTCGTTACTACAAATCAAAGACTATCTTTTAATGCAAAAGATAAAAGCAAAATGCGGAGAAGCCGTAGTCCCAATATTTTACTTTTATACTACAGCTGAAAATTGTAGTGAATGTATAAAGCAATCTGCTGTGCTTACCGAACTACGCAACAATTATCCTGAAGTTCGTATATATTCTTTTGACTATAATTTGGATTTAACCGCATTGCAGTCTTTAATAAAAATCTTTAAAGTTGAAGACACAAAATTGCCGGCATTGGTAATGAACGAAAAATTGTATACGGGCTTTAAGACTACTGAAGAAATAGAGAAAGCTGTTCCTGAAATCCTAAAAATGAAGGCTCAAATGTTACTGGATGCAAAAAAAGCAGCTCAAATTAAACAAGAAGAAAAAGACGCTAACTAAAAACCAGGACTTGAAAAAGTCTAAACAAAATGCTAATATATTCATAGCTAAATAGATTATCGTTTAATTTATTAAACATCAATTTATTTAGCTATGCCGCTTTAGCTGTTTTGGTAGGTATGAACAACGCACATATCTCTAAATATACAACGCTGGCGTGACATAGTTTGCCGCTTTAGCTCAGTTGGTAGAGCAACGCTTTTGTAAAGCGAAGGTCCTCAGTTCGAGTCTGAGAAGCGGCTCAAACAAGCCCTGTTTAACCACAGGGCTTTTTTAGTAACCGAATCTTCAAGGTAGTGCTTAAATAATAAAAGACCCCATGTCTGGGGTCTTTTATTTAATCCACTCTTTTGTCTATAGAATCTTCTAGTTCTGCTAAATCTTGTCTTACTTTGTTTATTTTTTGTTTTGTTTCTTCTACTGTTTTACGAATGAATGCTTTTGCTTGTGGGGGTATAGGTGGGATTTTTAGTTTATTAATCACCTTGGAGACACGCGGGTTTTTGTGATCTTTAAAGTTTTCAATTTTCTTTTTCAAGAAGAAATATATTTTTGAAAGTTGAACAATACAAAATTGAACAATATGTTTTATTATATACAATATTAGTATTCCAATATCACGTAATGTAATAGGGGGGTCGGTTTCGTTTTCTTTTAGATGAATTGATTCTATTACTACTTCTCCTGATTTAACTTTGCGCCATTGCCAGTATAAAATAACTGCAACTATTCCAATAGATACAAGAAAAACTAAAATTAAAATCAAGTTTCCCATAAGTATTTTTAATTATAGCACATTAGCCAAGAAAAGCGGTTCGGTATGTTGCAATTTTAGCATTTGCGTTGTTTAGTAATTTTTCAATTGTAAATTCTGGGTTCTTAATAAAGTTTTGATTCATTAAAGTCATTTCTTTAAAATAAGCATCCAGCTTGCCAGCTAAAATTTTTGCTTTCATTTCTTCTGGTTTGTCTAGTGCAGCAATTTCTTCTGCAAATACACTGTTAGCTGCAATGTTAGCTGCTTCATCTATATCACTAGATGATGTGTACAGTGGGCGCATTGCTGCAATATGCATAGCAATATCACGAGCTAAATCATTATTACCGCCATCCAGTGCTACAATAACACCACTTTTACCACTGTGAATGTATGACCCCAATGCAGATCCGGTTACATATTCAACTTTACCAATACGAATGTTTTCTCCAACTTTTTGGATAACAGATGCAATCATAGCTTCTGCTTTTGTATCAAGTGATTCTTTACCTTCAGCAGATACCATATTTGTAAGATCTTGTGCTAATTTTACAAAGTCTTCGTTTTTAGCTACGAAATCTGTCTCACATAGTAGTGTAAACATTACTAATCCGCCATCAACTGTTGCAATATTTACAAGACCATCAGATGTTTCGCGGTCAGCTTTTTTTGCAGCAGCTTCACTACTTTTTTTAGATAAAATAACACGAGCTTTTTCCATATCACCCTGTGCTTCTTCTAATGCTTTACGGCATTGCATAATTGATACACCTGATTCATCACGAAGAGCTTTTACTTGGTCAATAGTTATATTTGACATATTTATATAAAATTAAAAGAACTAATAAAAAGAATTATTTATTGAGCGCGTCCTGAAGCAAAACTTTCTGCTAGTGTGCTTAATACTAACGAGATACTAGCTTTACTTGTATCGTTCATTACAATAGGGTAGTCAACTTTTGTAATATCACAGTCTGTGTTAGCAATAGCTATAACTGGGATTTGCATTTTTTTAGCTTCTGTAACCGCGATGTTTTCTTTATCACAGTCTACTACTATCATTACATCAGGAAGTTTTTTCATATCTACGATACCACCAAAATTCTTTTCCATTTTCTCCATTTCACGGTCCAGCAATAATCTTTCTTTTTTAGTATATTTTTCAAGAAGACCTTGAGATTTTTCATCACGAAGAGTAGTCAGTCTTGATGTACGTTTACGAATTTCTGAAAAGTTTGTAATTATCCCACCAATAAAACGGTTGATCACATACAATGCTTGCATCTTTATAGATGCTTCCATTATTGCATTTTCTGCTTCTGTTTTTGTACCAACTATCATTACTGTTTTACCACCAGCAGCTAACCCACGCAAAACTTCTTTTGCTTTTTCTACTTGGTTTGCTGTTTCTTCAAGGTTGATTAAATCAGTACGATTTTTAGTGCCAATAATAAAAGATCTAGTACTTGGGTGACGACGGGATTTTGTAAACCCGTAATGAGCTCCGGCTTCAAGCAATGCTTGAACAAATGGTTTTTGTTCCATAATAATTTAAATGTATTCGCTTATTGCGAAAATTAACTAATCTCGTCCGTTTCTGCTCGCGACGGTGGCTCTTTAGCCACAAAAGCAACAAAAAATAGAGCACAGCTCTAAATTCACGGACTACTAATTAGTACCACAAAATAGGCCATTTTGCAAGACAAAAACTATGTAATTATATGGCTACTTTTAACCTTGATTTTTTGCCATATTGTGTTATTATATGAACAAGTTTAAATTTAAAATATGAAAAATATAAAAAACAACAAATTAATACTAGCGTCGTTGCTAGTTAGGTTTAAGCCAATGCAGGCACAAGTATTCACTGTGTTACTGGCGGTAGCTTCATTATGGGTTTTAATTCTAAATGATCTAAAGATTATTGAATCCAGTGTGCTTAAAAGGGAGACAGACAACTCCTATTTCCTAGAAGGTCTATTGATAGCAGCTATGTTTTTTAACCTAACGTACAACTTCTTCAAATTAAATTTTTCGGGGTGGAGTTGGCTTATTATAGTGTTGTCATTCTTCGGTTCTTTGGGTTTTTTGTTTTGTGAAAATGAGAATAGTGTTTACATGTTTCTACACATTGTTCTTACTTTAATATTAATTTTTTGTCAGTTTTTAATTCTAAAAAACGAGAAAAAAATACTATTATTGTTATTAATTCCTCTTTTTATTGGAGGTTGCAAAAAAGAAGAAACAGTGGAACCAACTTATTTTGCGCAAGCAGAATTTAAAGGTTTTCAGGGAGACAAGGCGCAAATGCATATTGTTGGCACAATTACAGGTTCGCCTCATGCATCAGCAGCTAGCGGCGAAACATTATCGTGTAGTGTTCCTGAAGATTTAAAGTCCTCAATGCTCGTTATCGATTCAAAGTGGCAAATAACATTTCGTTATTATAAGAGAGCCATTGGGAAAGATAAGTACGAACAGGCTAAAGTAATAAAAAAACTTTAGCAAAATTAAAAATTTACAAATAGGGCAGGAAACTGCCCTTTTTTTATTACCCAAATATCAAGATTTGCAAAATAATAAAAATATGGTTTAATAAAGAAAAATTTAATAATGAAAAATCTACTAAAAAAAGCTGTATTCCCAGCACTAATTATTTTGGCCATAGTGAATATGGTTAATCAAATTAATCCAGAAATTTTCCAAATGCATAAAGGCATTTTAGGAGATTTAAAAGTATTGGAAGTAATAATTTTTATTGTGTATTTATTTTACAGTGTATTTGACTATATTGTATATTTTGCAGATAGTTTTTTCACAGGTGGAATTGTGGTTCTTTTAGCAGTCATCCTTTACTTTTGTACCTTAGTATCGTTAAACAATAGTTGGTATTTAATATCCCATTTTGCGGTACTTATATTTTTTACTATATTACATATTAAAGTATATAAACATAAGAAAAAAGATGAAGAAGAATATGCCAATTAAAAAACCAGCAGACATCATGCAGATGATTAGAGATTCTGTGGTAGATGAAACTTTCCTTCTTCAAGGAAAATTTAAGAAAAAATATTTTGAAAATCAAAAAAAGAAAGGAAAAAATTTAAATGGAAAAGAAAAAACTGTTTGAAATTTTAGTACCAACCCATTTTAATAATGGGGATGAAGTTTCCATTGCATGGCATAATGTGTGGGATGATTTTGTAAAAGAAATCACAAATGGGCTAACTATTCAAAAACCTGCAAAAGGTGTTTGGGTTAGTAACGAAGCTGAAGTTTTTAAGGAAACAATGATTCCTGTAAAAATTATTTGTTCTGACTTAGAAATAAAAAAAATTGCAGATTTCACAATCGAACACTATAAACAATTAGCTGTAACAGTTTTTGTTTTAAGTAGTGAATCTAGAATTTACAAAAAAGACAAATAGGGCAGGAAACTGCCCTTTTTTTATTACCTAAATATCAAGATTTTACACCTTTGATTTATATGTCTTTTTAAGGTACAGTATGTAATATATGCGACAAACTAATCTATTCACTAAAACCCGTAAAGATGCTCCCTCTGACGAAGTTTCTAAAAATGCCCAGCTTTTAATTCGTGCTGGTTATATTTATAAAGAAATGGCCGGAGTATATTCAATTTTGCCGTTAGGCCAACGCGTTTTAAGTAAGATTGTTAATATTGTAAAAGAAGAAATGGACTCTGTTGGTGGTATACAAATGAAAACTTCTGTTTTGCAATCTAAAGATGTTTGGGAAAAATCAAATCGTTGGAGCGATGATATAGTAGATAACTGGTTTAAGACTACTTTAAAAAATGGCACAGAAGTTGGATTGTCTTTTACTAATGAAGAAGCTTACTCAAATATAATGAAAGACTTTATTTCTTCTTATCGTGATTTACCTATTTATCCTTATGATTTTAAAACAATATTTAGAAATGAAACACGTAGTAAATCAGGAATAATGCGCGGTCGTGAGTTCTATTGGAAAGCCCTGTATTCATTTTCTAAAGATGAAGCACAGCATTTAGAATTTTATGAAAAAATAAAAAATGCTTATACAAAAGTTTACGAACGTGTTGGTCTTGGATCACAAACTTATGTAACATTCGCGTCTGGTGGTACTTTTTCTAAATACTCTCACGAATTCCAAACAGTATCAGATGCGGGTGAAGACATAATTTATATAAATAAAGAAAAAAATATTGCTATTAATAAAGAAGTCTACACTGATGAAGTTTTATCTGACCTAGGATTATCTAAAGATGATTTAGTTGAAGCAACTTCTATTGAAGTTGGTAATATTTTTACTTTAGGTTTTAAATTTTCAGAACCTTTTGATTTAACATACAAAAATGAATCAAGTGAGGATGTGCCTGTATTTATGGGATCTTATGGAATAGGTTTAACTCGTCTTATGGGTACAATTGTAGAAGTATTGTCAGACGAACGTGGAATTGTTTGGCCAGAATCTGTAGCTCCTTTTCAAGTTCATCTTATAATGCTCGGTGACGACGAAGATACAAAAAATAAAGCCGAACAAGTGTACAGTGATTTAAATAAAAATAATATTGAAGTTTTATTTGACGACCGCACAGGTGTAACCGCAGGTGAAAAATTTGCTGATGCAGATTTACTAGGTATGCCAGTACGTGTAGTAGTATCTAAACGTAGTTTAGAAAACGGCGGAGTTGAAGTAAAAAAACGAAATGAAACAGAAAGTCAGATCATTCAGTTGGAAGAGATTGTAAAACATGTTCAGTAAATTATATAAAGCATTTTCAAACGATATAGGTATAGATTTGGGTACTGCAAATACGCTAGTTTATTTGCGTGGGCAAGGAATCGTTATTAACGAACCATCTGTAGTTGTAGTAAATACAAAGACTGGGCAAATTGTCGCCGTGGGTGCTGCTGCAAAACAAATGCTTGGCCGTACTCCTGCACATATTAAAGCTGTGCAACCAGTAGTAGATGGGGTAATTTCCGACTTTGAAGTAACCGAAGAAATGTTAACTTATCTTATTCAAAAAACAGAAAAGATTTCAAAAAAATATTTTCGTCCACGGGTGGTTGTGGGTGTACCAACTGCAATTACAAATGTAGAAACCAGGGCAGTGTACGATGCTGCAATGAGCGGTGGCGCAAGAGAAGTCTACATAGTAGAAGAACCAATGGCTGCAGCTATTGGAGTTCGTTTGCCAGTTAAAGATGCTATTGGTTCTATAATTATTGACATTGGTGGTGGTACTACCGACATTGCAGTTATTGCACTGGGTGGGGTAGTTCGTTCAAAAAATCTTCATGTTGCCGGGGATAAATTAAATGAAGATATTATTACTTTTATGCGAGACGAATTTAAATTACTTGTTGGTTCTAAAACTGCAGAAATGGTAAAAGTAGCATTGGGTACAGCTATGGCTGGAGACCCAATGGAATGTCCAATTCGTGGGCGAGATTTAGTAACAGGTCTACCAAGAGAAATTATTGTTACTGATGTAGATATTCGTGTAGCTATAATGTCGTCACTGCTTTCAATTGTAGAAGCAACAAAAGAAGTTTTAGAAACTACTCCTCCGGAATTATTAGCCGATGTTATCCATCGTGGAATTGTTCTGTCTGGTGGTGGTGCGCTTATTCGTGGGCTTGATAAACTAATTAGTAACGCAGTAAAAATCCCAGTATATGTTGCTGACGATCCATTAACTGCTGTAGCCCGTGGTACTGGTATAATACTGGATGATCTTGATTATTATAAAGAAGTCTTAGTCTCCCCAGAAAATGGCTTACCTCCAAGATAAAAATAATTTTATATATCATAAGAAAAGATTTAAAACAGTACACTTTGTTTTAATAGGATTATTTATATTGGTAATACTTTTTTTTGTAAGAAAATTTTTTATTAAATTTTCTTATATTGTATCTGTTCCAGTCGTAGAAGCAGGTACTAGTTTTGAACGTGGAATGTATTCATTATTTCATAAAAAATCTTCTTTATTAAATCGTATTGAATCTTTAGAATCAGAAAATGCAGAACTACGATCTAAATTAGTTGATACTGCTATTTTAGAAAATGAAAACAGTGCATTTAAAAATAATTCAAATTTAAATGAAACCACTATTGTTTCAGCTATTGTAGCAAAACCTTCAAAATCTTTGTATGATACTTTGATTGTAGAATATAATGGAGAACCTTTATTAAATTCAAAAGTAAAAACATTTAGCGGTGTCACTATTGGTGAATTAACAGATGTTACAAAAAATTCTGGAACGGTAACCTTGTTTTCTAGTCCAGGTTTTGAAACAACTGCTGATTTGGTTTTATCTGACGCCATGGATAGTTTGTCTATTACTATGCGTGGGCGTGGAGGTGGAGGATTCGAAGCTATTATTTCTAAAGATATTATAATTCCTGTTGGATCACTGGCAGTATTCCCTGGAATCAATTCCAAACCTTTTGCTGAAGTTGTAAAAATTGTAAAACGTGACGACACAAAAGATCAAATAGTATATTTTAGATCAATAGTAAATTTTCAATACTTGCGTTACGTAATACTTCAAAAATAAAACGTGTCCGCACAAACTTTCTAAAATTATAATTATAAATAAAACAAAATACTTTTCATGAAAATACTCGCAATATATAAATGAAAAGTTTAGGCGGATGAATAATAATAAAAAATTTAATTTTCATATTGAAAAATCTTTACCCAGTGGTGCGCGCGTGGGTTATTACGATACTCCACATGGACGAATTCTTACTCCTACATTTGTAGCTGTAGGTACTAAATCTACAGTAAAATCTATGACTCCGGAAATGTTGATCAGCATTGGTGTCCAAGTAGTATTGGCTAATACTTATCATTTATATTTACAACCTGGTGATGAAGTTATTAAAACTGCCGGCGGTTTTCCTAAATGGATGAACTGGCACGGCCCAACCATGACCGACAGTGGGGGTTTCCAAGTTTTCTCATTGGGTGCTGCATATGGTAAAAGCGTTTCCAAAGTAGCCGGGGGTGTTGAAGTACTGCAGTTAGATTCAGGACGATCAGGTGACGATGTAGCGCCATTAGCAAAAGTTGGGTCTGATGGAGTTTCGTTTCGTTCACATATCGATGGATCATTGCATTATCTTACTCCACGCAGAAGTATGGAAATACAAAAAAATCTTGGAGCAGATATTATTTTTGCATTTGATGAATGTACTAGCCCAACGGAAACATATGAATATCAAAAAGAATCACTTGCACGTACACATAGATGGGCCGAAGATTCTTTAAATATTCATAGTGAATTAGACCCCGCAGGTGATCAAGCATTATTTGGTGTGGTCCAAGGCGCGCAGTTTGAAGACTTACGAAAATTAAGTGCTGAAACTTTGGCAAATATGAAATCAGTCAATGGTCGTGAATTTGAAGGTTTTGGAATTGGTGGGTCTTTTTCAAAAGACGATATGACTACTGCTGTAGAATGGGTTACCAAAGTTTTGCCAGCTGATAAGCCACGGCATTTACTGGGCATAGGTGAACCATTAGATTTATTTATGGGGGTAGAGTTGGGAATAGATTTTTTTGACTGCGTAGCACCAACTCGTATTGCTCGGCACGGCAGCGTATATACAAAAGACGGGAAATTAAATTTAATGAATGAAAAATTTATAAATATGCACGAACCCATTGAAAAAGACTGCGGTTGCTACACATGTGGTAATCCTGCCACGTTAGAGCCAGGTAATGATTCATTACCGTTGGCTCGCACGGGGTATACACTTAGTTATCTGTCGCATTTATTCCGAGCTAAAGAAATGTTAGCAGCAACACTGGCCAGTATTCATAATATGTATTTTATAAATACACTTGTTGCAAATATGCGCCAAACCATACTGGATGATACTTTTGAGACTTACAAAAAAGACTTTTTGGCTCGTTATTATAAGTAATATTTTTATTTTATGTCTAAAGAAATAGAAAAAGGTTTTTACTATCATTACAAGCATGCTCCGGAAGGAGAGTGGAATAATTATTTATACGAAGTCTTAAATGTTGGCCATCATACAGAAATAGAAGGTCTTGATGAATCTGCTATGGTAATTTATCGTCCACTATATGTAGAAGCTGGTGTATATGGTATTGGTAAACATTATGATATTAGACCCTTTGATATGTTTATGGAAAAGGTTACAAAAGATGGAATAGAAAAAGATCGTTTTACTAAAATTACCGACCCAGAGCTTATTAAAAAGTGCGAAGAATTAGTAAAAGAAATGTATTAAAAATACATAAATTCCTGACCCAGTCAGGGATTTTTTATTGTGCTATACTAGCTGTGTGAAAAATAGTAACCCTTTTAAATTAGTATCCGACTATGTTCCTGCTGGTGACCAGCCACAGGCTATTTCGGGCTTGATAGCTGGGTTAAACAAAGGCTACCAAAAACAAACATTACTGGGTGCCACAGGTACCGGTAAAACTTTTACTATGGCCAACATTATTGCCCAGGTGGGTAAACCTACTTTAATTATTGCTCATAACAAAACATTGGCCGCACAGTTAGCGCAAGAATTTCGTAGTTTTTTCCCGGATGCTGCGGTGCATTATTTCGTGTCTTATTACGATTACTACCAACCCGAAGCATATGTAGTATCCAGTGATACTTATATTGAAAAAGACGCACAGATTAATGAAGAGATCGACCGACTACGCCACGCATCTACCCAAGCATTGCTAACTCGTAGTGACGTAATTATCGTTGCTTCAGTTTCTTGTATTTATGGTTTAGGTTCACCAGTGCAATACGAAAAAACAAATATGCATTTAGAGATTGGTCAAAAAATTTCTCGTGCTGAAATAATGAAAAGACTAATCACAATGCAGTACGAAAGAACCACTGGAGATTTAACTTCAGGAACTTTTCGTGCACTGGGGAACAAGTTAGACATTATGCCAGTTTCTGAAACTGTTTTGTACACAATTCTTTTTGATGGAGACAAAATAGACCAAATCCGCGCTACTGACCCAGTAAGTTACGAAATAATAGAAAGAAAAGAAAGTGATCTATTTATTTTCCCAGCAAAACACTTTATGACTGACAAAGTCGAAGTAGAAAGAGCAATAAAAGATATTAAAAAAGAATTAGACATTACTTTAAAAAGCTTTGTTAAAGCAGGGAAATTACTAGAAGAAGAAAGACTACGTCGTCGTACAAATTATGATTTGGCTATGATACGCGAAGTTGGGTACTGTAGCGGTATTGAAAACTATTCTCGACACTTTGCTGGTAAGAAAGAAGGTGAAGCTCCAGACACACTGCTTTCTTATTTTCCAAAAGATAAAAATGGAAATCCAGATTTTACTTTGTTTATCGACGAATCACACCAAACAATTCCACAAATACGCGGAATGTATAACGGTGACCAAGCTCGCAAGCAAAACTTGGTGGATTTTGGTTTTCGTTTGCCGTCAGCTAAAGATAATAGACCTTTAAGATATGAAGAATTCGAGACGGTTACTCCGGCAACTATTTACGTATCAGCAACACCCAGTGTATACGAACGAGAAGTTAGTGAAAATATTGTAGAGCAAATAATTCGCCCAACTGGACTAATCGATCCAATTATTGAAATCAAACCAGTAATGCCAGCAAACAATGTTGTTTCCAAATCTGTTACGCGCAAGAAAAAAGAAAAACCAATTATAGAAACACCCAGTGCTGACATTTTAAATATTCCAGTAGCAATTGATTATCCTGGTCAAATCCAAGATTTTATAGAACAAGCGACTAAAGAAATCGAAAAAGGTGGACGTGTTTTAGCTACAACATTAACAAAAAAAATGGCCGAAGATTTGTCCAGTTATCTAAAAGAAAAGAATTTCAAAACCGAATATGTTCATAGCGATGTGGATACATTGGATCGTATTCAAATAATTACAAAATTAAGACGCGGAGAAATAGACTGTCTTGTGGGTGTTAACCTGCTTCGTGAAGGTCTTGATATGCCCGAAGTAACTTTAATCGGAATATTGGATGCTGATAAAGAAGGATTTTTGCGTAGTGAAGTATCATTAATTCAAACCATTGGCCGTGCAGCTAGAAATGTAAACGGACGAGTTATTCTGTATGCTGACCGCATGACAGGGTCTATGGAACGCGCAATTACTGAGACAAACAGAAGACGTGAAAAACAAATTGCATATAACAAATTACATGGCATCACACCCAAAACTATTGCCAAAGAAATTCGTGACATTACCGAAGATTTACAAAAAAATAAATCTGCCGGAGCTACTATGGAACTGGATACCGAAATTTCTTTAATGCTTAAAAAAGCTGGGTTAGAAAAAAAGTCTAAAAATTCGAGTGGTAATAATAGTTTACCTACTACAATATTAAAAAAACTTATCAAACAAAAACAAAGTGCAATGAAAGAAGCAGTAAAAGCGTTGGATTTTGAAACTGCTGCAATACTGCGTGACGAAGTAATAATTCTTGAAGACAGATTAGCAAAATAATTATGATATACCCTGTAGTGAATATTTAACAAAATATCTACTACGGGGTATAATAAATATATGAAAAATCATCGCATTCTAACTATAATTGTACTTCTTGTTTTGGCTTTTGTATTATATAAATTTGGTAAAACATTTTTAGATAACAAACAAGTTGTTGAACCCGTAGCACAAACACAAAATACAGAATCTTTAGTTGATATGTCTTTTGTTACCGAAGTCCCAATTACCACTGCTTCAAAATACAATATTGTATCTGGCACATATCCACAATTTCGTAATGCAGACCCAAGCTTTAACGATAAAATCCGTAATGCTGTAGTAATAGCCCAAAGCGAACTTGAAAATAACGCTCGCGAAAATTGGAATGCTCGTATCAAAACCGCCAGCCCAAATGAAAAAGTAGGGCAGTATCCAAATACTGGAGATTTTTATTTTAGTTTAAAAACTGATTATGTTCAGGTAAATGCCAATGTAGTTAGTTTTGTTATGACAGTATCAGGATTTAGCGGTGGGGCACATGGATACAATAATTTAGTATCATATAATTATGATGTCCAAAAAAATACCGAAATTACTTTAGCCGACATTTTCCCAAATGATAAAGATTATTTAAAAACTGTATCCAATTTTTCTAATGCAGATTTATTAACTCAATTTATGGAAAAACTTAAAAGTACTGATTATGAAAATCCGCAAGATTATAATCTTGCAATAAAAAACACAAAAGAAATGTTAAACGATGGGACTAAACCAACAATGGAGAATTTTAATACATTTACAATACTGCCGGATGCTATAAATATTTATTTTGGGGAATATCAAGTTGCTCCTTATGTATACGGCTCCCAAATGGTTAAAATGCCATTACAATAAGTAAATTTTATATATTGACAATATAGCCATATTTATGCTATAATATACAAGAGTGAAATAGCTCTTTAATATTCTCAGAAAATGAGTTTAGAAAACAAATTAATGGCCACATCTCCGCAGATTGCGCAGTTTGGTCTCCTTGTTGCCCAACAAGTAGTCGCAAAAATGGGAGAAAGTGAAGAATCTTTTTCAAAAGATGAGCTTCAAACTTTATTGACTCCGCCATATAATGGCAAGGTAAAAGAATTGGTTGATCGTATTACTGGCGAAGTTTTTGAAATCAAAAAGAAAATTATTGATTTAAACGCTTCTGTACATGCGAAGCAAATTCAAAAACTAACCAAGTACTGGAAAGAAAAATGGAATCACGATATTCCATGGGACACATTAGTAATACCACAGCAACCTGCGGGTTTAAATGTTTTGGAATATGAACCAAACATTTTTACCGAAGACGAAAAGCTGGCTAAGTACAAAGAAAATCATGGAGAAGATGCTGTATGGTGTTATTACCATACACAGAATTTAACTGTGAAAGACAGTATTCAGTCTCAAGGTATTCGCCCAACTGGTCCATACTTGTATTGGCATGCTGGTGGTCAAGAACCTGATAAAAAGCATTTGAACAAATCGTATGATATGTTTGATGCCGAACATCAAGAAACTGGGATAAATTTTGCTATTCCAACCGAAGGCATAACTATGGCCGACCGTTATAGGTTTGAGACCAAAAAGATGATGGATGTTGCAGGTCTTACCTTTTTTCACGCCCTTGACCACGATGGTGACGCCATGGACATGTACGAGGGCAGCGATGGCAAGTTCAGCATCGATAGGATCGATCGGACTTTCCAGAATGGCAAGTATGGTCCACGCGAAGTAGTTTTCTAATTCTTTTTTCTTTTTTAACTTTTAATCCTTTTGCGGCGTTTTTATAAACGCCGCATTTTTTTTATGCTAAAATATATTTGGCTCTCAAATGGTCAAAATGCCACTACAATAAAGCTATTTTGAATTAACTATACTCTTTGCTATACTGCACACCAGATGGCACAAAAGAAGAAAATCGATCATAAAGACAGTATCATTGTTCGTGGTGCGCGTACACACAATCTTAAAAACATTGATGTTACAATCCCGCGCGGCAAGATGACAGTAATCACAGGGGTTTCCGGATCAGGGAAATCTTCTTTGGCGTTTGATACTATTTTTGCCGAAGGCCAACGCCGTTATGTAGAATCTCTTTCAGCTTATGCACGCCAATTCTTGGGTCAAATGCCTAAACCCGACGTAGACGAAATCTCTGGACTTTCACCAGCAATTTCTATTGACCAAAAATCTCGTTCAAACAACCCACGCTCTACCGTGGCAACAATTACCGAAATTTATGACTATTTGCGTGTACTGTATGCGCGTATTGGTCACCCACATTGTCCCGACTGTGGTCGCCAAATAAAAAAACTTACAAACGAAGAAATAATTCATTTTGCATTAGCCAAAGTAAATAAAATTGAAAAAGATACCAAAAGCCTGCCTGCCGGCAGGCAGGGCAAAAAAGAATTAATGGGCCGAGTTTGGAATGAAACTGAATTAAATATTTTTGCCCCAGTTGTGCGTGGACGCAAAGGTGAATACTATCAATTGCTTTACGATTTACTGGGTCGTGGTTTTGAATATGTTCGCGTAGATGGCAAAATTTTAAAACTTCGTGAAAAAATAGTTCTATCAAAAAATAATGTTCATAACATTGATGTACTGGTGGACACTATTGCTGTACACGAATTTACCGACCATAAAGATGATGCTCGTACAAGATTATACGAAGCAGTAGAACGTGCTTTAATCGAAGCCGATGGTTTAGTAACTTTATCTTTTGACGAATCTGCAGAATATTTATTGTCTTCAAAATTTGCTTGTCCAGACGACGGGTATTCTTTTCCAGAAATAGAACCACGTTTATTTTCTTTCAACTCACCATATGGTGCATGTCCCGAATGTAACGGTTTAGGAACTGTGCAATTTGGACTGGACGACCCATGTTTAGTTTGTAATGGCAAAAGACTACGTGTAGAAGCATTAAATGTATTTTTGTCTTCAAATAAAAAACAAACAAACATTGTGGACTATTGTGGTATGTCTATACGTGCTGCACTAGAATTTATTCAAAATTTAGATTTGTCTGATCAAGAATTTGACGTAGCTCAAATAGTTCTAAGAGAAATAGAATATCGTTTACAATTTTTACTGGATGTAGGGTTGGAATATCTTTCACTTTCTCGTAAGGCCAATACTTTATCAGGTGGGGAATCACAACGTATTCGTTTGGCGTCACAGCTGGGGTCTCGTCTTGTAGGAGCATTGTATGTACTGGACGAACCAACAATTGGTTTGCACCAAAGAGACAATGAAAAGCTTATCAAGACTTTAACTGATTTACGTGATTTAGGAAATACTATTTTAGTTGTGGAACACGACGAAGATACAATTTTTGCATCCGACCATATAGTAGACATTGGACCCAAGGCTGGTGTACATGGTGGTGAAGTTGTAGCCTATGGTGATTTGTCAGATTTACTAACTCAAAAAACTCCACCATTCAAAGGAGCTTCAAGAACTTTGTCTTATCTTCGTGGCGAAGCCAGTATTCCTGTGCCTGAGCGTAGAACTAAAGATAAAGGCAGTATCAAAATAGTTGGTGGTAAAATTTTTAATATTGATAATCTAAATGCTGAAATTCCATTAGGTAAAATGGTATGTATTACCGGAGTATCTGGGTCAGGTAAATCTTCTTTTATGTACGAAATTGTACACAAAAATTTACAAGCTCGTTTAGAAAAATATTATCGTACTGCGAAAATTTTTAACTGTGCCAGCTTTACAATTGATGGAGATTTATCTCGAGTAGTTCTTATAGATCAATCACCAATAGGACGTACACCGCGTAGTAACATTGCTACATATACCGGAGCTTGGACTTTTGTCCGTGAATTATTTTCAAGCAGTGAAGAAGCACGTCTACGTGGATGGAAACCAAATAGATTTTCTTTTAACGTAAAAGGTGGACGCTGTGAAGCTTGTGAAGGCAATGGTGAAATTGCGGTAGAAATGCATTTTCTACCAACAGTTTATGTTACTTGTGATGTTTGTAACGGCCGCCGTTTTGACAAAGAAACATTGTCGGTAAAATACAAAAAGAAAAGTATTTACGATGTATTAGAAACTACAGTAGAAGAAGCAATAGTTTTCTTTGAAGAAATTCCAGCAGTATACGACCGGTTAAAAACTTTAATGGATGTAGGATTAGGGTATCTTAAACTGGGGCAAAGTGCTACAACATTGTCCGGTGGGGAAGCTCAGCGTGTAAAAATAGCCAGTGAATTATTTAAACCAAGACTAGAAAAAACAATGTATTTGTTGGACGAACCAACAGTGGGGTTGCATTACGACGATGTAGCAAAACTTATCGATGTATTAAACAAACTAGTGGAACGGTCTCACAGTGTAATGCTGATCGAGCATAATCTAGACATTGTAAAATGTGCGGATTATATTATAGACATAGGTCCCGAGGGTGGTGTTGGTGGCGGTAAAATTGTAGCCCGCGGTACTCCAGAAGAAGTTGCCAATAATCCCAAATCTCATACTGGGTATTACTTAAAGAAAATTCTAAAGAAAAAATAAAAATACGCTATGTCATGACACAGCGTATATTGGAGTTTCTCCGTTAAGTTTTGATATTCGTACCAATTCTTTTTGGAGATTTTTTAATTCATGTTTGTTAGCGTAATCCCATAACCAAACAAAAGATTTTTCATCACTTAAAACTCTGTTCGTAAGTTGAATTAATTCATCGCAATGTTTACGTTGGAATAAGGCTTCTTCTACAATTAATCCTAATGGTAGTGTTTCTTTCATAAAAAAATTATCACTCACCCAAGGTTCTGTTCTCTTAATTTCTTCAGCTTTTTCAGTACCCTCATCTTCTTTAAAATATTTTCTACGACTGGTTATAAAAAAAATTATTGTAGTAAATATTCCTGATAAGCAATCAATAATTAGTAAAAAGAAAAAAATTCCAATTATTATAGTTTTCATGGTTCATAGTTTTTTAAATTAGTGAAAGAAATATTTTTTTATTGGTTCTTTGGGATGTTCCAAAATTTCCAAAATTGCATTCCATTTTGAGACTGGTATTACATCGTCTTTTTCTACCAATAGTTCACTTCTCAAAATAAGATTTGTTTTTTTAAATTCTGGAAGTTTTTCTTTGTTTAACCAAACGTACTCGTTTAGTTTTACTAAAGCAATTTCAAAAATTACTGTATTCTTAGAAATTGCAGCTGACAGCATTAGCCGTAGCTTTTCTTTTACTTCTTCGGTTTTGGTAAACAGAGAATACCATTTTCCGAAATCGTTGATTTCTGTGATTATGTGGCTCATAGCGTTGTTATTTACTACATGATATAACTATTATATGAAAAGTCAAAGTTTGACCAAATTAGCATTACCCGAGAAATCTGGGGTCTATTTTTTCCTAAATAAATCAGGACAAATCATCTATATAGGCAAAGCTACAAATCTCTATGACCGTACAAAAAGCTATTTCAGTAAAGATCTTATATATACTCGTGGCCCAATAATCGTCAAAATGATTGAAGATGCTGAGACGATAAAATACCAAACTACCGACACTGTTTTAGAAGCTTTGATTCTTGAAGCCAATCTTATAAAGAAACATCAGCCAATTTACAATACAAAAGAAAAAGACAACAAAAGCTATAACTACGTTTGTATAACACGTGATGAATTTCCACGATTATTAGTAGAGCGTGGCCGGTTAATTGATTTTAAAAAATTAGTTGTAAAAAATACAAAATTAAAATCGGTCTACGGTCCGTACCCCAGTGGGGAATCACTGCGCAGTGCGTTAAAAATAATTCGTAAAATTTTTCCTTATCTTGATGCCAAGACTTTAAAAAAAGATCGTTACGAATTTTATAAACAAATTCATCTTGCTCCAGACGTGGGGTTAAACAATGCAAAAATAAAATACAAAAATACAATTAAAAATTTAGAACTTTTCTTTAAAGGTGAAAAAAGTAAAATTTTAAAATCGTTAGAGAAAGAAATGATTTCTTTAGCCAAGAAAAATGAATTTGAGCGTGCAGGGGAGATTAAAAAACAAATTTTTGCACTAAACCATATTAACGATGTTGCATTAATTAAAGACGAGGCTCCTCTGGAACAAGTTTTTTCGAGGTCCTCGGGTCAGTTCACCAGACCATCAAAAAACCTTGTTCCAGATTCGCCTCCTGCCAAGGGGGAGATGCCGACAGGCAGAGGGGGTGTGCGTATTGAAGCTTATGATATTGCGCATACATCAGGGTCCAGTATGGTTGGGGCGTTTGTGGTATTAGAAGATGGGCAGAAAAATCCAGCAGAATATAGAACTTTTAATATTCGTGGTTTTACCAGTTCAAATGATGCCGGAGCACTGTCAGAAGTAGTAAAAAGAAGATTAGCACATAGGGAATGGCAATATCCGGACATTATAGTGGCCGACGGTAACATGGTTCAAAAATCGGTTATAGAGAAAGAGTTAAAAAATGTCGGGTTAGAAATTCCAGTTGTAGCAGTAGTTAAAGATAATCGTCATAAAGCCAAAGCCATGATGGGTGATGTGGATATAATCAACAAATACAAAAAACAAATCCTGTTAGCTAACGCCGAAGTTCATAGATTTGTATTAAATACTCATCGCAAATCTCGCAGTAAAAAATTTTTACAAAATAAATAAACTATTTATTAAAATTAATGTATAATACATTTATGTTAAGTAGTGGGACAATGCGTGTGGGAATAGTTCGTGGTGGCAGTAGTAAATACGGTTACCAAAAATCCATGAATGATGGGTCTATACTTTTACGTGCATTGAAAGAACATATAGAATACGAGCCTGTAGATGTATTTATTGACCAGTCAGAAATATGGCATGTAGACGGTGTACCCATTCCAGTAAACAAATTAGTTCACAATGTGGACATGTGTATTAATACAATTACAAACCCACTACAAAAATTGGGTTTCGTAGAAACTATAATTAAATCTTTTGGTATACCTTGTATCTTTGCACCCAAAGAATCTTTACGTGGTTATATTCCAGAAGATCTATCTCGTAAATTAAAATCTATTGGTATTCATATTCCTAATAAATCAAATATTGATTTAAACGACCCAAACGCAATAAAAAATATTCATTTAAAATTCTCACCACCGTATATTGTAAATTTTGCAAATCCTTGGGGTCAAGTTGATACTGTTGTAAATACAACAAAAATAGATGAATTAAAAAACGCTATTGAAAATCATTATACCGGTGCAAATGGTAAATACTATTCACAAGAATTTATAAATGGTGACGAATGGGCAGTAACTGTAATTCCAAATTTTCGAGACTTGCCATGGTACACACTGCATCCCATTTATGTGCAAACCATTGCTCCGGCCTTTAGAGAAACTGCACCAGTTAGTAAATCTGCAATAGGCCAGTTTGCAAACCCAGTTGTGCGAAATACGCTAGATTTATACGCTCGTCTGGTAGCAGGGAATTTAAAAACATCTGTACCATTAACAATGCATTTTGTTTATCGGGACGAACGCCGTCCACCATCACTGGTAAAAATAATTGAAAGGCATACATTAGACAGTGACGAATCTCTACTGCATGCATTGAACGAAAATGCCATCAGTCACAAAGACTTTATTCATATGCTAATCCAAAATAAAAGACCCTAACAGGGTCTTTTTTTGGTATTTGTGCCCTCGGTAGGAATCGAACCTACAATAACGGCTTAGAAGTCCGCAGTTATATCCATTTAACTACAAGGGCATAGGAAAAATATAGCACAGAAATTATTTTTTTACTATTTTGGAACAGGACTCTCGGCTACCGCCGCGGGTATTTTTCTATCTCAGTAAGGACTCTTTCATTACATGAACAGTATACCTTTTCCATTTTTTCAAAATAAAATTTCTCAAAAATAAGGAAAAGCTTTTCTCGTCCTGTACAAACCAAATCAATTTGGTTCTATCGCGCACAATATAAAAAATACCCATTATGGGTATTTTTTATATTGTGCGCGATACAGGACTCGAACCTGTGACCTTCCCGGTGTAAACGG
>CAYRQJ010000003.1:0-107221 GCA_964426555.1 uncultured Candidatus Saccharibacteria bacterium | reverse complement strand
CCGCGGTGAATACGTTCTCAAGTCTTGTACTCACCGCCCGTCAATTCAAGGGAGCTGGTAGTACCCGAAGGCTCACCATAAGGTGGGACGACGGTAAGATCAGTGACAGGGAATAAGTCGTAACAAGGCACGGGTAGCGGAAGCTGTTCGTGGATTCAATCAAATTGATACACGCATTTGGAATTTACTTTATGTAGTTCGCAAATGTTTGTCGAACTCTACTCTGTAGAGCAAATTATAGTAGTTATATTTCAAAAGATCTACTCGACGTTCGCTTCGATAAAAGAACACAAATTCCATAGTGTATATTCATATGAATACACTATGGTCATAAAGCGAAACAAAAGGTAGTGAATATCTATGTTTCGGGAATACATTGTCTCGTTAGAATTTTTTAAAATTCGCACGGGATGCACAAGTGACCTAGATATGATCTTAGTATAAAAATGTAAAAGTAAAAGAAATACCCGAAAGGGTATTTTTTTGTGCACCCCCTCTGTCGTAAACGACATCTCCCCCTTGGCAGGGGGCGAAAAGCGCGAAGCCCTCCACCTGTTAGGGGGAGGGTTTGGGTGGGGTGTGTAGTTTACATAAAAAAATGCCCCGTATTTTCATACGGGGACTTTAAAATTTTGCAAACGCAGGTTACATACCTCCTTGATTATAAATCTTGAAAGGCAAGAATCCATCAGTCACTGCAATTAGTACGCCCATTGGTAATTCCTGTGTGAACAGGTTAACCTTTGGATCAACTGTGTAGTTTTCGGATACCATTCTTCCAGCCATGTCGTACAATTTGCACTGTACGGGACCAGTAGGAAGTTTAGCTGAAATAATCCCTGTAGTAGCTTGCTTTGGAACCAGTTTCCAATTTACATCGTAACCAAACAGGCTACTTGTATAAATTGATTTTTCAGTTTCCACAACATACTCGTACCAGAATCTTCCACTATCAGAATCTGTTCTTGGTCCAGTAAATGGCCCAGTAAGACCTGATTGCCCGTCAGACATTTTATGTACTTGCGGTACAGACTGATACAATGAATCTGTGTAGATTCTTACATCAGTTCTTTTGATCTTATCAAGTGAATTTGTCACCCAATCAAGAACCGGCAAGATATAATATGTCCCATTTGTTTCGTCCCATCTAACATATGGGGTTTTACCCCAAAATGTTGGTGTCACCAGCTTTGGTTGACTGGTAATTGTAATTTTTATCACATTACCAGTTCCAACACCGTTTACCCCATAACACTTGAAAGTGTATTTGGTATTTGGTAACACTTTAAACCCGTAATTTAGTAATTCTATTTTTGGAGATGTTACGCTTTTAATTATTGTATCGTTATTCATTGTGTTAATCACATAGAATTTTGAATTCAAATTAAAAGATGTCGCATCTATATTTAGAAATACACTATCACTGGTTGCAAGCTTACCTACGGCTTCAGCTACCAAAGCTTTATTTGAGCTTGGTGTTGTGGTAAATGTAACAATAGTATCCCAACTGGATATACTGTTTTTTACTTTTACCCATAAATCTACAGATTTGTTTGAAAGCATACCAAGCAGATTTCGGCTAAAACTTTGGTTCATACCCACGAATGTAGTACTGTGTGGGTTTGGTTTGCGCCAAATGTCAGCTGATCCATAGCGGTAACGAAATGTCACAGTGTCAATTTCATAATTAGACCCTGTACTTCCAAAGAAGCTTACAACTCCGCCACCTGAAAGTGGAGTAATACCAAAGCTTTGAATTTTTGTTTTCAAAGGTTTTGGATACACAGCAACAGTTTGAATCGGTGTTCCGTAAGTTATAGTCCAACCTTTTATCTGCATCGCAAGACGTAGATATAAAGTGTAGCCAGTGATACTACCTACAGGGTAGATAGAATCTTTTGATACTGTAAAAGTATCTCTTACGAACGCCGAATCTTTTGTCCAAGTTTTACTGCGTAGTGTGTCTGGGGCAGAAAACGCGGCATCAGCCGAATATTCCCACCATACTTTTACGATATCACCAGTTTTAATGGTTACTTTGTAAACTGTGGTGAAGCCTTCGATCATACTACTAGGCGTACCAGGGGTAATTGTTGTTTGTGCGTTTGCGTTATTAAAGAGCAAACTCATCGCACCCACTAATAGGGTACGGAAAATCGGGGTAAAAATACCTGTTTTCATGTTTTTTAGAGTTATATTGATTTATAAGTATATTAGCACATTTAATAGTAAAAGTCAATATATAACTTGACAATTCTATATAATTTGATATAATAGACCTATGAAAAAGATATACGCAATTTTCGCTGTTTTTATGTTTCTGGGCTTTGCCTCGACTGTTTTTGCTGCCGCTCCGGTAGTAAATTTGCACGCCGCTGACAATATTACAGAAACAAGCGCAACTTTATCAGTAACTACAACTAGTTCAAGTACTGTTTCTTACATTTTTGAATATGGGACAGATGCTTCTTTTGGGGTATCAACAATGCTACCGACAAGTTCTACTTCGGTTAACCTTACTGGTTTAACTGCAAACACTACTTATTATTTCCGCGTTCAAGCATCAAATAATGATGGTTCAACTGTAGCGCCAGTTAATTCTGCGGGTAGTCCGTCTTATTATTCTTTTAAAACTTTAAATTATAAATCTACATTAGTAGATACACTGGGCGCAGACAACGTTACAACTACTTCAGCTACATTAAACGGTAGAATAAATAACTACGGTGTTTCTGGTACATACTATTTTAGATATTTTGCTGGTTCAACATGTGCTAGTTATCTTGGTAATACAAGTGTGCAAAATATTAGTGGATCAAATTCTAACCAATATGTAACTGCATCTCTTACTGGTCTATCAGCTGGGCAAACTTACTGTGCACAACTTGTTGGAACATTTAGTGGAACTGAATATCCCGACAGTAAAATAAGTTTTGTAACAAAAGCATCTGGCTATAATCCAAACCCTACAACTTACACTTGTTCTATAACTAGTTTTTCTGCTGATTCAACTTCAGTTACATCAGGTTCTTCTACAACAATTCGTTGGTCAACTAGTAACTGTACATCTGCTAATCTAAATACACTTGGTGGATCTGTAAATCTAACTGGTTCACAATCTACTGGTGCATTATATTCTACAACTAGCTATACATTAAATGCATACGGTGGTACAAATGGTAACGATAGTAAAACTATTTCAATTGGTGTACTACCAAATAATGGGGGAACACCTACTACATATCCATCATGTTACTACGCTGGTACATGTTATTGGAACGGGTCTTATTGGGCTACTATAAATAATGGTTGTACAACTAACTGTGGAGGAACACCAACTACATATCCGTCATGTTATTATTCTGCTACATGTTATTGGAACGGGTCATCTTGGGTAAATAATACAAATACAACAAACCAATACCCATCATGTTATTACGATAGTACATGTTATGAGTCAAATGGTAATTGGTATTACAAATCAAATGGAACAGTTGTACCATATACTTACAACCCTCATTCACCAATCACTAATAACACTCAATACATTACAAAAAGATTAGCAGATACTGTAAAAACTATTTATGTAGATCAACCTGTTACTACAAATCCAACTACTCAATATCAGTATGTTGATAATACTTCAATGTATAGTACATATCCTGTATCTTACAATGCTTATAACGCAGACGATATTATGAATCGTTACGGAACAGCATTTTACGATTATTCTCGTGGTAATGTTGTAAACGGAAGTTTGTTAACTGGTTCAGCTGGTAGTGTTTATGGAATTAGTTTAATTGAATTACTTTTAGTTTTAATTGTAATTGCTTTAATTGTATATCTTGTAAAATCAAACCAAGATAAAAACAATCACTAATTTATCTTATCAAACAAAAAAATCACCCATTGGGTGATTTTTTTGTTTGATGTCTTTCGTCCGCCAGCGGGCGCGAACCCCAACACAAATGCCTACGTGAGTGCAGCCGCCAGCGGGCGGAAGGCATCTCTAGTATTTAGTATAGATAAGATTCTACAAATAAGCAAGAACCCCATCTGCACGAATACATTTGGGGTTCTTACATATAAATTGTGTATTTTATAAGCCGGATTCTGTATCCCGCAATGCGGGACGATGACCATTTATCTTGTTTTATTGTTACCAATAAAATCTTTGCGGCACTCCCCGCAAGCGGGGCACGACTTTGCATTCACGTATGGATTTAGCCGTTTCACTTCTGTATTACTACAGACTTATTCCCATAAGGAATCCTAGCATTACTGCATCGGCGTCACTGCTCGCACCACGATCCCGCAATGCGGGACGACGGGGGTTACCCGCTACGCTTCTCTAAAATTACTTTTAGAATAAATGTCCGGACTTTCCTCACCTTGGCGCGGTCATCCAAATACACTGCTTATTTATAGTATAATTTTGTGCCTTTGTCTATACCAGATTTTAATCTTTCACCACTATTCATCTCTACTATATATGTAGCTAATTTTTCAGGGTAATATACCTTCGGATAAGTAACAGGGGATACATTATCAAAATAATTTATTACATTCATATCTTTGTCTAAATAAACTATATCAATATTATAATTCATATCTTTCATCCATATTCCGTGGTAATCAGGTTTATTAAAAATAAATAACATTACAGTATCTTTAGCTAAATTTGGCGTGTTAGATAATCCAGTTATTCTTTTTTCTTCAGTGTCACTAACTAATACGTTATATTTTTCTTTTGGAGTATATAAATATGCATTATCTTTATTCTTATTATATATAAAATAAGAACTAACTAATAAACATAATATTATAAAAATAATAATTTTTTTCATAAATATATTGTATCACAGTTAAAATATTGTAAATATAGTAATAGTATACTAGTATGATATTACAAAAATAAAACAAAAAATATTTTTTTACAAAGTTATCCACAGTATTATTTAATTTTTGCTTGCAGTGAATCAAAATATGCGAGAAAATATAAGTAGTGAGATGTGGACACAAATTATTTTTTAAATAATAGGTCGACCCACAAAAATCACGTTAGTAATATTACGTAACAAACTATTATGCCAGCAAAAAAGAAAGCTGCTCCAAAAAAGAAAGTAGCTGCAAAGAAGACAGTAAAAAAAGCTGTTAAAAAAACAGTAAAAAAAGCTGCTCCAAAAAAAGCTGCTCCAAAAAAGAAAGTAGCTGCAAAGAAAAAGAAATAATTATTCTTTTACTTAGTAACTTTCACAAAAACCCTCGTTCTATCAGAGGGTTTTTGCTTTTTTATAGCATATTTTAAATTGATAGTTTTTATGCTAAAATTCATATTATGTCATTTATAACAAACTTATTCAGCAACGAGTCAAAACGCTTTATTTCAAAAGTTGACCCAATCGTAAAAAAGATAAATTCGCTAGAAGAATCTACAAAAGAATTGTCCGATATTGGACTACGAGACAAAACTACCGAATTCAAAGCTCGTCTTCAAAAAGGCGAAACACTGGATGAAATACTACCAGAAGCTTTTGCTGTTGTTCGTGAAGCCAGCCGTAGAATTCTTGGTGAAAGACACTACGATGTCCAGCTTATCGGGGGGATAGTTCTGCACAATGGAAACATTGCCGAAATGAGAACAGGTGAAGGTAAAACTTTGGTTGCAACTTTGCCAACATATTTGCATTCTCTTACTGGGTTAGGTGTGCATGTAGTTACAGTTAACGATTATTTGGCACGTCGTGATGGGGCATGGATGGGTCCGGTTTTTGCACTGCTTGGAATTAGTTTGTCTGTTATAAATAGTCAAAATATTTCTTATATATATGACCCAGATGTAAAAAAGACCGACGAAGAAGATTTAGCTTCAGCTTATAAGATTGATTATGACAATTTACGTACAATTTCTAGAAAAGATGCATATGCAGCGGACATTACTTATGGAACAAACAATGAATTTGGTTTTGATTATTTAAGAGATAATTTAGCAAACAATATAGACGATGTGTCTCAGCGTGGGCATGTATTTGCTGTTGTGGACGAAATTGACTCTATTTTAATTGATGAAGCGCGTACTCCGCTTATTATTTCATCTGAAGCCGAAGAATCAGGCAGTCTATATCAAACATGTAGTTCTATTGCTAAGACTTTAATAAAAGACATTGATTATACCGTAGACGAAAAACATAAATCTATTGCACTTACTGATAGTGGTATAAATAAGACTGAAAAAGCATTAAATGTAGATAATATTTACACAGAAAAAGGAATAAAATTTGTACATCATATTGAAAATGCAGTTCGTGCTCATGCAATATATAATATTGATAAAGATTATGTAGTTAAAGATAACGAAGTTGTAATTGTAGATACTTTTACTGGACGAATGCAACCAGGGCGAAGATGGTCTGACGGTTTACATCAAGCTATTGAAGCTAAAGAAGGTGTAAAAATTCAAAAAGAAACAAAAACCATTGCTAGTATCACTTTTCAAAATTACTTCCGTTTTTATAAATCTGTTTGTGGTATGACTGGGACTGCAGATACTTCAGCTGAAGAATTCCGCAAGGTTTATAATTTGGGTGTAATAGTAGTGCCTACTCATAGAACAATTGCCAGAATTGATATGCCAGATTTGATTTACCAAGAAGAAAAATACAAATTCCGAGCCATAGCACAACGTGTTAAAGAAATTCATAAAACTGGCCAACCAGTTTTAATTGGAACAGTATCTATCGAGAAGAATGAAGTATTGTCTGAATATTTAAAAGCTGAAGGTGTACCACATACAGTCTTAAATGCAAAAAATCATGAAAGTGAAGGAGAATTAATTGCTGCCGCTGGTAAACTGGGTGCAGTAACTGTAGCCACAAATATGGCAGGGCGTGGTGTGGATATTAAATTAGGAGGTGTTCCGTATAACCTTGAAAAAGCTGAAGAAATCAAGAATCTAGGTGGACTGTTTGTGATAGGGTCTGAAAGACATGAAGCTCGAAGAATCGACAACCAGCTTCGTGGACGTGCCGGAAGACAAGGGGACCCAGGTAAAACATTGTTCTATGCATCACTTGATGATGATCTTATGAGAGTATTCGGGGGAGACAGGTTAAAAGGCATAATGGAAAAATTCAAATTCCCAGTAGATATGCCAATAGAAAATGCGCTGGTTTCAAGAACATTAGAGACTGCACAATCACGAATTGAAGGGTTTCATTTTGATTCTCGTAAAAATACACTGGAATTTGATGATATCTTAAATTCACAAAGAAAAAGCGTATATAGTAGCCGAGCTAAAATACTTGCTGGGACACACGAAGATTTGGCTAAAGAACTAGAAAATATAACCACAAATCTTGAATCTAAAGAAGAAATTGAGAAAATCATCAAAGACAAGCAAGAATTAGTCGGGGAGCAGAATTTTTATGAAACCCTGCGTAAAATAATGCTTTATAGCAACGATATTCATTGGCAAGAACATCTTGTTCTTATGGATTATGCTAGAAGTTCAGCATCTCTTCGTGCTTATGGTCAAAGAGAACCATTGATCGAGTATCAAAAAGAAGGGTTAAGACTGTATCGAGATTTCAATAACGCATATGCGTCAAGCATCCTTGAGTTAGTAAAAACCATAGACATAAATCGCTAGTTTTAAATAAACCTTGTAAAACAAGGTTTATTTTACAATATACAAAAATATTGTCAAAAAATAAGATTTCCCTTTAAAACATAGGCTTTTAAAGCATGATTTCACATACTTTTACACAGGGTGTCAATATCATACATCTTAAAAACCCTTTATTTATAAGGCTTTTTGGGTTTGACGGATACAAAAAGCATGGTATAACTATTGACTTTGTTTACAATCCGTGATACTATATAACTAAGTCCAAAAGCGTTATGCAATGGATTTTTTGTTTACAAGGCTCGTCTTTGATAAACATACAAATACAGACATGGATCGTTTGAGGGAGCGAAACCCTTAATTATGAAAAACACACTAAAAAATTTGCTTTTCGGTGCGGTAATAATGCCGACAATACTTGCGAGTACAATTAATCCTAATCCCGCAAGCATTAGTGCTAACAAGCCACTGGACACTAATCCAATACAAAACATATTGGGTGAAATAAAAGAAAATAAAGACACTGCAATAGATGCTGAAAGGCAAGCTAAAGCTGAAAAAATTAATACTTATTTTGGAAACAAAAACTTGCCTTTAGAAGGGCATGGAATGGAAATGGTTATGGTGGCTGAAAAGTACAACATTGACTGGAGATTAATTCCAAGTATTGCTTTCATTGAAACTACTGGTGGAAAATTTGCTTGTCCTAAAACTTATAAAGTAACTGGAGATATCCGTTATACTTATAATGTGTTTGGATGGGGAAGTTGTTCTATTAAATTTGAATCTTATAATGAAGCTTTTGAAATTTTGGGTAAAAACCTGTCTGGTAATAACCCAAAGACTGCAAGACATTATAAAGGTAAAGATACAGTAGGAATACTAGAATCGTATAACCCTCGTCATGTTGTTAGTGATTATCCTGAAAAAATTATGAGAATAATGACTTCAATCGATAATACTAAAACTGGCTCTGAATTAGCAATGAAATAAAAATAAACCCCGCAATGTGCGGGGGTTATTTTTATTCTGTCATTGTTTTGATACCATCCAGTATCAAAGTTTTTTCTTCGTTACGCATGTTTACTTTACCTTTTATGGCAACACATGTGTCTTTCACTAGAATACTGCTAACATCACGGTATATTTTAGGGAATACTGCTATCTCAATAGATCCATTAAAATCAGATACTTTTAGTATTGCCATTCTGTCATTGTTTTTTGTTGTAATATCACGAATATCTGTAATTATACCGCAACAAATGATACTTTCACCTTCGGGGATATTTTCTTTAATGTCAGATATTTTTTTGGCCATTGTTTCCATTTTTTCTCTAAATTTATCCAGTGGGTGCCCAGACACATATAACCCCAGTAATTCTTTTTCATTTAATAACATTTCAGATTTTGGCATTGGTTCACAATGTGTCATTTTTAGTGAATTAACACTTGTCATAAATGCTTCTCCAAAAAGAGATGGTCCTGCGGGTTTTGATTCAGTATGAAGCTTTTTATTGTAATCTAGCACTGCTTCGGTGTTGTTTAGTAGCATACCTCGTTCTCCAAAGCTGTCCATTGCACCAGCTTTTACCAAAGCCTCGTAAGATTTCTTATTAAAGTTTTTATGGTTTATTCTTTCTAGAAAGTCTTCCAAATTTTTATATTCTCCGTTATTTTTTCTTTCTTCATAAATCGCATTCGCAATGTCGGTACCTAGATTTTTTATAGTATAAAGACCAAACCGTATTGTACGTTCAGTATCATAATTACTACCACGCACTACTGTAAACCCACCGTATGATGCATTTACATCGGGTGGTAATACAATTATACCCATGCGCTTACACTCGTCGATAATTTCAGCAATTTTATCTACATCGCCGGATTCTGCGGTCAGGATGGCGTCCATATATTCAACAGGGTAGTTAGCCTTCATATACGCGGTTTGATACGCTACACGGCCATAACTGGCTGCGTGAGCCTTGTTAAACCCATAGGCTGCAAAAGGTTCGATTAGTTTCCATAATTCAAGCGATTTTTTATCATTCAAACCATGTTCTTTAAAACCAGACAAAAGTTTTTCTTTTTGTTCTTCCATTTCTTTTGGAATTTTTTTACCCATAGCTTTACGCAGTTTGTCAGCTTCAAGCCAGCTGTATCCAGCCAGTTTAATAGCGATCATCATAACGTCATCTTGGTATGTAATAACCCCAAAAGACTGATCCAAAATATCTTTCATTCTGGGGTCTAGGTATTTTATTTTTGAATTGTCGTGTTTACGGGTAATATACTCTGGAATCATTTCCAAAGGTCCCGGACGATACAGTGCCACCATCGCGTTGATATCAAAAATAGTTGTTGGTTTTAGCTGTTTTAAATAAGCAGTCATGCCAGATCCATTTAACTGAAACAGTCCCATAGTTTCTCCACGAGCTAATATTTCAAAAGTCTTTGGGTCGTCTATTGGAATTTTATCAATATCAATTTCTACATCATGAATTCTTTTTACTAATTTAATAGCATCAGCTAAAATTGCCAAGTTGCGAATTCCAAGAAAGTCGAATTTTGGTAACCCAACTTCTTCAACGTAATGCATATCGTATTGAGTAATCATTTCACCACCTTTGGGGTCAAACTGAATTGGCACAAAGTCAGTTAATTCTGTTGGGGCAATAACTACACCAGCCGCATGTACGGATACATGGCGGACACAGCCTTCCATTTTTTTTGCTAAATCAATTATCTTTTTTGTGTCAGGATCTTTTTCGTAAGCTTGTTTTAATTCCGGAACCATATCCATTGCGCGGTCAATAGTCATTGCAAAACCTTGAGACCCCAATGGTATCATTGTAGAAATTTTATCACCAACAGCGTATGGGTAACCCAGTGCTCGGGCTACATCACGAACAGATCCTTTGGCCATCATTGTTCCAAAAGTTCCAATTTGGGCTACTTTATCTGCTCCGTATTTTTGTTTTGCATAGGCAATAACTTCTAATCTGCGGTTATCGGCATAGTCCATATCGATATCAGGCAGGGACGGTCTTTCAGGGTTTAAGAATCTTTCAAATGGTAGTTTGTAAACTAATGGGTCTACATTTGTAATCCCTAGAAGATAAGTAGTTAAAGACCCCGCAACGGATCCTCGAATATTTGTTAGGATTCCGTTTTCTCGTGCATAACGCAACAAATCTCCAACTACCAAGAAATACCCAGGATAACCTTTTTGTTTAATAACACTTAGCTCGTAGTCTAACCTGTCAGTATATTCTTTTGTTTGTTCTAGTTCTCGGTATGCAAAACCCGCATAAGCTAATTCGCGTAATTTTTCGTCACCAGTTGAACCATCTTCAATAATGTAATTAGGGAAGTAAGCTGCACCCAGTTCTATTTCGTAATCTTCAACTTTGTCATAAATTAGCATTGTATTACTAACTGATTCTGGGTAATCGTTAAAATATTCCAGTGCAGTTGGCTCGTCAATCAAAGAAAAGTCATCAGCTGAAAATTCAAATTTAGTTGCATCTTTAGCATCTGCTCCGGTATTGATGGCTAGCAGTGTGTGGTGAGCTTCATGGTCGTCTTTACATGGGTAATGCGAATCCTGCGTAGCCACGTATGGAATGTTGTGTTTTTTTGCAAGTGTTACTAATTTGTCACGCAATTCTTTATCGCGTTCTATTTTAGGATGAGATTGTATTTCAATAAAATAATTATCTTTCCCAAAAGCATCTTGGTGGGCCAGTACCAGTTCGTCAGCAAGACTATCGTTGCCTTTCAGTACTGCTTGAGACAATTTACCACCCATACAGCCAGACAGTGCAATAATACCTTCACTGTGTTCTTTTAGTAAATCCATGTCAGCACGAGGTTTGTAATAATAACCTTCCAAGTTAGCTTTTGTAACTATTTTTATTAAATTTTTGTAACCTTTTAAATTTTTAGCAAGCAGTATTAAATGGTATCTTTTATTATCAATTCCAGGTTCTTTGTCGAATCTTGTTCTTTCGGCAATGTAGACTTCGCAACCAATAATAGGGCGGATACCAGCTTTTTTACAAGCTTTGTAGAACTCTATGGCTCCGTGCATATTGCCATGGTCGGTCAGGGCAATAGCTGGCATGTCTTGTTCTTTGGCAATGCGCACAATATCTGGGACCTTTGAAAGACCGTCTAGTAGGGAATAGTGGGAATGAGTATGAAGATGTATAAATTTTGAAGCCATGTAGTAATATATTAGCATAAAATCTCATAAATTAAGTGCTAAATAAGCTTAGATTTGCAGGTTTAAACCTCACTTTCTTCTATTGACTTTTACACCTATATGTGATATAGTATGCTTCAATAAACAAATCTATACACTCAAATGAAAAATCTAATGTTAAGTCTGATGATAATCATCAGTGGGATGTCTAACCTCGCCCAAGCGCAAAGAGGTGAACAAGGTAACGCAGGTACTGTTCCTGTGTACTCAACTTATATCACTGGTATGCCCGCCAGGATTGAAATACCAAAACAGGGTAAAGTATTTTTTCTTGGTCAAACATTTGGTGACCAAAAGACCGGAACTTGGTACGTATGTACCGACGAAAGTCTAAAAGAAAAAATCGAAAATTTAACCAAAGCCGGTAAAACAGTAGTATTGGTTGGGGCACAGCTTGCACCATACCAGTATTTCACTGCAAAAATGTGGCGTAAACTTCCACGCAGCGAAAAAAAGAAAATGCCTAAAGAAGCATTCTTAAAACTGAACGAAGTAAAATGTGTAATTCTTGGATCTGTACATGAATACAAAACAGAAACTGATCCACCTATTGCACCACCGGTAGCTGACCCTGGTTAAAACAGGTTAGTAAACAATCTTAAAACTGGCATAGTGAAAACTATGCCTTTTTTCTTTTCCAATTTTTAACTTATCCACATGTATAGGCAAGACCTATACATCTTTTATTGCAAAGCCAAGTAACTGGCTATAATTCCAGCAGTTTCACCGCGTAATGTTAGTTTACCAAGATTATATATTTCAAAATTATTTCCTGTCTGCGCAGGCAGGTCTTTTGCAAAAGTTATTTCAGCGTCGGTAAATCCACCTTCGGGACCAATATAGATGCTTAAACTTTCAACTTTCAGTTTTTCACTTTCAACTGGTTCGCCAGTTATATTAAACAAAACTTTATTTTGATTTGTGTCACCCAGTACTGCCTCTTTATAGTTTTGAATGTCTTCAATTATTGTTACACTGTTTCGCCCAGACAATTCACTGGCTTCACGAGAAATTTTATTTAATCTTTCAAAATTTAAATTAGTTTTTACAGTTCGTTCGGTAATTACAGGCACAATTTTATATATTCCCATTTCACCAGCTTTTTGTAAGACTAATTCAAAGTTTTCTTTTTTTAGTATAGCTAAATATAATGTTACTTTTTTACTTGGTTCTATATCTACAATATTTTTCTCTTGTATATTTAGTTTAATAAAACTTTTTTCTAGTTCAATTATCTCACTAACATATTCTACATTGTCACCATTGGTAATTATGCATTTTTCGCCATTACGTAGTTTTAAAACACTGCGAATTTGATGCAGTAATTCTGGGTCATTAATCTCCAATGTATCTTTAGTTTTTTTATAATCAGTTATGAACCGGTGGATTTTTTTGGAAACCCCGTTAGAAGTAGATCGCGATTGTTTAAGCATATTACTTTTTTGTTTATTTTATAATTATCGTGATCGCGACTTCTAACGGGGCAGGTTTTTTCTTAAATAAGATTCTAAATCTCGTGCATCAGATTTGTAAAACAAAATACTACCATTTATTTTTTCATAAACTTGGTCCAATGTTCTTTTGCACCCTGGAGCAGGGTATTTTTTAAAGAAATCACGCATATGTTTTAATGTTTCTGCGTCACGTACCATTGCCATAGACCCAAGAAGTCTAGATAATAAATGCCCACCTTTACCATATTTGTCTAAGAATTTTCCGTAATTGTGTGTAATGTAATTGTAAACTACCTCTGGTTTGTCTACTTCTGCAAACATTCGGGCAATTAAAATAGGTGTATCTTGAGATTTTATTTCGTCACCACAGTAATAATTTAAGACATCAATTATGTCTCTAGCTTTTTCTACTGCCGAGAAGCTAGAAATTATACGCAATTTTTCTTCATGCAATGTTTCAGTTTCCAGTAGTCCCCAAAGATTTTTTTTATCTATTTCACTACCATAACGAACTACTATTCGATACACTGTCGAGCTAAGATGTGGGGGAATAGTGTTGGGTCCTTTTCTAAATTTATCTAACGCTTGATTTATTATTTCTAAATCTTCTAATTTGTAAGCAATTGCTAAAATAATACTAGATTTTTTCTTATCGTCTTTTTTTATTGCTGTCCAGTTAAGATTTTTTATTATTTCACTAAAAGAATTTTTAAAATATCTTTTTAGTAAAATATTTACATTTGGGTCTTTACCAAACACATGCATTATTCGGTTTGCGCCACCCCACATTTCTGCCAATACTATATGGTTTGTTTCTGCGCCAAAATAATTTAAATATTCTAAAAATTCTATAACTTTTGCATCACCACTTTCCAGCAGTGCTCGCATGTTACGAATAAGACCCATTCTTTGAATATTGTTTAATTCACCCCCAAGTATTGCAATTTCCTGGTTTTTAATAAAAGTCGGAGAATAATCAATATGTAGCAAATTACTTTCGGTAGCATTTAGTAAACAATCTTCAGGGAATAATACTAGTTCGTTTACTTTTTTAGCATCTAGTAATAATTTATCTTCTCCGGTGTCCAGTGGTATTGGCCACAGTGTTTCATCTTTTTCAGTTTTAGCTAATGCTCGGTTTTTATAATATCTACATTGTGTACATTTTAGATTGTTGCCATCTTCAGTAAGTTTTATAATAGGGAAACCAGCTTGGCGAGTATACGCCCCCATTATTTTTTGTACAGGTAAACAAGATACTTTTTCTAAATGTTGCCACAAATCTTTAGTAGTAGCATTGCCATATGCATTAGCTTTAAGATATTTACTTATTCCGGTTTGAAAATTCTTGTGACCTACATATTCGGCAAGCATGCGAATAACTGATGCGCCTTTGCGGTATGTAATATCGTCAAATATTTCGTCTATATCATGTGCGTCTTCAATTTTAACTTCAATAGGGTGTGAAGACTTTAAAGAATCCAGTCGTAGTGCATCACCCATGTCGCCAGCGGTAAATTCTTCCCAAATTTTCCAAGCAGGGAAAATACTGTCTATACATGAATACTCAATATAATTTGCAAAGCCTTCGTTAAGCCATAAATCATCCCACCAATTCATTGTTACCAAATTTCCAAACCATTGGTGAGCTATTTCATGAGCAATAACCAATGCTACCCATTCTTTATTTGCTTCTGCGGATTTTTTCTCATCAACAAGTAAACAAGTTTCTCTAAATGTAATTAGCCCCCAGTTTTCCATGGCAGCAGATGCAAAATCCGGCAGGGCAATAAGATCCATTTTGTTTAATGGGTAATCAATTCCAAAATATTCTTCAAAATAATCCAAAACTTTTGACGCAACTGACAATGCAAATTTTGCATTAGCTTTTTTGCCCAGTGGGGTATATACACTAACTACTGTTCCAGTTTTTGAAGCAGTTGAAACACGTTCAAATTTACCAATACACCAAGCCAATAAATAAGTAGACATCTTTGGGCTAGATGCAAAAACATATTCTGTATTGTTATCAACAGTATTTATTTTGTTTACAACTTCAGTGTTTGAAAGCACAGTATATTTTTTATCTACAGTCATGTGTAAATTAAAAATTGCTTTCATGTTTGGCTCATCAAAACAGGGGAATGCACGACGCGCATCAATGGCTTCAAATTGTGTAGCACCAATTAATTCTTCAGTTCCTTCATGTATATATTTAGAAATATAAAATCCACGCAAATCATTGTGGATTATTCCGGTATAGCTTATTTCTATTACTACCTTACCACTAATTTTTTTACTAATAGTAAAAGATACTACATCTTCGTTTTTCACCTTAGTAATTTTGGGTTCAAAAATTACTTTTTTGTTATTTAGTTTTGTTTGAATTGTGGCAGTACCAATTACTAAATCTTTAGCATGTAAATATATAACATCAGTTTTTTTTGAGACATCTAACGCAATCTTTACATTTCCAGAAAAAGTTTGAGCAGTTAAGTCTGGAGTAATGTGCAAAGTATATTCTTTAGGTGTTATATAACTGGGCAGGCGAAATGGAGGATTAGACTTGGTTTTCATCCTTCTATTATACTAATATTAATCCAAAAATCCATTGACAAAACGGTAAAATACTGTAAAGTAAATTAAATACAAAAAATGAAAATTCACATATTTATCGTGGCTATATTTGCCATTGGGGTTTGTTTTTCCCAAGAGAAAAAAACAATTTTATCTAAAAAAGTTAAAAAAACAAATTTAACCAAAAATACACCAGGCACACCAGAAACCGGTTACTGGTTATGGCTTTTAGAACATGACGAAGAAAAAAACTCAGAATTAACAAAACAAAACCCCAGTGATACTGCGACCAAAATTGCTCTTGATACCAGAGCAAAAGTTATTATTTACGAAGATGATTCACTGTATGGACAAATATCCTTTCATTATAAAAATGTATTAATTAAATATGAAGAAGGATATAATTCATTATTGATTTACAACAACCAAAGTAAGAAATCAGAAAATTATTTTTTAAAAAAGTCGGGTGATACAATTACAGTATTACCGGTAAGTTTAAAAATGAACAATGGAATTCCGTCACAACTGACTTTTTATTTATCAACAACAACTTTTATTTTTGAAGAAATTTACAACAAAAAAATAGGCGAATTCTATACTGCTGGTGAAGATTATCAGTATAAAAAGAATTTGTTAATTTTTTTAGCAAAACTTGAAGAAGCCTATAAGGCTAAAAGAGAATAGTGGGCTTAACCTCACAACCCAAAACCCCCGCAACAGCGGGGGATTTTTTTTATTTTTATACCAGAAAAATTATGCATGAAAGATATTTTTGGCAGAGGTAAAAATATTTTCAGGCTATTTCATTTCTGCTTCGATTCTTTCCAGTGCAATTAAGAATGCAGCACGGCGCATATCAGTATTTAAAGCTTTTGCTTTGTCATGTACCAATTTTGCTTGCAAGCGTTGATTGGTTTCCAATTTTTCGTTTACTTCAGCTTCACTCCAGTGTTGGCCTTTTAAATTTTGTTCCCATTCATAGGTAGATACTGTTACACCACCGGCATTAGCTAAAATGTCTGGAATTACCGGAGTACCTTTGGCTAACAATACATCGTCAGCTTCCGGAGTAGTTGGACCATTTGCTAATTCTAATACACATTTTGCTTGAATTCTTGGTGCATTGTCACTGGTAATTACATTTTCCAGTGCTGCAGGTATAAGCACGTCTACAGGCAGTTCTAGTAATGCATCAGGAGAAATAGAGACTGTCCCCGGCATGCCAGCTAATGCTCCGTTTTCTTTTTTCCAATCCTCAGCTTCTTTATAAGAAATTCCATTTTCGTTATATATTGCACTTTTTGAATCAGCCAATGCTAAAATTTTATGACCATGTTTTTCAAAATGCTCGGCGGCAAAGCTACCAACATTTCCAAAACCTTGAATAGCTATACTGCAAGATTCCGGTAACCCCATATCTGCACGCAGTGCATCCCATGCAAAAAATCCACCCAGTCCAGTTGCGGCACTGCGACCTTCACTACCACCATTGTCCAGTGGTTTACCTGTGAATGTTGCTTTTGTTTTGTCGCCAGTTATTTTTTCGTATTCGTCGGTCATCCAGCTCATAATTTCCCCAGTTGTATTTACATCCGGTGCTGGGACATCTTTCTTTGGTCCAATACAGTCGGCGAGTCCACGTACCCATCCACGAGATAATTTTTCCAATTCTGTTTTAGATAATTCTTTTGGGTTTACTGTTATACCACCTTTACCACCACCCATAGGAATGTTAGCAATAGCACATTTTAAAGACATCCAAAAGGCTAATGCTTTTACTTCGTCAATATTTGTATCTTCATGGTATCTTATGCCACCTTTGTATGGTCCACGAGTACTGTTGTATTGCACACGGTAGCCATGAAAGATTCGCTCAGTTCCATCATCCATTGTTACAGGAATAGAAATATGAATTTCTCTTTCTGGTTCGTTTAAACGGTTTAAAAGACGCTCGCTGACAGGGGATACTGCATTTGCACGGGATAATTGGGATAAAGCGTTCTTGAAAGGATTTTGCATGATATAAAAATATTACTTATATAACGCCTATTATACAGCTTTTTTAGCTGTGTATACCCCTTGACAAATGGGTATACTATGTGATATAATACCAGTATGAAAAATAGTAAATTAATTACAACTTTTATCGCTTTAGCTATGGTTATCTTACCTGCAGTTTCTTTTGCTGACGGTACTTATCACTATGGTAATGAGCAATTTATTGAATCTATTGCTGTTCCAACAGTAGGGGTTCCTACAACAAATGGTCAATCTACTGTAAATACTTCTGGTAATACTAGCCCTACTGAAGCTATGGCAACATATGTTGGTGCTGGAAATAACAATTCTAATAGCACTGGTACAAATATATTAGGTTTCCATATAAAATCAAAAGCTGAAAGAGACGCCGATAAAGCAGCAACACTTGCCCAAGCGGAAAGAGATGCCGAAGCAGCTCGTGTAGCAAGAAATAATGATGGTACATTTGCTTATGGTTATACAAATACAAATGGAGCTCAGTATGCCAGTGGTGCACAATATACAGACGCAAGACTAACTAATGGTAAATATACAGCTAATTCAAGAAACACAGCATCAGCTGGTAGCGCATTAAGTAATGGGTTTTTACCAAAAACAGTTGGAGGGTGGATTCTATTAGTGCTATTAATTGGAATTCTTGTTGCAATAGTTCGTGCGTTTAAAGAAAAATTCTACGCGCGCCCAGTGCATGCACACGCACATCATTAAAATAATATAGCTCTAAATAAAACCCTGTTATATGCTAACAGGGTTTTATTTGTTATAATTTGGTTATGTCTGTAACTTTTCGTAAATGGCACCGTTTAGGTAAAAAAACTTTTTGGTTAACTTTTCTAAAAAGTGTACGGCTTTATGTTGTTCTTTTTTCTTTAGGTATTTGGATTACATACAAAGCAGTGTTTACTCCTTTTAAAACCGCCTTTCAGGATTTCTTTTTAGTAAAACATTCCGAACTTTATCTTAGTCCAGGATTTGTTATTGGTTTTATTTGGCTTTTCTTATTTTTATATTTTTTGTTTGTATGGCTACGGGCTTGGATACTGTATCGTCAATATAAATTTATGTTAGACGAACATGCATTTTATGTGCATCGTGGGGTATTTCTTATAAAAGAAATTGTTATTCCGTATCACCATATTCAAAATGTAGAAATAAAACAGCCATATTTGTATCGTCCATTTGGGTTAGCTGAACTGGATATTACAACACTGGGTAACAATGGTTCAATTGCTCAAGATATTGCAAAACATAAAAGTAAATCAAATTTACTACCAATTATTGATCTTAAAATTGCCAAGCTTTTAGCTCGAGAATTAGTTCGCCGTGGTTCAAATAAAGAAGGAGCTTTTGTTGTCGAACAAAAAGAAGGGGATAGTTTAGAAACTGAATTAAGATAATATGGAAATAGATACAGTCTTTGCTGCTTTTGGAATTTTAGGTTTGGCTGGAGTTATTTTTGCAGAAATATCTTTTTTGCCAGCATTTTTTTTGCCAGGGGATACGTTATTATTTTCTGCAGGATATTTAATACATGATGGAATTTTGTCTATACCACATGCAGTTTTATTTTTAGGGCTGGCAGCATTTTTGGGCAGTATGGTTGCATACTATTTAGGTTTCTATTCAACAAGAAAAATTGAAGATTACGCAAAAAATAAAGGAGAAGGTTATGCAAATGGCTTTGAAAAAACCAGAAGATTTTATAAGAGATATGGTCTACTAACTTTATTCTTTGGAAGATTTGTACCAGTGGTTCGCACTGTTGCTCCATTTTTAGCCGGAGTAATGAAATTACCATTGGTCCCGTACACAATTATTTCTTTGTTCTCTGCTTTCTTTTGGGTCACAATTGGTTTAGCTTTGGGCTCATTCTTTGGACGCAAATTACCAAATTTTGAATATATTATAATTGTAGCAATGGTTTTAGCTATTTCTGTATCTTTAATTCCTGTGGTTTATCCGTACATAAAAAGAAAGTTGTTTAAGAAAAAAGGAGAATAGTATGATTTTAAAGACAAAATTTACACGCCCCCAAATTGCATTTTGGCGAATAATTTTTGTTTATATGGCCCCAATGCTTTTGGTTTATTGGGGAATTATTCCTTTTAAATGGCATATTCCGGTTATGTTATTTATTGTTTTATTTATTTTTTATTTTATTCATTTAGATAAACCAACAAATGCTGAACTGGGTATTGTAAAGCCAACTTCGTATCGAGATTATTTAACGTACGCAGTTTTTACAGTTTTTGGAACATTGGCAATTGTATTTTTTGCTAAAGCATTGGGTTATAACCCAATGCTAAATTGGTATAATCATCCCACATTTTTGTATTTATTTATTCCAATTTCTGTTTTACAAGAATTTGCTTATCGTTCGGTTTTAATGAGAGAACTAAAATTTATTTTTGATGAAGATGTACAAATAATTTTAGCCAATGTTGGAATTTTTACCATACTGCATATTATGTATCCAGGACCCCATGTGGTATTACCATTAACATTAATTGGGGGACTTGGCTTAGCTACTCTTTGGAAAATAAAACCTAATTTTTATTTAATATCTTTTGCTCATATTGTGTTTAATTTCACTGCTGTTCTTTATGGATTTTTCTCAATTGCTGCGTAGTAGATTTTAGAATAAAAGAAAAAACCTGTTGAAACAGGTTTTTGTTTGTGATAATGTAATCCTCTAATCAATTTTAGTTTTTGTTGGAATTTTTATTTCTGAACAATATATTTTTATAGGGGATGGATGGTCTTTTTTGCTCTTTTCTAATTCAGTTTCTGAAAGCTGTTTAATCATTTTACCTGAACAACTTCTAAAATCAAAATCCATTTTTTCAATTACCTGCTTATTTTTTTTAAGCACACCTTCTGGCTGTATATATACATGAAAGCAGCCATTAAGATGTCTTAGGAATGCAACGGCCATACCATTAAATCCTGTTGGGTCATGAGTTACTTGTGTGCCTAAGATTTCAATCGGTACTTCTATTTCTTCAAAATCTTCTTCTTTAACTTCTAATCTTCCTGGTTCAAAATAAATACTTGATACCGGTTGTCCATCGTCATTTAAACCCTTGGGTTGAAAAATGTAGCTAATGTAGCCACTCATGTTAATTGCCCAGTGGGTTAAGGTGCCTTTTAACTTTGTTGCTTTGTCTACACAGACTGTGCCTAGTTTTAAAACTCTAATTTTTTTCATATTTTGTACAATTTAATTTACTCAAATAATACATTATTTATATAGAATGTCAAATAGGCAGGGATCTTGGTTTATAGACGTTGTATATATTTTCGGAAATAAAAAAACCCTAGGCTATTGCTTCGGGTTTTATTGCTTCACTAGCAAGGACTGTTCTTGCTAGTGACTTCAGAACTAAGATAACTTTTCTAAAATTGGAGTATCGTCAGAATTAAGCGGTTCCAAATTTTTTTCTTTATGAATTTTTTGTATTAAATCAAAAGCTTCTTCTTCTGTACCAGAAAAATTACTTAAAGTTTCTTTAATATAATTAGCTCTATTATCAAATTCAGCATCTATATGGTTCAAGACATCAATTTGAGGTTTGTGTTGGGTGTTTGCTTTAATAATATCAATTAGGTGTTGATTTAAGTAAGCTTTGTCTAAATTTTTATGTCCCCAAGGAATAACGCTAAAATCAAAGGTTTCATCAATCCCTCCATATTTATAAATAGCTTTTTTAACTATGTCATTACTATTAACAATCTCTATAATTTCTTGTATAAATTGTTGTTGCTTGTTTATAAGACTATTTGAAATAGTCATAGCTTCTTCGCGAAGAACGCTGACATCCTCTTGTTTATTTTGGTTAAAATTTATATTTTCCATATTTTAAATTATAACATTTCTTATAAAGTTTTACATACTACTAAAATATAAAAAAACACCTTGTAAATAATATACTCGGTAGGGATCTCGTCTACCGTTACCCAGGGATCTTTCCTTACAGGAACTGTATACCTTTTCGGTGTATTCGAAATGAAATTTCTCATACACACCGAAAAGCTTTTCGATACCCTGCACGTAAAGACGTCAGTCTTTACTCGGAGGAGCAATATAAAAAAGCGTCATTACTGACACTTTTTTATATTGCTCCTCCGGCAGGGATCGAACCTGCGACCAATCGCTTAACAGGCGACTGCTCTACCGCTGAGCTACAGAGGAATATACAGATATTAGCATCATTTAGCACCCTTCGCAAGACTATTTTATATCATTAATTTTACACAGTACCATTTGTGGTATAATAGATTTATGGAACTTCAAAACTACATTTTGAAGAATAAATTTCTTAAAATCATTACTTTGTCTGTAATCCTGCTTTATTTGATTGTCCCAATTTATTTGGCTCAACATGTAATAAATATGCATCATTCTGATCATATGAACCATACTGCAAATACTGAATGTATCTATAATGTGGGGGAAAATGGTTTATGTGGCATGGATTTGTTTAATAGTTTATATTCTTGGCAAAATAGTTCTAATTTATTTTTACCTTTTATTTTACTGATCTATGTTTCTGTTTTGTTTACCCCCTTTGCTAATTTTCTAAGAAAAATATATTTAAAACAAAAGATATTCTTATATTTTAAAAAACAAAGACACAGAATTATAAATACATTATTTCAAAAATTATTTTCACATGGAATTTTAAATCCTAAATTATTTTAACTATAAATTTATTTTTTAGTTTATTAATTTAATTTTTTAATTTTTATGTCAATGACACACTATATGGGGCTATTAGCCGCGAATCAACCTTGGAATCTTATTATCTTTATGGCAATACCAGTTATCCTGGCTGAAACTATTGCTATTTGTGAACTATATATCTTATATACTCGTAATTTTAACAGTACTGCACGCACTATTAGTAAATGGGCTGGTAGTATTGTAGGAATTTATTTTTTAATTGTTTTTGTTTATTTGTTTAAAAATGCAGTAATACCACTAACTATGACTGGGGGATGGCTGGGTTTTGCTGATGTAATTGCTGTTAGTTTTTATTTACTGGGCGTAATCCCATTATTTGGTATTACACTGCTTGAATTAAATCTTTTGAAAAAAGGTAAAACAGATGAAGAAAAATTAAAATTGCATGCAATTTTTGTAGCAATATTTTTAGTTGTTGCGCATATTGCGATGATATTTGGTATGGTAAATCCAGATATCTATATGAATAAAACTGGTGATACTATGCCAATGCAGCAAATGGAAATGGAATAATATTTTTAAAATATATAAAAGCACCATAAAATATGGTGCTTTTATTATGATATAATACAAGCCATGAAAGAAACCATTGCTATTATTGCCGCAATACTTGCCATAGTTGGGAATGTACCATATTTAATGGACGTAATACATAAAAAAATAAAACCCCATCCATATACATGGCTGGTTTGGTCTATAGTATCTGGGGTGACATTTTTTGGAGCCTTGCAAAAAGGTGCAGGGGTAGGGGTAATACCTACTGGTATGGCTGAAATTTTTACTTTTATTATTTTCTTTTATTCATTGCGGTATGGGTTTAAACAAATAAATAAAATAGATACAATTTATTTAATCATTGCACTATTGGGGTTAATTCCATGGGCACTAACTAAAGACCCTACAGTATCTGTAATTATTGTAGTATGTATTGATTTAGTTGCATTTATTCCTACAATTAGAAAAACTTGGAATAATCCAAAATCTGAAACTTCTATACTGTTTACGATGAACGTATTACGTCATATTTTAACTTTATTTTCATTGCAGGCTTATAACATTGCGACAATGCTACATTCCATAACTATGATAATCGTAAATTCTATAATGAGCGTTATTATAAACTTTAAAAAAGCAAAATAAAAAACCACCAATTGGTGGTTTTTTATTAGCGAGCTAAATTTAGTTTGCAGTTCTAAATGTTGCAGGCCAGGTAACGCTAACATTACCTGCTTGGTCAGTAACATAGACCAAGTAAAAGTAAGTTGTATTAGCTTGCAGGTTTTGCAATGAAACATTTTGTCCAGTTACGAATGTTGTATTTGTCATCGCAGTCATTCCAGAAACATCAACAGAATTCAAATGTTCATTTGTTACAAGAGGAGTATTACTGTAGTAAACTACACCTTTTGCCATTTGGTCTGTATTCCAAGAAATATTAGCAGATGTGTTACTTGCTGTGACTGTAGTATTCGAAATTACTGGAGCAATAATGTCTGCAGTACTTTTCATACCATTTAACATTTGGTCGTTAATTACAGGTAATGTTTGTGGTCCAACGCGACCAACACTAGCAATACCATTGTTTGTTTGGAATATTGATACAGCAGATTTTGTTAAAGATCCAAAGTATCCTGTTACTAATCCTGATGGATAAACATTTGTATCTTGAGACAAAAATGTTTGTAAACTTGAAACGTCACCACCGCGCATTCCAAATTCTAATTGTCGTGTTAGTGTATCTGCAAATACTGCACCGGGCATAACCACGGCCATTAAGGCTAAAGCTGAGATACTAGATAAAGATATTATTTTATAACCTTTATTTATTAAATTTTTTTGCATATTGTTTTTTTTGTTACTTTTTTTAAGAAGTAAAAATATCATGAACAACTACATTTAAAGAGACTTACTGTAAATGTAAAACAATTCTAGCGGGCACTATATATATTCTTTCTACTGCATATTATAATTTTTGCTGCAGTCGGCTTGAGATTAACGGATCTTTATGTGAACAATAAATTTGAGACATCTTTGCTACAAATATAGTATGGGCGCATGTTTGACAAAATGCAAGACATATTGTTTTATGACACAGTTAGTGGTATTGTCCTAATTTACATAAAAACTATATTTACGAAATGTTATAATCTAAACATATGGAAAATAAAAAAAATAATCAGGCTCTTTATTATGTCGGCACCGTATTAATAGGTTTAATTTTCGGCTATTTAATTTGGGGTAACCAAAATGCTAACACTCATGTAATGCAAGGTTCTCATATGGACATGGATAGTGCAATGTCTAGTATGACTAGTAGTCTAAATGGTAAAACAGGGGATGAATTCGATAAAGCATTTTTAAGCGAAATGGTTGTGCATCATATGGGAGCAGTAGATATGGCAAAAATGGTTTTAACTACATCAAAAAGACCAGAATTAATAAAATTAGCTAACGATATAATTACTGCACAAAATGGTGAAATAAATATGATGCAGGAATGGCAACAGGCGTGGTTTAAATAGTTTTATGTTTTATAAAAACTACTTCCTGCAAAGGGGTAGTTTTTTTGTTATAATATAAATGTATTAGTTAAACAAATAAAAAGATATGAAAAATATAAACATAAATATCAAGGCTACAAACATGGAACTAACTGTGCCCATAAAAGAATATATAGAAAAAAGAATTAATACATTAAATAAGTTTTTTTCAAACGATACGGAACTATATGTAGAAGTTGGTAAAACATCTTTACATCATAAAAATGGAGACTATTACAAAGCAGAAATTAGCATGAAATCAGGAGAGGGTAGTTTTTTTGCAGTTTCAGAAAAAGAAAATTTATATACCGCAATAGATGCAGTAAAAGATGAAATTTCAAATTTAATTAAACGTAATAAAGATAAAAAACAAACATTATTTAAACGAGGAGCTAAAAGTGTGAAAAAGATGATAAAAGGTATATCTTCTCGCAATCCATTTACTTCAAAATACGAGTAGTATTTTAAGGTTGTGTTATACTATAATTAAGATCGGGTTCTAATTATTATTTAAATAAGTAAATTAATATTTATGAAGAAATTTTTATTGTTATTGGCGTTTGCTTTCTTGTTTACAGGGGTAGCTTACGCAGAAGAAGCTGTGGTTACTAGTGCTGGTGATACAACTGGTGGTAACGGTACAAAAATTGAAGACAAGGTTAAAAAAATGGAAGAAAGATTAAAGGAATTGAAAGAAAAACAATCAAAAGCAAAAGAAACAAAAAAAGAAGATTTGGCTTGTGTAAAATTAGCTGTAACTAAAAGAGAAGTAACACTACAGTCAGCATTTTCTACTTTCTCTACTAGTATGAATACTGCTTTATCTACACGCCAAACCGCGCTTGAATCATCTTACGATGTTACTGAAAGATCTGCTCGTGTAAAAGCAAGAAATGATGCATGGTCAGGTTACAAAACAAGTAGTAAAACAGCTCATACTACGCTAAAAACAGCCCGCAAAGCAGCTTACGATGCTTTTAAGGTAGATTCAAAGGCTTGTAGTTCAACTTACTCTGAATCAGCTCCTATGAGCGGATTAGATCAAATAAGTCTATAATTTAAAAAATTTTTAACAAAACCCTCTCTATTTGAGAGGGTTTTGTGATATAATATATTTATATTAGTAATAGATTAAATAGGTATATGGATTTTCTTTTTATTGTTGCGCGAGTTTTATTAGGGGGATTTTTTATAATGAATGGTTATAACCATATTGTTAAAAGCAAAGGTCTTATTGGTTATGCTGCTAGTAAAAAAGTTCCACAACCAAAAGCTGCTGTTTTGGTTACAGGTATAATGCTTCTTTTAGGTGGTCTTGGAATAGTATTTTGGACTAATATAGATGTTGCAGTATTGTTATTATCTGTTTATTTAATCGTTACTTCTTTTGTTATGCATGCTTTTTGGGCAGAGAAAGATGTAAATGTAAAAATGATGGAATATGTTGCTTTTACAAAAAACATTGCACTTCTTGGTGCAGTATTAACTCTACTTGCTATTTAAGATTTTTCTTTAAACCCCCGCTATTATTATAGCGGGGGTTTTGTTATTATGTTTTTATGCAAAATAAAGACGATAAGGCTGTATTAATATTTGGAGTTTTTGATATGCTTCATCCTGGGCATAAATATTTGATAAATGAAGCTCTTAAATTTGGGGGGATTTTGCATATATGTTTAGCAACTGACGAATATGTAAAAACATACAAAAATAAACAATCAGTAAATGATTATTTAACAAGAGAAAATAAAATAAAAACTGATTTTCCAAATGTAGTAATTCATAAAGGAGACACCCAAATAGGTAAATGGACTATATTTAAACACGTTACCCCAAATATTGTAGTTTTTGGATATGATCAGCTTGATTTAATGAAAGCAGCAAAAGAATATTTACAAAATATTAATATAGATATTCAATGTATTTCAATACCTGCGTATAATCCACAAATTTACAAAACCTCGTTATTAAATTAATTATCTTAATGTAATATTAACTATATGGCAGTATATAAAACAAATAAAGAAATAGGGGAAGGAATGTTGGAATGTTTAAATCGCGTTATAAAAGAAAACAATATTCCAGAGATAGAGTCAGTTACTTTTGCTGGGCGTCTTGACCCTGCAGCATCAGGCGAAGTGGTTTTTCTTAGTGGAGAAACTATAAAAGATAAAGACTTGTATTTACATAAAGATAAAATATACGAAGTAGAATATATTTTTGGAATCAAAACCGATACTGGAGATTTGTTGGGAATTTTACAGGAATTCAAAAACATAATAAATGAAAAAGATTTAGATATTGAAAAATGTTTAGAAAAATTATCAGGAAAAAGAAATCAAAGATTTCACGCTTTTTCTTCAAAGGTAGTAGAAGGTAAACCACTTTGGCTACATGCCAGAGATGGAACAACTGCTTATGCTGAGCACGAAATTGATATATACAGATTAGATTTAGTAAATAAAGACCAAATATCAACGCATGATATTTTTAATAAAGTAAAAAATCTTACAACTATTGTAAATGGAGATTTTAGGCAACGTGAAATACTTGAATCTTTTAGTACTTTAGATAAAGAAAATATTAATTTACCAATTATAAAAATCTCAGCTCATGTAACCAGTGGGACTTATATGCGAGTTCTAGGTGAAGAAATAGGTGAAATACTGGGATTACCAGTATGCGCATATTCTATAAATAGAATAAAAATAATAGATTAATTATCTTCTTTATATTCTATCTCTCTACCATTTTCAGGTATAACTTTTAAAATATTAAATTTATTGTGTTTATATTCAGCTAATGTAATTTTGTATCTTTTGTTTATCCCTGATTCGTTTTTTAAAAAATAAACACCAAAAGAAGAATTAAACGCACGGTATTTGTTCCATTTTTGGATTTCAGTATCATCTTCTTTTATCTCACCATCGGTCTTTTCCCATTTTCTAGTGTAGGTTGCCATACTACCATCTTGAATATATTTTACAATTCTGTCTTCTTCTGCAAAATCCAGTGTTTTTATAAGCATACCAGGAGCTTCTTCTATTATAAATTTTTTGATATCTTCAGCGGTATCTTCATTAGATAATTTAATTTCCTTTTGTAAAATTATTTCACCTGTATCTATACCACTATCTAACTGCATAATTGTGATACCTGTAGTTGTATCACTATTTAGTAAGGGAGCTTCAATTGGACTGGGACCACGGTATAGTGGCAGTAGTGATGGATGCACATTTATAATTCCATGTGGGAATAGATCCATTAACCATTGTGGAATAATTTTTCCATAAGCAAATAATATTCCAATATCGGCTTTTATATTAGTAAGCTCAGCTTGAATGTCTTTTAGTTTTTCTGGTTGGAATATTTGGACATTATTATTTAGCGCCCATTCTTTTACAGGACTTGCAGTTAGCTTCATTCCACGACCAGATTTTTTATCTACTGCAGTTATAATTGCAATAGGTGGATTGTAGTTTTTTGATAGAGAATCTAAAACATTAGCGGATATTTCCGGAGTTCCAAAATAAATGTATCTCAGCATGTTATTTAGCAGGTTTAACTTTTAAACTTCTGGGTTCACCTGATTTTATATTTATGGCATTGTCTATGAATAGTATTCCATGCAAATGGTCTATTTCGTGTTGAAAAATTTCAGCTAATATTCCAGACCCTGATAATTCAAAATATTCACCTTGCTGGTTCTGAGCTCTTATGGTAGCGCGTGATGCACGGCGAATATCACCATATAATGGTCGTACAGATAGACATCCTTCGTGCATTACTTTTCTGTCACGAGAAATTTTTATAATTTCTGGATTAATACAAATTATGTCTTCGGTAATATTGTTAGAAATTAAACCATTTTCTTCAATAGCAAAAACTTTTCCGGCAATAATAAAAATGTTCTTGTTAATTCCAATCTGAGGAGCAGCCAATGCAACACCGTCGTCTTCACCAGCCAAAGTGTCCTTCATGTCTTTAATGATTTTTAAAAATTCAGGTGTACCAAATTCACTTGCCTTTACTTTGTCAGATTTATTACGAAGTATTTCATTTGGGTTTTGCAAAATTTTTATCTTCATTGTTTTTATTTCATTTCTTTTAAGTATTCAATAAGTTTATCTATTTTTACAGTTTTTTGGGAATGCTTAGACATATCACGTACGATTACACTTTTTTCAATAGCTTCTTTTTGCCCAAATATAATTACATAAGGAACACCAATTCTCTCAGCAATAGCAAGTTGGGAGGTAAGTGAATCTTTTGTAAGAGATTGCATTACTGGAATGTGACCTTTACGCAATATGTCAATAATCGGCAGTGCTTTTAATTTTGCATCAAAACCCAGTTGTATGAAATAACATTTTGGTTTTTTAACAATTTTTGGATTAAGTCCATTAAACCAAGCTGCCTCTACAACACGGTCCATCCCTATAGCTGCACCAACTGCTGGAATTTCTTTTTTAGATCCAAGCATTGTACCAAGGTAATCGTATCTTCCACCACCAGCTACTGACAATGGGCCAGTTTCTTCGTCACCTGGAACTACTATTTCAAATACAGTATGAGTATAATAAGAAAGACCACGAACTAAATTTTTATTTAGTCTGTAATTTATTCCCATTTCATCAAGATATTCTAAAACTTCTTTAAAGTGTTTTTTACTTTCAGGATTTAGTGATGCTACAGCTTCAGGAGCGTCTTCATTGATAGCTATCATCTTTGGGTCTTTGGAATCAAGCAAGCGCAGGGGATTAGTCTTTAATCTTTCACGCGCTTCTGCTGGCATTTGATTTAAATGCTTTTTGTAGTAATTATTTAATTCTTTAAGATATGCAGTGCGAGATTCTTTGTCTCCGATACTGTTTATATCTATAACTAAATCTTTAGCTCCAGCTTCTTCTAAAATAAGAGCTGTTGATTTTATAATCAACGCATCAGCAATACTTTTTTTTGTACCTAAAACTTCTAAATTAAATTGGTGTAGTTGGCGGTAGCGACCACGTTGAGGTTTGTCATGACGAAATACTGGACCATGTGAATACAGCATTATTGGCTGAGGTTCACTGATCATTCCATTTTCAATATAGCTACGCATTACACCCGCAGTGAATTCAGGACGAAGAGCCAACTGGTCTCCACCTTTGGTTTTTAGTGTGTACATTTCTTTGTCCACAATATCAGTACCAACACCAATTGTAGTTTCGAACAATTCTTGTTGCTCTACTATCGGTGTAATAATTGGCTTAAAACCATAATATACTGCAATTTCTTGAGCTTTTTCAAATAATCCTTGGTATGCGTAATATTTATCTCCACTGATATCGTGCATACCTTTTGGACTTTGAAATGCTTCTTTGCGAGGTTTGTTTGTTGACATAAAAAATTATTTATTATTAATTACTTCTAATTGGGGGATTAAATGTTCTCCTGGTTTTAAATCTATATCATTAAATGGATACAATCGTAGTAATGCGCGTCCTGTTGCTAATTTTATTGGTAAGAATTTCCACATTCTACTGTCATAACTTTCAGAACGATTGTCGCCCATAACAAATAGATTTCCTTCGGGAACTATTATATCTTCTAGACTTTGATCCATTTTATGAGTCACATATGGTTCGTCTAGCAGTAATGTTGTCCCGTCTTTAGTTATTACAGTAACTGTTCCATTTATTATTTGAATAGTATCTCCAGGGATACCAATAACTCTTTTTATAAAATGCTCTTTTGGGTCACCAGGGAAACGAAAAATTATTACTTCGCCACGTTTAGGATTTCTTAATATATAAGATAATTCGTCTACTATTAGATAATCCTTGTCATGAAATGTTGGGTCCATTGAACGGCCTTTTACTAAAAATGGCTGAGCAATGAACATTCGAATAGGGATTACAATGATTAATGCAAATATTATAAATTTAACCATATCCCAAACTGAATCTTTTTTGTTTTGATTTTTTTGTGGAGTAGGTGAATTCTGTAGTGTATCGTTATTAATAAGTGTATTTTTAATTATTTGCATGGCGTTATTATAACATGAAATTTATTTGACAACTATAAATATTTGTATTTTAGTTTCCTAACCCACACCCCCTCTTTATCTCCCCCTTGGCAAGGGGAGAATACGCACAATACTTGTGTTATAATAAAAATATGATTCCTGTGATTGGGCTAGGAAACCCTGGTAAAGAATACGCAAAGACTCGCCACAATATTGGTTGGTTTGTTTTAGATTTATTGGCAGGTAACGCTGATTGGGAATACGATAAATATTTACTTTCAGAGAAATGCGTCATTGAAATAAATGGTATGAAATTACTATTACTAAAACCACAAACTTTTATGAATGAGTCAGGGAAAGTAATAGATGGACTAAAACGCATTGACCCGTTTATGCTAAATAAATTAATTGTAGTTCATGACGAAATAGATCTGGGCGTTGGTATACAAAAAATAGTTTATGGACGCGGTGATGGTGGACACAATGGAATAAAATCTATAAATCATTATTTGGGCAGTAAAGATTATACAAGATTACGCATTGGTATAAGTAAGACAGGGGAGAATAATGAATTATTCAAACCAAATGTTTTAGGGGACTTTGATAAAGAAGACAATGAAATTTTAAAGAATGTTTTACCAAAATCTGTTATTGCAATAAATAAAATTGTTGAATTTGGATATTCCGCCGCAGCAAACGAAATTAACCAAAAATAAAAATCCCATTAGACTAATCTAATGGGGGATATTCTTTTTCTTCTTTTTCTTCTTTGTGAAATACTCCAGGAATTGCAATTATAGCTGAAATTGCCTGAAAGATTCCAAAAACTGGAATATTTATTGTAAAAAATACATAAGATGCAACCGAATGTGACACAAAATAAAGTGCCCAACCAATACTGGTTTCTTTGGGTTTGTGGAATGCTAAAAATAGCGTTCCAATTAACCCAGTTGCTGCACCATAAAATTGAGCTTTAATTATTGGGTTTGATTCTTCTTTTAGCATTAAAAATAAAGAAATTGTGATTGTTATGGCTATTAGAAATAACTTTATTTTAAAATCCCATTCTTTTAATTTATTTTGCCATTTAGAATAACTTTTATCATTTTTTGATCTAGCTACTGTATAAGCATAAAGCATTAACAAGATCATTGAAAAATTATTCATAATGAAGATATTAAAATTCTCTGGTCGTAAAATTAAAAATATTACACCAAAAATTGAAGAAGCTATCCCCAACACCCAACCAAAAGATTTAGTGGTAAATTTTTTAGGAAATTTTTTTATTATTGGGCTAGACAGTTTATGTAGCCACGAATTTAGGAGAAATTTATTTAGCAGGGCAAGTATTGCCGCTGTCCATTGTATAAATAGCATAGTTTTGAGTTTTATGTATTCTACATTAAATTTACAAAAAGTCAAAAATTATCATTTGACAGTATTTTTTAGAAGTAATATGATGTAAATATATGGAAGAGAAGATAGATAATTTAACTAAAGATGTAGGTCAGCTAACTAATCTCGTAGATCAACTTGCTATTAGTATGGTGAAGGGTTTTGAGTCTAGTGCTAATGAATTCACTTTATTAAAAAATGAAATGAAAGGAATAGAAGAAAGACTTTCTCATAAAATAGACTCTGTAAATAATAGAATTGACGATATTGCTCTTGTAAAAGCTACAAAAGAAGATTTAAAAAATCTTGATACTCGAGTTACAAAAATTGAAGAAAAAGTTTTAGTATAAAAATAAAACCCCGATAAATCGGGGTTTTATTTTGTAATCACTATAAACTATTCACTAGCAACTAGTTTCTAGCCTAAGCTTTCTTTTCGTCTTCCATCAACACCAATGTCATTCTTTGGTTCTTTGGTTCAAACAATGTTACTTGGAAATTATATGTACGGCCTAGAGAAAGTTTTTCTCTTAGTTTGTCTTCACCACCCATAGTAGATTGGTGACATAGTCCAGCAACACCTTGTTTTATAGAAACTAATGCACCGTGCTTGTTGAATTTGATTACAACACCACTAACAATGTCTCCTTTTTTGATTTTGCCTTCAAATTCTGCCCAAGGGTTTTCCTTTAAAGCTTTGATAGAAAGAGAAATTTTACCTTCTTTTACTTCAATAACTTTTGCACGAATTTTGTCGCCTAGTTTAAATAGTTGGCGTGGGTCTTCAACAAGTCCCCAGTCCAGTTCTGAAATGTGTACTAAACCTTCTAGACCTTCTTCAATTTTCAAGAATACTCCAAAGTCTACAATTCCAGATACTTCACAATCTAGTTCATCATTTAATGTGTAGTGTGACAATGTTTCTGCACGTTCTTCAGGATTATTATCTTTTTCAGAGAAGATCAGTTTACCTTCTTTTGGAATAGCTGTAAGCATAGTTACAGTTAGTTTTTTGCCAATAAGTTTCTTCAGTTCACCTAAGATTTTATCTTTGTCTGAATCGTTAACACGTGGATAGTTTTCAGCTTTTAATTGAGAAGCTGGTAGGAAACCACTAATACCTTGCCAGTCTAGAATAAGACCACCCTTGTTTGCTTCCTTTACAGGGATTTCAAGTATTGTTTTTGCCTTGATTAATCTTTCAGCTTCACTCCAAATCAAAGCTTGCTTAGCTTCTTTCAAAGAAAGTTCTATGTAACCTTCTTCGTTTTTAACATCTACAACTTTAGCTTTAACTAAATCACCGATGCTAATTTTCTTTATAATATCACGAGCCGCAATAAATTCGCGTCCGTAGATTATACCTGTACCAAATGGTGCCAGGTCAATGTATACAGAAGATTTTTTAATCCCTATAACTGGTCCTTCTATCAAAGCTTCTAGTGATGGTGTATTACTAGATTCTTCAATGATGGACTTTAATGTAAGCTCATCACTCATATAATGTATATTTATGTGACTAATTAGTATTTCTGGTACCGGTTGGGCAGTCATAGTGACTGAAATTGGGATCCAGAAAGGGTCAGCTAATTAGTCGTTATTATTAATATCGAACTGGGAACAATCTACCATGAAAATAAGATTAAATCAAGCCCTGCTTAATAGATTTGGAAATTGTACAATTTTTTTCTTTACCTTGACCATATTTTGCGATATAATGATCACATGATAGTTACATACCAAGGAGAATCTTGTTTAAAGATACAGTACGGAGATTTTACATTAGCTTATAATCCACTCAAAATAGTCAAAGACGGCAAAGTTCCAAGATTTGGATCAAACGTTGTTTTGGTTTCTACTCATTTACCTAATGCAAATGGTCCCGAGAATATGGAATATGGTACAACTGTGCCTTTTGTTATAGACGGTCCAGGAAACTACGAAATAACAGGTCTTTCTATAGAAGGTTTTGGATCTGAAGTAACACTGGGAAAAGATAAATATATCAACACAGTCTATAAAATGAATTTAGACGGAATGAGTTTAGTATTCTTAGGTTTTGCAACCGATGAAATGTTAACCCCAGAATTCCGTGGAAAAATTGGAACCTGTGATATTATATTTATGCCAATTGATCAATCTGAATTAACATCTGCAATGGCTAACAAAATGGCTGTAGGGTCCGACGCAGCAATTGTTATACCAATGGGGAATGATACAGCTAAAATGAAAGGTTTTCTAAAAGAATCAGGTCAAGAAGGAGCATCTAAGGTAGATAAATTAACCGTTAAGAAAAAAGATTTGGCAGGCAAAGAAGGAGAAATAGTATTGCTATCTGTATAAATATGTTTGAAGAAAGTAAAGAATTAACAATAACGCAGAAAAAAAGAAAAGCTCTAATATACGCCGGAGTTACAACTTTTATAATTGCATTGTTATATTTATTACTTAGTCGAGGACGTTTGTATAATATAAATTTTTCCAGTTTAAAAAAAGATTTAAGCCCCGCGGTTAATTCAATCACAGAAGACAGTGAGAATGTAAGTAAAGGAATAAAAAATGGAAGTAGTATTTTAAAAGAAAATAAAAGTAGTATAAGTAATCAGACAAATAATTAGCATATGCCTAAAACACCCAAAGAAGAACCAAAAATAATAATTGAACACGACAGAATAACAGAAAGACCAATTGTTACCGAAATGCGTGAATCATATTTAGACTATGCTATGAGCGTTATCACAGCTCGTGCTCTTCCTGACGTGCGTGATGGTTTAAAACCAGTACATCGTCGTATTCTTTTTGCTATGCATGAAATGGGGTTAACTAGTGGGGGACGTTTTCGTAAATCAGCTGCAGTAGTGGGTGAAGTATTGGGTAAATTCCATCCTCATGGTGATGCGTCAGTATATGACGCTATGGTTGGAATGGCGCAAGATTTCTCTTATCGTTATCCGTTAGTCTTTGGGCAAGGTAACTTTGGTTCAATCGATGGCGATAATGCAGCGGCTATGCGTTATACCGAAGCTAAAATGTCTAAAATCTCAAATGTATTTTTGCAAGATTTAGAAAAAAATACTGTAAATTTCCGTCCAAACTACGATCAAACCAGGAAAGAACCAGTAGTGCTACCTTCTATAGTCCCCGGGTTACTTTTGAATGGAACACTGGGTATTGCTGTAGGTATGGCTACAAACATTCCACCGCATAATCTTACTGAAGTAATGGATGCATGTTTACATTTTAATGATAATCCCGAATCTACAACAGAAGATTTAATGGAATTTATCCAAGGTCCAGATTTCCCAACAGGCGCCGTTGCTTATAATAAAAAAGATATGTTACATGCTTATCAAACCGGTCGCGGTGGGGTAGTTGTGCGTGGTGAAGCAGAAATAGTTGAATTAAAAGGTGGGCAATTCCAAATCATAATTACATCACTGCCTTATCGTACTGTAAAAGCTAACTTTGTAGAAAGTATTGCTAATCTTGTTCACGAAAAAAAGATTGATGGCATCAAAGGTTTGCGCGACGAATCAACTCGTGATATGCGTGTAGTTATTGACCTTAAAACTGCAGCTCATCCACAAAAAGTTTTAAACTATTTATATAAACATACTCAACTAGAAAATACATTTCATTATAACTTGGTGGCATTAGTTGATGGAATTCCTCAAACTTTATCTCTAAAATCTTTTGTAGAAGAATTTATCAAACACCGTCGTGAAGTTATTGTTCGCAGAACAGAATTTGATTTAGCTAAAGCCAAAGATCGTGAACATATTTTACTTGGTCTTAAAAAAGCCTTGGATTTTATCGACGAAGTTATTAAAATAATCCGTGCATCTAAAGACGGCGCAGCTGCAAAAGAAGCTTTGATAAAACGGTTTAAATTTAGTGACCTGCAAGCAACCGCTATTCTTGAAATGCGTTTACAAAAACTAGCTGGACTAGAACGCAAAGCAGTAGAACTGGAATTAAAGGAAAAGCAAGATCTTATTGCCGAACTTGAAAGTATTTTAAAAAATCCTAAAAAAGTTACAAAAATAATCTCTACAGAATTAGAAGATGTAAAGAAAAATTACGGTGACGACAGACGCACTAAAATAATAAAAGGTGGACTAAAATCTATGAACGAAGAAGATTTAATTCCTGAAAAAGAATCTGTACTTGTCTACACTGCTGGTGGTTATGTAAAAAGAACCGACCCTACAGAATATCGTAAACAAAACCGAGGCGGTGTTGGTAGTATTGATATAGAAACAAAAGAAGAAGATTTCGTAACAATGCTTGTTGATGCAAATACACATGCGGATTTACTATTCTTTACAAACCAAGGCCGAGCGTATCAAATAAGAATGTTTGATATCCCAGAAGGTAAGCGCGCCACAAAAGGTAAATCAATAAATAACTTTATTTCGTTAACTGCCGACGAACGTGTAACTTCTATTTTACCAATTGGTAAAAATGATAAAGCAAAATTTGAATCTTTAATGCTTGTTACAAAAAATGGTACTGCTAAAAAAGTAGCCTATGAAGCATTTAAAGATGTAAGACGCAGTGGTTTAATTGCAATTACACTGGAAAAAGGTGATGAATTAATTTCAGTATTGGCATTAGAAAAAAATGACGATGTATTACTAGTTACAAAACAAGGTCAGTCAATTCGTTTTAAAGAAACAGATATTCGTCAAATGGGCCGTACTGCTGCCGGAGTAATTGGAATGAAGTTAGACAAAACTGATGCTGTAATTGGAGTGAATTCTGTTTCAAAAGGAATGGAAAATCTAACAATATTTACCATTAGTGAAAATGGTCTTGGTAAGCGTACAAAATTATCTGAATACAAAGTTCAAAAACGTGGTGGTAGTGGAATAATTACATCAAAAGTAACTGCAAAAACAGGAGAAATTATCTCAGCGCGTATTGCAGGGGACGATGGAGAATTAATTGCAATTTCTAAAAAAGGTCAAACATTGCGTACTGATTTATCAGCTGTACCAGTACTTGGTCGTTCTACTCAGGGTGTCAGTATTATGAAACTGCGCGCCGGAGACCAACTGGCATCACTTGCAATTTTAAACTAAAATGGTGCATCATAATGCAACATTGCCACTAAAAAATTTACCTTTTAGGAAAAATTCTAAAGTTTTATTTATAGGTAAACCCCAAAAAGAATTATTAAAAGATATTCATACCCAAATACCTGATGGTGAGTTTATGTTTTTAACAAATAATCAAAATTTAAACTTAGATAAAAATATTTTATTAATAAAAACTGAATTAGATAATGGTAAAAATTTACCTTTTAAGAATGAATATGTAGATATTGTTATTGTTTGGCATGAACTACGAAATATTGTATATCGGGAATCTTTTTTAAAAGAATGCAGACGTGTTTTAAAGCACAGTGGTATTATTTGTGTTGTTGAAATGAAGAAAGATGAATTTGGGATAATGACTCATCCAGATACTCGTATCGAAATTGATGATATGCTTGAATATTTAGACCGTGCAGGGTTTGTATCTTCTGAAAATTTTGACACAATACATGATGAATATGGTATTATTAGTGGGTGTAGTAGAATTTAATATTTTGTATTAATGAAAAAATTTCAAACAATTCTTTTAATTATTTTTGGGGTAGGGGCAATTTTAGCTGTTGTTATTTTTGCTGGCTATATTCCAACTCCATCTAGTAAAAGTAAATTCAAAGGTAGCGGGACTGTTGTAATTTGGGGTACTGAAAATAGCGCTGATTTTGTAAATTATTTTACTGATTTAGCTGATGGTGTTCAAGATTTTAAAATTCGTTATATTGCTAAAGACCCAAAAACTTATGAAGCAGATTTAATCCAAGCTTTTGCCGACGGTAATGCTCCTGATTTGTTTTTTGTAACCAATGATAATGTATTAAAATTTAATGCTCAAATTTCACCAATTGCATATAATATAATGCCTCAAAAGACATATCTTGAATCTTTTGCTCCAGCATTTAATGTTTTTCTTTCTCCAAATGGAATTTTAGCTTATCCTTTTTTAATTGATCCAATGGTTTTTTATTATAATAAAACATTACTGGCTAACGATGGAATTGCTCTTTCTCCAAAATATTGGGATGAAATTACAAAACAAGCAGAAGTTTTAACTAAAAAAGACCAAACAAATGCATTTTTGCAAAGCACTATTTCTTTTGGAAGATTTGAAAATAATGTTCATGCAAAAGATATTATAAAATTATTATTACTACAAGTTGGTAATCCAATAATAGCCAGTGATGGTAATGGTAATTATGTATCTACTTTGGGAACACACAAAACATCATTAGGGTTATCTTTACCAGCAGTTGTTACTTTTTTTACTGACTTTGCTTCACCAGATAAATTTGTTTATTCATGGAATAAAAGTCTTCCTGATGCAACCAGTTCTTTCTTAACTGAAAGAGTAGTTTATTATGTTGGATTTTCTAGCGAACTTTTTAAACTTAAAGAAAGAAATCCAAATTTGTCACTTTCTTTATCCGAAGTACCACAACCTCGTGGAGTAAATACAAAAAAAACTTATGCGCGTTTAACCGGTATTGCAATGTCTAGATATTCTAAAAATCAACAAACTGCAATTTTAACAATTCAAACAATTAGTAGTCCTTATCACAATGAACAGTTGTCAAAAATTTTGTCTTTACCACCTATTTATTTATCCGATTTGAAACAAAATGCAGATCCGGCTTTGGCTTACCAACAAACACTTCAAAATGCAGCACTGCGTAGTATATCTATTCTTGACCCAGGAAATTCTGAGACAACAAATATATTTAAAGATTTAACTCAAAATATTTTAGCTGGGGGAACTGATGCCGAAGGTGCGTATGAAAGAGCTGATGGTTCTCTTAGTTATTTACTTGGTCGTTTTAGTAAACCTTTAACTAATACCAGTAATGATGTTACTGTGCCAACAGGGAATTAATATGAAATACAAAAATTTTTTAATTATAATTTTGTTTGTTACACTATTTCAATTTGTGCCATTTTTTTATACAAGTGCAGCAATTGGTATTCCATGTGGTACCGAAAATGTTGACCCAACTGTAAAAGCAGAAAGAATTTCTGAATATCAAAACCAACACCCAGGTGCAACAATAGAAGAAGCAACAGAAAAAACTAAAATGTGTAATTTTAACGATATATTTAGATTTATAAATAGTGGAGTTAAATTTTTCTTAACAACAATACTTTTACCTTTTGTAATATTGCTTGTTGTATATGCCGGATTTTTGTTTATGACCAGCGGTGCTAACCCTGAAGCTCGTGGTAAAGCTAAAAAAATATTTAAAAATATATTAATAGGGATAGCCTTGATACTGCTATCTTGGTTTATTGTGTATACAATATTTAAATCGTTGGGTGCTGATACTACTCGTGGACGTGCTGGCTTATCCTTGAATAATGTTAATTGGACAAATCGTGGGTTATTGGGCAGTGTAATACTGGCTCAAAATAACACATCTAAAACTAGTATTTATGATGCCAAATACAAAGTAGAACTTAAAGTTGACACAAAAAAACCCAATCAATCAATTGCTACTATTAATATAGTGCCCAGTGCTGGCTATAGAATGTCAGTACTTTTAACTTGTACTACTAGTGATGGGTTTACTTCTAGTAATACAAAATCTGTTTTTGAAAAAGGGACAAGTAAAGTTAATGCAAATATTAATTTAATAGAAGACTCACAGTATGATTGTGTTGTTGAAAATATGAATGGAGCAATAGAATTTGCTGATTCTACAGACAGAGTAGTTCTAACTCCGTCGGTATCGGGTCCAGTTCCTGATTTTAAAATAACTAGCACAAAATTTAGTGAAGAATTTATTACTATACAATATGAAAATTCTAAATCTTTAGCAACTAGTTCTGGATATTTTTCTTGTAAAGATGAAAAGTCGGGTGATATCTTAATTCAAACCACAGGATTTATGGTAGATAGTCTTGAGAATAAAGGTGTAATTAATTTTAATATTGCAGATTTACCATATCGAATTAGTGAAGATACAAATGCAGAATGTGCACTGACTTATTATTTAAAACCAGCTAAATCCGGAGGGGACTATATAAAAAAAGAAGAAAAAATAAAAGGCATAATAAATAGTCTAACTAATACAAAAAAACTAAATACAATCTTTAAAATAGTTGCAGATAAAATGAACAAAGACAGTGTAACTTTGTATTTAAATGGTTCTATTAATATAAATCCAAATATCGATGTAGTATGTGTTTCAAATGGAGCTAACCATAAATTTAATGGCAAAATTACATTTGACCCAACTGTTGTTGGTAAAAATAAAGTAAATAATACTTTACTAAATACACCTCCTGATACATTTGTTTCTCCGGTGACAATACCAGTTGTTTGGAATGGTTATGGTTTGCGTCCTGGTTCTTCATATAGTTGTGATTTTGAGACAGAAACATTGGAAAAAATATCAGGATATCCTGATTCAAAAATTCAAACAGTATCAACTACTTACGATATTGATACTCCTAAAATACCAGAGCCAAGTAGACCTAAAAACAAATTTGAATACCCAGTTATTCTTGGGTACCCTAGAACTATTTTTAAAAATTACATTCCACCCCAAGGCCCTGGTTTAATTACTTTAAATCAAAAAATTCCAGATGGTATTGCTGTGCCTGTTATTAATGGTCCAGTAGTAGACAATGGCACAATACTATTAAGTTGTGACCAAATGTTTGGACCTAATGCTGGCTATGAATTGAATTTAAAAGTTTCAGTTGAAAATACTGATCTTGGCAATGGCTATACTCCAGCAATGGGTAAAGTTTATAGTGATACAAATTTGGGTCCAAATTTCTTTATACCAATTACTAAAGACCCCGCAACTGGTTTTGCTTATTCTAGTATCTATAAATGTTTAGCTGGTTTTACTGTTTCAAATATTCCACAAGTTCGGGCTTTTATGGTGAATACTCCAATATATATAGACCCAAGAGAAGTCGGTCCTGTTGTTTTAAAAGCCAGTGATATTATATATAAAAACAACCACATGTTCTTTAATGTTGTAGCTTCTCCACGAATTGAAAGTAGTGTTAATTATACTTGTGACAGTGATAAGGGTAATTATAATGGGGAAGTTTTGTGGGCTAGTCAGCTTTTGGCAGTAAAAGTTCCTGTTGCAATTCCAGTTTCAGATGTATTACCTGGCCTGTACACAAAAACCAGGTATAAATGTGTCTTAGAAGGTACAACTACAAGCAAAGAAAAAATCACTTATCAGTTTGGAATTATTACTCCATAATATGTATAATATAAATATGAGAAAATATCTTGGTGTGCTAGTTATGCTTTTAATATGTATTGTACCGGTGTTTACAAATGCACAGTTTAGTGGTTTTGGAGCCGACGACACAAATAGTCCAGTTAACTGGACAGCCGAGGATAATTTTGTTGGCAGTGATACTAATGTTGTTGGTAATGAAAAAGTAAATATTACAACAGAAGGTAATATTAATAATGATACATCTATTTTGCGCAGTGCTGGGACAAATACATGTACTGTGGCTAGCAACAATAAAACATTTGGTGGTTATGTAGATTACATCGGTTGTTTAGTTCGGGTATCTATACTGCCATTTATTTTTGCTATTGCTACAGTTTCTTTTGTATGGGGAGTCACAGTAATGCTTCGTAATCCTGCAAGTGAAGAATCTCAAGCAAAAGGTAGACAATTTATTCTTTATGGAATTATTGGTTTTTTTGTTATAACAGCAGTATATGCATTGGTTGCTGTTATAAGAAGAACATTTGGTTTTGGTATAAATACAGGTGATTCGGCGCCTTATGAACAATTAAAAGATAAAGCTTTAAATTTAAAGTAGAACCTGTCCCGTTAGAAGCCGCGATCGCAATATGATAAGATAATAAATATATGAATTTAAATAAAAGTAAAATTATAAGTATAATAAAGCAAAATCGTGATTTGATCGCGATCTGCTTCTAACGGGATGAAAAAAAATTTTCTAACATCTTTATTGTTTTTAATAGTTGTATTTTCTGGAAACTTTGCAATGCTTCCTAAATTAGCAATTGCACAAGATGCTAAAACTGCTACTCCGGCGGATAATTTTGAATTAAAGGTAGCAATTGATAATCCAATTTGTGACAAAAAAGGTGGTACGGGTTGTACTACTACAATCAAAGATTTAATTGCAAAAATTTTAAAAGTTGTGATTGAGTTTGCTATACCAGTTATTATTGTAATGGTTATATATTCTGGATTCTTATATGTTGTTGCTCGTGGTAAACCAGAAGCAATCGAAACAGCTCATAAAACTTTAACTTGGACTTTGATTGGGGCCGCAATAATTCTTGGGGCACAGTTAATTTCAAATGTAATTATTGATACTGTTTCAAATATTTCAAAAGACAGTGGGGTTAGTAATTCCAGTATTACCAACAATAATAATCTAGTTAATTCAGGCTCCAATGCTGGGGTAGTTAATAATGTAAATAATTCTAACGGAACAGCAACAGCAGGTGCAGTTTTAAATAATAATACAACAACCGGGGTGGGTACTGGTAATACAACTACCAACGGAACAAATACTGGAACAGTAGTAGACCCTAATACTCAAAAAGATGTAGCAAAAGAACCAACAAATTCTCAGGGTGATTCAGTTAAAACTGACCCAGTAGTAACTCCTCCTGCGGATAATTCTCCTGTAGCTGGAACTTTGAAACAATACTATGTAAATGCTCTAAATGGTGCAAACCTAAGATCTGACCCAAGCACTGCTTCATCAGCCAATATTATTACTAAAAATGCTTATGGAACTGTTTTAAATGTTAGTGGGGAAACCAGTGGTTTTTGGAATATCTTTAAATCTGATAAAACATTTCTTGGTTATACTTCAAAAAGCTTACTTACTGCTGGTAGTCAAGCGCCAGCTTCAAATAATAATACAAGTTCTGGTACAACAAGTGGTAATTTTCCTTTAATAACAAAAGATGCTATTACTCCAAATCCTTATACTGCTAATTTAACATTTAGTAAGATTAGCGAAAAAGCTGGATCAGTAACAGGTAAATTTGGTTGGGATGTTAATAAATCATTTACTCCATATAATGGTGTGTTATTTGTGCAATGCAAAATAATTGGAGGAGACGGAACTATTGGACCGAATATTTTAGAAAAAAATTCTAATAAAAGCTTAACTGCTGATACTGGTTATACTTCTCCAACTTATACAATACCAGGCTCCGGGACACAAAGTTGTATAATGTATCACTATAAAGATATTACAACTAGTAAAGTCTATGTAACTAACGAAGTAAAGATTATTATAAAATAGTTATACACAAAAGACCTTATTTCCTTGCTTGATTATAAGAATATATAGTATAATAAGACTATATTATTAACAAAGAATTTTCATTTAATATGCGTAATTTATTAATACTTGCTTTCGGTTTCTTGGCTCCTATTGCATCATTTGCTCAGGGTACTACTAACGTTGGTCCAGCTTATACTGGTCCACAAACAGTAGGAACAATCCTTAGTACTGGTCAATCATTAATGAACTTGTTCATTCGTGTTTTAGTAGGGTTTGCTATCTTAATGATCATCATTGGTGTAGTGCAATTCATCATTGCAGGACGTAGTGGTGGGGAAGAAGCTCAAAAGAAAGCTCAAGGTACAATCTTGTATGGTGTGTTGGGTCTATTCGTTATAACAACAATTTGGGGTCTTGTAGCTATCGTACGTCGTACATTAGGTACTGGTACACCTGGTTCTGCTGATGTAACACTTCCTTGTGTTCCTGGTCAAAGTCAAAACTGTTAATTTAATTTATGGATAGTTCCAAAATTATCGGAGCATTGGTCTCAAATATTGTACAACCTTTAATTAAACTAATGTTTATAGTTGCCCTGGTTGTGTTTATTTGGGGAGTAGTTGAAATGATAATGGATGCTAGCAGTGAAGAAGCTAGAAACAAGGGGACTAAACATATGATGTGGGGATTAATTGGTTTGTTTATAATGTTTGGAGTTTATGGAATATTAAACTTACTTATAAATACATTACAATCTGCTTCATAAAATAAATATAAAAAACCGCTATTAATAGCGGTTTTTTATATTGTCGTTTAGTGAGGCCCAGGGCGGAATCGAACCGCCGTATAAGAGTTTTGCAGACTCTTGCCTTACCACTTGGCGACTGGACCTTGTTATTTAATACCAGAACTCGATCCTTACAGGATCTGTACACCTTTTCTATTTATTCACCCCGAGAACATAACGGGGCTCATAAATATAGAAAAGGTTTTCTCGTCCACACGCACGCCTTGCGTGCTCTCTTGGTGCCCAAGGTGGGACTCGAACCCACACGGACTATGTCCTGGGGATTTTAAGTCCCCTATGTCTACCATTCCATCACTCGGGCAATTGGGTGAGGGCGTGTGCCGAGGAGAGGACTTGAACCTCCATTCCTTGCGGAGCTGGTTCCTAAGACCAGTGCGTCTACCAATTTCGCCACCTCGGCATGGATATACTTTATACTATTTTAAGAAAATATTCAATAGCAGATTGATTTTTATGTTTATTTATTATAAACTAACTTAACAAAATTTTAATTTTTGTTTTGCCTTGTTAGCTCAGCTGGTAGAGCAGCTCCCTCTTAAGGAGATGGTCGGGGGTTCGATCCCCTCACGAGGCACTAAATGACAAAATGAAAAAACCGCATTATGCGGTTTTTTCATTTTGTTCTATTTCAGTAATTCTACTTACTAATTTTTCTCCGACATCTATTTTAAAATCAATTACGGGTATGCGTGCAATTGGTAATTTTTTCATTATATCTTTTCTAATTTCACTTCTTTTTCTTTTTAGGAAATCCATTGCAGCTTTTTCCTCACTTTCCGGAATAACAGTTACAAAGATTACTGCTATGTCTGCCTTGTCGTTTATGTCCACAGTAGATACGCTAATTATGCTTCTACCATTAGTTTCGCGACTAACATATTTAGAAACTATTTCACGAACTCGCTCTCGTATTTGTTCACCTCTGTATCCTGCCATATTATTTTATTTCTTTATACACAGCTTGTAATACATCTGCCGGAGCCAATGTTATCTTTGTTTCAACTTGAATACCACATTCGTCACCTTCAAATACTTCTTTGGATTTACTTTTATTGTGTTGCATCTCAGTAATTTTACCTTGGCCTATCATATGTTCTCTTCGCATTATTTTTACAAATGACCCAATTTTTACTGACCCAGTAATAACACTACAACCAATTACTTGTTTGTCTTTTGTTTGGTTAAAACATTTTAGTATTTTCATTTCACCACTAACGCTTTCTATTTCTTTTCTTGGACGTAGTTCTTCCAGTGTAGTTTCTAATTTTTCTGTAAGTTTATAAATAATATCAAATACCTCTACATTTATACCCATTTGGTCTTTGTAGTCTGTTGCTTTTTTGTCGATAGCCACATTAAAACCTACAATAATTGTAGATCTATCAGCTAAAGCTAATTTCATATCATTTTCATTTATATTACCAACACCAGTGTGAACTATATGAAATCCAGCTAATTCGGTATCTAATTTGTGTACTTCTTTTTCAATAGCTTCAATACTACCAACTACATCTGCTTTGATAATTAATGGTACTGAAAATTCTGTATGTTTTTCAGCAAATTTATTTTGAGTCAAAGCTCCTTCTTTGTTTTTTTCTATTGCTTTTTCTGCATCTTTTTTATTATCAAATGTAGTAAATTCTGCCCCAACAGCTGGAACAGTATTAAAACCAACTACAGTAACAGGGGACGAAGCATATGCTTCAGTAATTGATTTACCTAAGAAATTCTCCATCATTCTTGTAGTAACTATTGTTTCGCCAGATACTATAAATGAGCCCTTTTTTAGTGTACCTTCTTTTATTATAAGTGTTGCAGTTATACCGCGTTTTGGGTCGTTTAAAGACTCTAAGACTATACCATTTGCGGGGCGTGCTAAATCTACACGCATTTCATGAAATTCTGTAACGAATAATACTAATTCTAGTAATTCGTCGATTCCTTCTCCAGTTTTAGCTGAAATTGCTGCCCAAGGAATATCTCCACCCATACCTTCAAGATATACTCCGTTTTCAAGTAATGTATTTTTAGTACGTTCAATATTTGCTCCGGGTTTGTCTATTTTATTAATAGCTACGATATATGGAATTTTGCTATCAACAATTGCAGACAATGCTTCCAGTGTTTGAGTCTTTACTCCATCTTCTGCTGAAACCACAAGTATTGCTATATCAGCACAGTTAGCTCCACGAACACGCATAGCAGTAAAAGCCGCATGCCCCGGAGTATCTAGAAATGTTATTTTCTTTAAATCTCCATCTTTTGTTTCGTGCATTACTTCATAAGCCGCAATGTGTTGAGTAATTCCTCCAGATTCTCCAGCTACAATATTAGATTTACGAATATAATCAAGCAGGGTAGATTTACCATGGTCAACATGGCCCATTACAGACACAATCGGTTGTTTTGAAATTATTTTAGTTTTTTCTTGCATATATTTTTCTTATTAAGCTTGTTGTTTTGCCGACTCTAAAACATTTTTTTCTTCATTAGTTAATTCGTATTCAGATTTACCTTTTGTAATTGGTTTTGCAAAAACACTCATTCTATCTCTGGTGTAAAGACTAGAAAGCACAACTCCGTCTTGGTGGTCGTCAATTATTGCTATTGCAAAACTTTGATTACTACCAGCATCTTCAAAAGGCTTAAATCTCATAGCTTTTACGCTTCTAATTCTGCTTTTCATATTATCAGCTAATGCTAATAAATCACTTGAATTTTTTACAGCATGAGCGTTGTGCGCATTTAGTCTTGATTGCATTTCTGCAATAATTTTTTCAAGAGATTTTGCATTTTCTCCACGAAATAGTTTTTTAAGTCTGCTTTCTAAAATAAAAGCATGTATTGCCAGTACTAGTACTATGATACAAAGAATTAAAATTACTATAAATGAGGGTGAAAACATGTTTTATATTATACATGAAAATGCTTATTTTGCAAGGATATTTTTTGTATGATAGTATAAAATATATGAGTATTTTGGGGCCAAAAAAAACATATTTGGACTATGCGTCGGGTGGAATTATAAACAAATCTATTGCAAAGAGAATTGGTGTTGCAATGGCTTTATTTTGGGCAAATAGTTCGTCACCACATTCTGCTGGTGAAAAATCAAATATTTTTTTAAATAATGCTAGAAATAATATCGCCAGTTATATTAATGCGCATAATGACGAAATATTTTTTACTAGTAGTGGTACAGAAAGCATAGCACTGGCAATAATGGGAACAGTCTATACTGCAAAAAAAGAAATAAATTTACCTCATATAATTACTTCAACTATTGAACATAGCGCAGTATTGGAAACATGTAAATTACTATCTGAATTAAAAATGGCAAATATTAGCTATGTAGCGCCCGATGAATTTGGAATTTTAAATATAAATGAAATAGTTAGTTTAATAAACAAAGACACTGTAATTATTAGTATACATTTAGTAAACAGTGAAATTGGTGTGGTGCAAAACATAAATGATCTAATAAAAAAAATAAATTTATACAAAGAACAATCTAACAATATTAAAAGTACAAGATTTTTTGCAAAACCATTTTATCCGTATATTCATTTAGATGCTTGCCAAGCCTTTGCCCATATGGATATTTCTCCATTTATTAGAAAGGGGGTAGAGCTAATGTCATATAACAGTGTAAAAATAAACGGCCCCCAAGGTATTGCTGTACTTTATAAAAAAAGACATGTTGATGTTATGTCAATTTACGGTGGTGGAAATCAAGAGATGAATTTACGACCTGGGACTGTACCACATGCGTTAGCTTACGGTTTTAGTTTAGCTGTTAGTGATTTAAAAAAAGTAATAAATAAAAATGAACAAAAATATACTGAATTAAAAAAATATTTATTAGATTCAATAAATAAAATTAGTAAACCCAAAGAACTGTATTTTGTAGAAAATAGTAATACTAATTCTATTCCCAGTATTGTAAATTTATCTTTTCCTTATTTAACTGGACAACAATTGGCGATAGAGCTAGATGCACGCGGGGTAATAGTATCCAGTAAAAGTGCTTGTAAATCCAGTGATTCTGGGGAATCTTATGTAATACAAGAAATTAGTAAGAAAAAAGAAAATAAAACGTATAATCAGTTAGGAAGCATTAGAATTTCCTTTGGAAATAAAACAAATAAAAAAGATATAGACAAATTATTAATAGCAATTAACGATATAGCCCGAACATACAAGGGCGTGTTATACTAAGAATATATATGCCACCATTTAATCATTTTACAACAAAAGCAAAAGAAATTATTCGTCACGCACACGAATTTGTTATTGAACGTGGTCAAAATCACGTGTCATCACTGCATCTTCTTGCGGCACTTGTAACCACAGAAGATTCTGTAGTACTACCACTACTAGACAGGCTAGATATTGATACTGCGCATCTTGTAGACGTAATACTAGAACAAATTGAAATGCCTGAACGCGGTAATACATTGTCTGCTTCATACCAAATTTATCTTACACCTGACTTGGCTCAGGTTATTGAGCATTCTAGTAAAGTAGCAACAGCTTCTAAAAGTGAATTTGTAGATGTAGAACATTTATTCTTATCTTTGTTTGATGTTCAATCTGAAGCAAGACATATATTAGACCGTTTTAAAATATCAAAAGAATCTGTTTTAAAAATAATGAATGAAGTAAAAGAATCACCAAATGAAGTATCTTCAAAAAATAGTAAGACAAAAAATTTAGACAAATACGCTAGAAATTTAAATGCACTGGCACGTGAAGATAAACTGGATCCAGTAATTGGGAGAGACAGTGAAATAATGCGCATAATGCAAATACTTTCTCGTCGTACAAAAAATAATCCAGTTTTAATCGGAGAAGCCGGTACTGGTAAAACTGCAGTAGTAGAAGGTCTTGCAAATCGTATAGTAAAAGGCGATATTCCAGATACACTGAAAGATAAAGAAATAATTTCACTGGATTTGGGATTACTTTTAGCTGGTACAAAATATCGTGGAGAATTTGAAGAAAGACTACGCAACATTATGAAAGAAGTTGAAAAGTCTGAAGGTAAAATAATATTGTTTATTGATGAATTACACACCATTGTAGGCGCAGGAGCCAGTGAAGGATCACTGGACGCTTCAAACATGTTGAAGCCTGCCTTGGCACGCGGGGAATTGCGAGCAATTGGCGCAACAACCATAAAAGAATACCAAAAACATATAGAAAAAGACCCAGCATTAGCAAGAAGATTTCAACCAGTTTATGTAGAAGAACCAAGTATAGAAGACGCGGTAGCAATTCTTCGTGGTCTTAAAGATAAATATGAAATTTTCCACGGAGTGCATATTACTGATGATGCTATTTTGGCAGCAGTAAATCTTTCAACACGCTATATTACTAACCGTTTCTTGCCAGACAAAGCAGTAGATTTAATAGATGAAGCGTCTAGTTCTTTAAAGATTGCGCTAGAAAACAAACCAAAAGAATTAGAAGATTCTCATCGTAGAATCATGCGTCTTGAAATAGAAAAAGAAGCATTAAAAAAAGATTTATCAAAACAAGGTCAAAATAAAGAGATAAAAGACAGAATTAGTATAATTGACGAAGAAATAAATTCTCAAAAAAGTAAAACAAAAGATTTAGAAGTTCGTTGGAATAACGAAAAAGGAATTGTAATTAGTGTAAGACAAATTAAAAAAGATTTGGAAGCCCTGCGTCACGAAGCTGATAGTGCTCAGCTAAAACAAGATTTATCTCGTGCCGCAGAAATTCGTTACGGTGAAATTCCAATACTAAAAAAAGAACTGGATGCAAAAATGCAGAAACTAAAAAAGATGCAAAAAGTTCGTCGTGTCTTAAAAGAAGAAATTACCGCGGAAGATATTGCCGAAGTAGTAAGCCGTTGGACTGGTATACCACTAATGCGCATGTTAGAAGAAGAAAAGCAAAAACTTATTCGTATGGAAGACGAACTACGCAAACGTGTAGTGGGGCAAGATAGTGCTGTACAAAAAGTTGCAGAAACCGTAAGACGAAGCCGTGCCGGAATTGGTGACCCAAACAAACCAATAGGATCTTTTATATTCCTGGGTCCAACTGGTGTAGGTAAAACTGAATTAACCAAAGCTTTGGCTGAATTTATGTTTAATGACGAAAGGGCGCTTATTCGTGTAGATATGAGCGAATATATGGAAAGACATAGCGTATCAAAGCTTGTGGGGTCTCCTCCGGGCTATGTAGGGCACGATGACAGTGGTCAACTTACCGAAGCTGTGCGCCACCGTCCTTATTCTGTAGTTTTGTTTGACGAAGTTGAAAAAGCTCATCCAGAAGTATTCAATATTTTACTACAAGTATTAGACGAAGGCCGCCTGACTGATGCAAAGGGTCGCGTAGTAAACTTTAAAAATACAATAATTATTCTTACATCTAACATAGGGTCACAGTTTATAGATAAAATGGAATCTATTGGGTTTAATGATCATAATCAAACAAGTGCATATAATGATGTAAAAGATAAAGTCTTGGATGCATTAAAAAATCATTTCCGTCCAGAATTCTTGAATAGATTAGATGAAGTAATTGTATTTGATGTTTTGTCACCTGAGACAATTCGTGAAATTGTAACATTGCGTACTCAAGTTGTAAGAGATAGATTGCTTCTAAAAGGAATTGATTTACAAATCAACGATGCTGCATACAAACTACTTGCAAAATTGGGTTACGACCCACACTATGGAGCACGACCATTAAATAGATTAATTCAAACTAAAATCTTAAATCCAATAGCTACACATATTATTGCTCATGATATAAAACCAGGAACAATAGTAGAAGTAACTGAAAAAAATGGGGAATTAGTTGTAGAACATAAAACAAGAAAACGTGTAAAGTCTACAGTTGTAATGCGACCAAAAGTTAAATAACTTTAATTATAAAAATCTCCCAGACGTAGAGCGTATGGGAGATTTTTATTTAATTGAAAAATTATAAGAAATAGTGTATATTCTTTACATGCGTCGGTGGTAGAGTGGTCAATTACAACAGACTGTAAATCTGTCGCCCCAGGGCTTCGTTGGTTCAAATCCAACCCGGCGCACAAAACCGTTAATAAAATCCCCACTGCTGGGGATTTTTAGGTTTTGTGAACCGGAGCGATGTTTTTGTTTGAGTGATAATGAAAGGCAAAAACCGCGAGGTGGGGTCGCACAAATTTTAAGTCAAGAAAATTATGAGTGGCCAATGATAAAATCCCCATAATATGGGGATTTTTTCAATAAACTTCAAATATGTTAGAATAGTTATATGAATGAAAAAACATGGGTAGAAATTAGTAGTAGTGCGGTTCAAAGTAATATTAAAAATTACGAGAAAATTTTACCCAAAAATACTATGCTTATGGCAGTGGTTAAAGCCAATGCGTATGGTCATGGTATGGATATATGTGCAGATGCTGCCGTAAGAGCTGGGGTAGATTATTTAGCAGTTTTTGATATTGCGGACGCAGTTGTGTTGCGCAAAACTTATAAATCAGTACCAATACTTGTACTAAAGCAAATTGAAGAAGACGAATTTGATACAGCACTAAAATACAAATTAGACATTACTGTTGCATCGCTTGTTACATTAAACAAAATAGTAAAAAATAAAAACAAAGCAAACTTTTTAATTCATCTTAAAATAGATACTGGTCTTTCAAGACAAGGAATGCTAATGGAAGATTTACCAGCTGTATTAAAAATTCTAAAAGAAAATATAGATTTAAATATTGTTGCAATATATTCTCATTTTGTTGGAGCAGAAAATAAAAAGTTCAATAAAATTACAAAAGAACAAACAGAAAAAATAAAAATTTGGCAAGACGAATTTAATCAGCGCGATTATTACCCAATAGTTCATATTAGTGCCACATCTGGTTTTGTAATGAATCATGACTTAGCGTTTGATATGGTGCGTGTGGGAATTGGAATGTATGGCTTATGGCCAGATATGGAAGTAAAAAAAGCTATTGGTAATAAATTAAAACTAACCCCGGCTTTGTCTTGGAAAACAAAAGTTGCCCAAGTGAAAGTTATATCAAAGGGTGATGTTGTGGCGTACAATGCTACATTTGTTGCAAAAAACAAAATGAAAATTGCAATATTACCTGTGGGGTATTGGGACGGGGTACCACGAATATTGTCTAACACTGGTTATGTAATTTGTGGCGGTGTTAAATGTAAAATCTTAGGTCGCGTAATGATGAATATGTGTGTAGTAGACGCTACAGCTGTTAAAAACATAAAATCAGGGGATACTGCTACAATAATAGGTAAACACGGCAAAGCAGAGATTACAGCAGACGAAGTAGCTGGGTTAGCCGGTACTATTAACTATGAAATAGTCACCAGGATTAACCCAAATATAAAGAGAATTGCAATAAAGTAATAAATGTGTTAATCTACATGTACTGCTAAGCACTAAAATCTAGCAGCTAACCAACATATTATGGCACAAAAATCCCTTGTTAAATTACAGAATAAAGATACAAAAGAAATCTATTTTACTCGTAAGAATAAAAAGACTGTTACAGCAAAACTTGAATTTAAGAAATTTTCAAAGAAATTGCGTAAACATGTAATCTTTAAAGAAGTAAAGAAGTAAAAAACCGCTCAAAGCGGTTTTTTCTTATATATTGCATAATTTAACTATGTGTGGTTAAATTGTAAAAAGAAAGGAGAAAACAAAAATGACAAAACTGTACACAGTGGAGTCATTCTCCACATATTCAGGTATTAAAATATCTGAAAATCAAACCGAAAAATGGGTTTCTTTAAAAGAAGGAAGTCTTGATTGTGAAGACATAATTTTTCTAGATACTAAAGATATTCCAAAGATTTATTTGCGTCGTCTTGGTATGATTCGTATAAATGTAATAACTAATGGAGTTTTTATTAAGGATCAAAATTTATTAAAAATTTCTAAGGCTAAAAATAATTCAGGTGGAAAAATTATTCTTACTCGAGCTAAAAAATTTAAAATATTAAAAGGATATGCTGAATTTATAGTGACACCAAAAAAAGATCATGATTTTACTATAATTAGGATTAGTAAAAATACTACACTTGAATTAGAAGTATCAATAACTGGTAGTCAAAAATACAAAAAGACTGTTAATTACAGAGATCTTAAAATATAAAAGGGGCAATTATTTGCACCCTTTTTTATTTTATTTTTTGTGGTATTATAATAAAAATTTAAAATATAATGTCATGAACAACAAAATAATAATTGTTTGCATTATGTGTTTTATGAGCACAATTGCAACTACTGTGTATTTACACAGGTCAAAAACTCACCGGGCAGTAAAACTCAATATAATAGTTGAATACATACTACAATTCTTTTTGTGGTTAAATACCGGAGTAAAGTCAAAATTCTGGGTGATCGTCCATAAATTCCATCATTCATCTTCTGACAAACTAGAAGATGTGCATAGTCCCAAAAATCCAATTAAAATTTTTGGATTAAAAATAAAAGGACCATTTGCAACTTTTGTTGAGTATTTCTTTTTACTGAAACCAGTAGACGAAAATAGAAAAGAAAAAATGGAAAAAATGGAATGGGGGAATAGCTGGGTTGAAAAGAATATTTTCTATAAACTTAGTTGGTTTGGTCCTGTTATTCTCTTAGCTTCTTATCTTTTGATTTTTAACACTTCGGGAATATTAATGTTCGCTATTCAATTTTTGTATTTACCAATAGTTGCCGGAGGTTTTATAAACGGTCTGGGTCATGCAAAAAAAGAAAAGGATCGTATAACCAAAGATTATTCAAGTAATTTATTTGAATCTATTGAAAAACTTCCAAAAATAATATATTGGTTAATATACCCAATATGGTTTGTTGTAAAGATAGTTTTAAACTTTATGACTGGTGGAGAATGGCGTCATTATTTTCACCATTTACATCAAAATTCAGCTAGATTCACTATTAAAAAATGGGAATTTGATATTGGCTGGGTGTTCATTTATTTACTATGGTTATTTAATCTTGCTACCGATATAAAATATTGGGATAGTGAACAAAATAAAAGAGTAGAATTAATTTGAAAAAAAATACAGAATATAAAGGGACAAAATTGTCCCTTTTTTTATTACCCAAAATGTGATATATTCACAGGACTGGGCGATTAGTTTAGTGGTAGAACGAAGGTCTCCAAAACCTTTGGTGGGGGTCCGATTCCTCCATCGCCCGCACTATTTTATAAAATCTTTTACCAATTTAATAGCTTGTTTGTTTAAATCTGCTTTCTTTAATGGATTTAGCCAGTTTATGTCTTTATTTCTTTTAAACCAGGTTAATTGGCGCTTGGCATAGGCTAAACTATCTTTATTTATTCCATTTATACATTCATCTTTATTAATTAAATTTTCTGCATATAAAGACAGCCATTTAAATTCCATACCAAAACTGGCAATTCTAACGTAACTTAATTTTTCTTTATTGTGTAGAGATACTATCTCATCTACCATTCCTGCACGTATTCTTTTATTGGTGCGTTTTGTTATTCTATTTTTTAATTCTTCGTTCTCTAGCTTTAACCCTATAAACAATGTTTCATAATTTAAAATGGGTGTTTCATTTTGGGGGACATAACCCAAAACTTCAACTATTTCTAGTGCTCGAATAATTCTTCTTTTATTTTTACTATCTATGTTTTTTGCACGATTTGGATCCTTCTTTTTTAGTATATTAAATAAATCTTCGGTACTTAATTTCTCTAATTTCACGCGCAATTCTGCATTTGGTAATACTTCGGGAATACTATTATTATAAATTACATTATCAATATATAGCCCTGTTCCACCACAAAGAATAGGCACAATATTTTGTTTGTGTAATTTATTTATTATTTTTGTTACAGTTTTTTTATAATCAGCTACTGTATAGTCTTTTTTAAATGATGTAACGGAAATCATATGGTGGAGTACACCACACATTTCACTCTGTGTAATTTTTGCACTTGTCATATCAGCGCCAATGTATACTTGGCGTGAATCTGCAGAAATAATTTCAGTATTAATATTTTGTTGCTTTAGTTTCAGCGCAATACTTACAGCTAAATCACTTTTACCAGTAGCTGTTTGTCCACAAACTACAATAACTTTTTTCATACTAACTTAGATTTTGGACTTGGCTTACTTCAGCACCTAATTCAGTTAGTCTTTCTATCAAGCCTTCGTATCCACGGTTAATAGCGTATACATTACGTAGTATTGATTTACCTTCGGCTGCAAGCATGGCAATAAGAATAATTGTAGCCGGGCGTAGTGCCGGTGGACATACAATTTGTGCTCCGCGTAATTCGCTACCACCTTCTACATATACACGGTGTGGGTCAGCCAGTAATACTTTAGCTCCAAGACGGTTAAGTTCGGTAAAATAGATTGCTCTATTTTCCCATGTCCAGTCGTGGATTAAAGTAGTACCTTTGGCAACAGCTGAAATAGGCACAAAGAAAGGTAAATTGTCGTTATTTATTCCCGGGAAAGGTAATGCATGGATTTTGTCCGGTAGTGCACGTAATTTACTTTCTTTTATTTTTATATCTACTAAATCCACATGACCATTTTGGCCTTTGTAAATTTTAGACATTGTATACTTTAATCCCATCTTTTCTAGCTTTAACATTTCAAGACGTAAAAATTCAATAGGGCATCTTTTTATAGTTATACTACTACCTGTAACAATACCAGCCGCTAAGAAAAACATACTTTCAATTGGGTCTTCACTGTTATACCATTCAGTCTCTTCGTTAATGTATTCTACGCCGTACACTGTTAGTGTAGTTGTGCCAATACCTTCTATGCGTACACCTAAATGTTTTAAAAAGAAACATACATCTTGTACTTGGTAATTTGGTGGAGCAAAACGAATTATTGTTTTACCCGGAATTAGTGCCGCCGCCATAAGTGCATTAATTGCAGCCATGTCTGACGCTTCATACAGTGTAATGTCGGCTGATTTTAATTTAGAATTTTTAACTAAATAATGTTTAGCTTCAGATTTGATTTTAATACCAAATTTTTCCAGTGCGTATTTATGTGCAGAAATTGTTCTTTCTCCCATTTTACATCCGCCTGGATTTGGTAAACGAAATTCCTTCATTTTATGAGCTAATGGTGGAATAAGATATAAATTTACACGAATTCCTCCGGCTATTTTTTCGTCGATGTTTTCAATATCAAATTTTTCTGGTGGGGTAATGCGCAATGTATGGTCGTCTATCCAAGTTATTTTAATATCAATACTTTCAAAAACTTCTATAAAACGAAAAACTTCTTCTATTCTTGGAATACCATACAAAGTAGTTGTATTTTCGTTTAATAATGCCGCCGCCATTAACGCCAATGCTCCATTTTTAGAATAATGTGTAGTTACAGATCCAGATAATTTTTTACCACCAACAACTTCAAAGTCGTCTACTTTTGGAGCAATAGTAATAAGTCTCTCACCAAGCGTATCACTAATTCTTTCTAGCTCTTTAGTTGTAAAGTTTTGGTCACCTTTTTCCATTCTTGCAATTGCCGACTGTGAAGTATCCAACATTTTTGCAAATTTGGATTGAGTCAAACCTTCACGCTCACGAATAGTTTTAATTAAATAGCCAATGTAGCTTTGTAATGATTTTATTTTTGCCATGGTACTAATATATCATATATGATATATTGTTGTATATGGATTTGCACAGTATGGTGATAAATTTGGGTCAAATTACTACTTTTGGAATAGACGTAAAAGCCAATGTTTTTAGTATTAAAAATACAATTAATTTATTAGACTATTTTAATACCCATACTGGAGAAGACTATTTTGTGATTGGTGGTGGTTCAAACATTATATTGTCACCTGATGTAGAAAAATTAAATATTCTAAAAATTGAAGTAAAAGGTGTCGAAATAGTAGATACTAATAATACTGAAGTTTTTGTAAAAATAGGTTCTGGAGAAAATTGGGACGACGTAGTTAAATGGTCAGTAGACAATAATTTGTCTGGTATTGAATCATTGTCTGCAATTCCAGGAACAGCCGGAGCTACTCCTGTACAAAATGTTGGGGCGTATGGACGTGAGATAAAAGATGTTTTTATATCACTAACTGCATACGACACATTAGAAAAAAAATTAGTCACAATAAAAAATGAAGACTGTAATTTTAACTACAGAAATAGTATTTTTAAAAGTACACAAAAAGGCAGATATATCATTATTGATATAATTCTAAAATTATCTACATTACCACCAGCTATTCCAGAATATGCTGGGGTGAAAAAATATTTCCAAAATTTAAATATAGTAAATCCCACACTACAACAAATTCGAGATGCCATTATAGAAATAAGATGGAGTAAATTACCGCACCCAGAAGACTGGGGGAATTGTGGGTCTTTTTTTGAAAATCCAATTGTAGAAAAATCTATTTATAATAAACTAAAATTAGATTACCCTGATATGCCAAGTTTTGAAGTAAACGAAGATATGGTTAAAATTCCTGCTGGCTGGCTAGTAGAAAATGCTGGGTTAAAAGGAGTATCGTTTGGTAATGTAGGAACATACGAAAAGAATGCACTGGTCTTAATAAACCTTGGCGGGGCAACATATGATGATGTTTTAAATGCTAAAAACACAATAATAAATACAGTAAAAGACAAATTTGGAATAGAGCTATCCAGTGAACCCGAATTTGTATAGTTTGATTTTTTCTACAATAGGTATAGAATAGATTTTAAATTAAAAATCTTATGAGTCAGATATTGAAAATAGCAGAAAAATTTCCTTTGGATAAATTCGAAGGATTAGCAAAACTTATTATTTCCCTTCGAGGAAAATTTAACACTATTACTATGAATAATAAAAATGGCTATATCCGAATAGCTGATGCTGATGGCCATTTATTTATTTCAAGAACTCTGTTAAAGAATTCTCCAGAGAGAGCCAAAGAAGTGGAAGAAATTCTAACTGAAATCACTTATGAAATGGCCAAAGGTTCACTAAATCTTTTATTAAAAAAAAGAAAAATTGCAAATCATGAAAAAAGTAAAAATCCCGAAGAAATAGTATGTGCCGGGGTTGAATTTGATGGTAGATTTATTGCTGTTGGGGGTCTAATGGCTCACGAGAATTTAGCTTTAGCAGTTGTGTTTTTAGCATTTGCTATTGAAGAATATTTTTCTCCTTACCCAGTAGAAGCCCAGTATACAAATCGAGCAGGTTCTTTAATTGCTGTAATCATGAATAAGTCCGAGGTTCGTACAATTGATTCTGATGTTTATAAAAAATCATTAAATGTAATTGATGAGATTTTAAAAAACAAAAGAACTGTCTGGCCAACAAAGGAATTGTTAACAAGAAACTAATTGGTATTTAATACCAAAAACCGATGTTTTAAAAACATCGGTTTTTTTATTTGTGCCCAGAGAGAGACTCGAACTCTCATGTTGTTGCCAACGGTGGATTTTGAGTCCACTGCGTCTACCATTCCGCCATCTGGGCATGTATTTAATTATTTATCTACTTTACACTGAAATCAACTTATTATCAACAGTTATAAAATATCTACTTTATGATATAATTTTTTTATGTCACCTTATCCTAATTCAATTTTTTTAATCGATGTCGAAAAAATCGACCCAAATCCTTACCAACCACGCAAGGAATTTGAAGATGGTCCACTAAGAGATCTTTCAGATTCTATTCGTCAATACGGAGTGTTGCAACCATTAGTAGTATCACGCAGTGAATTTGAACGACCCGACGGCATGGGTCTAGAAACTAGGTACGAGCTGATTGCAGGAGAGCGTCGTTTACGTGCTTCAAAACTGGCTGGTATAAAACAAGTCCCTGTTATTATTCGTGAAGGGGACGACGATAAGATGAAGCTGGAATTGGCTATCATTGAAAACCTGCAACGTGAAGATCTAAATGCAGTAGATCGTGCACGTGCATTTATGAGACTGATTGATGAATTTAATTTAACTCATGCACAGGTTGGTCTTAAAATGGGTAAGAGTCGCGAATATGTTTCTAACTCTCTTAGAATTTTGCAAATGTCTCAAGAAATACTGGACGCATTGCAAGCCGGAAAAATAAACGAAGGACATACTAGACCTTTGATGATGTTGGCATCTCGACCCGAAGAACAACAAACTTTGTTTAAAGAAATAGTTTATAAAAAACTTTCTGTTCGTGAAGCTGAAAGAATAGCTCGTCGTATTGCAGTGGACCGTGTTCGTAAACACGAATTATTGCCTGATGCTAATGTAATGAGCATGGAAGATGATCTTGAAGAAAGACTGGGTACACGTGTTCATATTCAAAGAAAAGCTGATGGTGGTAAAATAACAATAGACTTTTTCTCAGATGCTGATTTGGATGAAATATTACAATTACTAAAATCAAAGGAAATTGCACGGGGAGAAACAATGTTAACAAGATTTGAAAGAGAGCGTGGTGTAGTAATGCCTCCAGCTAATTTAATAACTGAAGAAATAATTATAGAAAATATCCCAGAAGAAACAATTAATAATATTGAAGAAATTGCTCAGGAAATATTATTAGAAAATAATTCTATTTTAAAAGAAAATATAGAAGTTGGTCTCGTTCAAAATATAGAAGAAAATCAAATAGTATTAAATCCTGAAATAGTAGAAGAAATTAAACAAGAAATTCAAAACGAAATAATAACAGAAGAAGCAAAAAAAGAAGAAGAAAATCAAGAAAGTGAGGAAGATCTGTATAATATTTCAAACTTTAGTCTATAGTTTATATCTATAGTAACTATTGACAAAATACTCCGAAAGGAGTATTTTTTGTAGAACATTTAAAACCAAAATCAACTCTTAAAACTAAAAAACATGAACAAAAGAAAAACAATCAACGGAGACGGTAAAAAAGGTAGAACACCTAAAACCAAAAATGAAAACCAAAATCAATCTACTGAAATGTCGGTTGTTAAAAAACAAAAAGAAATCGACCTACTAGTTTGCTCTAATGGCAATACTGTATGTTGTATCAAAAAAAGTGACGGAACCATTCAACTTTTGGGAGGTAAAATTGATGAAGATGAAAACAGTACCAGTGCAGCCTGGAGAATTTCTCAAACCAAAAGTGGTTCAGGAATGTTTGGTATCAAAAAAGAAAAAACAATTCAGTTTCAGGACCCAGGAGACTCTGGGAACGAAAAAGTAAAGGTGAATATCTTTACAGCAGAAACACCAGTAAATAATTCACCAAAGGAAGGTGAAATATGGGTTCCGGTTTCTCTTTTACTGAATAAAAGCCATATCAATGGTAAAGAAATTAGGCCTTTGACCAAAGCCGTAGTTACTGAAATGGTGGCCAAAGGTTTTTTAAAAACCGAAGTCACTGAAGAATTTGCTAAAGCTAATTCTTAAAGCATCTCTTTAAAAGAGGTAATAAGCCGTATGAATTATCATACGGCTTTTATTTTTGTCCAAAAGAAAGAAATTTTGAAAGTAGGGAATTTTGTTTTAAATGTTTTTCTATATGTTTACGAGCCATTGTAGATTTTGCAAATTCTAGCCATTTACTGGATGGCTTTACATTTTTAGCGGTAATTATTTTTACAACATCACCATTTACCAATTTGTGGTTTAGCGCAGCAAATTTACCATTTACTTCGCCAGCTTGAGCATGCATCCCTATTTCACTGTGAACATTAAAAGCAAAATCTAGTACAGTCCCATCGTCAGGAAGATTTACAATGTCACCTTTGGGAGTAAAAGCAAAAACTCGATCTTTAAAAAAGTCCATTTTTAAATTTTTGTAAAACCCATCAACGGTTTCTTCTTCGCTTTGAGTATCACGCAATTCTTTAACCCAATTGTATTTTTCGTCTTCAGTATTGAAATTTCCTTTGTATGCATAGTGTGCAGCAAGACCATATTCTGCTTCGTTATGCATTTCTTCAGTTCTAATTTGAATTTCTATAATTGCTCCAGATTCGGTAATAATTGTGGTATGGAGAGATCTGTAGCCATTGGGCTTTGGCAGGGCTATATAGTCTTTTATACGGCCTGGCAGGGGTTTGTAAGCACCATGAATTAACCCCAATGCCAAATAACATTCTTCAATATTTTTTACCACTATACGCATAGCTATAATGTCGTATACATGGTTTATATCCATTTTATATTTATGCAGTTTTTTCCATAGAGAATATAAATGTTTTTCTCTGTGGTCTACGGTAATTGGTTTTAACGAATATTGATTTAGAATTTTTTTAATATTGTTTTCTACTTTTATTAATTCAGGTAGTGCCGCATCTTTACGAGATTCTCTTAATAGTTTTACTTCGCCATATTCTTTAGGATAAGCATAAGGAAACGCTGCATCTTCAAGACGACCTTTTAATTTACCCATGGACAATCTATCTGCTAATGGGGCGTATACTTCCAGTGTCTCCAGTGCAATTCGTTTTTGTTTGTCTTCTCGTACGTGAGATAGTGTTTCAATATTATGTAATCTATCTGCAAGTTTAATAATTATAACTCGCATGTCTTCAGCCATAGATACAAAAAATTTACGCAAATTTTCTACACTACGTTCAACTCCTTTATATTTTACAGTTCCCAGTTTTGTAACACCCAAAACCAAATTTGTAATATCATCACCAAAAGATTTCTGCATTTCTTCTTCTGTAACTTTTGTATCTTCTAGTACGTCATGTAAAAATCCTGCAGCTACTACATTACCGTCCATATTTAGTTCAGCTAAATTTTTTGCAGTAGTAAATACATGCACAAAATAAGGCTCACCGCTTTTTCTTAGTTGGCCAGTGTGAGCTGCCTTTGCAAAATCGTACGCTTTTTCCAATACGTCCCGTTCTTTTTTTGAAAATTTCTTTATATTAAAAATACTCTCAATATGTTGCATATGAGAGTATTATAGCACAACCTCTGTTCTATTTTTAAACCCACCTCACCCTTACATCCCTCTCCATTAAATGGCGAGGGAAATCGCATTTAACCACACTCTCTTCTCTAGTTTACTGGAGAAGGGTCGGGGATGAGGTGCGTAGCTATTTGGTTTTTTCTAGTTTGTCTGGTCTATGGTTTGGACATTTAGTATTACTACATCGTTCCGGTATAGTTTTTGTGCCATCCATCATTAAAGAACTGCACATTTGGCAAATATTTCCTGTTGGTTTAGCTTTTATCGCATTTTTGCAAGTTGGGTAATTACTACAAGAATAAAATATTCCAAATCTACCGCGACGTTCGCTCATAACACCGTCACTACATTGTGGGCATTTTACTCCAGTTTCGCGTTTCTTCTTTTCTTCTTCATCTTCTTCGATGTATTTACATTTAGGGTAACGAGAACAAGATATAAAATTACCAAATTTACCTTCACGCAGAACCAATTTACCCAGTTCTACTATTTTTGTTTTTCGGCTTTTACGAACACTGCCGTCTTTGTTGTATATTACTTCTTCTGTGGCAGGGGTTCCACATTTAGGACAAGGTCTACCAATTTCTTTTGGTCCTTGCATTTCTGTGCCATCAATTTTTCTTGCACCCATACAATCTGGGTAATCAATACAAGAATAAAATTTTCCATTACGGGCCAGCTTTACCATCATAGCCTTACCACATTTAGGGCAAAGAATATCATCAGGTGCCCCCTCAATATTTGTAGCTTTGTCTAGTTTATCTTTTTCTTTAACTAGTTTTAAAAATGGATTATAAAATTCGGTTAGTGTTTTACTATAATCTCTTTTACCTTCAGAAATTTCATCTAACTTGTCTTCCATCTCAGCTGTAAAAGTATCACTAATATAGTCTGCAAAATGTTCTTCCAGAAATCCAGAAACTACCATACCAGTATCGGTAGGGAATAAAGTACGACCTTGTTTATCTACATAACCGCGTTCTTCAATAGTGCGCATAATAGATGCATATGTAGAAGGCCGGCCAATACCACGTTCTTCTAATTCTTTAATTAGTCCAGCTTCCGTATAACGATTTGGTGGCTGAGTAAATTTTTCAATATCACGTAAATCTACTAATTTTAAATCTTCGTCTTTACTTAGTTTTGGTAGAATTGTTTCTTCGCCAATTGCTCCCGTATCAACTTTTAAAAATCCGTCAAAAATTAACTTTGAACCATTTACTGTAAAATCGGGAATTGAATTTGTTTTTATATTTGCTGTAATTTTACTGCGCATAACACGTGCGTCTACCATTTGTGATGCTACGGTTCTTTCCCAAATCAAGTTATATAATTTCTTTTGTTCTTCAGTTTGGCCAATATTTTTTTTATTTACGTCAGTAGGACGAATTGCTTCGTGAGCTTCTTGAGCATTTTTGGATTTTGTTTTATATACTCGGTTTTCTAAATAATTTACTCCGTATTGTTTTTTTATTAAGTCACTTATTTGAGCAATAGCGGCGGTTCCAAGATTTGTAGAATCTGTACGCATATATGTAATATGTCCGGCTTCATACAATTTTTGGGCTACTTGCATTGTTCGAGATGGAGAAAATCCCAGTCTTGTTGAAGCTGTTTGTTGTAAAGACGATGTTGCAAAAGGTGGCTTTGGGCTACGTTTTGCTTCGGTGTCTTTTATGTCTTTTACGTACCAATCTTCCTGTTTGCCATTTTTTAAAATATCATCAACTATTTTTTTATCTGTTGGTTCGATACTGCATGTAAATGTTAAAAATTCACTACCGGCTGGTTTTAAATCAGCTTCAATTACAAAATATTGCTCGGGTATAAAAGCTAAAATTTCTCTTTCTCTTTCGCAAAGTATTCGCATTGCAGGGGACTGAACTCGTCCCGCAGACAAACCATAACGAACTTTTTTCCAAATTACTCCGGACAAATCGTAACCCACAAGACGATCCAGTACGCGACGAGCTTCTTGAGCTTTACGTAAATCTTGGTCAATTTCTCGAGGGTGATTTATTGCAGTTAAAACTGCGTCTTTTGTAATTTCATGAAAAGTAGCACGTTTAATATTTGTCAAAGGTTTTTTGTGCTTTTCGTTTAAAACTTCTTGTAAATGCCATGCTATAGCTTCACCTTCGCGGTCCGGGTCGGTTGCCAGTATTATATTGTCAGCTTTAGTAGATAAATCACGCAGTTCTTTTATTACTTTTTCTTTTCCTTTAGAAACTTCGTAATGGGGGATAAATCCACCTGGAATATCAATAGCTATTTTGTTTGATTTTGGTAGATCACGAATGTGACCAATAGATGCGCGCACTGTAAAACCAGTACCTAAATATTTTTCAATAGTTTTAGCTTTTGATGGTGATTCTACAATTACTAATGTCTTATTCATCCCGTTAGAAACAGATCGCGATCATATCACGTTCTTGTTTATTTATTCTTTTAATGTTGATTAAATGTATTTTCATATTTATGTTTTTTATTATTGCGATCGCGGTTTCTAACGGGACAGGTACTTATACTAATACTACACACTAAATTTTTTTGCAAACCCTGTAGTGAATATTTTTAAAAAATATCTACTACGGGGCAAATAAAAAATAAAATTGCCAAGCATGTTTGCTTGGCAAAAAATATTTTTTTGGGTGATTTATAAATATTTATAAATAGGAACCCATGTAATTTGTAGATCTTTAGCTTTTTTATTTACAAAAGCTTTGAATTCTTTTGACTTATTAAAAATTGTTTCAAAAAAATATAAAGCATTTAAGAAAGACTTTTGAATTGCATTTGGTCTTTTTCTTGGACCAATTATGTTCTTTTTAATAAACTGCATAGTTTCCTTTGTATAAGGAGGCCCGGTCAGAATATTATGAATTGCAGTATTGAATGTTTCTAATTGAGTCAATGCTTTCCATGGGCAGCTATCATATAGTTGATCGTAGTGTTGAATAAATTCATCCAATGTTCTGACATGTTCTTCACGTAAAAACTTTTTTAACCGGTGTCCTGTTTTAAAGAATTTAATATCCCAGTCAAGTGAAACTGAAACTTTAATAAATTTTTTTGCATCATAGTTACTTCTAACAGGAACCTTGGTTGTAATGTTTAGAGTGTTAATTTGAATTTCTGTTGTGTCCATAGTAGATATATTAAATTTAATATATCATTCCACTAATAAGATAATTTGTCAAACTACTCTAAAATACCCAGCGTCTTCCACAATTATTCCACGTAGTTCCATTTTCATTAATAAACTATTTATTTCTTCAGTGCTACCGTCACATTCACGAATTATTTCGTCTCTTGTTTTGGGTTCGGTTAATATTTCCAGTATTACTGCTTCTTCTTTTGAAATATCATTTCTTTGTGTGTGGGTATTTATATCAAAACCTAATGCAATCAATACATCGTTGGCACATGTTACTGGGGTAGCACCTTGGGATAGTAACCAATTCGTACCTTTGGATGTAGAATTATAAATTGAACCAGGTACAACTAATAAATCTCGATTATATTCTGTGGTTAGTCTTGCAGTAATTAATGTTCCTGATTTTTCTTCGGCTTCAATTATTAATACCGCGTGAGCATACCCAGCCATAAGACGATTTCTTTGTGGGAAGCTATATTGAGTTGCTTTGAAATTGGGTTCGTATTCGGAAATTAAGCATCCTCCGGATTCAAAAATTTTTTCTGCCAGTCTTACATTATTTTGCGGGTGTATAGAATTTTTATTTAATCCGGAACCGGGGAATGCTGTAACTATCATTCCATGACGTAACGCTTCTTCGTGAGCCAGTGTATCAATTCCCAAAGCCAGTCCGGATACAATATTAATAGGATATGTTGCAAGTCCGGCTATAATGTCACGCACAACTTGTTTACCATAGCTGGTATGTTTACGAGATCCTACAATAACTAAATTTTTATATTTATTTGGGTCGGGCAAATTACCAATAATAAAAAGATTCTTTGGGTATTGTGGTAAATCGTCAAATCTTTTAGGAAAGTCATTTTTTAATAACTCTTTTATTTGCATACTTTATACATTTTACTATTTTTGCTATAGTATAGCTATATGTTATCCCGTTAGAAGCCACGATCACGATTACAAGAACAGGATATATATAAATATAAAATTCATTATTCACTTAACTAAAGCATTAACGGGACCATCTGGATCGTGACCTGCTTCTAAACGGGATGTTAGACATTAAATTCATTCGCGAAAATACCGATATTGTTAAAAATGCAATAACTAAAAAACACATTAATTTAAATATTGATGAACTAGTTAATTTGGACGACCAGAGATTGTCTCTGTTAAAAGAAGTCGAAGAACTTCGAAGTCGTCAAAATGCAGTTTCAGCTAATATTGCCAATCTTTCAGCAGATGAAAAAACTACCGCACTGGAAGAAATGAAAATTGTAAAAGATGAACTTCAAACAAAAGAAGAATCTTTGCGTAATATTATTACAAATTGGCAAAAGATGATGTTAGAAGTTCCAAATGTTCCAGACATGTCTGTGCCAGACGGGGACAGTGACGAAGACAATGTAGAAATTCGTGTATGGGGAGATATTCCACAATTTGAATTTACACCCAAAGACCATATTGAACTAATGGAGAATTTAAATATGGTTGATTTTGAACGAGGAGTAAAGGTTTCTGGATTTCGTGGATATTTTATGAAAAATGATGGAGTAAAATTATTTTTTGCTTTATGGCAATATTTTTTGAATTATTTTATTGACCAAGGTTATACTCCTATGATAGTGCCATCACTTGTGCGTAAAGAATCTCTTATTGGTACCGGAATGCTTCCACAGTCAGAAGATGATTTATATAAAGTAGGCGAAAATGAATATTTAGCTGGTACTGCCGAAGTAGCTACTATGGGTTACCATATGAACGAAGTAATCGAACAAACAGATTTACCTAAAAAATATATTGCATTTTCTCCATGTTTCCGTGCAGAAGCTGGTAAGCACGGTGCTGATACCAAAGGCATAATTCGTGTTCATGAATTTTTTAAAATTGAACAAGTTATTTTAACAGAAGCCAATCATGAAGAATCTGTAAAATGGCACGAAGAAATTACAGCTCATGTAGAACATTTAATGCGTGAACTAGGTTTACCTTATCATGTAGTTGTAAACTGCGGAGGGGATCTTGGTTTAGGTCAGGTAAAAAAATACGACATCGAAGCTTGGATGCCATCACAAAACAAATACAGAGAAACACATTCTTCTTCTTATTTTCATGATTTTCAAACTCGTAGACTAAACATAAAATATCGCGATACTGATGGAAAACTAAGATTTGTTCATTCTTTAAACAATACTGCTTGTGCAACCAGTCGTTTACCTGCAGCATTGGTAGAAAATTTCCAACAAGCTGATGGTAGTATAATAATTCCCGAGGTACTACGTCCATATATGGGTGGCCAAGTTAGAATTGCAAAATAATTATGTATAACGCGTCTTTAGTTTCCACAAAACAAGAGGCGTTAATTGCGCAAAGAAAAAAACATTCTCATAGAAAGAGAAATGTTTTTTTGTTGTTTATGATTTTATTGTTAGTAGGTTTTTTTATTACAATTCGTAAACCGTATTTTAGAATTAATTCTGTAAATGTTTCTGGAATTACATTAGTAAATAATGAAGATGTAAAATCATATGTTGAAAGTTCTATTAGCGGATATAGATATTTTTTAATACCAAAAAATTCTATTATCTTTTTAGATAAAGAAAAATTGCAATATAGTATTGCACAAAAATTTCCAAGACTTGAAAATATAAAAATAAATAAAGGTCAAACTTTAAATATTGAAATTACAGAACCAATTTTTGAAAGTATGTATTGTACTGTCATTCCGCTAGATTTGGAAATACAGAAATGTTATTTACTACATTTTGATGGCAAGATTGCATCTGTTGCTCCAGAATTTAGTTATTCGCCTTATTTTACATTTTATAAAATCACTAGTGATGTGCCTTATGTTGGACAAAACATAATAACTTTAACTGAAATAAATAGAATAAAACAAATTAAAAACAAAATTAGTTCATATGAAATAAATACTATTGGTTACGTTTATGGGTCTACTTATGACGAAATGTTGTTGGATACTGGTAGTAGTTTTAAAGAATTACCACGAGTTAGAGTATTACAAAATGCTACAGATTTAGATGTGGATTCTGTAATGGGTCCAGCAATGAGAGACGCAAATGTTCAAAAATTATTAATTGATAATTTACCAGACTTGGAATATATTGATTTGCGTTTTAACGGACAAGTAGTGTATAAGAAAAAAGGTGAAAAAGAACCACAATAATTTTTGGAATAATTTATTAGTTAAATCAAGAAACGAAAAAAGACCAATAGTAGTACTGGCCCCAATGGCTGATGTTACGGATGTTGCTTTTCGTGAAATGATTTCTAAGTATGGAAGATCGGGGTTACCTAACGGAGGCCCAGATGTTTTTTGGACTGAATTTGTTAGTGCAAATGGGCTAGATTCTCCTGGGCGTGAAGCCTTACTAAAGGATTTACAATATACCGAAAACCAGAGACCAATAATTGCTCAAATATTTTCTGCCGATCCTGAAAAAATGTACAAAGCTGCAAAGCTTGCAGTAGAGCTGGGTTTTGATGGTGTAGATATAAATATGGGTTGTCCAGACAAAGCAATAGAGAAACAAGGCGCCGGCGCAAGTATGATAAAGACTCCGGATATTGCAAAGCAAGTAATAGAAGCTGTTCAGCGCGGGATAGTTGACGGGGCAATGGAATACAATAAACAAACTATTCCTGTTAGTGTAAAAACACGAGTTGGCTACAATACTATTCAAATTAATGAATGGATTCCGATACTGCTGAGTTGTAATATTGATGCATTAACTGTACATGTGAGAACACGTAAAGAAATGTCTTCAGTTCCGGCAAATTGGGAACTAATTCGGGATGTTATAAAATTGCGTAATAAAATTTCACCCAACACAATTATAATTGGTAATGGTGATGTAATGGATTTGAACCATGCAAAAGATTTGTACGATAAGTATAGTGTTGATGGGGTAATGATAGGCCGAGCAGTGTTTGGTAATCCTTGGATATTTGACTGGGATAGAATAGTTACAAAAAGACCAGTAAGACTACCAAAATTTGTTTATCAAATATTACCTAACAAATGGATAAAGAAAATATTAGGGGACGCGCGCTATACAGCGTCGGCCGTGTCACAGAGCGAAAAGATGCGTGTGCTACTGGAACATGCACAACTTTATAACGAAAAACTGGGTGATGTAAAAAGCTACAGTGTAATGAAAAAACATTTCAAAGCATATTGTCATGGATTTGTTGGTGCAAAAGTCTTACGTGAAAAACTAATGGCTACAAATAATGTATCCCAGCTTGAAACAGTGATAAATGAATTTTTAAATAAATAGTGTTATATTTGTATATATGGCAAAAGAAGTATCACACACAGTACTGTACCGTAAATACCGACCGGAAGAATTTACAGATGTTATTGGTCAGCCAATGGCGGTTAGCCTGATTCAAAATGCTGTAAATTCGGGCAAGCCTGCACATGCATATTTGTTTACCGGTGGACGAGGTTTGGGTAAAACTACATTAGCTAGAATCTTAGCAAAAAGTCTGGGTAGTAAACCAGGGGACATTTATGAAATAGATGCAGCTAGTCGCCGTGGAATTGATGACATTCGTGAACTACGCGACCATGTTCGTGCAGCACCACTAGAGTCTAAATACAAAGTCTACATTATAGACGAGGTTCACATGCTAACCAAAGAAGCATTTAATGCGCTTTTAAAGACATTGGAAGAGCCACCAGAGCATGTAATCTTCGTGTTGGCTACAACTGACTTGGACAAGGTTCCGGATACTGTACGCAGTCGTACACAAATGGTTAATTTTGTAAGACCTACTGAAGATGTGTTGGTAGAATACATTGCCAATATTGCTAAGAAGGAAAAAATCAAAATTACTAAAGAAGCATTGGCGCTGTTAGCTAAACTTGCCGACAGGTCATACCGTGACGCTTGTGGAAGGCTGGAAGAAGCCATGGTCCACGGCCAAGGAATTGAGATAGACGGCGACGCCGTATCAAATATTTTTGGTGTACCAAACAAAAGTATTTTAGAAAATCTAATTAAAGCGATTGCACTGGGTGACAGAGCTAGTGCAGAGAAAGCAATATCTGCAAAAAATTTTACAAATATTAACCATGAAATGCTGATAAATTTATTGTTATCACATATGCGCAGTGTGCATATGTTAAAACATAAAATGATAACAATGGATGAAGTAGTAAATAATTTTGGGAAAGACGAAGCAAATTTCTTCAATGAGATTGCACAAGACCCAAACAATAAATTAAATTCGCAAACAATTATTAAATTCTTAGAAGCTGCTCAAATGGTAAAAAGAAGTCCTGTAAAATCCCTGCCGTTAGAACTGGCAGTGTTGGATATAATAGGATAAAGAAAAAGCACCACGTAGATGGTGCTTTTTTATAACTATTTTTTTGAATACCAGTCTGGTTTTCGGTGAATTTTTGCAATATGAAGTAGATGAATCATTTCAACTATTGCTGGTAAAAATCCAACAACAACTATAAAGATATGCTTAATTCTATTTAATAAGCTTCTTCTATGAGCTTTAAATTTAAGAATGTTATCAACTAATTTAGTATTTAAAATTGCATTATTATATAAATTAGAATATTTTTTCATTTCTTCTAATATTTCTTCTGGACTTAGATATATATTGTTTATATAAGCGGCATGTAAAATTTCAGATTTAGTAAGTAAATGTTGTCTGTATGATAATAATAAGTCTCCACATCCTCTTGCTACGACTATTCTGTCAGTATTGCGTTCCATTTCCCGAGCAAATTTTTTTGAAACTAAGAAATGTAACCCCATCCATACGCAACCAAAAGAATTTCTTCTTTTATAATCTAAAACATGTGCTAATTCATGAGCTAGCATTCCTTGTTGATTTTCTATTGTAAGTGAATAAAAAGGAATTGGGATTTTTTCATTTAAATTTACAACTATTGTATAAATACGATCTCTATTTTTATTAAAAAAAGAAAGTAGTGGTGGGTATGCACGTAAAGTATTGGGTATCCCGTAAAATTTAGTTTCATGAACTATAATAAAAGTATTTTCAAGTTCAGGGTAATGTTTTATAACATTATAAAATACTTCTTCTAAATGAAATGGAACAGTTTTATTCTTACTAAATTTTTGTTTGATTTCTTCTATCGAATTTAATTCATTCATAAAAGTTATTGTATCATAAAGTTAATTATGAATTAAAGGTATCAAACCAGGAATCGCCTCTCCTTAACGGTCGAAACGCTATAGACTAGGAATCTTTCATTACATGAACTGTATACCTTTTCGGTGTATTCAAAATATACATTTCTCATACACATCGAAAAGCTTTTCGATATCCTAGACGTACATTATAAATGTACTTCTGGTAGCAACAATTTTTATAATTGCTGCGCTCATTAAAAATTTGTTGCTACCAGACTAGGAATCGAACCTAGATTAAAAGCTTCAAAGGCTTCTGTCCTACCTTTAGACGATCTGGTAATTATTCTATTATACATATTTTTAGCTTTTTGTATAGATTTTATGGTATTCTAACTGCATATGCCACCAAAATTTAACCCTAAATTAGAACCCAAAATTTCAAGCCTTGATAAAAAGATCGATCTTGAAACAACCAAGTCTTTGTATAAAAAGTTTAGCGATTTAAGCCCTGAAGATCAAGCTGATGTTATTAAACACAGAATCAGTGAGACAGGAGAAGAAATGGATGCATTAGAAATACCATTAGATTCAAAACGTGGGTATGAACAAGAAAAAATCCAATTCCTTAATTTGATTGAAGATTTTAAAAATAAACATTCTATAGAAAAGTTAAATACCATAACAAATCTTTCTGCGGAATTAACATGGATATTTGCAAATTTTACAAATAAAGAAATACCTGAAGCTGATCGTGAAATAGCCTTTAATAAGCTGAACGAAGAAGATAAAGAAACTTTTAAAATAAGATTCACTGCCATTAATGATTTAAAGCCTATAACAAATCTTCTAAAAATTATGTTAGAAGAAACAAATATTACAAAAGCTGAGTATGATGAATTAGTTTTAGTATACAAAATCCCGTATTCGCGTGCTATTGGAATAATTAGTAATGGGGTAGTTGATCATACTAGATAACACAGTAAATCTTATTATTTGCTATCTTTTCTTATATATTGTGCTATAATATGGATATCATTATTAATTAATATAAATGTATGGCAAATCCAAATTCAGCTCTTATGAAGCCCATGACTATTAGTGCCGACCTGGCTGCTGTAGTCGGTGCTGGTCCAATGCCACGTTCAGAAGTTGTAAAAAACATCTGGGTGTATATAAAAAAGCATGATTTACAAGACCCAGCAAACAAAAGAAACATTGTAGCTGACGAAAAACTTTTAAAAGTTTTCGGTGGTGAAAAAGTTGTAGATATGTTTAGAATGACAAAGCTTGTCTCTGCTCATCTTTCATAAAAATTTGTAAATAGGTACTTGTCGCAAAAAAAAAGAACCCTCAACTCTATCAGGGTTCTTTTTGTATTATATGTCTTACACATGTAAGACTTAGAAAATTCTTGTATATTGGTATTCCATTATTGAATTCCATAAGCCAATTCCGTAAAAAACAAACATAGCAGGGAATAGTATTTTAAATAAATCAAATTTTTCCGAGCTGTAGTAAAAGAATAAAAATCCAATTACTATAATTAAAAAATAAACTAACCATTTGAATTTATTCCCATAAATTATTTTATTAGGATTATTTATTCTAAAGCCATCACTTGGTCTTTTTAGTTCTTTAACTTTATTGATTAATTCGTAATGTACAGGTTCATCAAGGTAGTCTAATTCGGTATATTTCATGTATACATCCATTTTCGCGGCGTATTCCATTAATGGTTTACCTACAACATTGTCTAATTGGTTTATAATTTTTTTATTTACTTTTAAAAAACCATAAAACAATCCAAGAAATAAAACGAAAAATTCAATTAAGCCTCTTGACCATATTGGGTTACAAATATGGAGAACTACTATTGTCATTATTACCTTTGTCGTTAATTCCATTATTGTCTTTGTAAAAATACCCACCTTTTCTCCAAGTACATTGTTTTCTTCTTCAATTGTTCTTTCGATTAAATGCAAAAGATGCATTGTGCTGATTTGTTTAATTTTCTCGCTCATAAGATTTTTAATTTTTTATTATTAAATCATTATATTTATATATTGTCAAATAAAAACTTATGCTATAATATTAAAATATTTATGGCTCACTCACACGGAAAAACATCGGTTATTGCAGCATTAACAGGTAACACTATAGTTACAGTATTAAAAGTCATTGCTTCGGCATTTACTGGGTCTGCCAGTATGTTTGCAGAAAGTGTACACAGTTTTGCTGACACATTAAACCAGTCATTGCTATTAATTGGGCTTAACCGGTCAAAAAGACCCGCCGACCATATTCGCGGTTATGGTTATGGAATTGAAAGATTTTTTTGGTCTTTAATTTCAGCTTGCGGAATTTTGTTTATTGGTGCAGGGGTAACGGTGTATCATTCTATAGATTCATTAATGGATCACGGAGCACATGCTAACACTGATATTAATACACTTGGAATTACAGTTTTAGTTATAGCTTTAATTGTAGAAAGTATCACACTTTATCTAGCGGTAAAAGAATTAAAGCATGGTAGAAAATTATCTAAAAAAATTTTTGCCGATGCTGACCCAGTTACACTGGCAGTAGTGTATGAAGACAGCGCTGCAGTATTGGGTGTTATTATTGCTATTATTGCTCAAGTATTAGCAGCATATACTGGACATTATGAATACGATGCAATTGGGGGAATAATAGTTGGATTAATTTTGGGATTTTTGGCAGTAATACTAATAGCAAAAAATTATCAATATATTATAGGTAAATCGTTAAACGAAGATGTTCGTGGTGATATAATTAAAGAACTTTTAGTAGACCCATGTATTGAAAAAATTATAGAATTTAAATCTGTAGCAGTAGACATTGGTAAATACCGTATTTTTGCAACAGTAGAATGGAATGGTTCTCCACTATATGCAGAAATTTATGAAGCGGGGGATTTGCAAGAAGAATTTGATTTTATAAAAGATGATTTTAGAGAATTTACAAAATTAATGTTTAAAACCACCGACCGTATTCCAAGACTAGTAGGTAGCAGAATCGACGAAATAGAAAAAACTATTATTCAAAAATTTCCACAAATTGAATATGTGGATATAGAAATAAACTAGTCTTTCTTAGTATGTTTAGCTTTTTTGGGCTTTGGGGCGAAGATAAGATTAAAAATTAAGCTTTCAGATATTTTTCGGCGCATTGCTTCTAAATTGTCGCTAGCGGTTTCAATTTTACCATGTAGTAAATTTGTAGCATTTTTAACATTTTTCAATATTCCTATTAAATAAAACAATGCAATTGAAATTAAGATTACAAAAATAATAGTTGCAATAGATGCAATAAAGAAAAATATATCAGCGTGTATTAGTGTTTCCATCCCGTTAGAGATAGGAATCGCCTAATCCTTGTAAATCAGGTACTCCTATTTTATTAATTAATAATTTTATATAACTTTGTTCCATGATATATTAGGCGTTTCCGTCTTTAATTAAATAACGCTTATTATTTTTACTATAATTCTGTATTTATAATTTTCGTATAATTGTTTAACAACATCATCTCTAACGGGATCCATAAATGTATTCTAGCATAAATATATAAAACCCCGTATTCCGGGATTTTATATATTTATATGGCATACAGTTTATCCTCGAATAAATCTTACCAAAAACATAATTATAGCTACAACTAGCAGTATATGAATAAATCCACCCACCATATGAAAACCAACAAATCCTAAAACCCAAAGAAATATTAAAATTATTGCAATTGTTTCTAACATAAATTTATTTGGTTTTCTTTGTTAATTTTTTTACAACTTTCTTTTTCCCAGCATTTGTTATTTTTGACCATTCTTTTTTAAGGTGATTAATTTCGTTGTTTAAATCTGACTGGTCTATATTTTTAATCTTGCTATATTTTTTAGAAACTTCATCAACTATATTGTCGTATTTATCTTTTGTTATATCTTTTAGTCCTTCTATTTTTTCAGCAACTTCAGCTTTCATTTTTAGCATCCAGGCTTTTAAATCTTTGCGATTCTTTTTACCATTGGGACCCATTAGTAAATAAGCAACTGCACTAATTGCGGCAATACCAATTGCCCCTGCGACTATTTTACCAGTCTGGTTTTTCTTCGGCGCTATTTTTTTTGACATAAATATTTATTTGTTAGCTATTAAGTACTATAGTTAGTATATACCTATAGTACAAGTAAAGCTAATTATTAAGATAATAATTTTGAATTTATCAGTTTTTAGTGTAATGTAGCTACATACATGGCAGATAACGGCGTCGTAATACGATTCAACAAAGTTTCGTTTGAATATGGATATAATAAACCTATTTTGAGTCAGGTTTCTTTTTCTGTACGTCGCGGGTCAAAAATTACTATTATGGGACAAAATGGTGCTGGTAAGTCAACATTGTTTGGTCTTATTACCGGGGCACATAAACCTGAAGAAGGAGAAATCCACATTGCTACAGGTGCCAGTATTGCTATTGCTCGGCAAGTTATTCCACGCGACGAAATGGATTTAACTGTAAGAGAATTCTTTCAAAAATGTTTTACAAAAGTCGTTTACGACATTGACCCACGAATTGACGATGTTTTGGAAATTGTAAATTTGAAAGGACACGAAAAAGTCCACGACAGAATAATTAAAAGTTTTTCTGGTGGGCAATTAGCACGCATACTACTTGCATCGGCTTTAATTCAAGAACCGGATATATTACTATTAGACGAACCAACAAATAATTTAGACAAAGCAGGAATAGAACACCTTACAGACTTTCTTGTAAAATACAAAAAAACAGTTTTGGTTATTTCTCACGATGCAGAATTTTTGAATGCATTTACTCATGGAGTCTTGTATTTAGATGTACATACAAAAATTATTGAACAATACAGTGGTAACTACAACGATGTACTGGGTAACATTACTGTTCGTGTAGAACGAGAAAACATGAAGAATGCTCAATTACAAAAAACTATTATTGCCAAAAAGGAAAAAGCCAACCAATTTGCTTTCAAAGGTGGGCAAATGCGTCTTGTTGCTAAGAAAATGCGTGAACTTGCCGAAGATCTTGAAGATGAACTAGTAGAAGTAAGACAAGAAGATAAAACAATAAAAAGTTTTCGCATTCCAACTCAGGAAGAAGTATTGGGTATTATTGCTACAATTTCTTCTTTTACTGTTATTAAAAATGGTAAAGCCAGTTCTAGAAAAGCTAATATTACTTTAAAGAAAAATCAGCATTTACTGTTGCGTGGTCCTAATGGTATTGGTAAATCTACATTACTGGAAAAAATAGCTGAAAGGGCAGAAGAAGGTGTAATGGTAGATAAAGCTGTACGTATTGGTTATTATCGGCAAGATTTCTCAAACATGAATTTTGACCATACTGTTCATGAAATTTTAATTGAAGCCATGGAAAAATCTGGCACAATTACACGCGAAGAAACATTGCGTAGTGCTGCAGCTAGCTTTTTAATAACTGGGGAATTAATTAACACAAAATTTGGTACATTATCCGAAGGTCAAAAAGGACTTGTGGCTTTTGCACGTCTTGTTCTTGAGAAACCAGGTCTATTAATACTGGACGAACCAACAAACCATATAAATTTCCGTCATATTCCTGTAATTGCAGAAGCATTAAACCAGTTTACTGGGGCTATGATATTGGTTTCGCACGTTCCAGAATTTGTTAGTGCAATTCGTATAGACGAAACGCTAGATTTAGACAAATAAAAAAATGATGAATATTATTCATCATTTATAAATTTAAAAATTTCTTCGTAGGTAATAATTCTTTTGTTTTTGCAAAAAAATTCAATACTTGAACCTGGCATTATATTTATTAATTTAAATATTGGGTCAGGGTTTCTTTTCCTGAAATAATTTGAATTGCCATTAATTTTAATATTTGAAATTTTTGATAAAACGCTAATTTGAGAATTATTTTTGTTGAATTTATTGTCGCACAGTATAAATGCATCAATTTTTTGTATATGATAAAACATACCTTCTTCTACAAATTCTTTATGGATACCATTTATTTTTCGAAGAGATTTATCAAATAAATGTTCTCTTTTTAAATATATGCGCATTAAATTGGCTGGTAGTATATCTTTACCAGATTTAATGTAGTCATCTCCTTGGCTTCCTTGCATAATTTCCATACCTTTAATTAAAGCAATTTTATTTTGATCTTCTTCAATTGTTACTAAGTTTTTCATCTGCTGTTTTCTTTTAGGATTTTATAAATTTAAACACAATAAATACAATTTAGCAAATTAAATATTTATTCAAAGCAAACAGTTTAATGCTATAATAATTTTATGGACATAAACGAAATTTTAAATCAGGTAACTTTTAAATTTACAATTCATGGTACAAATACTGCTACGGTAAATGACCTTACTACTAACTCAAACGAAGTTGCAGATAGCACATGTTTTTTTGCTATCAAGGGCAATAATCTGGATGGGCACGATTATATTACAAATGCTGTTAACAGTGGGGCTAATGTTATTTTTTGTGAAGTATTACCTGTGGAATTATCTGATGGGGTCATGTACATATTAGTAGACGACACAAATACAGTAGTTGGTCCTGTTGCTAGTATTTTTTATGGTAACCCCAGTAGTAAGCTAAAAATTATAGGAGTTACTGGTACAAACGGTAAAACAACTGTTACTAATATAATCTATAAAATGTTTATGGGTTTCCATCGCCGTGTTGGGTTAATTGGGACACTTGGAGATTTTATAAACGAAAATCCAGCAAAAACTGTAAGACTAACCCCAACCACACCCGACGCAATAGCACTACATAAATTATTTCTTGAAATGGTAGAAGCAAACTGTGAATACGCCGTAATGGAAGTTTCTTCTCATGCAGTAGTTCAAGACCGGATAAATGGGGTAAATTTTATTGGCGGAGTATTTACAAATTTATCACATGACCATTTAGACTTTCATCACACTATCGAAAATTACGCCAATGCAAAAAAAGATTTCTTTAATTCTTTGGGTGAAAATGCATGGGCAATAACTAATACCGACGACGAATATGGACGCATGATGGTTAAAGACACATTGGCCAATGTTTATACCTATGGTTTTAGTAATACAGTAGATTTTGGTGAAATTATAGATTCAAAATTAATTGGAAGATTTAACCAGTATAATATCTTAGCGGCGTATTCCGTATTTAAAGTACTGGGTTTTGAGGAAGATCATATAAAGAAAATTATCAAAGAAATAGATGCTCCTCGTGGACGATTTGAATTAGCTGTAGAACAAAACAATATTAAAGCCATTGTGGATTATGCTCATACTCCGGATGGTGTAGAAAATGTATTAGCTGCAGCTAAAGAAATAAATACAGAAGGTAGAATTATTGCACTTTTGGGTTGTGGTGGAGACAGAGACAAATCAAAAAGACCTGTAATGGCGCGTATTGCATACGATATGGCTGATATAATAATTCTTACATCCGACAACCCACGCAATGAAGACCCAGAATCTATAATAAACGAAATGAAGTCTGGTTTACCGGAAGAATTAGGTAAAGAAGTATTTACTATTATTGACCGCCACGGTGCAATAATAAAATCAAAAGAAATTGCTCGCGAAGGAGACATTATAATGGTATTAGGTAAAGGTCACGAAGATTATCAAGAAATAAATGGTGTTAAAAATCATTTTGATGACAAAGAAGAATTAATCAAAGCTTTTGTATGAAAAAAAATATAATTTTAAAATTTGTACTTGCCAGTTTTTTAGTTATTTTTGCTAATTTGTCTTTTGCTGAAACATTAAGTAACGCTGGTTTGACCGGTGATAAAATTTTAGTGTCAAATGATTCACCTGTTTCAGGAGAAATGGTCCGAATTTCAATGCCTTTTTATAACGAATCTGGCGGGTTAATTAGTGGTGTTGCAAGATTATATAATAATGATAAAAAAATAGCTGAAAAAGCCTTTAGTTTAAAGGTGGGAGAATTTTCTGGATTTTCTTTAGAATGGAACGCAAGCCCTGGAATAAATAATTTTGTTTTAAAATTGGAAGATACTTATATAACGTTACCTAAAAAACCCAAAGAATTAGTTGTTTTAAAAAATAGAGAAGCTCGCACAACTATATACACACAAGGTGGAGTAAAAGAAGATAATCTATTTAAAGAATATACTGTTTCTAGCGAAAACCAAGTAGTACCAGAATCAGGAAGCGGGATTGATGCTTATCGTCAAGATTTTTTAATAGATGCCGAGAAAAAAATTATCGATATTCGTAAAGACATAACCGAAAGTGTAAAACAAAATCAGCAATACGAAAAAAGACTGCAAGAATTAAGATCATCACTACCACGCTCAGACGGAAGCTTGCTTACCCCTGTACAATATATTTATGCCTGGATTCTTGGGGCAATTGCTTATATTCTAAGTAATGCATATTTATTTTACGGAGTTTGTTTGTTATTTGTATTTATAATTTTGCGATTTATTATTCGAAAGATTCATCGTCATGGGAATAGACACAGCTAAAAATAATTACTTAAAAATAATTGCTACTATTGTATTAATTTTAGTTTTTATTTTTATAAATATTCTAAGTATTCAAATAATTGCTTTATTTATTTTGGTATACATTGCACCTATTCCATTACTAAGTATCTTACCAATAATGTTGATTTATGATGCTGTCTCCAGTGGAAGTAGACAATTCATTTTTTCAATAATTACAATTATTCTAATACTCTTGTTTTATATTCTAAAACCGTATATAAGAAGATAGTATGGGATTATTTAATAAAAAGAAAAAATATTCATCTTTTGATGTAGATACTGTTTTTTTAGATAGCGCAAACATGCCGGTTTTTGATCGTTCTCAAAAAGAAGGAACAATTGAACAAACCATAAACAAAAAAACTATTGCTGCATTGCTCTTTATTATATTTACTTTTTTTATATTACTTGGTATAAAAGCCGCATATTTACAATTGTTCCAAGGCGAAAGATTTGCAAAAAGATCTGAGAATAATCGACTAAATGAAATACCTTTATTTGCACGGCGTGGAGTCATTGAAGATAGAAATGGTGAACTTTTGGCTTGGAATGCATTAGAAAAAGATGGGGCAGAATTTGAAGAAACCTTAGAAGATATCCCAGACAGGCTGTATACCGATAAATCCGGAGTTGGACATATTGTTGGATATGTTTCTTATCCTAAAAAAGATAACAATGGTAATTATTGGCAGTCATCTTTTATTGGTAAAGATGGTATAGAAAAATTATATAATAATTTACTAACTGGGGAGAATGGTGCAAGATTAATAGAAGTAGATGTTACTGGTAAAATATTGTCTACTAATTTAGCCCAAATCCCTAAATCTGGAGAAAAAATAAATTTAACTATTGATTTACGAATGAGTGATGTAATGTATCGGTCTATGAATTCTTTAGCTAACGATATGGGTTATCGTGGAGGAGGAGCCGTAATTATGGATATTACAAACGGAGATGTTTTATCGATGGTTTCTTATCCTGAATATAAAAGTGGAATTATTTCTCAGAATAAAGAAAAAGAAATTGTAAATGAATATTTTAACGACAAGAGGTCTATTTTCTTAAATCGAGTATTCCAAGGTTCATATGCTCCAGGGTCTATTGTTAAACCTTTTATTGCAATAGAAGCATTAAACAAAAAAGTCATTACTCCGTATGTCAGTATTCTTTCAACGGGTACATTGTCAGTACCAAACCCATATAATCCTGATCAACCAACTATCTTTAAAGACTGGAAAGCCCATGGTTATACTGATATGCGCAAGGCTATTGCAGTATCATCTGACGTTTATTTTTATCAAGTTGGTGGTGGGTATGGATCTCAAAAAGGAATTGGTATTAGTAGTATCGACGAAGTTGCAAAAAATTTTGGTATCACAACAAAAACAAATTTAATCTTACCCGGAGAAGTTACAGGAGTTTTGCCAACTCCTGAATGGAAAGAACGCGTTTTCAGCGGAGATGCTTGGAGATTGGGGGACACATATAACAGTGCAATTGGTCAGTATGGATGGCAAGTCACGCCTATTCAAATGGCCAGAGCCACGGCGGGTATTGCAACAGGTGGAAATTTACCGCATCCCCGTATTTCATTTAATGAAAAAATAAATATTGAGAATGTCCCTAAAAAATATACAACAGATGAATATAATGTAGTTCGCGAAGGAATGCGTATGACGGTAACCGATGGTACCGCAACGGTTTTGAATATTCCACAAATGCATATGGCCGTAAAAACAGGAACTGCTCAAGTTGGCGTGGGTAATGCACGCATTAATTCTTGGGTTATTGGGTTTTTCCCATACGAAAAACCCAAATATGCTTTTGCTGTTTTAATGGAAGGAGCACCTGCTAGTGCAGAAAGGTCAGCTAGTTTTGTAATGAGAGACTTTTTTATAAAGCTGGGTAGTGAATATCCTGAAGTTTTGACGTATCTTCAAAATAATTAGTAAACATGCTATAGTATTTAAATGGAAGACAAAATAATCATAACCCAAGAAAACAAGCAAGAATTAGAAGCAGAGCTTTCAATGCGTTTAGGGGAAAAACGTAAAGAAATTAAAGACCAATTAGAATTTGCCAAGTCTCTTGGAGACCTTTCAGAAAATGCTGAATATCACCAAGCTCGTGAAGATCAAGGCCGTAACGAAGACCGTATTTCAGAAATTGAGCATTTACTACAAGTTGCAGAAGTTGTAACAAAAGTTAAATCAAATCAAGTTGATGTTGGATCAACTGTTACTATACTTAAAAAAGGTGAAAAAGCTGAACAAACATTTACTATTGTTGGGGCTGAAGAAGCAGATGTTTCAGAAGGAAAAATCTCTTATCTCTCTCCTATTGGGGCAGCAATTTTTGGTAAATCAAAAGGTGATACTGCTATGGTTAATACTCCTAAAGGGGACGTTAGCTATACTGTAGTAAAAGTTTTATAATATATGGCAGGTATAGACGAATTAAAAAATGTTCGTTTAGCAAAAAAGAAAATTCTAGAAGAGAATGGTATTTCTGCTTATCCAGCTAGCGTTCCACGAACGCATTCTATTTCTGGAATAAAAAATGATTTTAATGAATTAGTAAACTTAAATCAGTCAGTTAGTATTGCTGGTAGAATTTTAGCTATTCGTGGGCAAGGCGCAATTATGTTTGCAACTATTTTAGATGCCGGAGATATTTTTCAAGCAGTATTTAAAAAAGATGAATTAAGTGAACAAGAATTCTCTTTATTTACGGACACTGTAGATATTGGTGATTTTATTTCTATAACTGGAAATTTGTTTACAACTCAGCGTGGAGAAAATAGTATTCTTGCTTTATCTTGGGCTATGGCTACAAAATCATTACTACCATTACCTGAAAAATGGTCAGGGTTGCAAGATGATGACGAGAGAAACCGTAAAAGATATTTAGAAATGATATCAGATACTACTGTATATAATCGTATGGTAATGCGTAGTAAAATTATTTCTAATATCCGTAATCATTTTGACAATCTTGGTTTTATAGAAGTAGAAACTCCAATATTACAAAACCAAGCTGGTGGTGCTAACGCCAAGACTTTTGATACACACCATAATGATTACGATATGGATATGGTACTGCGTATTGCAGTAGAACTGGACCATAAAATGATAATGGCTAGTGGTATACCAAAAATATATGAAATAGGTAAAATGTTTCGTAATGAAGGTAGCGACCCATCGCACATTCAAGAATTTACAATGATAGAATGGTATGCAGCGTATCATACACTGCAAGATAATATTTCTTGGACAGAAAGTTTGTTGAAAAAATTAGCTACTGATGTAATAGGCAAGACAGAATTTAGGGTTTGGGACAAGGATGAAAACGAGCACACTATAAATTTTGATGGGGTATGGTTGAAGAAAAAATTTGGAGATTTGTTAATGGAATATGCTGGAATTGATTATATGAATATTACCGATTCCGAACTTCGTGAATCAGTAAAAAAATACGGAATGCCGGATGAAGAAATTAGTAAAACTGGACGCGCAAATATGTTGGACTATATTTACAAAAGAACAGCAAGACCAAAATTAATCAACCCAACTTTTGTTACAAATTATCCTGGATTTTTAAAACCTTTAGCTCAGCAAAATGCCGACGGTAGCGCAGAAGTCGCTCAGCTTGTAATTGCTGGCGTAGAGGTAACAAACCAATATGCAGAATTAGTAGATCCAACAATTCAACGTAAATTATTGGAAGACCAGTCTATTGCTCGTAATGCAGGTGATGATGAAGCTATGGAAATAGACGAGAGATTTTTAACTGCAATGGAGCATGGTATGCCACCAATGACAGGATTTGGAATGGGGATAGACAGAATTGTAGCAATACTAACCGAACAAAAAAATCTTCGAGACACAATATATTTTCCAATAATGCGCCCAAAACAAGATTAAATTTAATAAAAAAATACCCCGCATTGCGGGGTTTTTATAAGGTGTATCCATAATCCGGCTGACTAGGTGTACTATTAATTGGGATGTCTTTAATTTGACCCCGAAGATGAAGGTCTAATTCCGGTGGAATATTTTCTGGATCAATTTTTTCTATTAGATTTCCGATGCCAGTATTATTAGCGGGAATTTGGTTTTTGTTTTGCAGTCTTTCTTGCAAATCAAAATAGTCGTTTAAGTAGTTCTTGTTTGCCATATTTCGTTTTGTTTTTTAAGTATCCATACATATCCATTTATTAGAGGAGATTTTGGTTCTTCGTCTAATAGTGTACAAAGATTTTTAAGCGTTGTTCTAAACAATGCTTCTTCTGTGTATTGATCATAACGACAATCAATACCAGGATGCGTATTTAAGTTATCGTTTCCCATTTTGTTGATTTTAAAAATTATATAACAAATTATGAATTTTGCAAGTAAACTAATATTTTGTGGGTTAATTTTAATATTGTGGATAACTTTATTGTAGTATTGTGGGACAAAGTGGTGTATAATAGTACTTAAGTGGGGCGAAGTGGGATAAATAATATTTGTCTAAAAAGCCTTACAAAACAAAGATATTATGTTAATTGGAGAATTTACACACACATTAGATGACAAGAAGAGAATTACTCTTCCTACAAAACTAAGGAAAGAACTTGGTAAAACTATTGTTGTTGCTCCTGGGCTGGATTCTTGTTTATTCTTATTTACAAAAACTGAATGGAACCGTATTGCTGATAAATTGTCCAGTGGTTCAATGCTGGAACAAAATACTCGTAGTTTTTCTCGTTATTTATTTGGACAAGCAATGGAACTGGATGTTGATACATCTGGGCGTATTTTAGTTCCTGAAAATTTAAGAAATCTTGCAACATTATCTCAAAAAGTAGTTTTGATTGGTGTAAAAACACGAATGGAAATTTGGAGTGAAGAAAAATGGAATGCTTACAAAAAAGGCGTAGAGACTGGTGTCGACTCTATTGCAGGGACATTAGGAGATCTTGGAATATTGTAATATGTATACCCACAAAAGCGTTTTATCTCACGAAGTATTAAATAATTCTTATTTGCCTACTGGGGCAGTAGTAGTTGATGGAACACTGGGGTTGGGTGGTCATGCATTTAGTTTTTTAAATTCTGTAAATATCTCAGCATATTATGGGTTTGACTTAGACCCAAAAGCATTAGTTATAGCAAAAGAGAAATTAATTGGTTATCCTTGTGTACATTTTGTCCAAACAAATTTTTCTCAAGCAGCAAAATTTTTAACTAATCTTAGTGTAAAAAATGTAGATACAATTTTGCTTGATCTTGGTATTTCTTCCATGCAACTGGACGACCCAGAGCGTGGTTTTTCTTTTAGATTTGACGCTCCTTTGAATATGCTTATGTCTGGGAATGATATTGATACTGCTAAAGAATATATAAACACAGTAGATGAGACAGAATTACTGGATGTGTTGGTTGAACTGGGGGAAGAATCATATGCCCGAAGAATAGTTCAAAAAATAATTGAAGCTCGCAGTATTAAACCAATTGAAACTACTTTTGAATTGCGAGATATTGTTTATTCCGCATACCCAATGCACAAAAGATTTGGACGTACTCATCCTGCTACAAAAACATTCCAAGCCATAAGAATTGCAATAAATGGGGAATTATCGTCACTAGTTAAAGCATTAGACGAATTACCACAACTGTTGTCTCCTGGTGGACGAATGTTGGTTATAACCTTTCATTCACTGGAAGATAGAATAGTAAAACAAAAATTTAAAAATCTAACAGAAACGGGTAAATTTAAAGCCATAACAAAAAAACCAATAATCCCACAAGACCAAGAAATAATAGAAAATCCAAGAAGTAGAAGTAGTAAATTAAGAGTAATAGAAAAAACCCATGAATCTACCAAAACTTTTTAAAGGCAAAGATGATTCACCGAAATTATTAATTATAATAAAAAGTTTAGGAAGATGAATAAAATACAAAAAAAACAAATACAGAAATTCCAAAAATTAAATTTGTATATGGCATACGGAATTGGGTTTTTTATGTTTAGCTATGTAGTGTTATTATGCGCCACATCTAGTAATGTTGTAACAATGCGTAGTATCACAAAAAATGTTGAAGACCGAAAAACAGATTTAGCTACAAAAGAAATTGAATACATGACAGAAGAAAATTCTATTGCACTTGGGAATACTGATAGTAGTGGTTTTCAAATATCACCTAATGCAATTTATGTAAAATCTGACATAGATACATCTGTAAATTCTATTGCAATTGCTAATCTAAAAAAGTAAAATATAAAACATGATAAGCCGAACAAGAATTCTATCGTTATTTATTGTTGGGCTTTTTGTTTTAATAATAGTAAAACTTTTTTATGTACAAGTAATACATAAATCCGTTTATCAAACTCGTGGTGATGGTCAGTATATGACTGGCCGAGGAGAAACTGAACCCAGGGGCAGTATTTATTTTACAAGACAAGATGGTAATTTGGTATCAGCTGCTACTATGAACAGTGGTTATATTTTAGCAATATCTCCAAGAACAATAATAAACCCAGAAGAAACTTTTAAAAAAATTAATACCATTTACCCAATAGAAAAAAATATTTTTAATGAAAAAATGTTGAAAAAAACAGATCCTTATGAAGAAATAGCTCATCGTGTACCAAAAAATAAAAAAGAAGAATTATTTAATGCAAAAATAGAAGGAGTAATTTTAACAAGAGAATTATGGCGCTCGTATCCTGCTGGCAAGCAAGCATCGCATGTATTAGGTGTAGTAGCGCATGTTGGAGATTACGAACAAGGTGTATATGGTCTGGAAAAATTTTATGAAAAATATTTAACCCCGCCGGATACTCAGGCAAATATAAATTCTTTTGCTGCAGTTTTTAGAAATATTAAAAAAGGCAAAAATACAAGAATGGATATTGTTACAACTTTGGAACCTGAAATCCAAGTTGCATTAGAGAAAACAGTAGAAGACGTTCAAAAACTTTATAGTTCTGAAGGTGTCGGAGGTATAGTAATGGATCCAAAAACTGGAGAAATTTTAGCCATGACATATACTCCGGGTTTTGACCCAAATGATTTAAAATCAGCCAAAGACGAATCAGTATTTTTAAATCCTGCTGTTTCAAAAGTTTATGAATTTGGTTCCGTAATGAAGCCTTTAATTGTTGCTACGGGAATAGATTTGGGAGTAGTTGATGAAAATACAAAATTCAATGATACTGGTAGCATAAAAGTAGGAGTAGAAACAATTCATAACTTTGATAAAAAAGGGCGCGGGGTTGTAACTATTAAAACTATTCTTGGTCAATCACTAAATACTGGAATGGTAATGATTTTTCAAAAAATTGGGATTAGTGATATGCGCAAATATTTGACTAGTTATGGTTTTCGCGAAAAAACAAATATTGATTTACCTAGTGAAATAAATTCATTAACCAAAAACTGGGATTCAAATCGTGATATTGAATTTGCCTCGGCTTCTTTTGGTCAAGGGTTTGCAGTCACACCTATTCAAGCAATTCGAGCTTTTTCAACATTAGCTAACGGTGGAATTCCAGCAAATCCTCATATTGTAAAAGAGATTCGTACCCCAGATGGAGAAGTCGTAAAAAAGTTTGAAAATACATACTTAGACCGAGCGTTAAAAGAAGAAACAGCAAAAAGAATTAGTAGTGTATTAACCAAAGTTGTAGATACTGATTTGCAAAATGGTACATTGGCATTTCCACATCATAGTGTTGCAGCAAAAACTGGAACGGCTCAAATTGCTGGGCCAAATGGTAAATATTACGATGACAGGTATTTGCATACAATGTTTGCTTATATCCCAGCTAGTAATCCTAAATACATAGTATTACTTTATAATGTGTATCCTAAAAATGTAGAATACGCGTCATATTCGCTAGCAAAACCATTATTCTCTTATTTGCGCTTTTTAATTTCCTATGGAAGAATAGAACCAGACAGATAAGATAAACTGAAAGTTTGTAAAGTTATAAAGTATAAAAGAAAAACAATGAATAGATATATCAAAAAAATTATAATATTTTTACTGAAATTAGTTTCTCAGTTAATATTATGGCGACATAAACCTGTGGTAATTGCTATTACTGGGTCTGTTGGTAAAACTACAACAAAAGATGTGGTGGCCCATGGTATGGCTTCAGTTACCAAAATTGCTAAAGCTGACAAAAGCTATAATAGTGATTTTGGTGTGCCACTGTCTATTATAATGGCGCCAAATGCTTGGGGTAGTGTGTTGGGGTGGTTTAATGTTATCGCCAAAGGAATAAGAGTTTTAATAAAAGACGAATACCCCAAAGTTTTAATTTTAGAAGTGGGAACAAGATTCCCTGGAGATATTCCACGTCTTGCAAAATGGTTAAAACCTCATGTTTCAATAATTACACACATTCCTGATGTGCCAGTACATATAGAATTTTTTGGAACCCGTGAAAATATTGTAGACGAAAAAAGTGCACTGGTTAAATATACTCGTGCTGGTGGTAGTATTATTTTAAATAAAGACAGTAAACATGTGTACGATATTGCAAAAAATACAAATCACCCCGTTGTTACTATAGGGTTTGATCCTACTAATGATGTAACCGCAAATAATTTAGAGCGAGTAATAGCGGAAAATGGAGTCTACGGTATGAAATTTAATATAATAATGCGAGGCAAAGTTATTCCTACTTTTGCTCCGGGATTTATTGCGCGTCATCAAATATATGGAGTAATGTTTGCAGTAGCTGCCGGTGACGCATTGGGTTACGATGCAGAACAAATTGCTACATCTATGTCGACACTGGGGATTACTCCGGGTAGATTAAATCCAATACTTGGGATAAATAATACATTAATACTGGACGATTCTTATAATGCGTCACCTGCAGCCATGGAAGCCGCAATAGAAACATTAACCACTATCGATACAAATGGCCGCCATATTGCAGTGCTTGGGGATATGTTGGATTTAGGTAAAATGACAAAAGATGCTCATGAAGAAATTGGGTATTTCTTAAAAGATCAAAAATTAGATTTTATTTATTTGGTTGGTCCGCGTATGCAGTATGCTTATGATTTATTGATAGATAAAAAATATGCAAAAACAAAAATAATGTATAGTGACAACATGGAGACAGTACAAATTGACTTATTAAACAAAATAAAATTTGGTGATGTTGTATTGGTAAAAGGTTCTCAGGGTATGCGTATGGAAAAATTAGTAGAGGAATTAATTGAAGATAAATCAACTATTCCAAATCTACTTGTCCGCCAGGATGCCGAATGGAAAAAGAGAGTGTAGTAGCAAATTGATATAATTGTATTTTTTTGCTATAAATACAATTATGGTCTCATCGTCTAACGGTTAGGACACATCCTTCTCAAGGATGGAATCAGAGTTCGATTCTCTGTGGGATCACATTATTATTAAAATAAAATTTTTATGGGATTAAAACATTGGATACTAAAAAAAGCATTAGGCAGTAAATTAAAGGGCGTACCTGAAGACAAAATAGACGAACTTGTAAAAAAGATTGAAGAAAATCCAGATCTTGCAAAGAAACTAAAAAGTCTTGAAGATAATAAAGAAGTAAAAAATTTGCTAGAAAAAATTCAAACTGAAACTGAAGAAAAAATAAAAAATGGTATGAATCCAGAAATGGCACAAATGGCTGTAATGATGAAATACAAAGATGAATTTGTAAAACACCGTGAAGCATTAATGCCACTAATGGAATTAATGGGTGGAATGGGGAATATGGGTTTGTAAAAAAAATATATAAATAAAATACCAAGATTATATCTTGGTATTTTATTTGACAAAAACTTGTATAGATGTTATAATCTTGACAATATTAAAAATTTGTTTTACTTTAAAAAACTTATCCTTCTATGTTATTTAAAAATTTTTTACCAAAAGAAGCTCTAGTGAGCAACAGATTTCGTATTTCGTCAGTTATGATGATCTTACTATTTACCATTGGCTTTGAAAAAGCTTTTGCACAAACAACTATTTCAAATGCAGGCACTTATACTAATGGTGCATTGAAATTGGTGCTTGCTTCTAATCCACAGCATAATATTGATTTTTACTCAGGTTCTGGAACTACAGGAGCAATGAATAATACCGATATCTCGGGAATCTCTAGCGCAGATGAAAGATGGGATGTTGTGTATCGGATTGATGCGGGGCATCATTCTGGAAATCATACATATTCTGTAGATTTTATTTTTAACTTCCCAGATTATGGGGTTTCTGTTTCTCCTGGAACTGCTAGTAATTATATATTAGCTCGCAGGACCGGAACCAGTGGAAATTGGACTGCTCTAGTTAGCGGAGCTAGTAGTACTACTAGTACTGAAGTTAAATTTTCAGGTGTTGCTTTTGATTGTGATGATGATTTTTATTACACAATCTTTACCCTAGATGCCACAAATAGCCCATTACCAGTTACATGGTTAACAGTAGGTGCAAAAATTAATGGAATAAAAAATATCATTAATTGGGTTACAGCTACAGAAATCAATAATGATCGATTTGAAATCGAACGCACTGTAAATGGTAAAGATTTTGAAAGAATCGGAACTATCAAAGGTGCCGGAAATTCAAGTCAAAATTTGTACTATGAATTTATTGATAATATGCCAATAAAATTCTGTGCATATAGAATCAAGCAGATTGACCATGATGATAAGTTTGAATACTCTCCAATAGTTATGCCAAAGATTGGTACAGAATTAAGTGGAAAGCCAGAAATGGTTGTTTATCCTAATCCGGCTAATTCTACTGATATTGTAATTATTGATTTAAAAGGTACTGAACTTTTGGAAAATAAAATTCAAATCACAGATCTTTATGGAAAAGTGGTTTACGAAGCTAATTCTCAAGAATTAAACAATTTTTTAGAAATTCAGAATCTTCCAACCGGTTTATATACCATATTGGTTGATAATCGGTATGGAATACTAACTAAAAAGCTTATGGTTAAAAATTAAACCATAAGAAAAAACATATCAAACGCAGGTCTAAAAAGGCCTGCTTTTTTTATTACCCAAAAACTACTTCTGTAATTTTATCTAACCCTTTTTTCTTCTTTGAAGAGAATGGGTACAGAATACTTGCGCCAACCATAGATTCTAATTCCTTGATTTTGTGATGATATTCAGACTGAGTCATTTTATCTATTTTACTGGCAGCTACAATAAAATCTTTTTTACTTTCTTTTAGTTCTTCGTACATGCTAAGATCTTTTTCAGTCATGCCAACATTGGCATCAATTATTAGAACTATCTTTTTTTGAGTGTAGTTAGGGTTAAAAATATAAGATTCAATAAGATCACTCATTTTTTCTTTACTAGATTTTGACCCTTGCGCAAATCCATACCCTGGTAAATCAACAAGATAATATTCTCCATTTATTAAATATACATTTATTTCTCTTGTACTACCGGGCTTACTACTAGTACGTGAAATTTTACTATGGGTTAGTGAATTTATAAGGCTGGATTTACCCACATTAGATCTACCAATAAACGCCAAATGGGGGATACCATTGGTTAAAATTGGGTCATTACCTACAACTCCTTTTACAAATTTTGTAGAAGTTATCTTTATAGTCATATAACCATACTAGCAGATAAACCTATATTTTGCGATAAAAGTAGAATTTAAATAATGTAATTTATAAATGACAAATACCCTTATTTCTGCTATATTAACCACATGAAATTAAGTATCGGAATTGTAGGACTACCAAATGTTGGAAAATCAACATTGTTTAACGCGCTTACAAAAAAATCTGTTCCAGCAGAAAACTATCCTTTTTGTACTATTGACCCATCAGTAGGTATTGTTCCTGTCCCTGACGAAAGATTAAATTTACTGGGTATATTTTCAGAGTCTGTAAAAACTGTTCCAGCAATTATTGAATTTGTGGATATTGCAGGGTTAGTAGAAGGCGCCAGCAAGGGCGAAGGCTTGGGTAATAAATTTTTAACTCATATTCGTGAAGTTGATGCAATCTTACATCTTGTACGATTATTCCCAATATCAAATCTGGGTAAAGATGGAAAAGAATTAAGCGGTGGGGAAATGCAACATGTGTATACCGATTTTAATCCTATTCGTGATATGTCTGTAATTAATATGGAATTAGCTTTGGCTGATCTTGATACTGTTACAAAGCGTCGTGGGAATGTTGCTAAAGACGCAAGTCGCGGAGACAAAAATGCATTAGTTGAGTTGTCAGCAATTGAAAAAGTGCTAGCTTTGCTTGAAATTGGTTTACCTGCACGTCGTGCAGATTTGGATGAGTTTGAAATGAAAGCCATAAAACAATTAGGGTTAATTACTATTAAACCAATGTTATATGGGTTAAACACTCGTGCTGGTGCAAAAAATTTAAATATTGAAGCTCCAGAAATTTACAAAGAATTATTAAACGAAATTTACAATGAACGAGCAGGGTTTGTGTTGTTCGATGCAAAAATTGAAGAAGAACTAAAAGATTTCGATGGCGCTGAGAAGGAAGAGATGCGCAGTGAATTTGGAGGAGAATCAGGGGACGGGATTACCGACCTTATCCGTGGGTCTTATGAATTACTTGGTCTAGAAACTTATTTTACAACAGGCGAAACCGAGACAAGAGCTTGGACTATTGAGAAAGGAAGTACCGCACCAGTTGCTGGTATGGCAATACATACCGATTTTCGTGATAAATTCATTCGCGCTGAAGTAGTATACTGGAAAGATCTTTTGGAAGCCGGTAGTTATGGTGACGCTCGTGCCAAAGGTAAATTAATGACAGTAGGCAAAGACTATATTGTAAAAGACGGAGATGTGGTAGAATTTAAGGTATAGTTATGAAAAAAATAAACATAGTATTTTTTATAGTCCTAAGTATTTTTGCCTTTAATATAGCCAAGGCAAATGAAATAGTTGATGATATTTCTCTGGTTCGTGAAAAACCAACAGTTGATGTTGTTAATATTACAACTAACTCAGCAACTTTTGTTTTTGTAGACAAAACTGAAGCATATAAATATGTAAATAATTTATACTTTGAATATTATACCAAAGGTCATATTGAAGGCTGTGCTACATATAATGAATGTTTAAAAACTCCAGAAGGTAAAAAACAAGTAACTGTTACTGGTTTACAACCCGGTACAATTTACGATGTAAATTATGCTTATCAGCCAACAATTTATTGTATTATGGCACCTTGCCCACAACCAGATTTAGAAAGAGGGGGACAAACTCAATTTGTAACAAAAATGGTAACTATAGTTGATAATGAAGAACAATTACCAACTGAAATAATAGGTAATGGGATTTATGCAAATCTAAGATTTGGCAGTCGTGGTGAAGATGTAGTTAAATTACAGAATTTTCTTGTAGACCAAAATTTATTTAATGGAAATCCTACAGGATATTTTGGAATAAAAACATTATCTTCTGTACGAAAATTTCAAAAAAACTATGGTATTAGTGGAACTGGTTATGTTGGTAAAACAACACGAGATAAAATAAATGAAATAATTAGTGCTATTCCAGCTACAGTACAATAATACAAAGAATTGGGTAACTCCCAATTTTTTTGTTATAATACAAATATGCAAGATCAAGATTTAATAAACCAAAAATGTATCCCGTGCGAAGGTGGAGATTTTCCAGCTTTAAACCAAATAGAAGCCGAAGCGATGTTGGTTAATGATGCCGTACATGATTGGGTATTGTCATATGACGCTAAAAGTATTAGTCAAAAATTTATATTTGCAGACTTTAAACATGCATTGGATTTTGTAAATAAAGTTGGGGTAATTGCTGAAGTTGAAGGCCATCACCCCGACATTAATTTAACAGATTATAAATTTGTAGAAATTACATTATCTACTCATGCTATTGGTGGGCTATCAAATAACGATTTTATTTTAGCTGCAAAAATAAATAATATTTAAAATGTTTTTTAAAGGTAATACTGTAAACCAAGTTATAGATACACTAAAGAATAGTGGGGTAGCTATAGTTCCTACAGATACAATGTATGGAATAATTTGTCGTGCAATAGATAAGCGTGCTGTAAATAAATTATATAAAATAAAGCAAAGAGATACAAAAAAGCCATGTATAATTTTAGTTACTGATGTTGTTCAAATAAAATCTTTTGGAATTTCTATTACAGAAAAACAGCAAGATTTTATGAATAAATATTGGCCGGGAGCTGTAAGTATAGTATTGCCATGTAATTCTAAAAAATACGAATATTTACACAGGGGAATTGGTAGTATTGCTTTTCGTATGATCGGCAAAAAATCTCGTAATTTATATAAAATCATAAATTCCGTTGGGCCAGTATTAGCCCCCAGTGCTAACCCCGAAGGTCAGCCACCTGCAACATGTGAAAATAAAGCACACAGGTATTTTAAAGATACTGTGGATGCATATTTAGCTGGTGGTACACGCCGTGGCGAACCTTCTACTCTTGTTGACTATTCTGGGTCTAAACCTAAAATATTAAGACAAGGTAAAGTAAATATTGATATAAAAAAATAATCCCGTAGGGGATTATTTTTTTATTAACTTTGCTACTTTTTTTGTTATAGAATCTGTTTTTGCTTCTTTAGACTTACTTATAGCTAATTCTTTTTGTAAGTCTTGAATTTTTTGATCCATACTTTGTAGTAGTGTAAGAATATTTTTATTTAAATCGTTTTGTTTTGAATCGATACTATCTTTTGTAATAGATTTTTTTGTGTTTGGAGTATTTGGTAATTCATCTACATCTTCCTGAATTTCTTCTACATCTTCCTGAATTTCATCAATGTCTTTTTCAATTTCTTCCACATCTTCCTGAATTTCATCAATATCTTCTTCAATCCCTTCCACATCTTTTTGAATTTCTTCCACATCTTCTTGAATTTCTTCAATGTCTTCAGAGACTATTTCTAATTGTTCTCCTTGGCGGTTTACACTCATTTGAATAAAAATCGACAAATATATTGCTTCCAGTGATACCAGTGTAGTTAATACTAATAATATTTTATCAAAATCAGCACCCAGTATTGAGATTAAAAAAAAGAACCCAAATACAATGGAATGAATAATCAACGATTCGTTTGACCCAATCCATGTTGTAAAATTTACAATATTATTTTTGCTTGGTTTTTTAATTTTACCAGCAGATTTTGCTTGTTGCCCAATTTTCATAGCTTTAGTATACTTAATAAATACAAGTAATGCAAAAATATTTATGGATAATTATAATAACGTACCCATACCACAACCATTTCCGGTTACCATTGAAAGACCTAAATTAAGTAATCAAGAATTTTTTCTTTGGTTTGGAATAATAATTACTTTATATTCTACTGTTTCTGCATTCCTAAACATGATTTTCCGTGTATTAAATAAAGCATTGCCTGACGCACTAGATGGAATTAGTTATTATTCTTCATATAATAGTAGTTCTAATGGACTTACATCGCTTAGCACTCCTTTGTCTATTATTATTATTTCTTTTCCTATTTTTATTTTACTAACTTATTATACAAATAAACAATTAAAAAAGAATCCAGAAAGAGCATCGTTACGTTTTAGAAAATTCGTAATATATCTTACAATTTTTCTGGCTTGTATAATGGTAGTTACAGATTTAATTGTATTGCTGCAATATTTTTTAAGAGGAGAAATTACAACTAGATTTATTGTTAAGGTTCTTTGTATTTTATTGGTTAGTGGAGTCGTGGGTGGTTATTATGTAACAGATTTAAGAAGAAATGTTGCAGAAAAATCAAATACTATCAAAATTTTTGCAGTTGCTTCTTTCTTAATTGTTATATCTGCTATTGTATGCACTTTCTTTGTTTTTGGTAGTCCACAAAATACACGCAAATTGCAATTCGACGAACAAAGAGTCACTATATTAGACAATATGAATAGAGATGTGTTGGATTATTGGCAGACACATGGTTTCATACCTAAAAATATTAATGATTTAATTACCGCAAATCAATATTATTCTCAAACTAATAGATATCTCGATCCTGATATTACTTCAAACAATAAAATTGAGTACATTTATTTAGTTGATACTAGTTATAAAATTTGTGCAACATTTAGTACTGATAATACAAGTTCTAATATTACTCCAAATTATAATTCCATGATATCAGACAGTGGCTTTATTAATCATAAATCAGGGTACACATGTTTTGATAAAAAAATTGATCCAGTTCAATTTCCACCCAACTCTAAAAATTAATTTATGAAAGTTAAAAAAGTAGAAGAATATAATCATATAAAAATTGAAAAAAAATGGATGGCAAAATGGCAAAAAGATAATGTTTATAAAACATTAGATGCAAAAATTGCCATTAAAAAAGGTTTAAAACCTTATTATGTTTTAGATATGTTTCCGTATCCATCAGGAGCAGGATTACATGTGGGTCACCCACGAGGTTATATTGGTAGTGATGTATTAGCACGCATGAAGCGCATGCAAGGCTATAATGTACTGCATCCAATGGGTTTTGATTCATTTGGTTTACCGGCTGAACAATACGCAATAAAAACCGGTAAGCACCCAGGGCCTTTTACTGATAAATTAGTGCAGCAGTATAAAAAACAACTTTCCATAATTGGTTTTTCTTATGACTGGGACAGAATGGTTACAACACACAGCCCCGAATATTATAAATTTACTCAAGAAATATTTTTAAAGATTTATAATAGTTATTTTGATACAAAAAAACAAAAAGCTATTCATATAGACGAACTAATTAAAGTTTTTGAAAAATCTGGAAGTAAATTTATAAATGAAACTACTTGGCATGGTGATGTAGCCGAATTTTCTAATAAAGAATGGAAAACTTTTTCAAAAATTGAAAAACAAAATATTTTAATGAATTACCGTTTAGCGTACGAGGGTAATGCGTTAGTAAATTGGTGTGAAGAATTGGGTACAGTACTAGCAAATGACGAAATAATTGATACACCTACTGGGCCAGTGTCTGAGCGCGGAGAACACCCTGTTACAAAGAAATCTATGCGCCAGTGGTTTATGCGAATTAGTGCATATGGAGACAGGCTACTGGATGGTCTAAATCATGTAGATTTTCTTGATTCCACAAAAGAAACTCAAAGAAATTGGATAGGTAAAAGCGTGGGTAGTGAGATAGATTTTAAAATAAAAGATTCAAATGATGTAATAAAAGTTTTTACAACACGCGCTGATACATTGTTTGGGGTTACTTATGTTGTGATTGCCCCCGAACATGATTTGGTTTTATCTTTAATTAATAAATCTGTAAATAAAAAAGAAATAGAAAATTATATTGAAAAAACAAAAAATAAAACAGAAGAAGAAAGACAAAATAATAAAGAAAAAACTGGAATAGAAATAAAAGGAGTGTATGCAATAAATCCTGCTAATAATGAAGTTGTGCCTGTATGGGTAGCGGACTATGTAATAGCTAGTTATGGAACAGGTGCTGTTATGGCTGTACCTGCACACGACGAGCGCGACTTTGAATTTGCAAATAAATATAAATTACCTATTAAAAAAGTTATTAAATCAGAAGATGATTTATATACTGGGTATGGAATATTATTGGAGTCTTCTAGTTTTAATGGTTTAACTTCACAAGAGGCAAAACAAGAAATTACAAAAAAAGTTAATGGTAAAATAGTTACTAAATACAAAATGCGTGATGCAATATTTGCCCGGCAACGTTACTGGGGTGAACCTATTCCACTATATCGGGGTATTGATGGAGTGATCCATGAAGTAAAGAAATTACCATTAGTACTTCCAAATTTGAAATCATTTAAGCCATCGGGTAATGGTCAAAGTCCACTAGTAAATTCACCGGATTGGGTAAAGGCAGGATACGAGACCAACACTATGCCTGGCTGGGCAGGGTCAAGTTGGTATTTTATGCGTTATACTGATCCCCAAAATAAAAAAGCCATGGCAAGTAATGAAAATTTAGATTACTTCTTTGGTAAAAATGGTGGAGTAGATATGTATGTAGGTGGTACCGAGCACAACACTGGGCATTTACTATATGCACGTTTTTGGCATAAAGTTATGCATGATTTAGGTTTTGTAAAATCAGATGAACCGTTTCGTGCACTAAGACACCAAGGTATGATTGGTGGAGCAGATGGTAGAAAAATGAGCAAAAGATGGGGTAATGTAATAAATCCTGATGATGTTATTAAAACATTTGGGGCAGATACATTACGAGTATTTGAAATGTTTCTTGGACCATTTGATTCGCATCTTCCATGGAATGAACAAGGAATAATGGGGTCTCGTAGATTTATTGAACGTGTTTGGCGTGGCTCTCAACATGTTTTAACAAATAAACATAAAACAAATGAAAATATTTTATACGCATTAAATGACACTGTAAATAAAGTCACTAACGATATAAATGAATTTAAATTTAATACCGCAATATCGGGAATGATGATATTTATGGGTATTTTAGAGAAAGAAAATTTTGAAATATCAAATGAAGATTTTATTGAATTTATAAAAATACTAGCTCCATTTGCTCCATACGTTACAGATGAGATATTTGAAATTTTTGGTAGCAATAAATCAGTACACAATATTTCTTGGCCAAAAGTAAAAAAACTAAAAGAACGAAAGGAGATGATAAATATTGTAATGCAGGTAAATGGCAAACTACGTGGGCAAATATTGGTTCCTCCGGAAAGTAACCAAGAAACAGTAGTGGGCCATATAATGATGGACCCTAAATTAAAACATTATCTTGAAAGTGGTGAAATAGTAAGAACAATATATGTTTCTGGAAAATTAATTAACTTTGTTGTCAAGTCTTAAAATTAAATACAAATTTAATACCCGTTATGTTATACTTTGTTAGTTAATAATAAATAATAAAATATGGATACAAATAGTTTTGCTCTAACAAAAATGTCTAAATTAGGATTACAAATAATGCTTTGGGCGTTGGGTATATCTTTAGTTTTGTTTATACCTTTTTTACCATTAGGTATGATAGCTTCAAAAGGTATTATTTTAACCACTGCAGCCTTTTTAGGTACAATATTATGGCTTTTGGATGCAATTACAGTTGGACGATTTGCTTTTCCACGAGGAAGATTAATTTATGTTCTTCTTTTAAGTATTGTAGCTACTGCTGCTATAACATTTTTTTTACCTAACAAAACTAATTCCATACTTGGAACAGGTTTTGATTTTGGAACTGTTGCTTCACTTGCTATAGCTTTTATTTATTTATTTCTAATTTCTCTTTGGGGTCAAGGTTATAATTTTATATCTAAAATAATAAAAACTATCTATCTTACTGGTATTATTGCTTTGGTTTTTTCTACAATCAATATTTTTGTTCCATATGTAGCTAAATTCCCAAAATTTTTTATATCATTAACTAACTCTAATTTAATTGGAACATACAATGACATGGCAATATTTCTTGCTGGATTTGTTATTTTAATTACCATTACACTTGAAAAGAATTTTTGGAACAAACCAATGAAGATATGGTCTTTAGTGTTTATGGGCTTGTCTTTATTTTATTTGTTTATATTTAATTATACATTTGTTTGGTTTATCTTAGGAATGGTTGGTTTGTCGTTGTTTATATATAAATTAATGCCAACTCAAAATATAGACAAAAATACAATTGATGGGTCAGAAAACCAAACTATTAAACGTAGTTTTTCAAAATTTGCATTTATTATTTTAATTTGTTCTTTTGTTGCAATTGTTGGAGCTAGAAATATTGCAAAACTTGTTTCTGGAAAACCATTTTATTTTACAAATAGTGAACCAAGACCAACTTTGGTTTCTTCTATTAAAATAATAAAAAATTCTTATTGGCATAATCCTGTAACATCAATTGGGCCAAATCGTTATAACCAAACATGGGAATCTGGTAAATACAAATTATCTGGTGGTCAGTTTTTTAAAACACAATACTGGAATGCTTCGTTTAATAAATCAATTGGTTTATTCTTCACATTGATTACTACTATTGGTGCTGTTGGCTCACTACTATTAATTTATTTTGTAATTTTATTTATTTTAAAATATTTTTCAATATTTAATTTTGATTTTGTAAATAAATCAAAATCAAGAGAATTAACAATATACGCTGCATTGGTTGCTTATACTTTTGTTTTGTTTTTATTTGATAACCCAAACAATGCTTTATTTATTAGCAGTGTTGCATTGTGGGGAATGTTTATTTCATATATCAATACTATAAAAGAAAAAAGTCCAAAATTATTTGTATTTATAAATGATCCACGACATAGTTTTTTTGGAATATTAGGTGTTATTGTAATGATGGTGGCTGTAGCTCTTGGATTTTTAAGTATCTTTGGATCAATATATTCTGGATATTTAGTAAATAAAGCATCACTTGAACAATTAAACGAACAAGGTTTGGCCCAAGCTGAATATTATATACAAAAAGCTATCAGTATTAATCCGCTTGATATTTATGCCAGATCTTTATCAAACATTAATTTACTAGCTATAAATTATGCTTTGAATGACAAAACAATATCTCAAGAAAAATTAACTACATTAGTGCAAAACAGAATAAAATCTGCAGCAGATAGTGCAAAGATTTCTATAGCTTATAACCCCCAGAATTACCAAAACTATATGGCACTAAGTGCTGTAAATGAAATGGTGTTAAATTTTGGAGATAAATCTACATACAAAGATGCAATTACAATAATTGATAAAGGTTTAGAATATAGTCCAAACAATATGACGCTTATTTACAAAAAAGCTCAAATTGCTGTAAATGCAAAAGATTATGATTTAGCAAAAGAATACATAAACCAAATTATAAATATAAATCCAGCAATTTCAGATTCTTATTTATTATTAGCTCAAATTGATTTGGTTAATGGTGATACTGATGCTGCTTATCGTCAAATAGATAAAGCTATGACTTATAACCCAAGTAGTGCTAGTTTGCCTTATCAAAAAGGATTACTTTATTTTTCTAAACAAGATTATAGTTCTGCTGCTAGAATGTTTGAAAAAGCAGTATCTATTTCTCCTAACTATATTGACGCATATTCATCTTTAGCTTTAACTTATGAAAAACTGGGAGACAGAGATTCAGTAATTAGAACACTAGAAACAGTAAAAAAATATATAAACGATACAACTAAAGTTGATGAATTAATTGCTACATTTAGTGCAGGTGGCAGTTTAACTAACCAAAAAATTGAAGAAACACCAAAAGACGAAAAAGAAGGTGATACTAAAAAAACAGACAAAGTTCAACAATAGTTATGAAACGAAGATTAGCAATACTTGGTAACAGTACTCTTTTTATTGCTATTAGCTCGTTTATTTCACAATTACTGGGATTTCTTCGTGATAAAATCCTGTCTCATATTTATGGGGCAGGATTTGTTTTGGACTCGTATTATGCTGCTTTTAGAGTTCCAGAATTTATTTATCTGTCAGTTGGTTCTTTTGTAAGTAGCGCAATATTGGTTCCGTATTTTTCAAAAAAATTATATGAAGATGATATAAGAATATGGTTTCAAAAATTGTTCACTACTTTTTTATTGTTTTTTATATTTATATATGGAATTATAATAATTTTTTTACCAAAAATAATTTCAAATTTATATAAACATTCAAGTATTGATTTTCAGCGCGACATTATACTATATGGTTCTATTTTGTTGATTTCAACGTTATTCTTGTCGATGTCATCCATTATTTCCAGTGTTGCACAAGTCAAAAGAGATTTTATTCATGTTGGGTTAGCCCCAGTGTTGTATAATCTGGGAACTATACTGGGAATTGTTATGCTGCGTCCATTTTTAGGTATCACGGGTGTATGTATTGGTGTAGTTTTGGGGTCAATAATGCATTTGTGTATTCAATTACCAGAAATTAGAAAATCTAATTTATTTTTGGGTTATGGTAAATTTTTATTAAAATCATTTTCTTTTTCAATTCTTCGAGAAATGCTATCCAAGTCTATAATGAGAACTATTTCATTGTCTTTATCTGCGGTAACATTTTTTTTGATCACTTACTTTGCTTCACTTTATCCAGCAGGCAGTATTACTATTATTGCTATTGCGTTTTCTATTCAAACAGTATTTCATACATTAACAGGAGTATCTTACGCTACAACTATATTACCTTTGCTTGCAAAAGAATACACCGAAGGAAACATTGAGAATTTTACGGGCATATTAAATTATAATTTTAGAAATATTTATATTATCTCATTGTTATTAACGGGTTTTCTTTATTTGTTTCATTATGAAATAATATACTTCCTTTTTGGTAGTGGTAATTTTAATATATACGATGTTGTATATACTGGGTTAGCATTATTTATTTTCTCAATATCTTTAATTGCTCAAAATACGATTCTATTAATGTCCAGAGCTGCATATGCTATGGGTGATTATTTTCTACCTTTATTTACAAATTTTATATCAGCATTAACTACCTATGTTTTTTCTTTTTTCTTGTATAAATATACAAACACAAAAGAATGGGCAATTTTAGCTATCCCTATTGCTTATTCTGCGGCACAGTTTCTAAGTATGTTTTTAGGATTATTGATTTATAATATAAAATACAAAAAAACAATAAAAACTGAATGGTTGTTTATGGTATACGGGTTATTTACGATTATTGTTTCTGTAAAGTTATCTAAAATTTTAATGAATTTTATTTATAATAATTTTAATAATGTATATGTAATGTATGGATTATATTTTGTAGTATTTTGGATTTATATATTATTTATATATTATATATATTTAAAAAGTTCAAATTCAAAATTAAATAATAGTGCTATTTATTTTAAAAATGTATTTTGGCGCATAGTGCTTGCACTTTTACCAAAGAGAAGCTAAAGTAAATTATATCTATGAATATAAGGAATTTTAGTATTATTGCCCACATTGACCATGGAAAATCGACATTAGCCGACAGGCTACTTGAGCGTACCGGAACTATTACAGCTCGTGAAATGAAAGACCAAGTATTGGATTCCATGGAGCTGGAACGTGAACGTGGTATTACAATTAAAATGCAGCCAGTAAGAATGAACTATACTGCGCGGGATGGCAAGCAGTATGTTTTAAATCTTATTGATACTCCGGGACATATTGATTTTTCTTATGAAGTTTCTCGCGCATTGCAAGCAGTAGAAGGATGTTTATTGTTAGTTGATTCAACTCAGGGTGTACAAGCACAAACATTGACTACGTTGGAAATGGCAAAGAATTTAAAACGAGTTATTATCCCTGTAATGACAAAGACTGATTCGCCATTAGCACGGCCTGATGATATTAGAATTGAAATGGCTGAATTACTGGATATTGACCCAGACGATGTGTTGGCAGTTTCTGGAAAAACAGGAGACGGCGTGCCAGAGCTTTTAGAAGAAATTGTGAAAAAAATTCCTGTTGCTGATTCAGATAAAACAGCATTAGATTTGCCACCGCAAGCATTAGTTTTTGATTTTAAATATTCTGAACACAAAGGTATAGTTGTGTTTATTCGAGTTACTCAGGGGTCTTTTAGTAGTAATGCAAATTTAGCATTAGCTATAACTGGAGAGAAATTTAACCCAATAGAAGTGGGGATATTATCACCAAAAGAAATTAAAAAAGACAAGATTTCGGCTGGAGAAATTGGCTATATTGTGACTGGGATTAAAAAGCCCGGAATAGCTTCAGTTGGAGACACTATTATAGATTTAAAGCAGCCCTGTAGTCCATTACCGGGCTATACACAGCCTAAACCTGTGGTTTGGGCTAGTATCTACCCTGAAAGCCAAGATGACTTTACGGGGCTAAAAACAGCCCTGGAAAGGCTTCATTTAGAAGACGCAGCATTTGCCTTTGAAGAAGAGACATCGTTGGTATTAGGGCGGGGATTCCGTAGTGGATTCCTGGGGATGCTACATATGGAAATTCTTACAGAAAGATTACACCGTGAATTTGATTTGGATTTAATAATTACACTACCTAGTATTGCGTACAATATTATTCGCAAGGGTAGTGACGTGGAAGAAATTATTTATACTCCGACAATGTTTCCAGACGATGGTAGTGTGACCAAAGTTTTAGAACCTTGGGTAATGACAAGAATTATTGTACCTCCGGAATATATTTCACCGATTATGCCATTACTATATGACCATGAAGGGGAAATACTGGACACAGTAAATTTTGGAGGATCAAGAAATGAAATAACTTTGATAATGCCACTGCGTGAATTAATGCGAGGATTTTTTGATAAACTAAAAAGTATTACATCGGGTTATGGATCTATTGCTTATGAATTTGCAGAATATCGACAAGCTGATGTAATAAGACTGGATATTTTAATAAATAACGATGTAGTGCCGGCATTTACTCGCATAGTTTCAAGAAGACGAGTAGACGAAGAAGCGCGTCAAGCAGTAGAGACATTAAAAGAACACATGCCACGCCAACAAATAAATATTAAAATGCAAGCCAAAGCCATGGGGCGTATTATTGCTGCAGAATCTATAAATGCGTTTCGTAAAGACGTGACTCAGCATATGTATGGTGGGGACATTACACGCCGTATGAAGCTGTGGGAGAAACAAAAGAAAGGTAAAAAGAAAATGCAAGAAGCTGGTAAAGTAAATATTCCACACGATGTATTCTTAAAAATGATCAGAAACGAGAAATAAATATGCTAGGCAAGACCTAGCATAAATTGTCCCCATAGCTCAATGGATAGAGCAGTCCCGTCCTAAGGGAAAGATGCGTGTTCGATTCATACTGGGGACACAAAACAAAAAACCGCATTAATGCGGTTTTTTTTGTTAAGCAGTAAGCCCTAATAAATCATCAATTATTGGTTTATTAAAGCCAACTATTACATCATTTTCAATTCGTATTACTGGAACACCCATTTGCCCAGACATAGTTATCATTTCTTGTCTTTTTTCTGCATCTTCGGCTACATTAATGTCTGTATAAGGAATATTTTTTTCAGTCAAGTATTCTTTAGCCATGTGGCAAAAATGACAGCTTGGTGTGCTATAAATTGTTATATTTTTCATATTTATTGATAAAGTGAAGGTACATAAAGTAGTACCATACTGATAATAATTAAAACTACTGCAATACTAAAAAATACGCGTAATCTTTTTCGTGCTTTTGTGCTAAACATATTATATACTATATCACATGATAAGGGATTTACGCCAGCTTTATAAAAACAGCCAAACAAGACCAATAGCTGTTCGGACTACTGTATTTTTTGTTCTTTTGGTATTAGTATTTTATGGGTTTTTTGGTATGGCCAGGTCATTTATTCGTACTAATGATGAAAAAAATAGTAAAAAGAAAGAATTAGAAAATGTAAACAAGAGATTGGATTTATTAAATAGTGAATCTGGTCTAAAAAGTGAAGAACAAAAGGAAAAAATTTTGCGAGAAAAACTGCATATGGTCAAGCCTGGTGAAGATTTAATTATTATAAATAACGATAAAACCACGACACAATAGGACTTTTATTTAAATGACTATTGTGTTATAATACCCTTATGGAACAAAGTGAAATTAATTTGTTAAATGAAATAAAACAAGTTTCTATTGATAATAATAAGAAATTAGATATTATTATTAAACAAAATAAAATTGCACTTTGGACCAAAGCATTATATTGGGTGGTTATAATATTGTTAACAATTGGAGCATTCAAAGTTATTGGTCCAATGTTGGGTTCATTAAAGTCAATTTATATGCCAAGTGATGGTAGTGGTGCGGCTTTAAATTTATTATCTAGCCCTGATATGGTAAATGAATTAAAATATCAGCTAGGTGGGGAATAGGAAGATAAAAAATTTGCTCAAAAATATTAAGCCTGGGTAGCTCAGTTGGTCCGCCAAATGTGCTAGACCCAGACAATTAAAATATGCCTAGATAGCTCAGTTGGTAGAGCGCTCCCCTGAAGAGGGATAGGTCCCCAGTTCGAGTCTGGGTCTAGGCACCATAATCCGACTTTCGTCGGAAGAAGCAACGGATGCGTGGGCTTGCCTAAGGCAAGCCCACGCATTTTGCGTTTGTTTTGCGGGGGGATTCAGAAATTCTGGCGCGCTTGCGCGCACTAATTTGTTTTGGAGGAGGAGGTTCGAGCCAAAGACTTTTTTGGCAGCAACCTTTTTATCCAAAAGGTTGCAATCCAATGCAATTTTTTCGATATTTTGTGCGTCTTTTATCCATTCTTGCATCGGTTCGAGCCAACGTTTCTGATTTTGTGAAGAGGTTGTTATTTGTTCCTCCAGCGACTTTTTCTCGGATAACAATTTTGCTTTTTCTTCACGATATGCCTCCTTGTCTACGTCTTGCTCTAAATATCCGTCTAAAAGTCGCTGGAGCTTCAGTGTGATATCTAAAATCTTTTTTTCATTTTCCTTCACAAAATCAGAAACAGATTGGGCGGATTCTGTTTTGTCTTTTTCAAGTCTTTGGTTTAGATACTCCGCCCAATCTTGGGGCATAGAAACTTTGGCAAGAAGTGATGAAATTTGTTCGTCCAAGACTTCTTGGCGAATACAGGGTTCAGGACATTTCATATCTCGTCTTT
>CAYRQJ010000002.1:114836-161389 GCA_964426555.1 uncultured Candidatus Saccharibacteria bacterium | reverse complement strand
CTGTGACCTTCCCGGTGTAAACGGGTTGCTCTACCAACTGAGCTAACCGCGCATGATTTAATTTCTTTTGTGGTCACAAGTATTTTTCTTGACTGAAAAATCTTGCGACCCCGTCTCGCGGTTTTTGCCTTTCACTATCGTTCAAACAAAAACATCGCTGCGACTTCCACAGTCTAAAAACTTAAAGTAGTTTAAGTTTTTTTAACGACTGTGGACCCTAGCGGATTCGAACCGCTGACCTCCTCATTGCAAATGAGGCGCTCTACCAACTAAGCTAAGGGCCCATATAAATTTTCAATAACCGTACATCATTGATGTGTTTTTATATTATCATACAAAATAGAAAATGCAAGAATTATTTTGAAAATTAAATACATTTTTGTTATATTTAAAAAAAATGGGCCATTAGCTCATCTGGTAGAGTGCGCCCATGGCATGGGCGAGGTGGCCGGTTCAAGTCCGGCATGGTCCACAAAAAGTTTTTCCAATCTATATTTGACTTTTCAGCGTTTCTTTGCTATTCTGTTTGCAGTGTCATACTATGAGTAACAATGATAAAGAAACGCTCATTCAAGGAACGGTTGTTGAAGCATTACCTAATGTAATGTTTCGTGTCGTTTTAGATAACGAGAAGATAATTCTTGCTTATCTTTCCGGTAAAATGCGCATGCACCGAATCAAAGTTCTCATTGGAGACAAAGTAGAAATGGTGGAAGATCCTGTTGGCAATCGCAACAGAATCGTTCGCAGAATGTAAAAAATATAGTATGAAAGTAAAATCATCACTTAAGAAGAGAAGTCCCGAAGACAAATTCGTTCGTCGTCGTGGCCGTCTATACATTATTAACAAGAAGAACCCAAAGTTTAAACAAAAACAAGGATAATTATGCGTATTCTAGGTATTACAGTTCCTCAAGAAAAACGTTTAGAAATTGGTCTAACAGTTCTTTTTGGCGTTGGTTTAAAAACCGCACAAAACGTACTTGCTAAATTAAACATCGACCCAGGTACAAAACCGGGGGATATTTCCATGGATCAAGAAAATGCTATTCGTCGCGAGATAGAAGCAATGAAGATCGAAGGAAATCTAAAACGTGAAATTTCAGCAAACGTAAAACGTCTTAAAGATATCAAAAGTTACCGTGGCATTCGTCATATGCGTAAACTACCAGTACGCGGTCAGAGATCAAAAACAAACTCTCGAACCGTTCGTGGTAATGTGCGCGTAACAATGGCCAGTGGTCGCCGAAAAGATTCTAAGACGTAATTTTACTATTCTGCGTTTACAAACATACATTTCTACTTAGTTTATCAATTTGAAAAAAAATTCCTATGGGAAAGTTAAAGATTAAAAATAAAAATGAAGGATCACAGGGTGAAGGTGTACCACGTACATCTTCTTCTGTCCGCGTGCCCAAAAAGAAAGTTGTGAGCGGTACACTTCATATCAATGCTACATTTAATAATACAAAAGCACTTATCTCTGACAAAGAAGGTAATACGCTGTTTTGGTCATCATCTGGTTCTCTTGGTTTCAAGGGGGCAAAGAAAGGTACACCTTTTGCAGCTACAAAAGTGGGTGAAGTATTAGGTGAAAAGGCGAAGATTATGGGCATTAAAGAAGTCGATGTTGTTATTGTTGGTGTTGGATCTGGTCGTGAACCAGTAATTCGCGCATTAAATGCTTTTGATATTGATATCAGTGCAATTCGTGACGCTACTCCAGTACCACATAATGGTCCAAAGCCTAAGAAGCCAAGAAGAGTATAATATGAAACCAGTAAAGAAATATAAAATCGCTCGCCGTTTAGGAGCCCATGTTTTCGAAAAAACACAAACTGCAAAATTTGCGGACAGTGTTAATCGTCGTGGTGTAAAAAAAGGAGGCAAGCGTCCAAAACCACTTTCAGGTTACGCTGAACAAATGTACGAAAAACAAAGAATTCGTTTTTCTTACGGTGTTTCTGAAACACAATTTAGTAACTATGTAAAAGTTGCTACAAAAACAAAAGGTGTTAAGCCATCTGTTTCATTAGCTGAACAACTTGAATCAAGATTAGACAATATAGTATTTCGCATGGGGTTTGCTCCTACTCGCAGAATGTCAAGACAAATGGTGTCACATGGACATTTCTGTGTTAACGGAGTTAAAACAACAATTCCATCTCGCGAAATTCATATTGGAGACGAAATCACAGTACGTGGTGGTAGTCAAAAATCAATTATGTTTACCGATTTAGCAGTAAAGACAAAAGATACATCATTTCCATCATGGCTTGCAGTTAATATCGAAGCATTGTCTTGTAAAGTAAAAGGGAAACCAGTTACACCTGACACAGCATTCGACTTTAACAAAGTGATCGAGTTCTATAGTCGTTAATTATTAGTTATTATTCTAGCTCTATATATATTATGCACGAATATTCTATAATTCTACCGACAAAGCCCCGAGTGGTCAAAGATGAGCCTACAAAAGGTATCTTTGAAATAGATAATTTGTATCCAGGATATGGACACACATTAGGTAACTCTTTGCGTCGTATCATTTTATCTTCACTACCGGGTGCGGCTATTACTTCTATAAAAATAGAAGGAGCAGAACACGAATTTTCTGTGATTGATGGTGTAAGAGAAGATGTGATTAGTATCATTTTGAATTTAAAACAACTTCGTTTTAAATTACATTCTGATGAATCACAAGAAATTACATTGTCAATAAAAGGCAATAAAAAAGTAACAGCATCTGATATTAAAACTAGTTCTCAAGTAGAAGTTTTAAATCCAGATCTATACATTGCTGAAATTACAGACAAAACAGGAAAATTGGAAATAACAATGCGTATTGAACGCGGTCTTGGTTTCGTAACTAAAGAAGAACATCAACGTGGTAAAGTAGAAATTGGGACAATTGCAATTGATGCAATTTTTACACCTATTCGTCGTGTTTCTTACGAAGTAGAAAACATGCGTGTTGGAGATAACACAAACTATAACCGTCTTCGTTTAAACATTGAAACAGATGGTTCAATAACTCCAAAAGAATCTTTAAATCGTTCAATCCGTATTATGATCGAACAATTAGATGCAATGCTAGATCACGAAATTCGTAATGTAGCAAAAATCGAAATTGAAGATATTGAAGAAAAAGAAACAGTTTCAACAGACGAAGTAAAATCATCAGGAGATGGTGAATTTACAGATATTTTAAAAACAAGAATCGACACATTAGGACTTTCTCCAAGAATTCTTACTTCACTGCAAAATGTTAACATTCGTACAGTTGGTGGTATAGCTCGTAAAAAGAAAGAAGACCTTTTGGAAATTGATGGTATTGGAGAAAAGGGGATCCAAGAAATCAAAAACATACTTAGTAACTTTGGAATTACCCTAAAAGAATAATATGAGACATCACAACGCTAACAGAAAATTCGGTCGCCCAGCATCACAAAGAAGAGCATTGTTAAAAACATTAACAGTTGCACTACTTACTCATGATGCCATCACTACTACTGATGCAAAAGCACGAGAATTAAGACCTTTTGTAGAAAAATTAATTACAATTGGCAAAAAGAACACATTGGCTGCTCGTCGTACACTTCTTTCTAGAATCGACAATAACGAAGCAGTAGCTGCAAAAATTATGGATGTATTAGCTCCTAAATATGAAAAAAGACAAGGTGGATATACTCGTATATACAAACTACCTCGTCGCACAGGAGACGCAGCTTTAATGGCTAGAATAGAATTTGTATAGTTATGGAAAAGAAATTTATTAAAGAAAAAGAAAGTCACACAATCGATGCCACTGGTATGGTCTTGGGTCGTCTTTCTTCAGCTGTGGCAACACTGCTAATGGGTAAAAATACTCCAGGCTACGAAAAACATATTCACAGTGGTAATTCTGTAACTGTAATCAATGCATCTGCTATCAAAATGACAGAAAAAAGAAAATTGGAAACAATGCATGAAAAATATTCTGGATATCCAGGTGGTCTAACTTATAAAAGTAATGCTCGCATTATTGAAAAAAAAGGTTACGCTGAATTAATCCGTCTTGCAGTATATGGTATGCTACCGTCTAACCGTCTTCGACCATTAATGATGAAGAAATTAACGATTAAAGAATAATATGACTAAAACAGATAAAACATATATTCGTGCCATTGGACGTCGTAAAACAGCTACTGCAGTTGTAAAAGTTTTTGAAAATGGTACAAATACATTCACAGTGAATGACAAAAAAAGTAGTGACTATTTCCCAACAGAAGATTTACAAAAAATCATCCACGATCCTATAAACAAAACAAAGACTACTGAAAAGTATGACATTGTTGTAACTACAAAAGGTGGTGGTATTCATGCTCAAGCTGAAGCAGTACGTCATGGTATAGCTCGTATATTAGCAGGAATGAACGATGAACTAAAATCTTCAGTGAAGAAACTTGGTTTCCTAAAAAGAGATCCTCGTGCTAAAGAAAGACGTAAGTTCGGTCTTAAGAAAGCTCGTAAATCTCCACAATGGTCTAAAAGATAGGTATCTTTTAGAGACAGATTCAAAAAGCCATGCGAAAGCATGGCTTTTATCTTTAATCTTCTCTCCTGGTCAGGAGAGATAAGAGAGAGGTTGTTGTGGCGGTTTTCTTTTTATCAAAAATCAGTATAATAGCAGTATATGTCCCGTTAGAAGCCGCGGTCACGGTATTCAATAACGGGCGAATTACAGATTTAGTAGTATATTAATCAAGTACGGAAACGCTCTATAAAAAATAGATCGCGACCTGCTTCTAACGGGATGACACAAGATGAGAATTTTGACGATGTAGAATTTGTAGCCGACGAAGAAAATTCGGGCGGGAACAGTCTTAGTGGTGAATCTAAATTAGCCAAATCTAAAGACAAAATAGAAAAACTAAAAGAAGAAAAAGAAGAATATTTACTAAATTGGCAAAGAGAAAGAGCTGACTTTTTAAACTACAAAAAAGACGAAGAATCTCGCCTTGCGCGGTCTCGTGCTATTGGGTTTGAACGTGGAGCAGGTGGCGTTATAAAAATGCTAGATACTTTTGATATGGCAATGGCTAACAACGATGCTTGGAATAATGTAGACGCAAACTGGCGCATGGGAGTGGAATATATTTACCAGCAAGGTATTCAATTTCTGCAAGACAATGGTGTAGAAATTATTAACCCGAATATAGGGAGCGATGTAGACCATAATTTACATGATGCAGTAGAGACAGTACAAACAGAAGATGAAAACATGGACGGAAAAATTTCTAGCGTTAGTCAAAAAGGTTACCGTACAAAAGACAGCGTTCTACGCCCAGCAAAAGTTGTAGTATTTAAATTTTAAAAATCCCCCATACCCCCTTTATCAAGGGGGATTTTGCTACACCTCTCCTTGATAAAGGAGAGGCTGGGAGAGGATTTGTGTTTTAGATTGCGCGTTTGCGTGTTTGCAGAGCGTATTTTATGGTTTCGTCGTCAGATTCGGAAAGTCTAGAACCCAAAGACATTCCACGACCCAAGCTGGTTATGGTCGGTTTTGTTTCTTCCTTTAAATTTTCTAAGAAATCCAGTGTGGTTGATTCCATTATTTCACCTTCGGGTGAAATTGGAAAAGCTAAAATTATTTCTTCTAATCCTTTGTTTATCCAATAACTAATTGTGTTTGGAATATAACTTTTACTAATTATATCTATGTCTTGGACTTGTTCTATCTTTACTGGAAATGGAATTATGGCCAGCATGCCACGATAGTTTTCCATATTTATTAACGAATCATAATCTTCTTGGTTAGCAACTAATGCCAGTATTTTTGGGTCACGATTGTCTTTACTGCAAATGTCACAAATATCGCTAACACCTACGCTTGTAGCACCACACAGCTGGCAAGAAAAAACTGTACCTTTTAAACTATTTAATGCATTAGTTAGTTCGTTGGCTAGCATACTGTTTTGGCGTGTTAGCGCATAAGCAAAACGCTTTGCTTGGCGTGGGCCAATACCCGGTAATTTTGTTAATATTTTTGTTAGTACATCTAAGCTTTGCATAATTTTTTATTTTAAAATCCTTCTAGTCCAGCACCGCGTGGATTTACAGATCCTGCTTCTTTACCAGTTTTGTCTATTGGCAAAAATGATGTTGTTTTGTCATCAAAGTAAAGTTCAATTCTTCCTGTTGGACCGTTACGGTGTTTTTCTATAAGAATTTCGGCAATGTTTGTTCGTTCACTTTCGTCACGGCCTTTATCTTCACGGTGAATAAACATAACCACATCGGCGTCCTGTTCGATACTTCCAGAATCACGCAAGTCAGATAGTCTTGGTTTACCACCACGCTGTTCCACCGCACGGGACAATTGTGACAGTGCAATAACTGGTACGTCCAGTTCCTTTGCTAATTGTTTTAAAGATCTAGAAATTTCGGTAACTTGGTTTACCATGTTGTCGTAACTTTTTGATGTAATAATTAACTGCAAGTAGTCTATTACAATTAATCCCAAACCATGTTCAGCTTTTAATTTTCGCGCAACAGACCGCATTCTAGAAATTGTGTTTCCAGCAAAGTCGTCGATAAATAGTGGGGCTTTACTCATGCGAGATAATGCTTCTTGTAATACTGTAAAATCATTTTCGTTATGCAGTTTACCTGTACGCAAATGCCAAGATGAAATTCTAGCTTCGGCAGCCAGCATTCTATCTACCAATTGTTGAGACGACATTTCCAATGAAAATACTCCTACTGGTTTGTTTTCTCTTATGGCAACATGGCGGGCAATGTCCATAGCAAAAGTTGTTTTACCAACAGATGGACGCGCAGCAAGAATTATCAAATCTGATTTTTGAAAACCTGAAAGCAAATTGTCTAAATCTTTATAGCCCGATGGAACTCCGCGTAGTTCGTGTTCGTTGTCGGCCATTTTTTCAAACCGGGTCCATGCTTCGTCCATCATTGCGCTCATTGGAATAAATTTTTGTGCACCAGGTTTTGAAGTTACTTCAAAAACTCTTTTTTCGGCATTGTCTAGTACTTCGGTTACATCTTCGGGTTCACTGTAACCCAATTCACCAATGTCGCTACCAGCTTGAATTAAAGACCGTAGCATAGATTTTTTATAAACAGTTTCTGCATAGTAGTTAGCATGTTGAGCACTGGGTACACCTTCTACTAAGCTACTTACATACAAAGCTCCACCTACGTTGTCCAGTTGGCCCAAATCGCGCAATTTTTCAGTTACAGTTAGTACGTCGATGGGTTCACCATTTTTGTTCAAAGTCAGCATGGCTTCAAATATAATACCGTGCTTGTTGGCATAAAACATGTCAGATGTTACAAAGTTCGTTGCTTCATGCAACGCTTCAATACGAAGCATTATAGAGCCTAATACGGCACGTTCAGCATCAAGACTTTGAGGGGGAATACGGTTACCCATACTGTCTTTTACAGGTTCTTTTTTTTGTTTGTTTTTATAGTCTTTGGGTTCGTATTTTGCCATGTAATTTAATATAACATATTAGTAAGCATTACAAACCTTTGATTTTGGGGAATAAAAGGGGATATTGTGGGAGAATGATTAAATATTGACTTTTTCTTATATAAATGCTATAATATATTTACAAAAATTTAAAATATTTAATTATGTCAGGAAATCTAAAAATCAACATCACACCAAAAGTGTACTTGCCTACAGGTACCATGGTAAAAATCACAAAAGTCTTGGCTTTTAAACCAAGCGATGTAAAAGTTGGGTCAACTTCTTATGGGAATTTAAAAGAAGACCTGAAAGTTGATAAAGCAATTGCTTTAAATAATACATCTTTTAATACCACAACGGTATTAGGAGTTATTGAAAGCAGAGGTGAAGACTTTATCGTTAATACCCAAACCAGCGTGTACTTCGTACAAAAAATTTAAGTTTTCATGGTTTATTAAAATCATGACCACCTTGTATAACGAGGTGGTTTTTTATTTGCCCAAAAACTGGCTTTGGTGTACTATTTAGCTATGACAAAAAAGATTTTACTTTCCGGTATTCAATCTACTGGAACATTACATATTGGTAACTATTTTGGTGCTATGAAGCAGTTTGTAGACATGCAAGACAATTATGACTGCCGAATATTCGTTGCAAATTTTCATAGTGTAACTACAGTTCAAGACAAAACATTGTTAGAGCGTCTAACTCGCGATGTAGTAATAGATTATTTAGCAGTTGGACTAGATCCACAAAAAGTTACAATTTTCCTACAATCACATACTCCGCAAGTTACAGAATTGGCTTGGTATTTTAATTGTCTTATTACTGTGCCGTATTTAATGCGTGCACATTCTTACAAAGACAAAGTTGCAAACAATATCGAACCAACTGCAGGTTTGTTTACTTACCCTATGCTGATGGCTGCAGATATTTTAATTCAAGATGCCGATGTTGTACCAGTAGGTCAAGACCAAAAACAGCATATCGAATTTGCACGTGATGTTGCTATTAAATTTAACAATGCGTATGGTGAGACTTTTAAATTACCCGAGCCAATGATAATGGGAGATGTTGCTGTAGTTCCAGGGTTAGATGGTCAAAAAATGTCAAAATCTTATGGTAATACTATTCCACTTTTTGCCGAAGACGCAGAGATAGAAAAACTTTGTATGTCTGTAGTTACAGATTCATTAGCTCCAGAAGAAAAGAAAGATCCAGAGACTTCAAATGTTTTTAATATCCATAAATTATTCTTAAATGAAGAAGAGATAAAAGAATTAGCCGAAAAATATCGTGTTGGTGGGCTGGGTTATAAAGATGCAAAAATGATGTTAGCTGAAAGCGTAAAGAAATTTATTGCACCACTGCGTGAAAAGAGAAAACAAATTGCCGCCGACACAGAATATGTAGACAGTATCTTAAAAGCCGGCGCGGAAAAGGCTAATAAAATTGCACAAGAAAAATTATTAGAAATTCGTAGTCGTGTAGGAATACTATAGCTGGGATGGAATGTATCCGCCAAAACTTTTTTAAAATAGTAGATAGATAATTAGATTATAAATTAAAATACTTTTCACGAAAATAAGAAATTATTATAAGTGAAAAGTTTAGGAGGATGGATGAACAAAAAAAGGAATTAATCAGTATGATTCGCAAAGTCGCTGCAAGTGGAACATTGCTGAACGATTTCTTGGATGATATTTTAACCACTGGCGAATACGAAGAAATAGCTCGTCGTTGGCAAATTATAAAAATGCTAGAAGCTGGATATGCCCAACGCGACATTGCAGAGAAACTGGGTGTAGGTGTAGCCACTGTTACCCGAGGTGCTAAAGAACTGGGTGATAAAAAAGGCGGCTTCCGTAAAGTCTTAACAAAATTTAGTAAGTAAGCATTATGAAATCTATTTTAATTACAGATTCACTTTTTATTTTTCCAGAGCATGAACAAAAGTTAAGAGATGCTGGTTTTGAAATAGAAAGATTAGATAAACCAAATGCTACAGAAGAAGAATTAATAAAAGCATTACAGGGTAAACATGGTTATATTTTGGGTGGGATAGAGCAAGTTACAGAAAACGTAATTGATTCAACTTTGGATTTAGAAGCTATTAGTTTTACTGGGGCAGACTGGGTAAACTTTATTCCAGGATACGAAAAAGCTAAACAAAAAAATATTGCTATAGCTAATTGTCCTGGAGCTAATTCTTTTGCTGTTGCCGAATATACTATTTCTTTAATGCTTGCAATGACACGTGAAATTTTTGATCTTGGACGAACAGGTACAGAAAAATTTAAAACAACAAAATCATTACAAGGTGCCACTGTCGGTATTATAGGCATGGGTCATATAGGAGAAAAAGTTTCTAGAATTCTAAATACATTTGGGGTTAAAGAAATATTATATTTTTCCAGAACTAGAAAAGAAAATTTAGAAAAAGAACTTGGGTTAAAATATGTACAAATAGATGAATTACTAAGAAATTCAGATATTGTTACACTACATGCTTCTAAAGAAGCTGGAGAAAAATATTTTAACAAAGATTATATTTCTAAAATGAAAGATGGGGTATTATTGGTTAATTGTTCTTTTGAAAAAGCAATTGATTTTGATGCACTATATCCTGAATTAGAATCCGGAAGAATTTCTTGCGCACATGATGGAGAAATTGGGGACGAAAGATTTAAAAATTTGCCATTAAAAAATTGGTTCAATTCAAATTCCCATACTGCATATAATACTTATGAAGCAAATAAAATAGCCAGTGATATGGCCACAGATTCAATAATAAATTTGTTGAACACTGGTACCGATAAATATAAAGTAAACTAATATGATTTTACCGGAACAGTTTGCATTACTTACTTTACCAATCGGGCTATATGGAGCATATGGCTATATTAAAAGCACAATAAAGGGCAACACAAAGCCAAATAGAATATCTTGGATTTTGTGGACTATTGCACCATTTATTGGAGTATTTATGATGCATCGGGGTGGGGCAGGGCTTTCGGTGTTTACTACATTTATGGCTGGGTTTACACCACTACTGGTAGTAATTGCGTCTTTTTGGAATAAAAAGTCATATTGGAAAATTACAACATTTGATTTGCTTTGCGGATTATTTTCTGTAGCTGCTATTGTATATTGGGTTTTAGTAAAAGATCCTGTTGTTAGTTTATATTTTGCTATTGCTGCTGATTTATTTGCTGGTGTCCCAACCATAGTAAAATCTTGGAAATATCCAACCACTGAAAATATTACGCCTTATGTATGTGGGTTAATAAATTCTGGACTTGCTTTTCTTACAATGAGAGACACAACTTTTGCTTCATATGGTTTCCCAATTTATTTACTTTTAGTAAATGTAGTAATTATTTATAGTGTAAAAAGAAAAAGTAATATATGAACGTAAACTTTAAAAGAATTTTATTTTACCTATGGCCACAAGTTAAAAAAAGCTGGCTGGCTTTTATCTTAATTTTTGTTGGTTATACCGTGGGTATTGTTTTTGATTCAATATTAAAACCGTATTTATTTAAAGAATTAGTAGATGGATTTTCTTCAGGTTTACCCAAAGATGTTGTATTAGTTAGTTCTATGACTACATTGGTTTATCTAGTTGTAATAACAATAATTCACAATATTGGCTACCGAACCGGGGACTATGCCACGTCTCATGTGGAAAGTCGTGTAATGAAAAGATTGTATGATTTTTCATTTAACAAACTATTACAGCATTCTTATAACTTTTTCTCTAACAATTTCTCGGGTAGTTTAATTGCAAAAACAAAACGATTTACAAAATCTTTTGAAACTTTTTTTGATATTTTAAGTTTTCAAATATTTTTTGTATTAGTTACTTTGGTTGGAATTTTAACAATGTTATTTATTCAGCTACCTACTATGGGGTGGTTATTTTTAGCTTGGGCTATAATTTATATTTTTGTTTCTATATTGTTTATAAGATACAGAATTAAATACGATTTACAAGAAGCAGAAGCCGATTCCGGAGTTACAGGAAGATTGTCGGACGTAATTATGAATGTGTTTAATGTAAAAATATTTAGTAGTACAAAGTTTGAAAAAGAAAATTTTGCAGAAATTACAAAAAATGAACAAATCAAAAGATCAAAAACTTGGGATTTGGGTAATTTCCAAAATATGATACAGGCTGTAATGATGGCAACCCTACAAATTCTCATGGTTTATTTTGCTATTAAACTGTGGTATGTAGACCAACTTACTGTGGGGACAATAATACTTTTGCAACTGTATACTTTTAATCTATTTGATATTTTGTGGAATTTGGGCCGTTCTATGACCAAAGCCGTAAAAGCCTTGACTGACATGCAAGAAATAGTAGATATTTTTGATACGGTTCCAGATATTTTAGATCCCGAAAGTCCAGAAGAATTAAAAATCAAATATGGAAAAGTTTCATTTACTAACGTGGACTTTGCTTATAAAAATGGGTTAGATGTAATAAATAATTTTAGTTTAGAAATTACACCTGGGGAACATATTGGACTGGTTGGTCATTCCGGAGCTGGTAAATCTACAATTACAAAATTGTTATTAAGATTTGCCGATGCACAAAATGGAGACATAACCATAGACGGTCAAAACATAAAAAATATTACACAGGATGATTTACGGTCTGCAATATCTTATGTACCACAAGAACCAATTTTATTTCACAGAACAATTAAAGAAAATATTAGCTACAGTAAACCCAATGCAACAGATGAAGAAATAATATCCGTTGCAAAATCTGCTTTTGCTCATGACTTTATAGTAAAACTACCTAATGGTTACGACACGTTGGTTGGCGAGCGTGGAGTAAAATTGTCTGGCGGAGAAAGACAGCGTGTAGCAATTGCGCGAGCAATGCTTAAAGATGCGCCTGTATTGGTACTGGATGAAGCTACCAGTTCACTGGACAGTGTTAGTGAAGATTATATTCAACGCGCCTTTGTAAAGTTAATGAAAAATAAAACCACTATTGTTATTGCGCATCGTCTTTCGACTATTCAAAAAATGGATAGAATTGTAGTAATAGAAGATGGTTCTATCGCAGAATCTGGGACACATAAAGAATTGTTGGATAAAGATGGAATTTATGCCGAACTTTGGAACCACCAAACCGGCGGATTTATAGAAGAATAAAAATGATATAATAAATTTATGAGAATGCCAATTGTTGACGAGAATGATAATGTTATTGAATATAAAGATAGGTCTGATGTTTTAGATAGTGATTTATATAGAGTTGCTTATTTGTGGGTTACAGATGATGAAAATAATATTTTACTTGCACAGCGTGCTTTTACTAAAGCTCACCATCCTGGATGTTGGGGTCCAGCAGTTGCAGGCACAGTAGAAGAAGGAGAAACTTATGAACAAAATATAATTAAAGAAGCAGAAGAAGAACTGGGTCTTTTAAATATTAAGCCAATATCTGGAACTAAAGAATTAGTTAAGAGTCGATGGAGTTATTTCTCTCAGGAATTTTTATTAAAATTACCAGTGGGTTTTAATGATTTTAAAATACAAGAAAATGAAGTCGTAGATGTAAAATGGTTTTCAGTAAATGAATTAAGAAATGAATTACAAAAAAATCCGGATATTTTTTTAAGCACAATTCATAAACATTTAAAATAGTTATATTATGAAATTAATATTATCTTCAGACAATAGTTTTTTACTTAAATACGGTTATGATTTAACTGGTATACCAAAAGATCAAATGAAAATTGGTTATGTAATTACAGCATCAAAAGGAGCAAGAACAGACGCAAATCAAAAATTAAGAAATCAAATAAAAGAACAAGGCTATATTCTTAATGAATTTGATATTGAAAATAAAACAGAAAATGAAATATGAGAATTTTTAAATGACAAAAATATAATACAGGTAGAAGGCGGGAATAGTTTTTATTTATTAAGAGCAGTTAAATCTGTTGGGTTTGATAAAATTTTAAAAGGTTTATTATATCAAGGTAAAATTTATATTGGAACAAGCGCAGGGGCATATTTAACCTGCCCTACAATACAGGTTTCAGATTGGAGTGATGATTCTATTAGTAGATTTGATGTTACAGATTTTACAGCATTAAATTGTGTGCCTTTTGTTTTAAAGGTGCACTATACTGATGAACAAAAAGATTTAGTTCAAGAAAAAATGAAAGAATTAAAATACCCATTACGAATTCTTCGCGATGGGCAAGGGATTTTAGTAGAAGATAATAAGTATACTTTTCTTGGTGATGGAGAAGAAATAATTTTTAATTAATATGACTAAATATATTTTAGCTGGGGGATACGTAAATAAGACCGAAGATGGAGGTCGGGCTTTTTATGAAGAACTTGTAAAAGGTTTTGATAAGAAACCAGTTAAAATATTGGACTGTATGTTTGCGCGGCCATTAGAAGACTGGGATGAAACTTTTAAAAAAGATAAATTATTATTTACACAATATATAAAAGATTTTGAATTAGAGCTTGCAAGCAATGACAATTTTATAGAACAATTTAAAAATTCGGATGTAATATTTTTTCGTGGTGGTTTTACAAAAATACTATCTGAAGCTTTAAATAAAAATACAGAATGGCTTAATTATTTAGAAGGTAAAACTATTGCTGGCACATCGGCTGGAGCAGAAGTTTTGTCAAAGTATTATCATATTTTAAAATCAAACAGAAAAGATGATGGCTTTGGTTTGGTTCCATTAAAAGTTATTCCACATTGGCAGTCTAATTTTTTTGATGGGGAAGAATACAATTTGGATTGGGATAAGATAATTGAAGAATTAAAAGATTATAAGGAAGATCTACCCATACTTACATTAAAAGAAGGTCAATTTAAGGTTTTTGAAATTTAATCTACTTAAACTAATTATGTTATAATACTTTTATGTCAAATTGGATATATGTATTTGTAATAATTTTACTTTTTCTAATTGTGCCAGCGGGGCGCAAGGTTTTGCATGTATTTTTTGGGGTATTGTATTTACCACTGCAATTATTCTTTATGTGGCTACAAAAGATAAATCTAGGGTTAAAAGATAAAGACCCATTAATGTACTATTTATCTTGTGTAATTATTTACCCGTTGTACGCAATTGTTATACCTTTATCTAAATTGTTTGAAACTTTTCACAATAGCATGCATTAATCCCCATTAGAGCCAACGAGAATCATAAAGAATCTCTGCCTCTAACGCGGTTAATAAAGCTAAAGGGTTTCCTGTCCCGTTAGAAGTAGTTTTTTATATAAAGCTAAACTTCTAATGGGATTTATGTTAATATGTCTTTATATGAAAGGAAGAATTTTAGTTAAGAATATAAGTGAAAATGTTGGGAATACCGTAACCATGGCTGGTTGGGTCAACATTCGACGTGACCAAGGCAAAATGGTTTTCTTCGACCTGCGCGACATGTCTGGGATACTGCAATGTGTAGTCTTACCAAACCATACAGAAGCACTAGACGTAGCTAAAGACATTCGTCCTGAATGGGTTCTAAGTGTCACTGGTATAGTAAACAAAAGACCTGAAAAAAACATCAACCCCAACATTGTTGGTGGTGATGTGGAATTAGAAGTTACTGGTATTACAGTATTATCTAAATCTCAAGAATTACCTTTTTCAAATGATGCAGAATTAAATTTAGATACTCTTTTAGATTATCGTCCGTTAACACTACGCCGAAAAAGAGAAAATGCAATTTTTAAAGTTCAAGCAACTATTTTAGAATCTTTTCGTAACTTTCTAAATAAAGAAGATTTTACCGAATTTCGGGCGCCAGCTCTTGTTGGTGGCGATGCCGAAGGCGGTACCGAAACTTTTAAACTGGATTATTTTTACGACAAAACAGCGTACTTGGCTACTAGTCCACAATTGTACAAGCAAATGATGGTGGGTGTATTTGAACGTGCTTACACAGTTACCAACGTTTTCCGTGCTGAAAAACACGCAACAACAAGACATCTTAACGAATACACATCTCTTGATCTAGAAATGGGATTTATTGATGGTCCAGAAGATGTTATGAAATTGGAAACAAATTTACTACGCTACATTTTAAACGAACTAAAAGAAAAATGTAGCCCAGAATTTGCAATTCTTGGTGCAGAATTCCCGCTAATGCCACAAGGTGAAATTTTTCCAACTATGAAATTAACTGAAGCTCAGGAATTAATTTCTAAAGTTACCGGCGTAGACTGTACACAAGAACCGGATTTAGAACCTGAGCATGAACGCTGGCTATGTGAATACGCAAAGAAAGAATTTAATTCTGATTTTATATTTATCACAAACTATCCTCGTACTAAAAGACCATTTTACGCAATGGACGACGATGCTGTTCCTGGCCGTACAAAATGTTACGACTTATTATTCCGAGGCTTAGAATTACTCAGTGGTAACCAACGTGAACACCGCTACGAAGAACTTGTAGAAAAAATGAAATTCAAAGGTCTAGATCCAGAAAAATTTGATTTTTATCTTCAAGCTTTTAAATATGGCTTACCGCCACATGGTGGACTGGCTATGGGGCTAGAAAGATTAACTGCACGATTCTTAAATATTCCAAATATCAAAGAAGCAACGTTGTTCCCAAGAGACATTAACCGTATCGATAAAAGACTTAGTGAGTAGAAGATGGATCCCGTTAGAAGCCGCGATCGCAATAGAAATTTTAATGAATATATGTTTTTAAATAAAAATAAAATTATAAATATTAGTAAATTAGGTTGTGATTTGATCGCGATCTGCTTCTAACGGGATGGACGAAACAATTTATCAAGTTAAAACAGAGAAATTTGAAGGACCGCTTGATGTCTTGCTTTCGCTTGTAGAAAAAAGAAAACTGCATATTAGCGACGTATCGTTAGCCGAAGTTACCGACGAATATGTAGCTTATGTCCAAGACCACATTGGAGAAGATTTACCCAATGTAACTTTGTTTTTGTCTATTGCTGCAACATTGGTATTACTAAAATCAAAAATGTTGCTGGACGGTAGCAGTATTGCAGACGAAGAAGTAGACTCTGCAAAAAATAATCTAGAAGAAAGATTACGATTATTGGAAATGCTTCGCAATGGATCAAATAGTTATTTAAATTCAAAACCTTCACCTTATTTAGAATTTGTTAAAAGAAAAAATATAAATACAGTCAGTTTTATTCCACATGCTGATGTAAACATAGAAAATCTTTTAAATATTGCAAACGAAGTCATAAACAAACTACCTGTCGATAAAGAAAAATTACCCAAAATTCAAATTCTGCGTGTAATGACACTGGAAGAAATGATTACTAAAATCACAAATAATTTAAAATCAGTAAAACAGGCTACATCTTTTAATTCTTTAGCACAGTCTGTATATTTCAAAGAAATGACTCCTAAAGAAATGAAAGTATCTGTAATTGTTAGTTTCCTTGCAGTTTTAGAATTAGTTCGAGGTGGTCTAATGGATGCAGAGCAAAATCAGAATTATGGTGATATAATATGTGAGCCAATTAATACAGTATAAATATGAATGAAATCAAAGACAAAATAATAGGTATACTTTTTTACGAAGCAGATACGCTAACAACTGTAGAAATTTCTGAAATCTTAAATTTAAAAATAGAAGATGTAGTAACTGTATTAGACGAAATTAAACAAGAATACAGTAACCCCGAAAAATCCATAATATTGCTTGCGCAAAATGATTCTTATCAATTTGTTGTATCAGGGTCTGTTCGCGATGCTATTATTGCTCGTGACGTGCGTGAAAGAGAAGGCGAATTATCTCGCGCTGCACTAGAAACTTTGACTTGTATTTTATATCTTGGGTCGGCTTCTAAAAGCCAAATTGACTATATCCGTGGAGTACAAAGCTCGTATATGCTGCGTAGTTTAGCGTCTCGTGGTCTTATTGCCCGTTCGGGTAAATCTGGCCGAGATTCAGTATACGTACCCACAGTTGAAACATTACGTTTTATGGGACTTGGTAAAGTTGAAGACATGCCAGACTACGAAAAAATTTCTAACGATTTCAAAACTGCATTACAAAATAATAACAATGAAATAGAATAATATGCATGGGGGATATTATATGGCTAGTTTACTTGTAGCTGGAATCGTTTCAGTTTTTTTTGGGTTTGGTATTGCGCCCAGTTTCCGTAGAATAGTTTATCGTTTAAGATTGTGGCGTAAAGTTAGCCGTAACGAAAATACAACAAATAATGAATTTCATAAAATTAGTAATGATCTTGAAACCAGTGTTCCACGAGTTGGTGGAGCTTTGATTATTATTACTACAGTTGCTTCTATTTTAATACTTTTTATTTTAGCCAAATTTACAAATATCCCCGCGTTTAAATCATTAGATTTCTTGTCTCGCTCACAAACATTACTTCCATTAGGGGCATTTATTTTTGCTGGGATAGTTGGTTTTTTTGATGACTCTTTGCAAATTTGGGGTAAAGGTAAGCTATTGGATGATCCTATTTTTATGCGAGTTGTTAAATCCGGGTCTATCATTCTTTTAGGTTTACTTCTTGGTTTATGGTTTTATTTTAAACTAGGTATTTCAACTGTGCATATTCCATGGGGTGGGGAATTAAATATTGGGTATTTATTTATTCCATTCTTTATGTTGGTATTATTCAGTGTTTTTTCTGGAAGTGTTATTGACGGGATTGATGGCCTGTCCGGAGGAGTCCTACTTTCTACTTTTGGATCATATGCAGTAATTACATATTTTCGTAATCAGTACGACCTAGCAGCTTTAGCTGTAATAATTTTAGCTAGTATCTTAGTTTTTCTTTGGTACAACATTATGCCGGCGCAATTTTACATGGGCGAAGTTGGAATGCTTGCATTAACTACTCTTATTACCATTTATGCATTTTTTACAGACACAGTAATCTTACTACCAATTATTGTTTTTCCACTTTTTATTACATCACTTTCTGTTGTTATTCAGTTGGCATCAAAAAAATTCCGTAAAGGCAAAAATGTATTTCGTGTGGCACCATTGCACCATCATTTTGAAGCCATAGGCTGGAGCAAAACCCAAGTAGTTATGCGTTTTTGGATTATTGGATTCATTACCTCAATTCTGGGAACTATTTTAGCTTTTGTCAGTTAGTATGAAAAAGATTTTACAGCTCGATAAAGTTTTAGTTTATTCTTTTTTTATTTTACTAATTTTAGGTTTACTTTTTTTCTTATCAGCATCGCTTGGCGTATTGGCTAGTAATACAGTTAAATTTGCAGGAATTGTAAAATCACAATTAATACTGGGTTTTCTTTTAGGGGTTATTTCGTTGTTGGTATTTATACGAGTCAAAAGTATTTTTTGGCAAAAAGCGTCACCTTTTATTTTTCTTGGAGGTTTACTTTTAACAATACTAGTTTATATTCCAGGAATTGGGTTTACACATGGTGGGGCTCGTCGCTGGATAGACATTGGCCCAATATCATTGCAGCCTGCAGAATTTTTAAAAGCTGGGGCGTTGATTTTTTTAGCATTTCTTTATTCAAAATTTTTAAAGAAAGATAATGCTCAAAATTCTACAAATCTAATGAAGTTATTAGCTCCGGCTTTAATTGTTATATTTACCACTGCGGCAGTACTACTACCACAACCAGACACAAAAAGTGTAGTCTTAATTTTTCTTTTAGCAGTATCATTTCTTTTTGTTTGTGGTTTACCTTATAAATTTATTTTACCGTCAATTGGAATTGTTATTTTAATTTTTGCTTTTTTGATTTCAACAAAACCATATATTGCAAACCGTTTTAAAACATTTCTTGACCCAGAACATGACCCACGCGGCTCATCATATCAGCTTCGCCAGTCTTTAATTGGTCTTGGGAATGGTGGCGTAATCGGCCAAGGTTTCGGACAAAGTATTCAAAAATTTAATTTTCTACCGGAACCCCAAGGAGATTCTATTTTTGCAGTAGTGGGGGAAGAAGTTGGTTTTGTTGGTTCTTTTGTTATTATTGGACTTTATCTTGTTTTTATCCTACGAGGAATAAAATTGGCGTTAACATTAAACAATCCATTTGGTAGAATGTATTTAATAGGGTTCTTTTCTTTGTTTGCCTTTCAAACATTTTTAAATATTGGTTCAACAGTAGGGGTAATTCCACTAACTGGAGTACCACTGCCATTAATGAGCCAAGGTGGCACATCATTATTAATTAACTTAGCTTTGTTTGGTATCGTTCTAAGATTATTATACGAAAATAAGCAATATGAAAAATAAATATTTATTTCTTGTGCTAATATTTTTTGTGCCTTTGTTAAAAGTCAGTGCTGCTGGTGTTAGTATTACGGAAATAATGTATGATCTCGAAGGAACTGACACCGCTCATGAATGGATAGAAGTTTATAATAATTCCGGGTCAACTATTGATTTAACAAAATATAAATTTGTAGAATCTGGTACTGCTCATAGCATTTCACATTTTGAAGGTAGTACTGATTTACCAAACGGTGAATATGCAATTATTGCAGACAATCCAAATAATTTTCTTACTGATTATCCTAATCAATCTAAAACCCACATATACGACTCGTCTTTTTCATTATCCAATGACAAAGGCGAGTCTCTTTCGTTAAAAGACCCTGACGGTAATATTGTTTACGAAATTACATATGATGTTTCAACTGGAGCTAATGGTGACGGTAAATCACTGCAGTTTACAAATTCTTGGACGGCCCAAACTCCGACTCCTTTGAATTCAAATTCTGGTAATACAAATAATAATACAAATACAAAAGACACAACTATAGATGTAGTAAACATTGTAGATAATACAAAAAATACTGGCGGTCTTGGTTATATACCTTACCAAAAAGATCCTGAAATGATTTTTAATTTTACTGTACCAAAATTAGCTACCGTTGGGACAAATGTGGAATACAAAGCCATTTTATTTGGTTACAGTGGAGAAAGAATATCTGCCGGGAGATTTGTGTGGAATTTTGGTGATGGAGATATTATGGAAGATATTTATTTAAAAAATGTTTTTCATCAATATAATTATGCCGGAAATTATACTGTGTCTTTAACTTTTCGCTATAATTGGTATGCCGAGCCGGTTGCAATTGGTAAATTCGTAATAAAAATAGTAGATTCACCTTTGGTTTTAAAAGAATATTACGACAACCCAAAACCAGCAATAAAATTAGCTAACACTAAAGACGGAGAATATAACATTGGTGGTTATATTATTAAAACAGGGATAAAGGATTTTAAAATCCCAGAAGATACATTTATTAGTGGTAATGATGAAATTATATTAAATTTACCCTTGGCTGACTATAACAAAAATGAAATTAAATTAATGCACGAAACTGGGTATCTTGTATCAGAATTTAGCAGTAGTATCCAAAATAATTTAAATCAAAATACAAATACAATTATATATAAAACAAATTCAAACTATACAAAACCTGTAGAATATTTTAATAGTAACGAAAATCAAAATTATATAAATGATAATAAAAATCTAAAAACCATAAATTTATCTGCCAGTGCAGCCAATGCAAATAATAATAAAAATTATTTAGTATATGGCAGTTTGTTCTTTGTAATTATATTTAGTTCTGGAATTATCTTTTATATAAAACACAAAAATAAAAATAATGACACAAATAATGCCGATGACTATTCTTTACAAGACGAGTAATAAATGTAAAAATCAAAGGTATTATATGACAAAGAAAAATGTAGTTATCATTGGGGCTGGTTTTGGTGGAGTAGAAACAGCTAGAACATTGGCAAAATTCAGTAAAATATTTAATGTAACCCTTGTTTCCAAACAAGAAAGTTTTATTTATTATCCTGCACTGTATAAATTAACCGACAAACAATCTACGTACACCGCATTGCTTAAAATTAGTGATATGGTACCAAAGACTGTAAATACAATATATGATGAAGCCATTTCTATAAACAAAGATTCAAAGTCTGTATCACTAGTAAAAGGATCTGATATTAAATACGATTATATAATATTGGCATTGGGCAGTGTTTTAGAAGATTTCGGTACTCCGGGAGTTCGAGAATTTATGTGTCAATTTCGTAGTCAAGATGATATTGCATGTTTACGTGGAATTATTGAAAAACATAAACAAGGTAATCACACTGAACCAATTGTAGTTATTGGTGGTGGGCCAACAGGAGTAGAACTGGCTGCCAGAATGTCTTCTGTTTTTGATAAAGAATACCCAAATGAAAAAACCACACATAACCACGTAATTATTATAGAAGGTTCAGGGTCTGTAGTAGCTCAACTTCCAACTGAAGCTCGTGAATATATAAAACAAAGATTGGTCAATATTGGAGTCGGAGTTTATACAGATACCAGAGTCACAAGCTATGATGGTCAAATTTTAAAAACAAATACTGGCGAATTTCTTTCTCATACTGTTGTGTGGGCGGCTGGTCTTGCTGCGCATCCATTGTTAAAAGAATTGGATTTAGATTACGACAAACGTGGGCGCGTTTTAGTAAATCAATATTTAGAATCTACATTTGATGATACTGTTTTTGCAATAGGAGATAGCGCATCTACTATTCGTGCTGGTCTTGCTCAAACTGCAATTTATGATGGTAAATTTGTGGCACATTCACTACATAATAAAATTTTAAATCGTCGTCGCAAGGAATATAAAGCTCCAGAGATCGGGTATGCTGTGCCAGTTGGTCCCAAATGGGGAATAGCTTCATTTATGGGGGTTAATTTTCGGGGTTATTTAGGTTATCTTATCCGAAATGCTATTGATTTTCAATATATCTTTAGTCATGTAAATTTCTCTGCAGCAGTCAGAATATTCATAAAAAACAAGTAGTTTATAGGGGTCAGCTCTGTAGCAGATTTGTCTCCGCTATGGGGTTGACAAGTAGTATACAAAAGTGATATAATATGGTCATGAATAAGTATATAGTAAAAACTTTAATTATCGCCAGTTTTGCATTTATTGCATTCTTTAGTGCTACTAAAAATGCAGATGCGTTTAGTATAAGTCTTGGTTTTGGTGGTGGCTATGGTTCTTATAGTTCAAACTATGGTGGTTACGACGACTATGGTTATGGATATGATGACTATGGTTATGGTGGTTACGACGACTACGGTTATGGATACGGTAATAATAGCTACGGTTACGGTAACTACAATAACTATGGTTCTGGTAGTTATAGCAACTATGGTTATAATAATTACAATAACTATGGTTACGGAAACTATAACAACTATGGTTACGGAAACTACAATAATTATGGATACAATGATTATTATGCATATCCAACATATGGCGGATATACTAACAACAATATGTATTCTTACTGGCGCGGATATTAATTTCGTAAAATAAACCCCGTAATGCGGGGTTTATTTTATATTTAAATAATAACGCAATGTATATAACCAGTCTTCTTCAGTGTCACTAGCTGATTCTTCTTTTTGTTTTAATAGCCACATTAAATATCCAGGGTCTTCGTGTGCAACATCTGCAATATTTTTTCCATTATATTTACCAAATGTAAAAGTTTTTATCAAGAATGGCTCAAACGATATCGTAATCATTCTTTTAGTTAAATCATCTCCAGTTTCGCCAGTAAGCTCGCTAACTTTTTTTGCTAAATATTGAAACACTGCTTCTAGTACTAAAATATCTCCACGAGCATCGTGGGCTATAGCATCTATTTCAATTTCATAAAAATATCGTAAATATTGTAAATTGTATTTTGGTAATTCTCCGTTACGGTCAACAAATCGGGCAATTTTTAATGTATCAATGTATTCAGTAACATCTATATTTTCACGCTTCATCATACCAATATCAAATTTAGCATTATGCGCTATCCATACATTACTTTTATCGTCATTTATTTTTTTAAATTCATTCCATAAATCACTGCCTTGAAATGGAGGTTTGCCAACTAGCATTTTATTAGTCACATGACATACCGCCATGGATTCAATACTCATTGGAACAGGTGGCAAAAATAGCCCATCGGTCATTTCTTCTTCACCTTCTTTTTTCCAAGCAATTTGACATAAATAGTCATTGTCTGTGTTGCCTGTTGTTTCTGTATCAAAAAATATATGTGTGTATTTCATACTACACAGTAGTATAGCATACATGCTATACTACCAATATGAACGACATTCATATAACTATAAAAAATTCCTTAAAAGAAGCCATGCTGGCCAAAGATACTGTTAAATTAGAAGTAATACGAGGTCTTATGACCGCATTTATGAATGAATTAGTATCTACAGGCAAGACTCCGCAAGATGTCTTAGAAGATGCTGACGCTATTCGGGTTATTCGTCGTATTATAAAACAACGCGAAGATTCAATTTCTCAATTTACTGCAGCCGGACGAATGGATTTAGCTAATGAAGATTCTGCTCAGTTAAATATTCTAACTACTTACGTTCCGGCTCAAGCTGGAGCAGAAGAAGTAAAAATAATTGCCGAAAAAGTAAAAATCCAAATGGGTATAGAAGATAAATCAAAAATGGGAATTCTTATTGGTGCTATTAAAAAAGAACTAGGTGACCGTGGAGACGGCTCTGTAATTAAAAGTGTAGTAGAAGATTTATTTAATTAATTATGGTATTAAAACTTATTTATCATTGGTTTACAATTTTACTAGCCGTAGGAGCGTTAGCGCATTTTGTAACCGGAGCAACAATAGACAATGCAATTACCGCAGCGCTTGTGGCAGGTTTTCTTACTATAGTTCATGTAATGATAAAACCAGTTACTGAAGCTTTTCATATTCCAGTAAATCTTCTTTCTTTAATGATTATTTCTATGATCTTTAATACTTTTGCTTTGTGGTTCTTGGGGTCATTGGTTACTGGTTTTGTTATATCATCATTACCAGCTGCAATCTTTGGAGCAATTATACTTTCTATATTGGCTTGGTTTAATAATCGGATGGTTAGTTAGTAATTGGTCCCGTTAGAAACCGCGATCGCAATAATATAAAAATAGAAATATGAATTTAAATAAAAATAAAATTATAAATATAATAAAACAAAATCGTGAATTGATCGCGATCTGTTTCTAACGGGATGGATTCCTTAATTATAACAACAGATATCGTAGTAATTTATCACGCAAAATGCAGTGATGGATTTGCTGGTGCTTGGGTTGCATATCAAAAATTTGGAGACAGTGCGTCGTATATTCCTGCGGAAGATCGAGACCATTACCATGTCAATTTAGACGGTAAAACAGTTTACATTATTGATTATTCTTACCCTAAAGATGTTTTATTAGATTTAGAACAAAAGGCAAAAAAATTAGTAATAATTGATCACCATATTTCTGCTCGCGATAATGTAACTTCTATAAATGAACATGTTTTTAACAACGACCATAGTGCAGCATATTTAGCTTGGGAATATTTTTTCCCAAATGAAAAAATACCAAAATTAATCGAATATATTGAAGATGGTGATTTGTATCGATTTTCTCTACTGGATGCAAAATCAATAATTGCTTATATTCATGTTTCAAATTTTGATTTTGCTGTATATTCTAAAATTGCAAAAGATTTAGAAACCGAAGATGGGTATTTAAAAATATTAGAACAAGGTACACTACTACGCAGTGTCCATGAAAGACAAGTTGAATATTTTGCCAACAAAGCTGAGCTTGTAGAATTTGAAGGCTATACAATTTATGCTGTAAATGCTAATAATATAGTAGCCAGCGATTTGGGTCATTTACTGTCTTCTAAACATGGTCCATTTGCTTTAATCTTTAATTACGAAAAATGGGGCTGGAAATGCTCTTTGCGTGGAGATGGTAGCGTAGACGTGTCTGCAATTGCAGGCAAATATGGCGGTGGTGGCCACCACAATGCAGCTGGTTTTGCAGTAGAAGCATTGTCTCACCCATTACCAGGAATTACTAAAATAATAGAAAACTAATAATTATATGGCACTAACAGACGAACTAAAATTTATAGCAAAAGCCGGCAAAGGTGGTGACGGGGTTGTTCGTTGGCGTCAAGAAAAATTTATAGACAAAGGAGGTCCCAACGGCGGCGACGGCGGCTGGGGTGGTAATGTATATATTAAAGCTTGTCGAGATACAAATATTCTTGGAACTTATAAAAAAGCTCAAAAGAAATTTATTGCCAGCGATGGATCTCCGGGTGAAGGCCGTAGTAAGCATGGCCAAAATGGTAAAGATGTAGAAATTTCTTTACCTGTTGGTAGTGTTGTTACAAATGAAAATACAGGTGAAGTTTTTGAAATATTGCACGATGATGATAGATTTATGATACTGGGTGGCGGTAAAGGCGGTTTTGGAAATGAACATTTCAAAAGTTCTTTAAACGTTTCTCCATTGGAAGCTACTCCGGGTAAGCCCGGTGAAGAAGGTGAATTTTTTGTAGAACTAAAAATGATCGCCGATGTTGGTTTGGTTGGATATCCCAATGCTGGTAAATCCAGTCTTTTAAATATTCTTACAAATGCAAAATCAAAAGTAGGTGACTATAATTTTACAACACTTGACCCGCATCTTGGGGTGTACCACGGATTTATCTTTGCGGATATTCCAGGACTTATCGAAGGTGCTAGTGATGGTAAAGGGTTAGGAATTAGATTTTTAAAACATGTCTCTCGTACAAATATAATTTTACATATTATTTCAGCCGACAATGCTGATGTAGTTGATGCTTACAAAAAAATCCGCGCAGAACTATTTGCCTATGACCCAGAACTAACTAGAAAAAAAGAAATAATTGTAATTTCAAAAACCGATATTGTAGACCCCGAAGATTTGTCTGACAAAATTTCTTTACTTGAAAAAGAAACAAAAAAAACAATAATCCCGCTTTCTTTATACGACGATAAATTAGTAAAACTACTTGCAGATACTGTAGTTAATGAAATAAAACAATCAAATACCTTGGCAAATAGTCAAGCTGAAGAACAATAATTTTTCTGCTATAATCGTTTTATGGACAATAAATACTATGTAACAATTGGGCTAGAAATTCATGCTGAATTAAAGACAAATTCTAAAGCTTTTTGTAGTTGTGCAAATGTAACAGCGCTCCCAGATGGTGTTCCTGAACCAAAGCCAAATACAAATATTTGCCCAGTATGTACTGCACAACCTGGAACATTGCCAGTACTAAACCGCGCCGCTGTGGACCATATGGTGCGTATTGGGCTGGCTATTAATGCCGACATTGCAGACTTTACCGAATTTGACCGTAAAAATTATTTTTATCCAGATATTCCCAAAGCTTATCAAATCTCTCAATATAAATACCCGATTGTGTCTGGAGGAGAACTTGGTGGTATTAAAATCACTCGTATTCATTTAGAAGAAGATACAGCAACCAGTTCACATGATCAGGGTAATTTTTCTTTAGTAAACTACAACCGTGCAGGTGTACCACTAATGGAACTTGTTACCGAACCAGTTATAAAAGATCCCGAAGAAATAGTTGGTTTTGCAAAAGAATTACAATTACTGCTGCGCACATTGGGAGCCAGTGATGCAAATATGGAACGTGGTCAAATGCGTGTAGAAGTAAATGTTTCTATTTCTCCTGATGCTGATAAAATGTGGCCAAAATATGTAGAAGTAAAAAATATCAATTCTTTCCAAGCTGCCAAACGTGCTGCCGAATACGAAATCAAAAGAATGACTGCACTATGGGACGCTGGTAAACAAGACGAAATAATCAAAGAAACTCGTGGTTGGGACGAAAACAAACAAATCACTGTCTCACAGCGTAGTAAAGAAAACGCGGAAGATTATCGCTATTTCCCAGAACCAGATTTACCAAAACTATTTTTGCATTCAATGTATGACCTGGATTTGGTAAAAAATAATTTACCAGAATTACCTTGGCAAAAAAGAGACCGCTATAAAAATGAATTTGGAATTAAAGACAGTGATATTGAATTATTTGTTCAAGATCTTGTAATAGGCGATTTCTTTGAAGCAGTAGTTTCAAAAGTTGAAAACAAAGATGCTTACCAAACAATTGCTAACTATATTACGTCAGACCTTGCAGGTATTATGAAAAACGATGTAGATGCATTACTACCAACGCCCGAAGATTTTGCGGAGCTTATTAGCATGACAGTAGGTGGGGAATTATCTTCACGTGGAGCAAAAGATATTTTAGCTGTAATGGTTAAAGACCCGCAGTCTCCTCGTGCATACGCCGAAGCTAACAACATAATACAAAAAAATGACCCTGAAGCATTAAAAAATCTTGCACAAAAATTGATAGACGAATCTCCAGATGTAGTAGCTTCATATAAGTCTGGTAAAGAAAATGCCATCATGTCTCTAGTTGGTAAAATCATGAAAGAATCTGGCGGATCTGCAAACCCTCAAATGGCCAAAGAAGTTTTAATAGATTTGCTAAAGTAGTATAATATTGTATATGGGAATATTTAAGAAAGAAGAAAAAAAGTTGCGTGTAGCTATTAATGGATTTGGACGAATTGGTCGCGCATTTTACAGAATTGCTTGGAACAACCCACATATCGATGTTGTTGCTGTGAATGACTTGGGTAGCATGGATTCACTAGCTTATCTTTTAGAATTTGATTCTGTTTACCGTGAAAGACTATTTACTGTAGCTGGCAGTGCAAACGCTAATGGTATTGGTGGCACATTAAACGTAACTGGTGCTAATGGACGTAACGAAGTTGTTACAGTCTTGGCTGAAAAAGAACCATCAAAGCTTCCTTGGAAAGATTTAAATATTGATGTAGTTGTAGAATCTACTGGGTTTTTTACAACTTACGACAAAGCCAACGGGCACATCTTAGCTGGTGCTAAAAAAGTTGTTATTTCTGCTCCGGCAAAAATGGGTGAAGATACTAGCATAATTGGCGAAACAATTTTACTGGGCGTAAATGAAGAAAAATTTGGTACTTGTGATGTTACTAGTAATGCATCATGTACTACAAACGGTGCTAGTCCACTAATTGCCATACTAGATAAAACTATTGGTATTGAAAAAGCTATGCTTTCTACTACTCATGCATATACTGCTTCACAGTCTTTAGTAGATGGTCCAAGTAAAAAAGATTTCCGTGAAGGCCGTGGTGCTGCACAAAATATTGTACCGTCTTCAACTGGCGCGGCTATTGCTGTTGCCGAAGTATACACAAAACTAAAAGGTAAATTCGACGGTATTGCTATGCGTGTACCTGTGCCATCTGGCTCAATTGTAGATATTACATTTGTAGCATCTCGTAACACTACTACTGCGGAAGTAAATCAAATTTTAAAAGACGCAGCCGGAACAAAAGAATGGATGGATTTATTCCAAGTAACCGAAAAACCAATTGTTTCTACTGACATATTGGGTGCCAGCGTTCCTTGTATTGCAGACTTGGCATTAACACGCGTAGTGGACGGTAATTTAGTAAAAGTTTTGGGTTGGTATGATAATGAAATGGGGTATACTCAAACATTAGTAAAGCATGTTGTAAAAACAGGCCAAAGTATAAAATAAATTATGGGAATATTTGGTAGCTTTAGATCTCCTGATTTTAAGACAGGTGGTTCAGAAAATATAAATACAATAGACAAAGTTAAAAGTTTTTCTAATTGGGGACAGCCTTCTTTTGCTGCCGATGTAGACAAAATAGAAGGCTTTGTTGTAAATAAATTAAATCATAAAAGAAACGATGAAGATTTTAATGACATTGTTTATAAACTAGAAAACCTTATTGATAATGAATATGTATCACCAGAATTATTAAATGATGAATTGTGGTCAACTTTACAAGACGACGAATCACACAATTTAGAAAAAATTATAGACGAAACAAAATTCAAAGAATTTGTAAATGGAATGGGGTCTGATGCAAAAGATTTATTAAATCGTATGGTAAAAGACAAAATGGTAGAAGTTCCATTAATTGTAAAATATAAAGGAATCAACTATGTGTTAATAGGTGAGAAGAGATTAAAAATTTTTCGTACTGCCGGAGCAGTCCCAATGGTTAAAATAGTCGACCTTGATGGTAGTCTTTAAAAATTTTTCAAATAAAAATATTTAATTTAGATAATTTTTATTTAAAAATAAAGCTTAAAAAAGTTATCCACACTTCCCTGCTACAAAATACTTGCATGTGTACGCTCGTTCACATATAATATATATACCGGTAAATTAGTAAATAATGTATATAAATATATGACACACGAAGAATATCTAAGCCAATTAGAAAAGAAGATTCGCATCTTAAACCGAATCATCGACCACAAAATTTTAATAGGTGAAAAGTACGTAAAAGAAGCACGTGACCACCGTATAATTTTAGAAAAGATTTGGCAACACAAATTCCGTTCTCAAAAAGTACAACCAGGTTCTATTAAGAGCACAATGTTTAACCGATTTTTCTCTGCTTCATCTTTCCAACACTAAAATATAAAAATGGATAATCAAGATTATAAACAAAAACTAAATACATTCTATAGTAGGGAAAAAAGAATGCCCACGTATACCGAGATGATGCATTTGTTTGGATTTAAATCCAAGAATGCAGTTTCTCGCGTTGTAGATAAACTTATAGAAATGGGTATAGTTGCTAAAGATCATTTGGGTCGTCTTGTTCCGCAGTCATCTTTTAATGATATTCCATTACTGGGTAGCATTAAAGCTGGTTTCCCAGCAGACGTAGCTGAAGAAGCAAATGACACTTTAAATTTATTAGACTATCTAACTCCTAAAAAAGACAATACTTATATTTTAGAAGTTGATGGAGATTCTATGATAGAAGCCCACATTGCCGACGGCGATATGGTAATAGTAGAAAAAACAAACTATGCTAAAGACGGGGACATGGTTATAGCCAATGTTGACGGGGAATTTACAATGAAATATTTTAAGAAACAGGGTGACAAGGTATGGCTTGAACCCGCTAACAAAAATTATAAACCAATTTACCCAAAACAATTTTTACTTATCAACGCTATTGTGCGTGCTGTAATTCGCAAATTTTAAAATTTTGAATTTTACTATTCTTTTGCTATAGTAAAATTACAATTAAATATTGTATCAAGAGTGGTGGTAGAGATTTGGCTCATAGACCCCACAGCAACCTGGCTTTTGCAAAGGTGCTAATTCCAAACCGTTATTTCGGAAAGATATTGTACTCTCTATCTTTCCTCATTAAGAGGAATTTTTTAATAACTAAAACATTTTTTAAAAATGTTCGTTCAAGTAATAATATGAAAACAGCAGAATTTGTAAGCCCTCTACATCCAGATAAAATTTGTGACTATATTGCAGATTCTATTTTAGATGCGTATTTAGCCGAAGACTTGAATAGCCGTGTTGCTGTAGAAGTAATGGGTGGACACAATCTTGTAACTATAAATGGTGAAGTTACCAGTAGTGCAAATATAAACATAGAAAGTATTGTACAAAATATTGTAGGTATAGATTATCGAGTTATCTCAAATATTGCTTTGCAAAGCCCTGAAATTGCTCGTGGGGTTGATACTGGTGGCGCCGGAGACCAAGGCATCATGTGTGGCTATGCAACGTCTAGTACGTCCAATTTTGTTCCATTGGAATACGAATTAGCTCGTAATTTGTGTCGCAAGATTTATGCAGTGTACCCATACGATGGTAAAACTCAGGTTACAATAAATGACGACGGCAGTGTCAAAACTGTAGTTGCCAGTTTCCAAAATTCAAATAGTGCAGAGCTACTAGATTTGGTAAAAACTATAATCCCAGCGCAAGAATATTTAATCAATCCCGCTGGAGAGTGGTCTATGGGCGGGTTCGATGCAGACACTGGTCTTTCAGGACGCAAACTAATAGTCGACAACTATGGTCCAGAAATCTCTATTGGTGGTGGGTCATACAGTGGTAAAGATTATACAAAAGTAGACCGTAGTGGGGCATATATGGCACGCAAAATTGCAGTAGACTATTTACAAAAATATAATACACAGCATGTATTTGTAAAATTAGCTTATGCTATTGGTAAAGCCGAACCCGTAATGGCGCAAGCAGTAATAGTAGATAAAAATAATCTAGAAAAGACTATTGAAATTACCGATTATGATTTGTCTCCATCTGGAATAAGAGAATTTTTAAATTTAAAGAATGTAAAATTTACTGATACATGTACATGGGGGCACTATGGAAATAATTTTAATTGGGACAAGTAGTTGACTTTTTCTAATAAAAATGCCATAATTGGCACATAGTTTCGTATTAGCTAATAAATAATTTTAATTAAATGAAAGATTTTAAAGGAGGCAATAGATTTGGTGGCGGCAGTGATCGTCCTAGATCAAATTTTGGTGGCGGTAGTAAATTTGGCGGCGACCGTGGTGGTCGTGGCGGAGACCGTGGAGGTTTCGGAGGTGGCCGTAGTGAAGTAACTATGCACCAAGCAACATGTAGTGAATGTGGAAAGAGATGTGAAGTCCCTTTTCGCCCTACAGGTGAAAAGCCAGTATACTGTAACGACTGTTTTGGTAGTAAAAGAGATGGGTCATTTTCTAACGACCGTGGCGACAGAAATGATCGCGGAGACCGTGCAGACCGTCCAGCTAGAGATTTCTCTTCAAAGCCTGCTTATTCTAAGCCAGCCGGTGGTGGGGACGACAAAGCAATATTTGAATTAAAAAAACAAATAGATACTATCAGTAGTAAATTGGATGCAGTTATTAAAATGATACAAGCTACTCCATTTCCTACAGCAGTACCAGCAAGTAAAGATTCTTTAAAAACTATTGTTGATAAAGCTCAGTCTACTAAATCAGCTCCAGCAAAAGTTGCTAAACCAAAAGCAATTGCCCCAACAAAAAAAGTTGAAGCAAAAAAAGCTCCAGCAAAAGCAGTAGCAAAAAAAGTTGAAACTAAAAAAGTTACAGCTAAACCTGCTGCAAAAAAATCAGCTCCAAAGAAAAAATAAACTAATTTTTTCTTCAAAAAACCTCTCATCTATCGAGAGGTTTTTTGTATTATATTTTTTATGCTAATATGTGCGTATGGAAAAAATTACAAATGCAGTATTGCATACAAATATGGGGGATATTACTATAAACTTTAACCAAGAAACCCCAAATACAGTAGAAAATTTTGTTAAATTAGCAAGTGCTGGATTTTATGATGGTACAAAATTCCACCGTGTTATTGCAGACTTTATGAACCAAGGTGGCGACCCACTTTCAAAAGACGATAGTATGAAGAATTTGTGGGGAACAGGCGGGCCCGGTTATAAATTTGCTGATGAAATAACAGCAAACAACAAAAACGATGTTGGCAGTATTTCCATGGCTAATTCCGGACCAAATACCAACGGTAGTCAGTTTTTTATTAATGTTGCACCAAATAATTTCTTGGATTCAAAGCATACTGTATTTGGTAATGTTACATCTGGAATGGAAGTAGTATTAGCTATAAACAATGTTGATACTGACCATAGCGACAAACCATTATCTCCTGTAATTATAGAAAAAATCACATTAAGCTAACCCCTAATAGTTTAAAACTAATTAAATCAATAGTTATCCACATGTATAGGTCCGACCTATACATAATAGCCCTAAGAAATTGGGGTTATTTTTTTTGTTTAAAATTTGTTTGCGGGATATAATACATAGATGAATAAAAGTAAAATTGATTTAACTCAAATATCTACCGAAAAAGATTCTAACTATAACAACATTGAAAAAATGAGTGTTATTGAAATTTTAACTAATATAAATAAAGAAGATCAAACAGTAGCTACCTCAGTAAAAAAATCTTTACCTCAAATAAAAAAGCTTGCGGAAAAATGTGTGGAAGCTTTGCAAAACAACGGGCGTATTTTTTATGTTGGGTCTGGTACCAGCGGTAGACTGGGTATAGTTGATGCCAGCGAATGCCCACCTACATACGGTGTGCCACATGGTATGGTAGTTGGCCTTATTGCTGGCGGAGATGGTGCTATTCGTACATCAGTAGAAAAAGCTGAAGATAGTTTAACGGCTGGTTTTAAAGATTTAACAAAATACAAAATTAATAAAAAAGATATTGTAATTGGTATTACTGCCAGCGGGCGCACTCCGTATGTACTGGGGGCTTTGCAAAAATGCCAGCAGCGGGGCATAACCACAGGCTGTATTGTATGTAGTAAAAACAGTGTGGTTGCTAAAAATTCAAATTATCCTGTGGAAACTATAGTTGGTCCAGAATTTATTACTGGTAGTACACGAATGAAATCAGGAACAGCTCAAAAGCTAATTTTAAACATGATCACAACCACAGCCATGATAAAAATTGGCCGTGTAGAAGGCAATAAAATGACCCATATGAAGTTAAGTAACGACAAGCTGGTTCAGCGTGGAATCCGTACTGTTATGGAAAAAACAAAACTTTCTTATGCTGACGCCGTAAAGCTTTTAAAAAATAATGGTAACGATATTAGTAAAGCATTAAAAGATTTTAGAAGTTAGAAATGCTATAATAAAATAATGTACTTGTCCCGTATTAAATTTATGATTAGTACAAATAAGTAATAAAAAAATTAATGGTAAAAAATAAAAGGTCATGATAACAATTATAAATAAATTTTAATATCGGGATGAAACACTTATATAAAAGCAGTAACAACAAGATATTTGCCGGAATTTTGGGTGGGTTAGGAGAATACTATAATGTTGACCCAGTCTTACTACGAACAGGTTTTGTTTTTGTAACTATTATTACTGGTATTATTCCATGTGCTTTTGCATATTATATTTGTAAATTTATAATCCCTAAAAAACCAGCATTTCACGTCCGCGAAGCTGAATTTACCGAAACATCAAATTAATCAACCCTTTGGATTTGTGGTAAACTAAGATATATGGGAACAAATCAAGAGTTTAAAAAAAGCTTATTTGTAAAAATAATTAGCCTAATAGGAATTGGTGGTTTTATTTTGTATTTTATAAATATGAACAATCAGTATATAAATTATTACATCATGCTTTTAGGGATATTTCCTATTACAGTTTTTTTTACTAAAAATAAAAAAATATATAAAGTGGCTTTGGTTTTTTTAGCATTAGAGTATTTTATATTTATAAGCATAATTTTTTGGTTTTTATATATGTTAACAACAAGACCTATATGGGGTGTCTAAATATTCGTTAAATAATTAATCTATGAAAAAAACTCTAATCATAATTTTAGTAATCTTAGTTCTTGCAGGGTTTGGGTATTTTGTAGCTAAAAAATCTTTTGATAATAATGCTTTAAAAAATGACACCATTAGCGATAGCTATATTAAAACGAATATAGAAAATACAAATCTGCCAATACAAAACAACAATGTGACAGATATACAAAAATATGATGAGCAAAAAGTTCAAGTTCCAGATATTAAAAACCCAGACACTAAAATCACAACTACATATATGTGTGATGGTAAAGTAAAAATTGTTCACGAACAGGATTCTCCGTCATTACCACCACGGATTTCGTATATACGAGTTAGCGACAATGCCGGAATAGCTTATTATGGTGACATGGGCGCATATATCAGGCCAGAATATTTTAGTATTGATCGAAATCAAATTGAACAAGGTTATAGTTTTAATGAAACAAACTTTTGTAAGTATTTAAAAAATTAAAATGAAAAAAATTACTCACATAAATAAATTCCTAATTATCGCTTTTGGTATTTTAATATTACCTGTATTTGCTTTGGCTCACCAGCCACGCATTACCGAAAGCCGTTTAACACAGGTGCCCAGTCCCGAAATTTCTAAAGCTTATTATGCAAAGCTTGCTGGCGTACCCGATGTGTATGTTATAAATTCCGACAAAGATTTTGATTTGTATGTAAACGTACTGGTGCCAGACATTGCTGGGCAAAAGAAAGACGTATCGGCAACAGTTGTAAAAGTGGGCGACACAGGCCCGCTCGCTACACTCGCGGGTCCCACACATACCTGGACCAAATTTTACGAACCTTTTGGCGCCGACACATACTGGATGGGTCCCGAATACAAATCCCGCGCTACTGCCGGTATTTATGAAATTACAGTATCCAGCCCCAACAATGACAGTAAATATTCACTAGCCATTGGCCAGCTTGAAGCCTTCGACCAAAAAGAAGGAATGAATGCACTAACCATAATACCAAAATTAAAAAAAGATTTTTTTGGTAGTTCACCAATAGGTTTTATCAAATCTCCATTTGGCTGGGGGATGATACTGGTCATGTATGTATTGGCATTTATATTTGGTTTTGTATTGCGATTAGTATTTAAAAAGTTTGGCAAAAATACCGCAGGTATAACCGGCCAAAGAAATATAAATAAAAGGGGTCGCCTAATTCGCGCCGGTGTGGGTATAGCTTTGCTATTAATTGCGATGCTTACAACATGGAGCATGATTTTAATCTTTGTCTCAGGTGTAGTGGTATTTCAAGCCGTCTTTAGCTGGTGTTTTGTATACCAAGCCATGGGCAAAAATACCTGTCCGGTAGAGTAATTGGGTGTTAACTCATTGGGCTAGTTTTGTGGTAGGATTGGTTTATTATAATTAAAGATTAATAACATGAATAAAACTGATATAATTCTTAGTAAAAAAGATATTGTTGACCAAATGAATTTTAAAGATTTTAGTCATAAAGGACACTTTTTGTTTGTATGTGATATTGTACCTTTCAAAAAAGAAGAAAAAATAATTATTTCAAATTCAAATACCAGCTTAGTTAATAAAAAAGGGATACTCTATGTTTTTGTTTTGGAGGGTGAAGTAATAAAAATTGGTAGCGCCACAACTTCATTTAAGGATAGAATTCGCTCTTATAATTGTGGTAAAAAAGCCTATAGAGACAAAGGAACATGTTCTGTTACTAATTATTTTGTGCTACAAAGTTTATTAAAAATTGATGAAATTGTGAAAGTTTATGGTTTTTTCCCACCAGAAATAAAAATGGATGTTTTTGGAGAAGAAGAAATAATAGCCTTACCAGCAAAAAGATTTGAAAAAAAATTATTAACTTCACTTAAAAAACAAAAAAAATTACCAATAATGTGTACACAGTCTTAGTTAAATAAGCGCGCTCTATTTTTATTGTAATATAGGTTATTAAATTTTTTAATCAAATCTTTTTCTTCTTTTGTAAATTTAAAATTTGTATACACTGGGAAATTTTGCAAAACTCTAATATTATTAAAATTGCCATATCTAGTAATATTATTTAAAAATAAATATACGGGATTATTTAATTTTAATGAAATTTCCTCCGCTTCTTTTTTTGAAGAACATCTTATAAAAGCTATACTTTGTGTCATTCCGCACTCATCAATAAAAGTACTATATTGATTTGTTAAAGAAATAAATACTTTCCACCCATTTTGATATATATGTGGACTTTTACTCCAAATTGTTTGACTTGGTGTGTGGTGTATTTTGTATTTGAATTTTGAATCTTTTGTTTTAGAAAAATATTCTTTTTTTGTATATTTATGCAGATTACTTGATGTTTGAATTTTGTATTTTAATTTTTCTGAATTTATGGTTTTGTTTATAATAGATTTAACTAAATTTGAATAATAAAGAGGTATAAATTTCGTATTTTTTTCTAATAATACTTGATCAATTTGTGGCATTTTATAATGGTTAGATATAGTAAATTTTTTAAGGTTTGGGGATTTTTTTACCAAAAACCAAGTAAAAGAAGATCCAACTCCAGGAAACCATTTTTTTGCACCATGTATGTTTAAATAAATAAATTGATATTTACTTAAAATTTCCGGGATTTTATTATTATCAGCATAAGACATCCAATTGTCTGGCGCAATAAATAAAATATATCCATCTTTTTTTGTAACATTAAGAGCTTTTAGTATAAAATCTCTAGATAAGTTATGGTTCTTGGCAGTTCTTTCTCCATTTGTAAATTTAGCATAAGGTGGGTTCGCTACAACTAAATCATATTCTTCTTTTTCGTCAAATAGTAAAAAATCCTTATCTGTAATCTTTGCAGAATCACCAAAGATTTTTTTAATATTATTAATTCTTTTTTTATTTATTTCATTGAAGTATAAATTATTTAAATTAGTTTTTGTTGCAATATATGCATGAAAATTACCATTACCTGCACATGGATCAAGTATTTTTAAACCTTTAGTTAGCCAGAAATCTTCAGGTATCATATTAACCATTTCTTCAACACATCCCATTGGTGTACAAATATCATTGGAATTTACAAAATGTTCTTTTTGGAAATTTAATTTATCAAAAAAACTTTTTAAGTCGTTGTATTTTTTTAAATTATAGATATTTGATGTTTCAATATTTCTAATAATTTCAATTACAATACCTCTAATTTCTACTTCTTTCCTAAAAAAAGGCAACATATTTGGGTTTCTTGGTTCTAGTCTAAATTGATTTTTTTCTCTATAAATTTTTTTTAGAGTTGCTTCATTTTCATCAATTATAGCCACAACTGTTTGTCCATCATCAGCTGTTGACTGTTTTTTTATAATCACAATATCTCCATCAAAAATTCCGTCATCTATCATGGAATCTCCAACTACCCTAAGAGCGTAATAATCTTTTGGTGAATTGATTTTATTATTTATAATAGAAATCGTTCCTTCTTTTTCTTCTATTGCTTCAAGAGGATATCCAGCTTTAATTCTTCCAAGAATTGGAATTTCTATAATAGATTTTATTTCCTTTTTAGGTAAAATTCCTCTTGTCGAATTTACTTCTTTAAATAAAAAACCTTTTTTTTGTAAAGACAATATATGTTCGTGTATAGTAGAAACTGCTTTTAATTTTAAATTTATTCTAATTTCATCCATAGTAGGAGAGATACCATTTTCGGCTATATAAGTGTTTATAAAATCAAAGACTTGTTTTTGTTTTTTTGTTAGTGTTGACATATTGCAATAAAAATCTACTTTTGCTACAATTACATTATAACCGAACAAAAACCGAAAAGTAAAGCAAGTTATCCACAACTATGAAAATTAATAGAAATGAAAAATGTCCTTGCGGAAGCGGATTGAAATATAAAAAATGCTGTATGTCTAAAGACGAACAAAATAAAAGTAACAACCAAGATTCAAAAGCTGGTGTTCTATATGGACCACTTAAAGCCGGACCAGAAGATGATTTCTACAATAGATTCATGTTTCAAAATCTAGAGATAAGAGATTTTGTTGTACCAAGAGAAAAAAGAGGGGAATTCGATGAGGATTATGGTTCTTTGTTGCAAAATTTAGTTGAAGCAAAATTTGCAAAAGAATTTTGTTTTAAATACATACACGACCACACAAAAGCCATAAAAGAAAAACATGATGGTATTCTCCAAGGGCATCAACTTAACATAAATAATCCAATCGACATTGAACTCAATATGTTCTTTAAAGACTTCTTTATTCGTTGCACAATGGCAACAGAAGGACTGTTGAGACTACAACATAAGTGGTTCGGCTACAATATGTCTTTCTTGTTTACTGATAATGAAAATAAATTTAAAAAAGGAGCGAAAGCATTTAAGTTAAGTAATGCTGATGCTAGATTTCAAAACTTATATAAATTCATACAATCTCATAGAGATGGGTGGTATAGAGACTATAAAGAATTAAGAGATGATATAGAACACAACGGGTATAAACTTCCACAAATAAAACATACTGTAGATAACGGAGAAGTAATACCTATATTCCCAACATATAACAATCAAGATATTTTATCATTAGTTGATGTTGGCTGGAATAATTTATCCAATCTTTGTGAGGAGATTTTGGTTTTTACTATGGGACTGGAACTTCAAGAACCTTATGTAATTTGGAGAATACCAGAAAATAAAAGAGAGGCCCACAACTGGGCAAGATATAAAGTAGCTCACCCAGAATATCCAGAAGCAAAGATAGGGCACTCATAATTGTACCCATTCCATATTTTAATATAAATTTATGTTACACTTAGTAAGTGGTAGAGAAAAGTCGGTCTCAATAAAAAACTACAAATATTTAAAAATATGTCAGTTACATCGAAAAAGGCAGGTAAGGCTGCTTCAAAAGTGTTGAGGAGTAACAGTACTGGAAAAAATTCTAAGACTGCTGCTGGATCAGCTCTTCGTCAAAGAAGAGATAGAAAATAGGTCAAACTGAGCAAAAGTTACATAGTACTTTAGAGCTTATAGGCAGTATAATTTTACTGGTAACCTAAAAAGCGACAGGCAAGTATACCTTGTTCATATAAAAACCCCAATTAAAGGGGTTTTTATATTTTATGTTATAATAAAATTTATGAATGAAATAATCTATGTGTTAACAAACGAAGCAATGCCTGGATATGTAAAAATAGGCAGAACCAATAGCAGTATTGAGCAAAGAATGAAAGAACTCAGTGTCGCGACTGGAGTGCCACTTCCTTTTACTTGTTTCTATGCTTGTACTGTAAAAGATTCATTCTTTGCTGAAAAGCAAATACATGAAACGTTTGCTGATAATAGGATTAATCCAAAAAGAGAATTTTTTATAATTTCTCCAGAAAGAGTACGATCACTTTTGAAATTAATAGAAATAGAAGACATAACACCTAGAAAAGATTTTATAGAGGATAAGGATGATAAAAAAGCAATTGATCAAGTCCGTTCAGAAATAAGAGAAAAGTTTAATTTTGGTATGGTAAATCTTCCTATTGGAACTGAATTAGTTTTTAGTAGAGATGAAAATATTAAAGCCAAAGTTTTAGATAATAAATCAATTGAGTTTAATGGAGAAAAAACTAGTCTTTCAACTTCAGCACAAAAAATTCTTGGGTATGATTATGGAGTCCAAGGTACTGCTTACTGGAAATATAGAGAAGAAACTCTTGATGAACTAAGAAAAAGATTAAGTGAAGAAAAAAATATCATTTAATCTATGCAACTAAATAATCTAAATGAAGAAGAAAAGAGAATAATAGTGGATAAAGGCACCGAGATACCTTTTACTGGTGAATATGTAAATAATACGGCCCATGGTGTGTATGTATGCAAACAATGCAATGCGCCACTGTATAACTCGCAAGACAAGTTTGAGTCTACCTGTGGCTGGCCCAGCTTTGATGCGGAAATTGCGGGTGCAGTAAAAAGGACTGTCGATGCTGATGGCAGTAGGACTGAAATAACATGCGCCAACTGTGGTGGCCACCTGGGCCACGTATTTATGGGCGAAATGCTAACCGACAAAAATACCCGCCACTGTGTGAATTCAATATCATTAAAATTCGTAGAAGGGCAGTAATAATATAAACACCAATAATTCATTCCAACATTCTTGAGAATGTACGAATGTTTAAATATTTTTAAATAAAATGGAAAAAGAAAAACCAAAATCTTATTGCGATTATGTAAAAACATTACCTCTGGATAATGTACATCGTGTGTATCATGATCAGTTTTATGGCGTAGATATAAATGATGAGAATGATTTATTTGAAAGATTAGTACTGGAGATAAATCAAGCCGGGCTAAGCTGGAATACAATACTAAACAAACAAAAGAATTTTAAAAAAGCTTATAGCAATTTTAATATTAAGAAAGTAGCAAAGTATGGCGATGCTGACCGTGCACGGCTACTGGCCGATGCGGGCATAATCCGTAACCGATTAAAGGTAGATGCGGCAATACATAATGCCAATGTGATAATAGGTTTACAAAAAGAATCTGGTTCGTTTCATAAATGGCTTTTGAAACAAAAAAATTTAAATAAAGAAGAGTGGGTAAAATTGTTCAAGAAAACATTTAAATTTACCGGCGGGGAAATAGTAAATGAATTCCTAATGTCCATAGGTCTGCTACCCGGAGCACATGTAAAAGGGTGTAAATACTACAAAAAATAAAAAAGTGACATTTTGTATAGTGTCTGCTATATTGACCTTAAGAATTTATTTCTTTTTCGTTCTTTGACGTAATGTTTAGTCGTAAGTGGTGTGACCTATTTATGGTAACCACAATACGCAAGGAATTTGTTAATAAAAATTCAAATATAAAATTTACTACTTTTTTATTATTGGTACAAGAATTTACTTTCATAACATGAACTGAAACATCTAAGTAGTGCTATGTATCACAGTGCCAATATTTCAGGTATTTTAGAAAATATCCTGGGACTAATTATTGTAAGTAGTGGCGAGCGAAAACATTTTTAAGTCTAAAAAACTACAAGTAGTATCTTTTGTTATTAACATTTTCCAAACCTTACAGCCCTCGGTCCAAAGCCGAGGGTTTGTTTTATATATAATTTTTATAAAAATAAAAAAGCGACAATTGTGTCGCTTTAATTTTCTAGTTGTTCCAAGTTTAGTTTAACGAAGATTCAAATTTTGAATTGAATTCTTTTGCAGTTGCATTAAATTCAGCAATTGAATTTATCTCCTCGAATTTAAAAAAGTCTAATGCAGCATTAAAAGTAATTTCTCCTTGATTTTCTGGCCGGTCACCCAAACCATCGATTTCATCTCGTATTTCATCTTCAATTTCTATCTCAATATATTCCTCCATATGAGCAGAAACACTGCGGAATGCTTTTTTAAAAATTTGTTGTTCGTCTTCGGTTAACGCATCGTATCCGCCATTTTCATAAAAGTCTTGTATGACATGCTTCCAAGGAAAGCCAAACTTTCTTTTATACATTACAAAGAAGACTTTTTGAATTACAAAGTTTCCTCGGGAAACAGCGTAACTAAGAATTAGAAAATTTACAAAATTTTCTCGGGTTACATCTTGGCCAAATTCGTATGGCGCTATTGATGTTGGTTTTTGATTAAAATAAATTAAGTTCATAGTTGTTAACAATTTTTTTTAAATTAACATGAAAATATAAAAATGTCAAATAAAAAACCTAATCCAACAGATTAGGCTTTTTTAATAAATTCGGTTTTTAGTACAATGCCTTTCATGCCGTCGATACTGCATTCAATTTCACCGGGTTCGTCGGTTAGGCGAATGTTTTTAGCTTTAGCGCCTTGTTTTATAACAGTGCTACTACCTTTTAATTTTAAATCTTTTATTAGTACTATACTGTCACCATTGGCTAATATATTGCCATTGGCGTCACGTTGCACAACTACGTCTTCATCTTCTTCATTCATGTTGTCAGTATATAGTAAAATCTAGGATTTATCTAACTCGTGTTATAATCCCGTAGTAGAATTTTGTTTTTAATTACACTACAGGATATAATTAATTCATGAAAAAGGTTACAAAAAATAAAGAATTGGTAATCTATCAAGCAAAGAATGGGGCTCTGGAGTTCCGTGGGGATTTTAAGCATGAGACGCTATGGGCTACACAGGCACAGATAGCCGAAGCTTTCAGTGTTGATGTTAGAACAATTAGTGAGCATATAAATAATATATATAAAACAAATGAACTTTCAGAAAAGGCAACTATCCGGAATTTCCGGATAGTTCGAAAAGAAGGTAGTAGAGAAGTATTTCGTGATATTGGTCACTATAATCTAGATATGGTTCTTTCTGTTGGCTATAGGGTAAATAGCAAAACTGCTACACAGTTTCGTATTTGGGCTACCAAAACACTAAAAGAACACATAATAAAAGGCTATACTATAAACCGCAAGCAGATTGGTAAAAATTATGAGGCTTTTATGAAGTCAGTAGCAGATATTCAAAATCTACTACCTGAACATGTAACATTGGACCCAAAAGCAATATTAGATCTAGTAAAAGAATTTTCAGCTACGTGGGTATCACTGGATGCATATGATAAAGAAAAATTAACAAGTATCGGTACGACTAAAAAATCTATTAAATTAACTGGTGACGAATTAACCAGGGCAATTTTTGATTTTAAAAATGAACTTTTGAAAAAAGATGAGGCAACAGATATATTTGCCCAAGAAAGAAATACTGGCAATGTTACCGGTATTGTCGGTAATGTTATGCAATCATTTGGCGGTAAAGATGTATACGCAAGTGTAGAAGAAAAGGCGGCGCATCTACTATACTTTATGGTAAAGAATCACCCATTTGTAGATGGTAATAAAAGAAGTGGGGCTTTTGCTTTTGTTTGGTTTTTGCGTAAAGCAAAAGCGAAAAATTTCCGAAATATAAATTCGGCTTCTTTGACAGCACTAACTTTATTAATAGCTGAAAGTAATCCAAACAAAAAGGATCAAATGACAGCGCTAGTAACACAAATGTTGAAATAATGATTACTTTAAATTTTATTGGACTATTTCTAATGCTTGCCGGGTTTATTATAGGCTTGGATGCTGTTAGTGTTATTGATATTCATGGGTTCTTGGGGCGTAAATCTGTGTATTGGACGCAGGCAACTATTCGTACCCATAAAGTAACCAAGCCAATGATATGGGCTGGTACGGTGCTGGCAATTATTGGAGGATTCATAATTTATCGCAATGTACCGTTTACTGGTGTACCAATGTACCATGCAATTATTGCAGTGGTTTTAATTTTGAATGGAATATTTTTGTCATTTTATGTTAGCCCATTTTTATTAAAGATGGAGTCCGAAGGCCGGGTAAATGAACTACTACCACAAACACTGCAAAATAAAATTGTTGTAAGTCTTATAATTTCCGACACTTTATGGTGGGGTGGGTTAGCTATGCTAGTTTGGTATATAGTGCAAAAATTTAATTAAACAATAGTGTTCCAATTAAAATGCTATAATGTATCTATGAAAAATACAAAACTAGTTTGGAGTGTAATAGCAGTATTGGTTGTAGTTGGGGTAGTTTTGGTTATAAGATCTAAAAATAATATTGTGCCAGTGGCACAAGTATCAAACCCGTTAAATATTACGTATGTAGTTGGTGGGCAAAGTTTTAATTTAGTTAATGGTAAAGCTGAACTAGTTACCGAAAATTCAAGTTCTAAAAATACATTGTTTGTATTTGGAGAACCTGTTTATGGAGATTTAGATAAAGATGGCGATAATGATGCAGTAGTGTTGTTGGTAAATAATCCCGGTGGCAGTGGTACATTTTATTATGCTGCTTTGGCAATAAACAATAATGGCGCATATTCTGCAACTGGTACAATGCTACTGGGCGACCGTATTGCTCCACAAACAGTTGAGATACAAGACGGGCATGCATTGTATAATTTTGCTGAAAGAAAAGGTACAGATCCTATGAGCACACCACCAAGCATTGGTAAATCGGTTTGGGTATATTACAACGCTAAAGATAATACAATTGGCGAATGGGTAAAAAATTTTGAAGGCGAGACAGATAATAAAACTTTAATAAATTCTATTAGTGTTAACGACAAATATATACACCCATTAAAATGGCCACCAGTGGTAACAGTGCTAGATTCTAATTTTATTTGTAATTCTAGTGGCAGTAATACACAAGGTGCAGGTAAAACTAGTCTTGTTACATTTAAAGGTAGCGAATACTGTGTTACCAGCTTGGCACAGGGGGCAGCGGGTAGTACTTATACTGAATATTCATATACAAAAAAATATGGTAATAAAACTGCAAAATTGGATTTTACTATTCAGTCTGTACAATGTTTAAATTATGACGAACCAAATAAAACTGAATGTATAAATAAACAAGCAAATTTTGATATATTACCAATTATTCAAGCTTTGTTTTTTAACTATAAATAAAACAAATGTTATAATTTTTGCATATGACCGATTCTAAATCTAACGACCCATTACACGGTAAAACATTGGCAGCAATATTGGAATTTTTAGTGGAACATTATGGCTGGGAAGAATTATCTAATCATATAAAAATAAATTGTTTTGTTAATAATCCTAGTATTAAATCTAGTTTAGTTTTTTTACGTAAAACATCTTGGGCCCGTGAAAAAGTTGAAGATTTGTATTTGTATATAAAAACAAAAGAATCTAATTAAATATGAAAAAAAGTTTTGTTATAAAATCTAAAGTTTGGCGCTGGCCAGGGGATGGGGGTTGGCATTTTGTAACGCTGGATAAAAAGTTGTCAGAAGATATTCGCGCAGTTTATACGCGTGGCTTTGTAAAAATTCAGGCCCGTGTGGGTAAGACTGTGTGGAATACATCACTTTTCCCCCACACTATAAATAAAAAGGTTAGTAAACAAATGGAATATTTGCTTTGTATAAATAAAAAGCTTATGAAGGTTGAAGGAATATTTACCGGTGACGAAATAAAGATTATTTTTGTGGTAAAATAGATATATGAATAATTCATACAACTGGTACAGTACTTTAATTAAACCTACTTGGTCGCCACCCAGTTATTTGTTTGGGCCGGTGTGGACATTTTTATATGCTTTAATTGCAATATCTTTTGGTAAAGCATTTATGATGTTTTACCAAAAACAAATTCCTTTTGTTGTAATATTGCCTTTTATTTTAAATTTAATTTTTAATTTTACGTTTACTTATTTCCAATTTGGATTAAAAAACAATTTATTAGCTGCTGTTGATATTGTATTGGTCTTAATTACTATTATATGGCTAATGGTTGCAATATACCCACATGCTAAATGGATTACTTATATCCAAATTCCATATTTACTATGGGTTAGCTTTGCTACGGTTTTACAACTAACTATTACTTATTTGAACCGATAAAATGACGCAGAAAAAGTTAAATAAAAAAGTTACCGTAAATGACAAAATGCAAAAAGGGTACGTTTATTTTTTAACTGAACCCGTAGGTAAAAATTTTGATAAAGAATTCCGCCCTAATGTTACCCCAAAACAAATGTTGGAATTGGGAATATTTGGTGGTATATACATGCGTGACTGTACAAAAGAATTTCCTAAAGATTGGTTCGTACGGGCTAAATTTGCAGTGGGGAATAAGCGTGATAAAAATTTAAATTATTTCTGCGTTAATGCGTCACAGTCACTGGCTGAATGGAAAAAGAAAGGCTGGATATATAAAGAAGACCCGCGGGGCTGGTTCCAATGGTATTGCCGGTATTACATGGGCCGCAGAATAGAGACTGAAGATACAAGACAAATAAAAAGATGGAAGAATATGCGCAGGCATTTGGGCCAAATACAGGCAAATTGTCGTGGGGGGGGCCCCCGCGGGGGGCCGCGC
>CAYRQJ010000002.1:0-114826 GCA_964426555.1 uncultured Candidatus Saccharibacteria bacterium | reverse complement strand
CCATCATAAAACAATATTTTTATATAAGCGCCAATATTTAAATTTTAAACATTCAAATATAATTAAATAATTTCTTAATATTTTCATTTGAAGTTTGTATTCTGAAGTGTGATTTGGCGTAATGCTAAAATTCTTTGCGGGGATTTTTGGTTACAGAAACTGCTTCATCTATTATGAATATTATGAACGAACTTCAAAATATTAGGAACGAGTTGGGGTCTGTCCAGAACCGGTTGGGGTCTGTCCAGGACCGGTCGCCCGGCCGCTGCCCCCCCCCGCGCCAACGTCAAGCATTACTACATTGGGCTTATAAAACAGCTTAGAATAATGTTATGTATATAAAAGTCAAAGTCACTGCTGGTGCAAACAGAGAAGAATTTAAAAAAATAAGAGAAGATACTTTTGAAGCAATGGTAAAAGAAAAAGCAGAGGGCAATCGAGCCAATAAAAGGGTTTTAGAGCTTGTAGCTAATCATTTAAATATTCCAGTTTCTCATGTAAAAATTCTAAACGGCCACCACAGTCCATCAAAGCTACTGGTAATTAGAGACTAAAAAGGTGTGATATAACCCTGTAGTGAAATTTTGAACAAAATTCTACTACGGGGTATAATAGATTTATGAATATAAAAAAGTTAGGGCATTGTTGTTTTGTGGTAGAAGTTAATGGGAAAAGAGTAATGACCGACCCAGGGTCTTATTCTACCTTACAAGATCAAGAAAAAAATATTGATATGGTTGTTTATACTCACGAACACCCAGATCATTTTCATTTGGAATCTTTAGAAAAAGTAATAGCTAATAACCCAAATGTAAAAATAGTTACAAATAGCGCTGTGGGGAAATTACTTACTGATGCTGGAATAAATTTTGAGATACTAGAAGATGGAAACAATGCAGAATACGACGGCGTTTATTTAGAAGCTCATGGCACAACGCACAGTGAAATATATAACCAATTTGGACTAGTAGAAAATACTGGATACTTTATTGGTAAAGATTTATTCTACCCGGGAGATGCTTTTACAAACCCGAATAAACCAGTAGATGTATTGGCTTTGCCTGTGGCTGGTCCTTGGATGAATCTAAAGACTGCAATAAACTATGCATTAGAATTAAAACCACGTGCATGTTTTGCAATACATGATGGAATGATACAACCCGACAAACCTGGTCCAATATATCGTTTACCAAATGCTGTTTTGACTGAGAACGGAATTATATTTAAGGAATTAGAAATTGGTAAAATAGAAGAAATATAATTTTATGAATAAATATGTTTTAGATGTTAGAACAAAAGCTGAATATGATAATCAGCATTTAAATGACGCGATACATCACGACATTATGGATATGATGTACGGTAAATTCCCAGAAATACCAAAAGATGCAGAAATAACTGTATATTGCGAATCGGGTAATAGATCTATGATGGCAGTAACCATTCTTTCTCAAAATGGTTTTACAAATGTTATTGATGCCGGCAGTATAGATAATTTGCTGTAATAAATTAAATGTATTATTTGTATATTTTAAAATGTTCGGACGACAGTTTATACACTGGCATAACTACAGATTTAAAAAGACGAGTAGGGGAACATAACAATGGTAAACTGGGCGCCAAGTATACGATGACACGCCGTCCAGTAGAAATGGTTTATTCTAAAAAATTTAAAGACCGGTCCAGGGCATCCGTAGCCGAAGTGGGTATAAAGAAATTGAATCGTACACAGAAATTGGATTTAATAAAAAATAGCAAAATTAGATAATATTATTACATATAAAAATATGCTTTTTGACATCATTAATTTAAAAATGTATTATTAAAACAAAGCTTAAACCAAAATAAATGAAAAAAGAAGAAATAAAAAGTTTAATTTTACAAAGAGAAATTAAACAAACAGAAGACCCTAATGAAAAATTTGAGTCAGAGAATCAGGAAGAATATAAAAGGAAAATTCCTCTCACTTTGGGAGAAAAAGAAGAAATTTCTAGGACTGTTTTTAATATGGTCACAAATGCTTCTAATAACGTTGATCTAAGTCGCGAAATTTTACCCCTTTAATTTTCAGTAACAGGGTAACACAATGAAGAACCTCCCCTTAGCAAAGTATTGCTAAGGGTTTTTTATAAAAAACCATTTTTATTTGAAATATCAAATGTTGTAATAAAACTAACCAGAGAAGAAAAGTTGAAATTAATAAAAAAATAACCCCAAATTGTGGGGTTATTTTGTATTTTAAATTCTTCTGTGTTAAAAAAGTAAGCTTTTTAGTTTATTATATTTTGTGCGGAATCCCGAAATGCTGATAAAGGGCTTCTTTTCTGTATAAATTTTGTCCAAGCATTCTTGGAAAATTTGCGCATCTTTTTTTCGAGCTTTTTCCTTTTCAGGTATTTTTGATATTATCGTCCTTAGTTTAGTTAGTATTTCTTTTTCATGATCACTAAGATGATCTTCGGTTATTATTTGTCCCATAGTTTTGTTATTTTATATTTTATACGCTATTTATAAAATTATGTCAAATCTACTATAAGTCATGATAGATAATAGTGGCATAAGGCGGTTTTTATGTTTGACAAATAGAAGTGTATTATGGTATAATATAAGAAATAAAAGGAGAAATATATTATGAAAAACTTATTAATTTTAAACGCTGGTTTTTTAACCAACGAAACAATCGGACTTATTATTTTTTGCCTTATAGGAATTGTAGCGTTCGTAATTTGGATGAATAATGGAATAGAACCATTAAAAAAGCTTTTTGATGAAAAAATTACAGAAGAAGAGAAAATTAAAAAAGAATATGACGAGAAAAGATTCCGTCGGTTATTCAAGAAATTTAAAGCACGTGATGCTGAAAATTTCAACTTAAATTAAAACAACCCATAAAAGCAATCTTATATAAATTGAGATTGCTTTTTATTTTTGTCTTAATCGTATTTTTTAATTATATTGTAATAATAAAAAATCTGTATATTAAAGGTTACGGATTTCGGTATCATTTAATTTTGCCAGATTTATTTTTTTGTGTTTTAAATTTATTACACTTATTTTGGCTTGCATTAAATTTAAATAGGGTGTAATGTATTTCATAAGGCAGGCAAGTATGACGAATATGACTGTAAGGAAATATTCTCAATAGCAATATTGATAGCGCTTGTAAGTCTTATAGAGAACACGCACGATTAATTTATTAGTTGGGCGTGTTTTCTACTTATATAGATATAAAAAATGAAGTATAATAAAATTATGAGTAAAACAAGAGATCCTTTAACCCATATGGAATTAGATAATTCATTTGGTAGTTCAAAATTAAATTGGTTACGTGCCGCAGTGCTGGGAGCCAATGATGGTATTGTTTCTGTTGCGGCAGTTATTGTGGGTGTAGCAGGTGCCAGCAGTAACCGGTCTTATATTATAACTGCCGGAGTAGCAGCACTGGTTGCTGGGGCATTGTCTATGGCTGTGGGTGAATACGTTTCCGTTAGTACACAAAGAGATACTGAAAAAGCTTTGATAGCTAAAGAAAAATATGAACTAGAAAACATGCCGGAAGCCGAGCTGGAAGAATTAGTAACTATATATCAAAAAAAAGGTTTATCACGAGATACTGCGCAAATTGTTGCTAATGAATTAACACAGCGTGATGCATTTGCTGCACATCTTGATGCAGAATTAGGAATAGACCCAAATAATCTTACCGACCCATGGCATGCAGCTTATGCATCAGGTGCGGCTTTCTTTTGTGGAGCGATAATTCCAATTATTGCAATATTAATTACTCCAACAAAATGGCATATTGCAGCTACATTTATATCAGTATTGATAGCTTTAGTATTTACCGGAACTCTTAGTGCGCATGCTGGTGGAGCAAATAAAACCACAGCTACTATTCGTGTAGTCTTAGGTGGGGCATTAGCAATGGTGGTTACATTTGGTATTGGTAAGCTATTTGGAGTTGCAGGAATTTAATACTAGCTATTTTTTTTAAATTGTGGCATAATAGCTGGGTATATAGATACAGAGCAAAGTCGTCGAAGTCTCCACTTAAATTATAAAAGCAAATCATATGACAGGTACAATAAAAACTCTTACAGATAAGGGATATGGATTTATTTCTCGCGAAGGCGAAACAAAAGATCTTTTCTTTCATTCTAAAGAATTAAACGGTGTTACTTACGATGAATTACGCGAAGGTGACACAGTTACTTTCGAAGTAACAGAAAACGAAAAAGGACTTTCTGCAGTTAACGTAGCACGTGCGTAAGCATCGCTAATTAAAAGCAAACAAAAACACCCCGCAAGCGGGGTGTTTTTGTTTTTGGGTGTACAATATCTTGAATTTGTGTATAATGTATTTATATGGTCCCGTTAGAAGTCAAAACGTTTATCGGAGTCATATAGTATAAATTTTTTTGAATTATATATTTAACAGATTTAATAAAGTACGGAAATCTTAAGAATTCCTACTTCTAACGGGATGGCAAAAAGAGAAGCAACAAACACAAAAAATAAAACTAGTCGTTCTCGTAAAACTGCAAAACGTATTGCAGTAAAATACGCAGCAAAGACAGAACGCATGGCTGGTAAAAAAGGAGCTAAAAAATAATTTTTATTATAAATAAAAAACACCCAAAAAATTCGGGTGTTTTTTATTTATACATAATTTATATGTTATAATATCTCATATATGAAAAGAAAAATCGTTTTACGAATTGTAGTTGTTTTAGCTGTTGTGTTAATAATTCGAACAGTTTTTTTACATAAAATAATAATCAACATTGGTTCCATTGAAAAGGGGGTGTCTCAAGATTTTATAAAAAATAAACAAATTTGCAAAGGAATTAAAATACCTGTTAAAAATTTTGTTGCTGGGGGAACAGAATATGTTTGGTGTTTAGGTTTGGTTTATAATCAGCAAGTCTCTTACAATGTGGATTATACAAATGATGAAAATTCAGAAACTGTAATTGTAGATAAATATATTAGAGATAACATAAAAATTATTGCTACAAATGATCCAGTTTTAGGTGGACAGTGGTATGTGGTGTCTACTATTATAGACCCAAAGCAAAATTCAGGCAGTGTTACTTATGAAGATGGGCATATTCAAAGCAGCGCTAGTTTTAAATATCTTTTAGAAGGGAATTCTATAATTGTTGTTAATTTTAATGTAATAGAATAATAAGAATCTTTGTCTGATTTTTAGTATGTTATAATATATTTATGATAATACACATTGCCGCTGACCATGCTGGTTTTGAGATGAAGCAATTTCTTAAATCCGAGCTTATTAAAATGTCCTATGTTGTGCTAGACCATGGGGCAGAAGCATATAATGAAAAAGATGATTACCCAGATTTTGTTACTCCGTGCGCACTGGCTGTAGCAGCTGACGATATGACACTGGGTGTTGTTTTGGGTGGGTCTGGTCAAGGTGAACAAATTGTAGCTAATAAAATCCCCGGAATTCGTGCAGTAGAATACTATGGTGGAAATACAGAAGTTATAAAATTAGGTCGTGAACATAATGATGCAAATATACTGTCACTTGGTGCAAGATTTATTACAAATGAAGAAGCTTTGAGTGCAGTAAAAGTTTTTATAGAGAATCAGTTCTCAAATTCCGAAAGACACGTTCGTAGAATAAAAGAAATTACTGAAGTAGAAAAAGACCCCAATGGAAATAGAAATATTTCCGACGGGGCAAGTAACTAATATGGAAATTATCCCCGCAATAATGCCTGCGAATTTTAGAGACTTGGAGAAAAAAGTAGAACAAGTCGTAGGCAGTGTTAAAACTATTCAACTGGATTTAATGGATGGTAAATATGTTACTGCAAAAACTTGGCCACTGAACGATATGTATGGTGACAATTGGCTGGGTTTGACTCGTGAAGAATTTGGTATGCCACACTGGGAAGCTGTAGATTATGAGCTAGATTTAATGGTTAACGATATTCCAAATATTTTTGCAGAATTGGTAACCATGGGACCAAAGAGAATTATTTTTCATTTTCCAACTGGCGCTGCAAAAATTGAAGAATTAAAAAACTTTATTAAAAATTTAGATACATTTTATAAATACGAAATAGAACTGGGTATTGCATATGAACACGGTACGAATACTGCCGATATTCTGGATATAAAAGATGATATTAAATTTGTGCAGTGTATGGGGATAGATCATGTGGGAGTACAAGGCGCAGATTTTGATAAAACAGTATTTGATAGAATAAATTGGGTAAAAGAAAATTTACCTGATTACGAAATTAGTGTAGATGGTGGGGTAGATATAGACACAATAAAATCTTTAGCTGACGCTGGTGTAACACGGTTTGTTTCTGGTAGCGCAATATATAGCCAAGAATATCCCAGTAGTGCTGTGGTTGAGCTGGAAGATCAAATTTTTGAATAAAAAAACGGGCGTTTTGCCCGTTTTTATTTTATTTTATTTAGGATTGATAAAGTATCTGCTTCTTGATTTTTAGAATTAAGCGTAATGATTATAATTGGTCTACCGGCTACATTAAATACAGAAGCAATACTTTGACCAGCTTTTGGTAAATAACCAGTTTTGCCACCAATAAATTTTGGATAATTATAAAAATTATTCATATTGTAAAATTTTAATAATTTACCATCTTTGTCTGGGAGCCAAAAATTATTATCTTTTGTAATTTCTAGTAATTCTGGATGGTTTTTATAAACATAAGCTACCAGTTTTGTTAAATCGTTGACTGTAGATTTGTTTTTTAGACTTAATCCGTTTGTGTCTACAAAAGTCGTATTTTTCATACCAAGCTCTTTAGATTTTTTGTTCATTAAATTAATAAATTTTTTTTCTCCAACAAAGTATGACATAGATTTTGCTGCATCGTTTACAGATTGAGTTAAACTGGCCTTTAATAAATCTTCAAAGCTAATATTTAGTCCAGTATAAACGACAGGACTTTGTCCTTCGGAATTTAGCATTGTATCTGTTATGGTTATTTTTTCTCCAGTTTTTATATTTTCTTTTGCTATTACTGCATTCATTAATTTAGTGACAGATGCAATGGGTAAAATTTTGTCTTTATTAATACCAGTTATGCTTTTATTTTTATTTATATCAAAAGCTCCGTATGCTTTGGCTGAAATTTTGTAAGATTTTTTTTGTGAATCAATTAAATTTTTATTAAATTTTACTTTTGCTGATTCTTCGTATTTTGAGATAGTATTTTTTTGCTGAATCTTCTCTTCTTCTGTCATGGTATTAGCTAACACTAAAACAGGTGTTGATATTAAACACAAAATTAACGCTAAGATTTTAAAAGTAACAGATTTATTCATATGATTGTATTATAACAAATTTAATTATGTTAAAATAAGTTTATGAGTTTAACAGATGAAAAAATAAATTTACTGGAAACAAAAGCCAATGATATAAGACAAAGTATTATTACAATGCTACTGGCTGCTGGGTCCGGACATACTGCTGGACCGCTGGGTATGGCAGACATTTTTACATATTTATATTTTCATGAACTAAAACATAAACCTACTGAACCAACATGGCCAGAAAGAGATAGACTGGTTTTGTCCAACGGTCATATTAACCCTGTAATGTACGCCACAATGGCACACAGTGGGTATATGCCAGTAGAAGAATTACTAACACTACGAAAATTTGGGAGTCGTCTGCAAGGTCACCCGCACCGTGAATTTATGCCATGGTTGGAAACTTCCAGTGGGCCACTGGGTAGCGGACTTTCGCAAGCAGTAGGTATGGCTATAGCTGAAAAGATAGATTATGGTGTTGCTACAAATAAATTTATTTATTGTATGTTGGGTGACGGAGAATTGGACGAAGGCCAAAACTGGGAAGCAATAATGCTAGCTGGTAAAGAACATTTACACAATCTTATTGCAATAGTAGACCGTAACAATATTCAAATCGACGGTTATACTGAAGATGTTATGCCATTAAATGACATGTATCAAAAATGGGAATCTTTTAATTGGCATGTACAAGAAATAGACGGACATAATTTTGAAGCAATAAATAATGCAGTTGGTAAAGCTAAATCTACATTTGATAAACCATCTGTAATTATAGCTAAAACTATTCCTGGGCGTGGAGTAAAAGAATTTGAAAGAGATTACCATTGGCACGGCAAAGCTCCAAACAAAGCCGAAGCTGATATGGCACTAAAAGAATTACGCACACTGGGCGGACAAATTAAAAGCGAACACGAATAAAATATGTTAAGTAAGAAATTAAATTTAAATACAAAAATGTTTGATGCTGATGCCGAGCAAGTTCCAATTCGTCGTGGATTTGGTGAAGGTCTTTTAGAAGCTGGAACAGCTGACAAAAATATTGTGGCATTGTGTGCAGATTTGACCGAATCTACAATGATGCATTTGTTTCGTGAAAAATTTCCAACACGCTTTGTGCAAATTGGTGTTGCCGAGCAAAACTTGGCATCAGTTGCCAGCGGTATGGCGGCAATGGGGAAGATTCCTTTTATTTCGTCTTATGCAATGTTCTCTCCTGGACGTAATTGGGAACAAATTCGTACAACAATATGTTATAACGATAGACCAGTAAAAATAGCAGGATCGCATGCTGGAATTTCCGTTGGTCCTGACGGCGGTACACACCAAGCCATAGAAGATATTGCAATAACCCGAGTTATTCCTAATATGGTTGTAATTTCACCAGTAGACAGCGTACAAGCTAAACTGGCTACACTGGCAATGGCAAAAACTGTCGAGCCAACTTATTTAAGACTTGCTCGTGAAAAAACTACAGTTATGACAACGGTGGATACTCCTTTTGAAATTGGTAAATCATATATTTACTGGGCTCCAAACAAAGGCGTATCTGCACAAATTGGAATAATTGCTACAGGTGCATTAATGCACAAAGCATTACTGGCCGCGGTAGAATTGGAAAAAGAAAATATCAATGTAACAGTAATGGCATTGCCAACAATAAAACCATTAGACACTGAAGGTGTAATAAGTTTAGCTAAAAGCGTTAGTGGAATAGTAACAGTAGAAGAGCACCAAATATCTGGCGGAATGGGTAGCGCCGTTGCGGAATGTCTTGCGCAAAATCACCCAACAAAAATAAAATTTATAGGAGTACAAAATAAATTTGGTCAGTCTGGTACCCCGGACGAATTGATCGAACATTATGGTATGGGTGTAAAAGATATAATTAGTGCTGTAAAAGAATTAATATAAAATTATAATTATGTTAATATATTTATATGATTTTAAGCAATAAATTAAAACAAATATCTAGAAATATATTATTTATATTTTCATTTTTATTATTGATACTACCAATGAGTGTATTTGCCGCTGCTGGAACACCAGATACAACCTTTACTACAAATCTTGGCACAGGACTTGATAATGTTGTGCGTGCTTCTGTTGTATTATCTAATGGTAAAATAATTGTTGGAGGGTCTTTTAATTATTTAAATGACATAATAGATGCAAATTATCTTGCTGGGTTAAATAGTGACGGAACTCCGTATACTGCATTCAATACAAATCTTGGTACAGGTTTTAGTGATGCTGTATATGCTATGGCTGTCCAATCTGATGATAAAATAATTGTAGGAGGATCTTTTACTGATATAAATGGTACAACAAGTAATCGTATAGCTCGTCTAAACAGTGACGGAACACTTGATACTACATTTACCACAAATATTGGTACAGGATTTGGAACTACTCGTGTGACCACTATCGCTATCCAATCTGACGGCAAGATAGTTGTTGGAGGTTCGTTTAGTACTATAAACGGAGTAACAAGTAACTATATTGCTCGTCTAAACAGCGACGGAACTCCAGATACAACATTTACTACAAATATAGGTACAGGATTTAGTAGTAATGTGTATGATGTAGGGATACAATCCGATGGTAAGATAGTTGTTGGAGGAATATTTGGTACTCTTAATGGTGTATCTACTACTACTATCGCTCGATTAAACAGCGACGGTACTCCTGATACAACATTTACTACAAATATCGGTACAGGATTTGATAATGATGTACAAACATTAGCGATATTGTCTAATGATAAAATAGTTGTCGGTGGATTAATAGAAAATTTTAATGGCACGAGTATACATTTCTTTACTGGGTTAAATAGTGATGGTACATTAGATACAACATTTAATACTAATCTTGGGACAGGCTTTGGTAATTTCGTAGAGACCATCGCTATCCAATCTGACAATAAAATAATAGTAGGAGGGTCTTTTACTACAATTAACGGTGTAACTAGTAACCGTATTGCAAGGTTAAGTAGTGTTGGAATCCCAGACACTACATTTACTACAAGCACAGGTACAGGATTTGGTGGAACAACTCGTACCATCGCTATCCAATCTGATGGTAAAATAATTGTAGGAGGATCATTTGCTACAATTAACGGCGTAACTACTGGTTCCTTAGCTCGCCTTGATGGTGATGTATTTGCTCCTACTGTAACTACCGGTTCAAGTTCCTCTATCACAACAACAACTGCTACATTGGCTGGTAACATAACTAATACAGGTAACGAAGACAATACAGTACGTGGTGTCGAATATGGAACCACTATAAGCTACGGTGCAACTTCATCAGCTTCTGGAACTTTCAGTACAGGTGCGTATACTACCGACATCACCGGTCTTACTTGTGGCACTACATACCACTACCGTGCATATAGTACAAATACTGCAGGTACTGGTACAGGTAGTGATGCTACATTTACTACATCTGCATGTCCTGTAGTGGCAAGTTCTGGAGGAGCAGTATCTGTTGTTGTATTACAAGCTATGAGTGATGCTATAAGAAAAGAAGAGAATACTAAAAATCAAAATTTACAAAATGTTATTCAAGAAAATATAAAGACTGATATAAAAATAGAAAATAATTTAAAGTTTAAATTTAATAAAAATCTAAAATTTGGAGATAAAAATAATGATGTATTGGAATTACAAAAATATTTAAATAACAATGGGTTTGTTATATCCAAATCAGGTTTTGGTTCAAAAGGAAATGAGACTAACTATTTTGGCCCAGCTACACGTAGTGCTTTAATTAAATTCCAAAAAGCTAATAATATAAAACCAGCCTTGGGATATTTTGGATTATATACTAGAAATTTTATAAATAAATAAAAAATTGGCAGTTTAAAAGCCTGGGTGGTAAGTCCAGGCTTTTGTTGTTTAATTCTTTGTACGGATTAACCCATACTTAGCATTTGCCGTTCGGCAATTGCTTTCTGCAGATCTTCAGGTCCATTGAATCCATCATACGATAGACCCTCTGTAAAAAAGTTGTTTATCGCATTGTTTGCTGCGACAATTTTTTCAGCTGCGTTGCTAGATAAATTTTTCACACTTGCAACGATTCTTCTACGGTGATTTTGTTTCTTGCCTAACATAATTATTTGGGTTTAAAGGGTTGTTTCATTTTTATCAGCTTTTAACTGTTTTGTCAATAACAGTCTAATTTACTGGCTTGTACTAATTTTATAGTTCTCGGGGGCAGATTGCAAGTATTCTTCAATCTTTTCTTTAGAAAGTAAACCTTCACGTGCGCCAACATACTGCACAACACTCATAGAATTTACTGGTCCGTACATTAAAGCTTCGGGCAATGTTTTACCAATTGCCAGCATTGCTGTAATTGTAGAACTAGTCGCGTCTCCAGCACCAGTACGGTCTACAGGAGGTTTAGGATCTGGATACATTGGCAAGCTATACATATTTGTACCATCACTGGCAGTAAGACCATTTGGACCATCAGTAATTACCACAGTCTTTGGTCCAAGATTATGAATACCAGTTAGTAATTCTTTTATATCGTGACTTTGAGATTTTAAAATAGTTTGAGCTTCCTCTTTATTACAAAAGAAAATTTCTGTAGCTTTATAAATGTCGCGCAATTCATTGGTGCCAACTTTTATTTGAAAAGTTCCTGGTTGAAAAGCTAACTTTGTATTTGGTCGTTCTTTTAACCAATTTGCAATTTCGTGGTGAAAAGGCAATGCGTGTTCTCCAATAGAAGAAAAATAAACAAAGTCTACCGCAGTGTCACTTCCTGGTAATTTATAATCAAACGGAGCATGCTTTATCAGTATTGTTCTCTCAGCACCGTAGCGTAATACGTAATGGTAATTAGTAGGGTAGCGAGTATCTTTATAAACAAAGTCTGTAATAACATTTTCTTTCTCTAATTCTGCTCGTGCTTCTTCACCAAATCTGTCGTCTCCTGTTGCAGAGACTAATGCAGAAGTTAACCCCAGTCTTGCTGCAGCATTTGCAGCGTTGGCACTGTTACCAACAGCACGAATTTCAACTACGCTTTCATAAGGAACTTTTTGTCCAAATCGTACACATAGTTCACAGTTTTCGTTATTAATATTGCAATGTACTGCAGCATCTTTTAATTCAATAAATGCATCAGTTACCATGTCTCCAATTGCAAGAAAATTTATATGTTTATCCATGACAGTATTATAACACAAGACTTTATTGTGATATAATACTTCTATATGATCCCGTTAGAAGCCGCGATCGACGGTTTTCGGGTAAATAAAAATTTACAATTAATAATATAAATAAGCTGATACGAGATTAAATATAAATTTGATCGCGATCTGCTTCTAACGGGATGAAAACATTACGCGAGTATATAAAAGACGCCGAAAATAAAGGTGTGGCAATAGGACATTTTAATATTTCAAATTTAGAAGCACTGCACGCAATATATAATGCAGCAAAAAAACTGGGTACAGAACTGGGGCGTGAAATGCCAGTAATAATTGGAGTTAGTGAAGGTGAAGAAAAATTTGCTGGACGGGAAGAAGTAGTTGCACTAATTAAAACTATTCGCGAGAGAGATAATTACCCAATATTTTTAAATGCTGACCATCACGGCAGTTTTGCCAGTGTAAAGGCATGTATCGACGCTGGGTTTGATATGGTAATAATGGACGGTGCAAAATTACCTATGGATGAAAATATTGCAGTTGTAAAACAATGCGTAGATTATGCGCACGAATATAATAAAATCCACGGTACAGATGTAATGGTAGAAGCAGAGCTGGGTTACATTGGTAGCGGGTCTGATATTAAAGACAGTATTCCCGAAGGTGCCGGTATACTAACAAAGCCTGAAGATGCAAAAAACTTTGTAGACGCAACTGGTATCGATGCGTTTGCACCATCTGTGGGGTCAATTCATGGGCTAATAAAGTCTGGTAAACCTCATATTGACGCAGAATTAGTAAAAGAAATAAAAAACACAGTAAAAATTCCATTAGTTCTTCATGGTGGGTCAGGTTTGCGAGACGAAGATTTTACAAATGCAATTGCAGCTGGAATAAATGTGGTCCATATTAATTCTGAAATAAGACTGGCTTATCGAGACGCATTAAATGAATCATTAGATAATAATCCAAATGAAATCGCACCGGCAAAAATACTTGGCCATGCGGTAGAAGAAATGGAGGCAGTGGTGTATAACAGATTAAAATTATTCAATAATATTGCTTAATATTTAATAATAGTTGTATAATTTATATAGTATTTATTAATAATTTTTATTTAGATGAAAAATTTTATCTCAAAAAAAGCAGTATTAGGGTTTGTTGTGTTATTGGTAATTTTTGTTTCTTTATTTGGTTCAACTAAAACAAAAAATAATAATTCAAATCTTACTGCATCTGTAAGATCTGCTCTTGTAACCGATTCTTCTGGCTCAGATGAATCAATCACGAAATTTTTAAGATTAGGAAATCGTGGAGATGAAGTAAGAACTCTCCAAGAATTTTTAAGTAATCAAGGCTATGATTTAGGAATTGTAGACGGAATTTTTGGATTAAAAACAAGAAGTTCTTTAAAGAGCTTCCAAAAAGATAATGGTTTACAAATCACAGGCAATATTAACATAGAATCAAAAGATTTTATAAATGAAAAATTGTCTCAAAAAGAAGAAGAAATTGTTGAAGAGGAAATTTTAGAAAATCCAGAAATAAAAGATGAAATTATTGATAATCTAAAAAAAGATGATCTTCTTCAAAATAAAAAATATACTGGACCAAGTTTAAATAATGAATTATCTGCTGGTAGTAAAGGCGTAGAAGTAGCTATGCTTCAACAATTTTTAAATCAAAGTGGTTATAATTTAGGAGGGGCAGATGGTAATTTTGGTCCAAGAACCATGACAGCGCTTAAAAATTTCCAAACTAAAAATAATTTAGCTGTTTCTGGTAATTTAGACAAAACTACAAGAGATTTTATAAATAATCTTATAAAAGAAGGTAATTTTGATTTTTCTACAATAGAGCAAGATTATAATAACCAACAAAAGAAAGAAGAAGAAAATAAAAAACAAATAGAAGAAAAACAAAAGCAAGAAGAAGAAGCAAAACAACAAGCTTTACAGAAACAAAAAGAACTAACTTTAGAATTTTTAGATTTGAATGGCTCAAATACTTTGTTTAAAGATTATTCTTGTAAAGAAGAAGATAATGAAAAATTGTTTGTTTTAACTGGTGAATATATCGATGAAACAAAAAATGCTATAGGAAGATTGGCTGATGTTTGGTCTACAACTGATGGTACAAACTGGAAAAAAGAAGCAGATACTACAAATATAGGTGAAGGCTGGGAAAGAATGGTTCTTAAAGTAGGAGATACTGTTTATTCTTTTGGTGGTAAATATAAAGCATCAAGTAGTTCGTCTGATAATGGAGTTTACAAATCAAAAAATATGGTTGATTGGACTTATGTAGGAGAAATACCTGAAATGTCTCATTATTACGATAGAAGTGTCGCTTATTTTAAAGATAAATTTTGGTTAATTAGTAGTGAAGAAGGTAAACATGGAGTGTGGAGTTCTTCTACCGGAGAAAAATGGACAGAAGAATTAACAAATACGCCTTGGGACGGTATTGGTAAAGATACTGTAGAGAATAATAAAGGTTATTACGATAGTAATAGTCTTGGTGCTTATGTAATAGACAATAAAATGTGGTACATAGTTTATAATAATCAAGCTCCTCAAAGCGGGCAAGCTTATGACCCTGTGATGAGTATTTATTCAACCAGTGATGGTAAAAATTGGACAAACGAAGGTTATCTAAAAAATAGCGAAACTAGTAATAATTTTTCTATAAGATCAAATGTAAACCCAATGCCTGTTTATTTCAATGACAAGGTTTGGATTGTTGCAAGTAATAGAAAGACAGACAGTGTAATAGTAATAAATACATCTGATGGTAAAAACTGGAAACAAGTTTCAGATTCTGGAACTTCTATGGGAACAATGCAAAGATTTTATGCAACATTAGCAACATTTAGAAATAAAATTTGGGCTATTGGTGGATGGGACGTGCGTGGTAATTCAGAAGCAAACAATAATACTAACGATATTTGGGCAAGTAGTGACGGTTCAAGATGGTCACAAATGACACCAAAAGGTATCAGTGTGTTTCCTGGACCAGCTGACAGGCATTTAGCCGCAGCTATGTCACTAGGAGCAACAAATCCAGCAGCAGCTAATTTAGTTCTTGAAAGAGAATACAACGTCACAAGTTTCCTAACAGGGAAACTACAAGAAGACACTACTTTGGGTCGCTGGAAACTAACTTCTAAATCAGGTACTAAAAACACAGGAGATATTGTAATAAACGATCTTAGCTTCTTAGGTAATGATTATAAAAACTACAGTGGCAAAACTTTTTCTTCTTTAGAATATGCGCAAAATATAAAAATTTATGCAGATGATGTAAAAATTGCTGAAATTAAAAATTTTGCTGGTCCATTTTATGATAAAGATGGAATACCATTAGAACAAAAAATTACATTAACAAAACCATTTACAATCAAGAAAGATAGTTCTGTTTGGATAAAATTAGTTGCTGATTTTACAGCTCCAAATTATCTAAATTTTGAAATGAGAACATTTTTAACAAATATTGGGTTTAAAAATGAATTTAGTACACCTTGTAGTATTTCCAGTGAAGATTATTCTGGTGGATATAAAAAATTCCCAGGAAGAAACATGTATTATAAAAGATAATAAAAAATAATCCCGCAATGCGGGATTATTTTTTATTTAAATATTTTACTGATATAATATATTTATGGAATTTATACAAGATTTAAAAAAGATAATTCGTGGTGATGTAGATAATTCAGCAGAATGTATAGATGTACATTCTCGGGATGCGTCACTACTGGAAGTTGTACCAGAATTGGTAATATATCCTAAAGATGTTGCTGATGTGCAAAATTTAGTAAAATTTGTAAATACTTGGAATACAACACATACCGAACATAAATTAAACATTACTGCACGTAGTGCGGGGACTTGTATGAGCGGGGGATCTATAAATACTTCTGTTATTTTAGACTTTACAAAATACATGAATAAAATAATAGAAATTACAGATGAATATGGAATTGTAGAACCAGGATGTTATTACCGTGATTTTGAAAAAGAAACTCTTAAAATAAATCACATTATGCCGGCATATACTGCCAGTAAAATGATTTGTGCTGTTGGTGGTATGGTTGGTAACAACAGTGGTGGAGAAAAAACAATTAAATACGGCAAAGTAGAAAATTATACAATAGAGTTGGATATTGTTTTATCTGACGGAGAATTAGTTACAATTAAACCTTTAACTAAGGAAGAATTAGAGCAAAAAATAAATCAACAGGATAAAGAAGGAGAGATTTATAAAAATCTTAAAAAATTAATTGACGAAAATTGGGATAAAATAATAGCGGCGCGTCCTGATGTAAGTAAAAATTCTGCAGGATATTATTTATGGAATGTGTATGACAAAAATACTGGCATGTTTGATATGTGCCGTTTACTAGTTGGGTCTCAAGGCACATTGGGTATTACTACAAAAATAAAATGGAAAATAGTTCCTGTTGAAAAATACAGTAGTCTACTGGCTATTATGATGCCAGATTTATCTCGTCTTGGGGACATTGTAGCAGAGATAGTTCCATTTAAACCTGAAAGCATTGAAAGCTACGACGATTATAGTATGAAATTAGCTATACGGTTTTGGGCTGATTTTATAAAACAAATGGGGTTATGGAAAGCAATTCGTCTTGGTTTATCATTTATCCCAGAGACTATAATGATGCTACGTGGTGGTGTGCCAAAACTTATTTTACTTGTTGAATGTGGCGGTAATGATGAAAGTGATGTAAAAAATCAACTTGATATAATAAAACAAAAAGTAAAACATTATGGCTACGAAATGCGTGTAGCCAACAATAGTAGAGAAGCTGAAAAATATTGGAAGATCCGCCGTGAATCTTTTAATATGTTACGTAAACACGTAAAAGGTCTGCGCACTGCACCGTTTATAGACGACATTTGTGTAAAGCCAGAATATTTACCCGAATTTATGCCCAAACTGGAGAAAATTTTAAAAGAATATAAATTGGTTTATACAATTGCCGGTCATGCTGGTAATGGAAATTTCCATATTATTCCACTAATGGATTTGGATTCACCGTTTGGTGGGGATATGATTTTAGAAATTTCTGACAAAGTCTATAATCTTGTAAAAGAATACCATGGCAGTATTACTGCCGAGCATAATGATGGTATTATTCGTACACCATATTTACCACAAATGTTTGGTGATGAAATAATTTCACTATTCCGAAAAACCAAAGAAATTTTTGATCCTAATTATATTTTAAACCCTGGCAAAAAGGTCAGCGTACCTAGTTTGGATAGCGGGGATATAGGCACCAAAGAATTCATCCGCACTCATATAGCCAAAACCCACGGCACCCACTCACATAATTCATAATATTTGCTATAATATAAATATATGACACCAGACAACCTGCCCCCAAAAAATGAAGTTTTAAAAACTGTAGAAAATCAGGAAAATATTCTGAATTCCAAACCAGAAATTAGAACTGATATAACTTTAGATTTAAAAAAAATAAATGAAAATATTGATCATAAGCAAAATTTAATTTCTACAACTCAAGAAGAAATAAATAGAATCAGAACTGAGTTAGGAGTTTCTGCTGATACTGGGGTTGTTGAGCCATCAATCCAAGCTGAAATGGATGGAATAAAAAAACTTGAAGAAAAAAAGAGTGAATTAAATAATCCACAAAAAATCGAAAATACTGATATAGAAGAAAATATAACTATTCCAGAAAATGTTAATCAAGATGTTGGTGGGATAAATCCAGAAAATAACAGTGCTATTTTAGAAGAATATAAAAATCAAAAATTCAAGGAACTAGAAGATAAATTTATTAAATACAATACAGAACCAAAGCAAGAATTAAACCCTGTTGAAATAAATAAAGCTTTAGCTGCTGTATTAAATAAACCAGAAGAAATAAATAAAATAATAGGAAGTTTACCAAAAGAATTTGTGATGAGTCTTGTAAATAATACTCAAAATTTTGAAAGTATTAATGCCTTTAGAAATTGGAATGCAAAAGTTAGTGGGCAAATAAATAGTTTAAGTAGCGACAGAGTAGATTATTATGATTACTCAAATAAAAAAGAATTAGTAAAACTCGGGACTATTTCTAGAAATGCTAAAGACTATTTAATTACTTCTTCTAATGCGGCTAGATTTGTCCCCAAAGAAGTATCGCAGAAGTTTATAGTAGATGCAGTGGGTACATTTTTAGATAGAAATAAACAGGATAGTTATAATGCTCACTCATTAATAAATACTGTTGATCGTGATACTTTTGGAAGTATAATTAGAAATCTTTGCGAAAGTGATTATAAAGAAGAAGCAAAAAATTTGATAATTGAAAGTTATAAAGAAATAGTTAGAAATGGTAGTCAAGAATTTGCTCATACTGATCAGCTATTTAAATTTACAGAAGATGGGCTGTTTAATAAAAACGAAATCAAGAATATGTTAAATGAATCTAATTTCTTGAGTCCAAAAGAAAAGCCAAAACAAAATGAATCTCAGGGTTGGGGGGAAGTTAAGTCTTAATTATTGCCAAAATAGCTTGATTATGTTAGTATTTCAAGCATGATAACATTAAACGCACAAAAGCGAAGTAAAACCGACAAGGTTGCAATAATTCGTAAAAACGAACTTGTTCCAGCAGTGGTTTATGGCGCTGGCGTAGAGAATACTCCAATCTCTGTTCCAGTTAAAGACTTCAAAAAAATTTATAAGGAAGCAGGAGAAACAACAGCTATTAGTCTTAATCTAGAAGGAAAAGTTATTCCTGTAATGATACACGATTTACAACGTGACCCAGTTCGTGGATTTGCATTACACGTAGATTTCTTAGCAGTTGATCTAAACGTAGAAATTACAGCATCTGTTCCAGTAGAATTTATTGGAAACTCTGCAGCTGTAAAAGCTGGAGCAGTTCTTGTAAAAGTATTACACGAAGTAGAAGTTTCAGCATTACCTGAAGCTCTGCCTCATTCATTAAATGCAGATATTACAAAACTAGCAACACTTGAAGATAATGTGTTTGCATCTGACATTATTTTGCCAGCTGGTGTTACTTTGGTAACAGAAGCCGACGAAGTTGTAGCTGCTGTAACAGGAGCTCATGAAGAAGTAGAATCTGCTCCACTAGATCTTTCAGCAATTGCAGTTGAAAAGAAAGGTAAAAAAGAAGAAGAAGCTGCTTAGTTTTCAACATTTTAAACAAAGAACTTATAAAAAATCGTGCTATACTATGTGTATGGTACGGTTTTTTAAATACACCCTTTTTTTTGTTGTTGCAATTTTTGCTTTTACATTTACTGTAAAGCATGCAAGTTTTGCTTTGGCTCAAACTGTACAAACAGAACAAGCTAGACGAGCTGAACTGGAAAGACAACTTCAAGAATTAGAACAAGAATTAGCTCAGGTTACAAACCAACTAAATAATCAAAAAGGCCAATCTGCTTCACTTAAAAATGATATTGCAATTTTAAATTCTAAAATTAATCAAAACAAATTAGATATTCGCGCTAAAAATGTTTTGATTGAAAAACTTGGAGGTGAAATTGACACAAAAAATCAAACAATATATTCACTGACAGAAAAAATTGAAAGAGAAAGAGAATCTTTAGCACAACTTATAAAAAATTCATACGAATTACAAGATGAGACATCTTTTGTGCATGTATTAATGTCAGGTAATACTATTTCAGATTTTTACAGAGATTTAGATGATTTTCAAAGTATTCAAGATTCAATAAATGAATCACTGGGTATTGTTAGAGCAACAAAAAATAATGTAGAAGTTGAAAAAACTATTTTAGAGAAGAAGCAAGATGAACAAATGGATGCAAAAGCAAAAATAGAAGCTAATAAAAAAGCTGTTGAAGCTAACGAACGCGAAAGACAATCTTTACTTAAAATTAGTAAAGGTAAAGAATCTGAATATGAAAAACTAAAAACTGAAAAAGAAAAAAAGGCTGCTGAAATTAAAGCTCGGTTATTTAATTTTGCTGGTGGGGAAACTAAGGCTATACCATTTGGTACAGCTATTACTTATGCGGAAAATGCTCAATCTAAAACTGGGGTACCAGCTGCATTAGTCTTAGCAATTTTAACTCAAGAATCAGCGTTAGGAGCAAATGTTGGGAAATGTTATCTATTAGATGAAAATACCGGTTCAGCAATAAATATAAACACAAGAAAAGTTTTTTCTAATGGTATGAAGCCAACTAGAGACGTAAAACCATTTATAGAAATTACATCACGTATGGGTATGGATTACAAAAAAACAGTAATTTCTTGTCCTATTGCGGGTGTTGCTGGTTGGGGTGGAGCAATGGGACCTGCACAATTTATTCCATCAACCTGGAAAGGTGTGGAAAATAGAGTAACAGCAATAACCGGTAGCGCTAATCCTTGGAATGCAAAAGATTCAATTACTGCTTCTTCTGTTTATCTCTCAGACATAGGTGCAGGCTCAACATACAGTTCTCAAATTAAAGCAGCTTGTAGATATTATGGGTCTGGCGGTTCTAATTGTAGCTATGGTAACCAAGTTATGGCTCGTGTGGGTAGTATCCAAGCAGATATGGATTATTTGAAAGAATATGGTATATCTCGAAGATAAAATTAATCTAGCCCTCTAAAATTATTGCAAAAAATGAGATTTATGCTATTATCATAACTATGAAAAAAGATATTCATCCAAAAGACTATAGAAAAGTTGTATTTATCGACTCTGGCAGTGGAGCACAATTTTTGACATTCTCAACTGTTAAAACTACAGAAACTGTAAAATATGCAGGAGACAACCAAGAATACCCAGCATATTTTGTTGAAATTTCTTCAGACTCACATCCATTTTATACTGGACAAGAAAGAGTATTGGATACTGCTGGACGTGTTGATAAATTCAAGAAACGCGCTTCACTTTCTACAAAGAAAAAGGCATAACTAAAAAAATTGCACCCCCTCTTTTTCTCCCCCTACCAAGGGGTAGATGTCCAAAGGACAGAGGGGGTGTTTATTTGTTATAATATAACCATGTTAGATATTGAAAAACTAAAAGAGAATTACAAAACCGAATTTCTTGCACGTCAGTACGAGAAGCTTTTGAACGAGCGTGGCGATGTAGAAAAAATGATAAATGATAATCCTGAAATGGCAGACATGGCAGTGGAAGAACTATCAATTATTGATATGCAAATTAAAGGTATCGAAGATCAAGTAACTGAGATAGAAAAAGCCGAAGCTGCCGAGGAAGAATTTCCAAATGAAGTAGTAGTGGAATTGCGTGCAGGTGCTGGTGGAGACGAAGCTACAATTTTTGCTCGTGAATTGGGGGACATGTATCAAAGATATGCCAGTAAAAAAGGTTGGCAAGTAAAATTACTTGATGATGAAACTTTTCAATTACGTGGTACTGATGTATACAAACTAATGCGCTACGAAACCGGAGTACACCGCGTACAACGAATTCCACTTACAGAAAAAAATGGACGTATCCATACATCTACTGCATCAGTTGCAGTTTTACCGATTTATAAAAAAACTAATATTGTTATAAACCCAGCAGATATTGAAATGGAAACATCTCGTGCTGGTGGTGCTGGTGGTCAAAACGTTAACAAAGTAGAAACTGCCGTAAGATTAATCCACAAGCCGTCTGGGATGGCTGTACGCTGTACAATGGAGAGAACTCAGCTGGGCAACCGCGAAACTGCAATGAAGATGCTAATGGCGAAACTACAAATGCAAAAAGACGAAGAAGAAGCTGCAAAATATGCAGGGGATAGAGCAAGTCAAATTGGTACAGCAGATAGAAGTGAAAAGATTCGTACATATAATTTTCCACAAGATAGACTGACTGACCACCGCATAAAAATGTCTTGGCATAATTTACCTAAATTAATGATGGGGGAAATAGATCCTATTATAGAAGCTTTTCAAAATGGAATAATCGGCGACGCTGGAGACGAAGAATAAAACATAGTTTATCCACAAATACTTGACATAACTACTTGATTTGTGGTCTTTTTTGTGATATAATTCACAAAATTCAAAATATAAAAAACTAAAGCTATGAAAAAAATATACAAAATCACGTTCGGGATTATTATCCTGATTTTACCAAAAGAAATTTTGGCACAAAGTATGCTAAATACTGACAATGCCGACGAAGACAGTATCAAAATAATTACAACTCATGACACTGCTCATACGAGTTGCGAGAAGAAAAGATTAATTGGTATGGACTGCGAACAAGTTGATTCATTTGTTCGTATTGAAAATTTGGAAATCGGTATTAATAATGCAATGGATTTTGCGTTTTTTATGCAATGCCAGTTTCCAATCAACGAAGTATTTTCTGGACGTTTATTCTTATCATCATTTCGTGTGAATAAAAAACACGTTGACGAAAAAGTTGGGCATTTCTCTACGGGAGCTATAGATTTAACAATCTTTAAGTTTCCAATAGATTTGTCGTTTGGTATAGACAATGATCGACTTGGTCATAATCCATATCGCCGTTCGGAATTCTTAGGAACTACTTTGTATCTTAGTGATATGAAGAAATTTCATAAAGTGTTCCATATATTTCGTTATTCTACTGGGTATCATTTTTATCACAAAGGGGAAAGTGATACTTCAACTCAAAGAAATGGTATACAGCACTCAATATTTATACAGACTCAACCATTGAGGTATAAAAATTCTATCTTATCTACCGAAACATATTTTTTATCTCGAGGTAAAACCAGTCTACTAGAAATAGATTTAGGTCTCAGGCATAAAAAAATATTAGACGAAAGATTAATATTGGGTACAACTGTATCGTTTGAAAACTACCATTTTCATGCAGTTTATGGTTTTCTTAGGTTTTCACTGATTCAGACTGCTCCTAAAAAAGGTAAAAACTGGTAAATCATATATTATATGAAAGTATTTGTTTACTTAATTTTGCTTATAGCACCACTTAGTTTTATGCATAAAGCTGAACATTATAGTAAGTTGTATAAAAATATTTTGGTAGCCATTGTAGTCTGGTTCTTCCAAATCAACGTTATGTCTTATGAGATGAAGTTTGATTTGTTTAATCTCGGTTTTACTCCTCAAAACATGGGGTTAATGTTTATGCCATTATTGCTAAACATTATCTTTATGACAAAAACATGGTCAGTTCCACCCAAAGTGGACTGACCTTTTTATTTGCTTTAAAGACATAATTTTGCTATAATCTAGGCGCTTAGTGGAAATTCTACTGGCGAAATTTTATTTGTAGTTGCGTGTATAGTTCAGTGGTAGAACGCTGTCCTGATAAGACAGAGGCCCTTGGTCCGATTCCAAGTACACGCACATGGATGATAAAAAAATCAACATGAGTAAAAAACAAAAACAGCAAGGTCTAATGACCCAGCAATTAGGATTTGGTTTAAGTCTTTCTGGTTGGATTGCATTTCCTGTTTTATGTGGTTTTTTCTTAGGAAATTTTCTTGTTGATAAAATCCACGCACCACAATATGTATTTTTAATATGTGTGATTGGTTCTGTAATTTTTTCTTTCTATGGACTTATTAAAGAATCAAAAAAATATGTAAAATCTTTAGTAAATAGTGAAAATGAAGAAAAAAACAAAAAAGAAAATGATGTGCAGTCAATCAGAGAACTGTCTTACCATAATATACATTTAGAAGATACAGATACTAAGAATAATTAATTTACATGAGTCAAGAAAATAATTTAAATCATAATACTGAAACTGTAGAAGATAATCATGCTTCTACCGCTACTGAAAATGTTAGCCATGAAGCAACATTGTATGCAGAACCAATTTTTAATATTGGTAGTTTTACTGTTACAAATTCGCTTTTGACAAGCTGGGTTGCTGTAGGTTTTGTTTTATTGATTGTTCTGTTTGTTAGAATAAGAAAACTTAGATTAATACCTGGTAAAGTTCAGAATTTTTTTGAACTTATAATAGATGGCGCATTAAATCTATGTGACCAAGTAACTGGCTCAAGAAAACTTTCTTTAAAAATATTTCCAATATCTTTTTCTTTGTTTATGTTTGTTCTTATTAATAACTGGGTTGGAATATTGCCAGGTGTGGGAGCATTTGGACATATTGTAAATCATGATGGGCACAATGTATTTATACCGATGCTTCGCGGAGCAACTGCAGATATTAATACAACATTAGCAATTGCTATATTTACTGTTATTGCTTCTAATATTTTCGGTATAGTAGTTCTTGGTTTATGGAAGGGAATAAACAAATATATAAAAATTGGTGAACTATTAAAAATGAGACACTTTTTAAAAGATCCAACAATATTAGTTGTTGCACCAATTCATTTTTTTGTTGGAGCATTAGAAGCTGTTGGTGAAATAGCAAAAGTAGCATCACTTTCTTTCCGTTTGTATGGTAATGTATTTGCCGGAGAAGTGTTACTTGCTTCAATGAGCGCTTTGCTTGCATTCTTCTTACCTATACCTTTCCTTTTCTTGGAATTCTTTGTTGGTATTATACAAGCATTTATTTTTTCAATGCTCACTACTGTTTATTTCTCAATTCAAGCAACCGACCATGATGAACATGACTCTCACGAGTCAGAATCTCATGATGAAAAACATTTAGCACACGAAAATGTGCCAAGCTCGGTGTAGTATTATTATTTATTAATTAATTTATATAAAAATTATGGAAAATGTCATGTTCGCAAAAGCTTTCGCAATCGCAGTAGGAGCTATCGCTCCAGCTCTTGCTATTGGTCTTATCGGTTCAAAAGCAATGGAATCTATTGGTCGCAACCCTGAATCTGCAAGTAAAATACTTGTACCTATGCTACTTGCATCTGCTTTTGCCGAAGCTATTGCAATTTACGCGCTTGTTATTGCTTTCTCAATTAAATAGTATTTTATTATTATCTTTTAACGTAAACTTTCCTTATGGATGCAATCATTTCAACTTTTCACATCGATCTAAAACTTATTATTGCTCAAGTAATTAACTTTGCAATTGTGCTTGTGCTTGTTTATTTTGTTCTTGGTAAACCTCTTATGAAAATGATGAGAGTTCGAGATGGCAAAATACGCGAAGGTCTTAACAAGGCCGAACGCGCAGAGAAAAAGCTTTTAGAAGCAGAATCTAAAAAATCAGAAATACTTACTGAAACTCAAAATACAGTTCGTGATCTTTTGAGTTCCGCAGAAGAAAAATCTAAAAGTATCATTGACGCGTCTTCACAAGAAGCTCAAATACAAAAAGAGCAGATTTTAGAATCAGGGAAAAAGGAATTAGCCAGAGAAAAAGATGAAATGACTGCAAATATCCAAAAAGAAACAGCTATTTTAATAAAAAATAGTCTAGAAAAAATTCTTTCTACTGGATTTACAAAAGAAGATAATGAACGATTCACTGCGGGTATTAGTAAGAAAAATTCATAAAGTATGATTAAATCTCGCACAATCGCTGAATCTTTATATGCACATCATATTGCGCATAATGGAAAAGATGCACAAGAAATGGCACAATCTCTTACTTCTTTTTTAAAAAGACACCATATGGTATCTTCTTTACCTAAGATTCTTTCTCATTTAAAAAGAATTCAAGAAAAAGATACAGTCTTACGTGAATGTCATTTAACTAGTTCTCATGAACTAAGTAAAGAAACTATGAATAATTTAGTAAAAGGTTTTCTTAAAGAAGGTGCAGGAGAAGTTCATATAGAGTCTTTTGTTGATTCTTCACTTCTTGGGGGTTTTGTTTTAAAACAAAATGGTACCATATACGATGCGTCTATCAAAAGCATGCTCAACAAATTAGAAGAAAATTTAACTGCATAATATGAAAATAGATTCACTAATACAAAACATACAAGAAAATATCAAAAATTTTGATATTTCAATTTCTACAGAAGAATACGGGAATATACTTTCTATTACTGACGGTATTGCTCGTGTCTCTGGTTTGCCAGGATGTCAATCAAATGAAATGCTATCATTTCCAAATGGAATTTTTGGTATCGCTCTTAACCTGGAAGAAGATTCAATCGGAGTAATTATTTTAGGAGATTATACTTCTTTAAAAGAAGGAGATCAAGTTTTACGTACAAAAAGAATACTTTCTATTCCTGTCTCTATGGATTTGGTTGGACGCGTTGTTAACCCAATCGGAGAAACTGTTGATGGTGGTAAAGCTGTAATTACAAAAGATTATTATCCTGTAGAAAAAACAGCTCCAGGTGTTATGGATCGTCAAGGTGTTGATCAACCTGTACAAACTGGAATTCTTGCAATTGATGCTATGATCCCAATTGGTCGTGGTCAACGTGAGCTAATTATTGGTGACCGCCAAACAGGTAAAAGTGCTGTTGCTATAGACACAATAATAAACCAGCGTGGCCAAAATATGCTTTGTGTATATGTAGCCATTGGACAAAAACAATCTAAAATTGCTAGAACTATTGAAATCTTGCGTAAGTCTGGAGCAATGGAATACACAACAATTGTTGCAGCAGGTGCTGCCGAAGGTCCAGCTTATTCTTATTTGGCACCATATGTGGGTGTTGCAATTGCTGAATACTACATGGACAAAGGTAACGATGTATTAATTGTATATGATGATTTATCAAAACACGCTGTAGCGTATCGTGAAATTTCATTGCTATTACGTCGTCCACCAGGCCGTGAAGCGTATCCGGGGGATGTGTTTTATTTGCATTCTCGTTTACTTGAAAGAGCATGTCGTCGCAACATTGAAGCGGGAGGTGGTTCTATAACAGCGTTGCCAATTATTGAAACTCAAGCTGGAGATATTTCTGCTTATGTTCCTACAAACGTTATTTCAATTACAGATGGACAAATCTTTCTTGAATCAGGGCTTTTCTACAAAGGTATTCGTCCTGCGATTAACGTTGGATTATCTGTTTCTCGTGTTGGTTCTAGTGCTCAAACAAAGCCAATGAAAAAAACAGCAGGTAAACTAAAATTAGCTATGGCGCAGTATCGTGAATTAGAAAGTTTTGCTCAATTTGATTCAGACCTTGATCCAGAAACAAAAAAACAACTTAACCGCGGAAAAAGAATTACTGAACTTTTAAAACAAGTTCAATATGCACCAATGCCAGTAGGAGAACAAGTTGCTGTTATTTTTGCAGCTAATAATGGGTTCTTTGATTCTTTTGATGTTTCAGCTATAAAAGAAAAACAAGAAGCTTTTCTTACTTATATGAAAAATAGTTATGGAACATTATTGAAAGATTTGGAAAAAAATTGGAATGATGACATAGAAGCTTCTCTTGCTGTTGCTTTAAAAGATGCTACAGAAATTATTTCATAATATTATACTATGCCTGTACAATCTAAAATTATTAAACAAAAGATAAAGTCTGTTGCAAATATCAAAAAGATAACAAAAACTATGGAAATGGTTTCTGTATCAAAAATGAGAAAATCAACAATACGAACTCTTGGTTCCAGAACATATGCCATACTTGGTCTAAAGTTGGTTGCATATTTACAAAAAATGGCACCTGGTACACATTCTCTAATGTCAGAGAAAGAAACCAAAGTAGGTAAAATCTTAGTTGTACTTTATGGTGGAAATAAAGGATTATGTGGAGGATATCATGTTAATTTATTTAAAATGTTATCTTCATCTTTAAAAAACACAAAAGACGAAGTACATGTTATTACGATAGGGAAATATGCTGAAAAAATAGCAAATAAGCTTAAATATAAAATAATTGCTAGTTTTGTAGAGTTTAATGAATCATCAAATAATGAATCTTTAGAAGTTATATCGAAGATGATTCAAAAAAAGTTTCTTGAAGCCGAATACGATAATGTCTATATGTGTTATACCGAGTTTATTAAAACAACTATGTATAAACCAATTTATACAAAATTACTGCCAGCTTCTATGGACTTATTCACAAATATTGTTGATACAATTGGAGACCAAAATTCTAGAGAATCTCATACCGAATATGATTTCTCAAACACAACATTTGAACCGTCTCTCTCTGCAATATTAGATGCAATTTTACCTTCTATGGTTACAACTACTCTTTATCAAGCTCTTGCCGAATCTCATGCTTCAGAACACAGTGCTCGTATGTTTGCCATGAAAAATGCCGGAGATAACGCTTCTGATTTGCTTGATGATTTACAGTTGACGTATAATAATGCTCGACAAAGTGCGATTACTCAGGAAATTAGTGAAATTGTTGGTGGAGCCAGCGCATTACAAGTAGATTAAAAGATTATGGAAAATAAAAAAGGTTATATAACACAAATCATTGGAGCTGTCGTAGATGTAAGTTTCGACGAAAATTTACCAGCTATTTATGATGCACTTATTGTAGAGCTTAATGGTACAAAGCTTGTTCTTGAAGTTGAACAGCATCTTGGATTATCTGAAGTTCGTACTATTGCTATGGCGTCAACAGATGGTCTTTATCGTGGACAAGAAGTTATGCAAACTGGTGGTCCAATCTCTATGCCTGTAGGTAAAGAAGTTCTTGGGCGTATGTTTAATGTTACTGGTGATCCAATAGACAATAAACCTGTTCCACAAGTTAAAAAAAGATATCCAATACATGCACAGGCTCCAACACTGGTTAGACAATCTCCTGGAGCAGAAGTACTTGAAACTGGAATTAAAGTTATAGACTTGATGTGTCCTTTCTTAAAAGGGGGGAAAGTTGGTCTTTTTGGTGGAGCTGGAGTTGGTAAAACTGTTGTTATCCAAGAACTTATTCGTAACATTGCTCAAGAGCACGGAGGGTATTCTGTATTTGCTGGAGTAGGAGAAAGAAGTCGTGAAGGAAATGACTTGTATAAAGAAATGGAAGAATCTGGAGTTTTAGATAAAACAGTTCTTACTTTTGGACAAATGAATGAACCACCAGGAGCTCGTGCGCGTGTTGCGCTTTCAGCTTTAGCAATTGCAGAATATTTCAGAGAAGAAGAAGGTAAAGATGTATTGTTGTTTATTGATAATATTTTCCGCTTTACTCAAGCTGGGTCTGAAGTTTCAGCATTGCTTGGACGTATGCCATCAGCTGTAGGTTATCAACCAACTTTAGCTTCTGAAATGGGATCACTGCAAGAACGTATTACTTCTACAGATAAAGGTTCTATTACCTCAGTGCAAGCTGTTTATGTGCCAGCTGATGACTTGACTGACCCAGCACCTGCAACAACTTTTGCTCACCTTGATTCAACTGTTGTTTTATCTCGTGCTCTTTCTGAACTTGGTATTTATCCTGCTGTTGATCCACTGGATTCTTCTTCAACTATTCTTGATCCAAATATAGTAGGTAAAGAACATTACGAAGTAGCTCGTGATATACAACGCGTTGTTCAACGTTATAAAGATTTGCAAGATATTATTGCTATTTTAGGAATGGATGAATTGTCTGACGAAGACAAATTAACTGTTGCTCGTGCTCGTAAAGTTCAACGTTTCTTATCTCAACCATTTTTCGTTGCGGAACAATTTACTGGCACACCTGGTGCGTATGTTCCAGTTTCTGAATCAATTCGATCTTTCCGTGAAGTTCTTGATGGTAAGCATGATGATATTCCAGAATCTTTCTTTTTCTTAAAAGGAAGTATTGATGATGTTCGCCGTGCTTATGAAGAATCTAAAGTAAGTAATTCTTAATATTATATGGATTTTCAAGGAAATAATAAAATGAGTCTACGTATTGTTACACCAGAAAAAGTTGTGTATCAGTCTTTTGCAGATTCAATAAGTATTCCTACAGAATCTGGTGAAATTACAATATTGCCACATCATACAGAGTTAGTAACTTTAGCAAAGCCAGGCATTTTAACTTTACGACTAGACGGTAAAGATAATTATTTTGCTGTAACTAGAGGAGTTTTACAAATTGGTGGAGACAATAGTGTTACATTACTTGTTACTCATTCAGAAATAGCTGAAGAAATTGATCTTGCTCAAGCAGAAGAAGCATACGAAAGAGCTAGAGTTGCTATGGAACAAAAATCTACTCTTTCAGATATTGATTTTGCTAGATTCCAAAGTTCACTTGAGAGAAATCTTGCTCGTATCAAAACTGCAAAAAGACGTGGTCTTTAAAATAATAATCTACACAAAAAATCCCCGCAATTCTATGCGGGGATTTTTTATTTGTTTGAAAAATAGCCATAATTTGCTATAGTAGTTACGTATGAATAGTGAATATACAATACTCTTATATTATAAATATGTCCGGATTAAGGAACCCGAGTTGGAAAAACAGCGTCAAATGATAGCTTGCGAGGCTTTGGGGTTAACTGGGCGCATTATAGTGGCAAATGAAGGCATAAATGGAACAGTTGAAGGTAAAACCGAAGACTGTGAAAAATATATTAAATGGATGGAAACTGAAAAAAAGTTTAGAAATATTGACTGGAAAAAGTCTACTGGTATTGGTAATGCTTTTCCACGACTTTCTGTAAAAGTCCGCACAGAAATTGTATCACTACATTTAGTCGATGATAATCGAGATATTGATCCACACAAAATAACTGGTAAAAGACTAAAAGCAGCCGAACTGGATAAAATGTACGAAAATGGAGAAGAATTCTACATTGTCGATATGCGTAACGATTACGAACTAGAAGTTGGCAAATTTACAAAAACAGTTTTTCCTGGACTTAAGAATTTTCGAGATTTACGTGAACGAGTAAAAGAGATTGAACATCTTAAAGAAAAAAAAGTTGTAACAGTTTGTACTGGTGGAGTGAGATGTGAGAAAGCCAGTGGATTTTTACTGTCTCAAGGTTTTAAAGATGTAGCTCAGCTTCACAATGGAATGGTTACATATATGAAAGAATTTCCTAATAAAGAATTCAAAGGTTCTCTTTATGTTTTTGACCAAAGAAAAACTGTAACTTTTGATGATATGGATAAACATACTGTAATTGGAATATGTCATTATTGTAAAGATAAAACAGAAAATTATTTTGACTGCGCGTATCCATTTTGCCATCAACAATTTCTAGGTTGCCCGGAATGTGTCGAAGAACACAGCGCATACTGTAAAGAAGAATGTAGAATTTTACATCAAAAGAATTTAGTAAATATCTAAGGTTATACCTGTCCCGTTAGAAACCGCGATCGCAATAATAAAAAACATAAATATGAAAATACATTTAATCAACATTAAAAGAATAAATAAACAAGACCGCGTACTGATCGCGATCTGTTTCTAACGGGATGAACGAAAATCCGGGTACGTTATATGTAGTTGCAACACCTATTGGTAACATGGGGGACATTACTTATCGTGCTGTGGAGATACTATCCAGTGTTCAATACATTTATGCAGAAGATACCAGAGAATTCGGTAAAATTGCAAAAAAATATAATATAAAAACTAAAACTGCTACTTATAATGCTCATGCAAGTAAAAAAACTCATGATAATATTGTAAATTTACTTTTAGACGGGCTGGATGTTGCTTTAGTTAGTGATGCTGGTACACCAGGAATTTCCGACCCTGGGTCACTAATTATAAACCACATAATAGAAAATTATAAAGAAATAAAAATAGTTCCAATACCAGGAGCTAGTGCGGTAATTTCTGCTGTATCAGTATCTGGAATGATGGGGAATAGCTTTACTTTTATGGGGTTTGTTCCGCATAAAAAAGGCCGAGAGACTTTTTTTAATAAAACTATAAATTCTGAAATACCGTGTGTATTTTATGAATCATGCCACAGAATATTACATACATTAAATTGGTATAAAGATAATGCCCCAGATGCAAAGATAATGGTAGCTCGTGAAGTTACAAAAATGTTTGAAACAATCCGTGTACTAACTGCAGTGGAGCATTTAGAAAAAATTGAATTAGATAAAAAAGAATTAAAAGGTGAATTTACTATAATAATTTATGCTTAGAAAAATATTACGTGTTACTGTTTTTGTCCTAGGATTTATTTCTTTGGCTTTGTTTGTAATAAATATATCTATTACAAATTCTAAAACTGTTGAGAATTTTTTTACTTTTGATTTTAATCAAGTCAATATTTTAAACAAAGAAAAAAATGAAACAAAAGAAGAAACTAAAAAAGAAATTCACATTGCAAAACCTGAACACATAAAAGGTATTTATATGTCTTCTTGGGTTGCTGGGACTAAATCTATACGAGACAGATTAACAAAATTAGCTGATGATACAGAAATAAATGCGATAGTTATAGACTTTAAAGATTCAACAGGTGTTGTATCTACTCCAGCAGGAGAGAATGCCAGTATAGATAGAAAAAATGCTGCATCAAAACGAGTAGTTGATTTGCCGCAGTATATAGAAGAATTACACAGTAAAGGTATATATGCTATTGCGCGAATTGCTGTATTTGAAGACCCTGTGTATTCTAAAAATCATAAAAATTTATCTGTACAAAATCCTAATGGAAGTCTTTGGGTAGACCGGCACGGATTATCTTGGGTTGATGCTAGTAGTCCTGAATTCCATAAATATATTCTTGATCTTGCTAATGAAGCATATGATATTGGATTTGATGAAATAAATTTTGATTATATTCGTTTTCCAACTGATGGTAGTAAAGATAAAATTTTTCCTATATCTAAAAATGAAAGTAAACAAACAGTAATTACAAATTTTAGTAAACATATGTATACAGAATTATCTGCAAAAAATATTCCAATATCTTTAGACGTGTTTGGGCAAATAGTATCAACACAAGATGATATGGGAATAGGGCAGTATTATGAAGATTTATTATTATATTCTAATGCCATTGCTCCTATGATATACCCAAGCCATTTTTACGCTGGTTATAAAAATATTAAATCTCCAGTTAATAGTCCATACGAAACAGTCAGTCTTTCAATGCAAGATGCAATAAAAAGAAGAGAATTAATAAATTCTAATACCGAAATTCGTCCATGGCTTCAAGATTTCTCATTAGATGGTGTAAATTATGATACACACATGGTAAGAGAGCAAATAAAAGCATTAGAAGATTTGGGGTTACATTCATGGTTACTATGGGATCCTAAAAATAAATATACTACTGACGCTTTGGTTAAAGTTACAGACTAGTAGAAACCGTTTGGTAAATATGGTAAAATAGTATCTATGAAATCAAAAAGAATTATATCTTATATTGGGCTTTGGGCATTAGTTATGCCTTGGCTTGGGTTTTCTTGGGACACAAAAACAGTACTTTTTTCTTTAACTGGTTTACTGCTACTTTATATAGGCAACAAGCATTATGGTGAAGCTAAAAATATACATAAAAAAACACATATAGACAATAGTCCAAAGGTTACATCTTCAACTGAACCCATAAATAATCATATTTATACAGAACCTGAAATTATTTTAGATACTTATAAAAATGAAACACAACTTAGCAATGTATCTTCTTCTAACGAAAGTAGCTTTGCATCTTTTAATTCTGAAATTGTTAATAGTATACCAAAAGAAGAACCTGTATTAGTCCAAGAAAAGATTGAAAGAATAAATATTTATTCTGAAGAAGATAAACCCAAAGTTATAAAACCAAAAAGAAAATTAGAAATAGTTTCCCAAAGACCCAAGAAAACAATAAAAGCAATTTCGTTTGATAGTTTAGAAAACAGTAATGAATAACCAAAATAACAATCATTATAAAAAATTAGTATTAGTATTTGGATTTGTATCCATTGCTGTTTTTTCTTTTGTTTTTGGTGTTTATGCTGCACAAAAAAAAGTTGTAAATATTCCTTTTGGTAACAGAAATATTGCTGAAGCTGCTACTGTTAAAAATACCGATTTAGATTTATTTTTTAGTGTTTGGAATACTTTAAAAGAAAAATCTATTTATGTTAAAAATGTAAAAGACGAAGATATGATTTATGGTGCCATAGAAGGGTTAGCTGCGTCACTGGGTGACCCGTATACACAATTCATGCCACCTCAGAAAGCAAAAGAATTCAATGAATCAATTTCGGGTTCTTTTGACGGAATAGGGGCTGAAGTTGGTACTAAAGATCAAATTTTAACAATTATTGCTCCATTAAAAGATTCACCTGCGCAAATTGCAGGTATTAGAGCTGGAGATAAAATAGTAAAAATCGATGGTATTTCTACTGCTGATATGACAATTGATAATGCTATTTCAAAAATTCGTGGTAAAAAAGGAACTATTGTTGATTTAGAAATATATCGTAGTGGCGAAAAAGAAACTAGAAGTATTAAAGTAACTAGAGATACTATTGTGGTGCCCACAATTAAAACTGAAATAAAAGATGGTGTATTTATAATCCATATTTATACTTTTGGAGAAAAAGTAAAAACTGAATTTGCTAATGCTGTTAAAGAATACAATAATTCAAATTTACCATATTTGATTATTGATTTAAGAGAAGACCCAGGTGGTTATTTAGATGCTGCAGTAGATATTAGTAGTTATTTTGTACCAAAAGGTAAAACAATTGTTAGTGAAGATTTTGTTAAAAATTCTAAAAAACAAGTACACGTTAGTTATGGCTATAATACAATTAAAAATAAATCTAATGTCGTTGTGTTAATTGATGCAGGTTCTGCTTCAGCATCTGAAATTGTAGCCGGAGCATTGCGTGATAATAAAATAGCTAAATTAGTTGGAGTAAAAAGTTTTGGTAAAGGATCTGTTCAAGAATTATTACCAATGAAAAATGGAACAAATCTAAAAATAACTATTGCAAAATGGTTAACTCCAAATGGTGATGCCATAGATAAAAATGGTATAAAACCTGATGTTGAAGTAAAGCGAATTTATGATGATAAAAATCCAAAACTAGATAACCAGCTAGATAAAGCAATAGAAATAGTAAAACAATAAAGGAATGAATCCCGTTAGAAGCCGCGATCGCAATTAATGTACAAGGAGAATTATGAATTTAAATAAAAATAATATTATAAGAATAATTAAGCAAAATCGTGATTTGATCGCGATCTGCTTCTAACGGGATGAAAATTATCTTTTTAAAAGACGTTCCAAAACAAGGAAAGAAAGATGAAATCAAAGACATAGGCGAAGGCTATGCTAGAAATTTTCTTATTCCACAAAAATTAGCTATTCCTGCAACCCCTGAAGCTGTACAAAAATTAAAAGATCGCATAATGTCTAATCAAACTAAAGACGTTTTTCTAAAAGCAAAGAATGAAACTATCTTAAAAGAAGTTGAAGGTAAAGAGATTGTAATAAAAACTAGCACAAATAATAAAGGTGTGTTATTTAAAGCTGTTACGATAAAAGATGTGTTACCGATACTTTCTAAAGAAACTAATTTAGAATTAAATGAAAACATGTTTACACCATTTCATATAAAGAATCTTGGAGAGCATGTTGGAGAGATAAATCTTCTTGGTAAAACTAAAAAATTTAAAATAATTGTTGAATAATATTATTCAAAATTAATAATTACTATTTCAGGATTTGTTCCAATACGTGCTGCTGGACCCCATGTACCAATACCGGTTGTTGTAATAGAAGCATTATTGCCAACCATTACAAGCCCTGTAGTGTATTCTTTGTAAATACCTTTTACTAGTAAGCTAAATGGCCAAAATTGACCACCATGAGTATGCCCAGAAACAACTAAATCTACGCCTTCATTTTGCAGTGTTTTGTTATTTTTAGGTTCGTGAAGAATAACTATAGTTGGTGTATTTTTATCGTACTGAGAGGCATATAGACGGTTCAGCGTGGCATCTGGGCCTTCTTTAGCATCATAAGTAAGACCAATTATATTGAAACCTTCTAATTGGGTGATTTTGTTTCGTAAACCAACGGTGTATTGGTCTGTAAATTTATATATTTCTTCTTGGTCTCCGTAATAAATTTCATGATTTCCGGGAGTGTAGAATGTGCCAATATTTGATTTTATATCTTTAATAGGGGATAGGAAATCATTAAATGGTATTTTAGGTCCATCTATTAAATCTCCGGCAAGTAATACAATATCTGGATTTTGTTTGTTTATTAACTTTACTACTTTATTTAAAAAGTTTTTTTTATGAACTACACCAATGTGTGTGTCAGCAAATAAAACAACTTTTTTACCATAAAGGGGTCCAGATAATTCATTTTCTTTTGAAATATTAATTGTTTTAATTATAAAATTATTTGAATTAATTAAACCATAAACATTTAAACCAAAAGATAATAAAAGTAATCCATAAACAGTGTATTTATAAATAACAGGGAATAATATTGTACTAGAAATAGTCACATTTAAAATAGTGAGAATAATTGATCCCAAGAATAAATAAGCTAATATTGGTAGCCAAGATGATGAAATTGTATAAAAAATAGAATTAATTTGGCTGTACTGCTTCATACTGATTAAAGTAGTTCCAATAAATAACACAGGCATTACAATAAGTAAAATTAGTAGTATTTTATTAAAAATTGTAGGGAAATTACCAAAAGCAGTGTATGTTTTATAAACACTAAAAGAGCCTATAAATAATATTCCTCCAAAGGCTAAAAAGAATACAATAAAATTAATTATCTTGAAATTTGTCATAAAAATACTATAACACATACATAATAAAAAAACCGGCACGAGGGCCGGTGTATTTTTTGTTTTTTTATTTTCAGGATTCATCTGGTTTTTCTGGTATTTTGCTTATTATTTCTTCATAGTCGCGATCTAATGCCTCTTTTGCAATTTTCAGATATTTCAATACATTTTCTTCGGCAATTACTTTTATTTCTTGTGCTGTTTGCCATGCTTCAGAATTTTCAACTAATCCGTATTGTTTTTCGTGTTGGTGGAAAAATACATTAGCATAATATCTGGCTCTGATTTGAAAATTCGCCAAATGGTTTTTGTAAAGCTCTACGAAATCATTTAAATCAGATTCTGTTGAAGATGTATTTCTTTCCAGTTTTTTAAAAAAAACTTGGTAGTGTTTAAGAATTTCATTTTCAGACTCGATTATAGTCCTCATTTTTCTTTCTGTAATTGTTGATGTTGTTGTCATTTTTTTACCTCCTATTTTTAAAGTTTGATTTATATTTTTTTAATTTTTGTGTTCGTGGTGAATTGTAGTGGTTAGCCTTTTGCAAGGTTAATTCTAAACTTTTTAATAATTCTCTGCATTTTCCTTGAAATGAAGGATATCCATGAATTGTTGCAATGTTTCTTAACCATCTTTTAACCGCTAAATAATCACCGCGGTGAGATTTTTGGGGGGTTTCAGATTCAGCTATACAGTAGCCGGTAACAATTGCCATAGCTTTATTAGCTTGTGCAATATTTTGTATTTTCCGCATATCAATAGCAGAATTTATTTCGCTTTCCATATGTTTTTATTTTGTTTAAAATACCACAAAAAACTATATTTAGCAATAATTTGATTAGGTAAAGTATTAAATTCAATATTAAACTAATTTTGCTGTTTTTATAACATATGGTACAATTTTGCATATGAATATAAATGAATTATTCCACAAAATTTCTCACAAAGTAGGCGAAAATACAGGTAGCCCTTGGGCATTTGCTGCTGCATTATTGGTTATAATAATTTGGCTTGTGACTGGTCCAATGTTTGATTTCTCAGATACATGGCAACTGGTTATAAATACTGGTACAACTATAATTACATTTCTAATGGTTTTTCTTATTCAAAATATGCAAAACCGAGATTCTAAGGCTGTTCATCTTAAATTAGACGAACTAATCCATTCTATAAAAGCAGCCCGTAACGATTTTATTGACCTTGAAGATACTACTGAAGAAGAGCTGGCAAAACTATCTAACGAATTCAAAAAAATTCGCTCAGACATGCCCATAAAATAAAGTTAAATTATATGAATACAAATAAAAAAATCGGATTACGAGATGTACTCCGAAATTATTGGAATATTGCTAAAGAATACAAATATAAAATTATTTTGTACTGGTCACTTGTGATAATTTCTGCATTTACTGAAATAATCTCACCAATATATGTTAAAAAGTTTTTTGATGTATTAACTCAACCAATATCAAGACAAGTTATATATAATCAAGCTTACGTTGTTTTGATGGTTGTGATTTCTATAATTTTAGTACGATTTTTACTTCGTAGAATAACATCATATCTACATAGAAAAATGTTCAATTCTATAGAATTTAGTCTATATTTTGATGCTTATAATAGAATATTAAATCATGCGCATAATTTTTTTGTATCAAATTCAGCTGGTACATTAGCTCATAAAATAGACAAATATCGAAATAGTTTTGGGACTTTATGGAAAAATTTCAGTAACGATATATTACCCAATTTAGTAAGATCAATTGGGTTTACTATTGTTTTATTTTATTTTAATAAAACGATAGGTTTGATAATGACTGTGTGGTTTGTAATATTTATTTCTACAAATTATTGGTATAGCCAGTATGTAAGAGAAAATAGAAAAGAAATATCTAAATTAAAATCAAAAATCAACGGAGATTATGTAGACAGTTTTTCAAATCATCTGACTGTACAGCTTTTTACGGGTTTCAGTAAAGAAAAAAATAATGCTTGGAGTAAAATTAGTAGATTAATTGGATTGTATAAAATTAGAACAACAAGAGATGATAAATTTTTTATGTTCCAATCTTCAATTACTGTATTTGTTGAAATTTTAATTTTTATATTTGGTTTGTACTATTTTAAACTTGATTTAGTAAGTGTTGGTTTTTTCTATTTAGCATATACTTATATAAAAAAGTTATCAGAAGACATGTGGAGTATTAGTGGAATTTTTAAAGACATGAGTGAAGCTTATGTTGATGCGGTTGATATTGTTGAAATTATGGAAGCCCCGTTTGAGATTACTGATACGCAAAATCCAGTTGAGATAAAGAAAACAAAAGGTGAAATAAATTTTGACGGTATAACTTATGAATATAACAAAGGTGATACTCAAAATTTAGTCTTAGATAATCTTAGTTTGGAAATTAGCAAAGGTCAAAAGATTGCGTTAATTGGACAATCAGGAGCAGGTAAAACTACTTTAGTTAAACTATTATTTAGATTGTTTGATGTACAAAAAGGCAGTATTAATATTGATGGTAATGACATAAGAAATCTTAGACAGGAAGATTTACATAAAATAATTGGTTTTGTTCCACAAGAATCAGTATTATTCCATCGCAGCATAAGAGAAAATATAAATTATGGTAGACATGATGCAACCGAAGAAGAAATAATTAAAGCTGCAAAAAAAGCCCATGCTCATGAATTTATCTCAAAATTTCCAAATGGTTACGATACATTAGTTGGTGAACGTGGTGTAAAACTCTCTGGTGGAGAAAGGCAACGTATTGCAATAGCGCGCGCAATTCTTAAAAATGCACCAATATTAGTACTGGACGAAGCAACGTCAGCTCTAGATTCTGAAACAGAAATAAAAATTCAAGAAGCATTACAAGAATTAATGAAAGGCAAAACTGTTATTGCTATTGCTCATAGACTGTCAACTATTAAAATGATGGATCGGATTTTAGTTTTAGAAAAAGGTAAAATTATAGAAGATGGAAGTCATGATGAATTATTGCAAAATAGTGGCAGTATTTATAAAAAGCTATGGGATTTACAGGCCGGAGGCTTTATAAAAGAAGAAAATAACGAAGAAGAGGATATTTAATAGATTGTGATATACTAATTTTATGAACATAGTTACAAGATTTGCACCCAGCCCAACTGGGAAATTACATGCCGGTGCATACCGTACGGCTATTTTTGCTTATTTATTTGCCCATAAAAATGGCGGTAAATTTATCTTAAGAATTGAAGATACAGACAAAGATAGATCCACAAAAGAAAACGAAGAAAATATATTAGATTCTCTAGAATGGCTTGGTATTAAATATGACGAAAAATATATTCAGTCTGAACACGTAGCAAGACATAAAGAAATATTATTAAAAATGATAGATTCTGGTCATGCTTATATATCACACGAAGAAGCTAAAGACGGTAGTGGTGTAATAAAAGAAATAGTAAGATTTAAAAATCCCAATGAGGATGTAACATTTACTGACGCTATCAAAGGTAGTGTTACAATGCATACTGCTGATTTGGGTGATTTTGTAATTGCTAAAAATATTAACGAACCATTATTTCATTTAGCTGTTGTAGTGGACGATATGGATGAAGGTGTAACTCATGTTGTTCGTGGTGAAGATCATGTGTCAAATACTCCAAGACAAATTCTTATTCAGCGTGCAATTGGTGCGCCTACACCGGTATATGTTCATTTGCCTTTAGTACTGGGCGTAGATAAACAAAAGCTTTCAAAACGTAAAGGTGCATTAGCAATAACTGAATATAAAGATTTGGGATATATGCCAGAAGCTATATTAAACATGGTATCTATGGTTGGATGGAATCCTGGAACTGAACAAGAATTATTTACTAAAGATGAACTTATTAAAGAATTTGATTTAGCAAAAGTTCAAAAATCTCCTGCTGTATTTAATGAAGAAAAATTAAATTGGTTTAATAAAGAATATATCAAGAAATTATCAGACACTGAATTTTTAAATTATATAAATTCATATTTACCTGATAACGTTAAAAATTCTAAGATAATAAATAATATTTTATTTATTATTCGTGACCATATAAACAAATTTAGTGATGTAAAAAATTTATTTGGTAAAAATGGAGAAATGGAATTTTTCTTTAATAAACCTGAATTTAATAGTGCGTTGCTGATATCTCCCAAAACAAAATTAGGCGAAGATAAGAATGAGAAAATTAAAGAATTTCTAAGTGGAATAAAAAATATTTTATCTACCATAGACGAACACGACTTTCATACAGAAAGTATAAAAGACAAGGTAATGGTTTATGCGGATGAGCATGGCAGGGGAGATGTACTATGGGCTATGCGCGTAGCTTTGACTGGTCAAGCTAAATCTCCAGACCCATTTACTGTATCAAGTGTATTAGGTAAAACGGAAACATTAAGTAGACTTTAAAATATAAAAATTAAATAAAAAAATACCACTTGTAAACATACAAGTGGCGTTTTTTTTGTTTTAATTGGTGGGGCTAACAAGCGTCTCCGTCTAAATTTTGGTTTGGAGAAGAAATTCTTGTTGGAAGTTTTAATCCACGATTTTTAAATTCTTGGATATAGATTGATAATATTGTTTGAATCATACTATCTTTCTCTTTAGTACAATCTGAAATAATATTTTCCAACGTGTTCTTTGTTGTTAAATACTCTTCATTCAATACTTCAGTTGTTAAACCTTTGACCCCTTCAGGTGTTCTGTCTTTAATGATCTTGTCATTTTGTTCGTTTCCCATATCTAATATTTTAAATGTTGTTTATATATTAACACATAAATGTGCTTTTTGTCAACTAATTACATTTAATTTATGAATGTATATATAAATATGCTAAAATAGTCTTATATGTGTGGAATAGTTGGTTATATAAATAACAATAAAACTGAAAATGAAAAAATCATAAATCTTATGAACGATGCCATATTTCACCGTGGCCCTGATGGTGCTGGTACATTTGTAAATGAAAATGTTGCACTGGGTATGCGCCGTTTGGCTATAATTGACGTGGCTCATGGTGACCAACCAATATGGAATAAAGACAAAACAAAATGTATCTTCTTTAATGGTGAAATTTATAACTATTTAGAACTACGCAGTGAACTACTACCAAACTACGAATTTAAAACAAATTCTGATACTGAAACTATCTTGGCAATGTATGAAGAATACGGCGCAGATACTCCTAAATTTTTACGTGGAATGTTTGTATTTTGTATATACGACAGTGTAAAAAATAGTTTATTTATTGCGCGAGACCATTTTGGTATTAAACCATTATATTATTTTACTGAAGAAAACAAACTATGTTCTTTTGGTTCAGAAATAAAATCTATTTTAAAAGACCCAAGATATAATAAACGTGTAAACACAAATGCTATTTATGCTTATTTACAATACCAATACAACCCATTAACCGAAACTTTTTTTCAAAATATTCATAAATTAAATCCTGGATGTTATATGGATGTGGATTTAAATAGTGGCGTATTTACTGTATTTAAATATTATGATTTTTCTTTTTCTGTAGATAAAAATATGAATTTATCTGGCACAATGGCAGATATACAAATCTTACTTAAAGATTCTGTAGCACATCATGCCATAGCCGAAGTTCCTGTAGGGTCATTTCTCTCTGGTGGTATAGACAGTAGTATAAATGCAACATTGCTTACAAAGCATTTAAACAAGAAAGTTCACACATTTACTATTGGGTCTAAGGAGCGTGGTGAATTTGCTGCCGCCAAAGAAACCAGTGATATGTTAGGTAGCAATCATCATGAAGTAAAAGTATCCAAAAATGAATACATGAGCGTATTAAGTAGGGCAGTGTATCATTTTGATGAACCAGTTGCAGACCCATCAGCAATATTACTATATATGATGTCAGCAGAAGCCCGTAAACACGTCACCGTGGTTCTTTCTGGTGAAGGTGCTGATGAATTCTTTGGTGGATATACTATATACCGCGAATATTATGATAGACGCAAATTAGATGTAATTCCTAAATTTATACGTAACAATATTTTGCGACGCTTGGCATTTAGTGACTTTAAATTCTTTGGTAAAAATTATTTAATAAGATATTTTACACCACTAAAAGATCGTTACATTGGTAATGCAAAAATTTATACCAAAGATGAATTAGAAAAAGTTTGGGCAGGAAAAAAAATAGATGAAGTTTTTAGTATTGAATATTTATTTAATAAAGCAAAATATTATTCTGAACCAATGCAAATGCAATATATAGATATTCATACTTGGCTTATTGGTGATATTTTAGCCAAGGCTGATAAAATGACCATGGCGCATTCATTAGAACTTCGTGTTCCATTCTTAGATGTACGCGTAGCAGAGTACGCTAAACATCTGCCTGACAGGCTAAAGTTTGCGGGCCATACTACCAAATATGCACTGCGTCAGGCCTTTAAACGGCTTATACCGCGTAGTACCAGTAAAAGGCGAAAGTTGGGCTTTCCAACAGCATTAGCTGGTTGGCTAAGAAACGATATAACTGAATTTGAAACAAAACTAATTGGTGGCGAGTTTGCATCAAGTTTTATAAAAAAAGAAGAAATTGCAAAATTGTTAAGTATACACAAGGCAGGAACAGCAGATACATCTAGAAAACTATTTGCATTATATATGTTAGAACTGTGGCATGAAGCTTTCTTTAAAGAATAAATAGCTTGCAGGCCTATATATAAGGTATGTCGTAAAATAAATCTTGTGCGACGCTTATACTAATAAAGCCCTGTGGCTACAATACTATAACTAATCCAGCCCAGCGCAAGCTTTGGATGGTGTATATCCCGCTGCCCTAGCGTCAGCCCCAGAATTAAAATATCTACGCATGTCGTCTTTAATATTTTTAGCACCCGAGCACCAAGTATAGTAGTAGACCCGGCCATTCTTACTGGCTACATAGCGGGGATTGGTGGTAATATTCCCGCTATTTGTAGTATTGACTGCTACTTCCCCATTTTGGGCTATTTCAGGGCTTTGTGGGGCAGTTTTAGAGCTTTTATAAGCTGCCATAGCAAAAGATCCAGCCTTGTAAACTGGGTCAGCTAAACTATAGTCATTAGTTTTAATTTGAGCATATTCACTACTAGAATTGTCATTGTTTGGGGTATTACCTGTATTTTTACCAATATAGAAGCTAGCAATATTAGAAGCTATTAATACTAATAAAATGATTACCAGTTCCCCAGTCTTCGAATTTAAGAAGCTCTTGATTTTAGTCCAAATATCTGTTATATTCATACCGTTACCTTATTATACAATATAAATATCTAGTATGCTTGCCTGTCTGCCAGTATTACGAAATGTTTAGTAGTATTCGTTTAAATTTAATTATATTATATGGCACATAGAAAAGCCGGCGGTAGCGCCAAGAACCTGAACGACTCAAACCCAAAGTATCTTGGTACTAAAAAATACGCTGGAGAAAAAGTCATTGCAGGAAACATCATCATTCGTCAACGTGGAACAAAAATCATTCCTGGTGAAAACATAGGTATGGGACGTGACCACACATTGTTTGCTCTTAAAGATGGTACAGTAAAATTTACTAACAAAAGAAAAAACAATTTCGATGGATCAACTTCTGTTCGTAAACAAGTTCATGTAGTATTACCTGCAACTAAATAGTTTATATAAAAACCCTTCATTTTACTGAAGGGTTTTTATATTGCACCACTACCCTACTATGTTTGCTAATAAATTATATTGTGTTATAATATTTTCAATATAACAATATGAAAAATTTACTTAAAAAAATCGCAATCGCACTGCTTGTAATAGCAGTAGCAATCCTGTACTTTCAAACTCCTGGTGGACAAAAAGCTCTTGATGATGCCGATAAAGGCATTATGACAGATGTTTTTTAAAACATTTCTAAATCTTATTTTTTAAAAGCTACATGTATTTGTAGCTTTTTTCTTTTGATTTATATTACTTCTTGTTGATAGCATTTTTCACAGTACACTATTTCTGGTCTGTCTGGGGCGTATGCGGTTTCAAATTCTACGGGACATTGACTACTGTGATTATGGTTTGATTTATTACACATACATTGTCTGTGCCATAAATCCATAGGAGTTCTTTTATGTAATCTTTCATAATGTCTGCAACCGTTACATAGTCTTGGTAATGGAATGTTGAATCTTTTATAAAAATTTAATTCATTTTCAGTAATTTTAAATGCAGTGGAACATCTATCGCTACATTCACCTTTATGAGCACATTCAATAATATCTCCTAGTATGTTGTCTCCTACCATTGCAATATCGTCAGGTAGATCAGTAGATTTAACTGTTGGCACGTAGTTTTTTATTTCAGGGTCTTTCCATTTATAACCCCGGGCTAAACATTCTTCTTTTGTAAGTGGATAATAGTCCATAGCCACCGTTTCGTTATAACAAAAATGTGATAATTCAATTGGAAAAAATTCCCCGTATTTATAAACAACACCAGCTTTGTCTATATATGGCATATCATTCATATGTTGTTTTATTTTTGGAATTAATTCCAGCCATTCTTCTTTTGTATATTGTTTGTTGAAAATACAATATTGTTTACTGCGCAAACCAATACAACCAAACAAATTTGAAGAATTATGACAGTTGATACAGTATTCAATATTTTGGCAACCATAAGTTACGTTAGCAAATAAATTACGGTTACCACCTATACCACAATCAGTACATTCATACATTAATTCACCTTCCCCTACTCCTGGACCAGAATGGAAAAATTCCTTACCTTTGTACCCAGCCCAAAATACATATTTAGAATCTTCTAATCCTTCAAAAGCATCAAAAGCATAATAACAATTTTTTGCGTTCTCAATGTTATTACCTGTAACATTTACAGAATTTAATGTATTACTAAATCGATGAAACGAATTTAAACGCATTTTTTCAAATTCGGATTTTAAGTATTGCACAGTCTCAAAACTTCCTAAATTTATTTGACTCATTTTTTCTTTGTAAGCTTCTTTAGTTAATTGAACGTTATTAAAACAATAACTTTTGTTACGTAAGTTTGAAGACATAAAACAATCAGTACAACCACTGCAGTCGTATAGGAAATATGAATCTGTACAAGCATGACAGTCCTGACTGTAGAAAAGCTTGTAAGATGATTGGCATAATACATCGTCATAACAAAAGTCAGACTTGTTTACTACATGACAGTCCATAGTATCTTTAATTTGGCTTACTGCATCACAATACATTGATCTTTCACATCGCCATGATGCAGAAACAAGATAACAGTCGTAGCTTTCTTCGGCAACATTACAGTAGTCACTATTTACTGCTTTGGAATTAGACAAACTTTGCATAGGAACATTGTTACGCAAATTATCCCACTGTGTAAAAAATGGTTTTGAAAAATCATAATCTTGTGCATAATCCATTGCGTTCCAACTGTCACCCCACCAATCTTTTTGTGCCATTACAGTTAAATCTTTGTCTGGAGAATATATTGTAATTATATCTTTACCAGTAAATGAATCTTTTCTTTTGTATAACGAATGAGTATTACGAAAAGAAAGCCTTCTTTGATTCATGCAAATTCGGCAAAAGGTTGGTACTGGTACACCAATTTTTTCGTAAAAGCCAAAATCATCCGGCTCAATCGTGAAATTATTATGACAATTCTGACATTCTCTATTCTCCATATATTTATTTTACAGTTTGCCCCGTAGAAAGCAATGAAATATGATTTTCTTTGGGGTTTTGGCAGTTTCGGGTTTCGGAATTCATAAAGTAATTAAATCATTTCTTGCTGGTAACACTTTTCACAGTACACTATTTCTGGCCTATCTGGAGCGTATGGCGTAATAAAAGTATTATTACAATCGTTATTCATACAATTTCTATTATAAAATTTTGGAACTGTAACAAATTTAAATCTTTCCGTAAATCTGCAATCTTGACATTTTCTAGGAATAGGGATATTTATATTTTTGTAGAATTGAAATTCAATTGGTATGATTCTAAATGCTTTTGTACAGTTTTCGCATTCAATAATTTCTTTAATAAAATCTTCATTTAAATCCTTTATATTGTCTGGTATGTCTTTAGCTAAAATAGTTTTTTCAAATTCTCTATTTTTTATCTCTCTATATTGATAACCGTTTTCTATTATTTTATTAGGATTAAGTGGAAAAAAATCTTGAGCTAAGCTTTCGTTATAAGCTACAGGTGATATGTCATAAGGAAAAAATTCACCATATTTAAAAACTCTATTACTTGAATCAACATACGGCATATTCATCATATGCTGTTTTATTTTGGGAAGTAATTCAAAGTATTCTTCTTTTGTATATTGTTTATTTAATATGCAATATTGTTTTTTGTATAAACCAATACATCCAAAACAATCGTTTGAACCAATACAGTATCCACAATATTCTAAATTTTGTTCATTCTCCCAACAATTAAAACAAAATTTTATATTTGAAATTCCTAACCCACATGTCATTGATTCATATACATTTTGTGCTCCGTCCCCCCATACTGAATAGTCGTAACAGTCTGAACTTTTATTCCAAACATCTTGGCAGTAAGTTAAATTTTGAGAATTCTTTATATAGTATGAATCCTTGATATCTTTAGAATTAAATATCCTATCCCCTGTTGCATTTATGTTCTTTAAACTGTAGTTATATTTAACTGGGAATTTCATCCAAAATTCCTTAGATTTTTTTAATATTTGTTCAATTTCAAAATATGACCCAGAATTAAATTCACTAATTTTTTTATTATATTCTTCCTTGGTTAATTGCTCATTAAAATAACAATTTGATTTATTTACTAAATTTACGCAACCAAAACAATTAGTACATCCTCGTAAATTTTTTGAAAACCATACATCTACACAATTTTCTAAACCAAAAGAATAAAATGTCCTATAGCATTTATCTAAAACTAATCCTTCATAGCTAAGTTCACAGTTCTCGCATTCATATAAATCAAATGAATTCTTTACTTGTCTAATTTTCCTTAAATAAGCAGAATCTTCTATAAAGTCTGTATTAAAACATAAATAACAATTTTTTGATTCACTAGCCTCATTACAATAATCAGAATTTACCATTTTAAATACAGATCTTGCTGGAATTGGAGCAACTTTTAAAAGATCTTTAAATTGTGTAAAGAAAGTTTTATTAAAATCGTAATCTTTTCCTGTAATATTTGGATCCCATTCTGATCCAAACCAGTAGTTGTTTTCATAAGTAGTTACTTCTGATTCAGGAGAAAACGTAGAAAATATGTCTTGACCGGTTAAACCGTCTGGTCTACGAAATAGCATTTTTTCATTACGAAAATTAAATCTTCGGATCATTCTGCATTCCGGGCACCATGTTGGTGCTGGTACGCCAATTTTGCTATAAAAATCAAAATCATCTGGCTCTATTACAAAGTCAGATTTACAATTTTGGCAGTTTCGGGTTTCGGAATTCATAAAGTATATTCTGTATTTTTATAAACTAAATTTTAATAGCTAAATTAATGGTTCGCTTTCAACTATCTTTGCGGGAGCATCGTTTGATTCACCACCAGTATTACTACGAGTAACTGCGGCTTTTTCAGACGCACTACGAACAATCATAGATTCTTCTTGTTCGTAAATCTTCTTAACTTCGTCTACTGGCATAGAATATTTTTCGCGAGATGCTTGTACAATTCTGTCTCTATAAGACGGATGTGTTGGAGGTAAAACTTTTAATGTTTCTGCAGAGAATGGGTCGTAACTTTCGCCGTCTATTGTCATTTTAATATAAAATTCCCCTACCCCAAGATTAATCATGTCTTTTACATCAAATATTGGAGCATATTCGGGCTTTAGTTTTACAGCGTCTTCTCCACCAACACGAAACGTAATCATTGACCCAACATTTCCCATTACGGCTTGCTGAACTTTAGGTAAAAGTTGGTTTACATACTGGTGAGCAACAGTAAGATTTAGTCCATATTTACGAGCTTCAGATAAAATGTTTTCAAAAGTATCAGTCACAAGGTTTTGAAACTCGTCTACATATAAATAAAAGTCGTGTCTATCAGCTTTATCTAATTTTGCACGGCTCATACCAGCTTGTTTAATTTTTGTAATAAACATAGCTCCAAAGAAAGACGAATTTTCTTCCCCAATTTTACCTTTGGATAAATTAATAAAAACAATTTTTTTGTCATTCATTAATTTTTCTAAATCAACTTTGTTCTCAATTTGCCCAAAAATGTTTCGTAACATTGGGTCAGACAAAAATTGTCCCAGCTTATTAACCAATGGAATAATCGCATCGGTATCAAATTTTTCACTCCAGTCCGCAAATTCAATTGCCCAAAAACGTTTTACCATGTCGTCTTCAATGTATTCCACCACTTTTTGACGGTAGTTACGGTCGGTCAGCATACTAATCATTCCACGCATTGTAGCGTATGGGTAGTCTAGTAGCGCCAATACGGTAAAACGAAACACGTGTTCCAATCTTGGTGTCCAGTTTGATCCAAATTGTTTTTTTAATACTTCAATAAGACCTTGAGTAAGTTGGTGTTTAAATCCGCTATCAATATTTGCCAGTGGATTAAAAGATACTGGGTATTGATCGTCAGACGGGTCAATAATACAAACATCATCGATTCTGTCTTCAGGTACAAATTCTAAAATATCTTCAATTAATTCGCCGTGCGGGTCTATAACACATACACCGTAACCATATGCTATATCTTGACGAATCATTAATTCTTGAAGTTTAGATTTTCCAACCCCAGATTTTCCAACAATATATAAATGGCGTCTTCGGTCTATTCGTTTAATTCCAAAAACATATCTTTTTTCTTCCAACGCTGCAGCATAATTTGTTCGCCCAATAAAAGAAACTTCAGATGGATTCATATCACCAAGAACCGGCAGTTCTGATGGCGGCGGACTATATTTGATGATTTGAATTTTATTGGGTTTTAATGAAGACATAATCTTTTTTAATCGTCTATTTCGTGAGATTCGCCTATTAATATGGCTTCACGAGCTATTTCAACAGCTGCGTCAATATCTCCAAAATCTTTCATAGAGTTATGCATTTTTTGCCATACATCAGGGTGTAGTAATATTTCATTAATTTTTGAAATAAATAAATGCGACAATGCATTTTGTTCTTCCAGTAGTACTCCTGCTCCCATAGAGACAAATGCTACGGCATTAGTGTGCTGGTGGTTGCCGTTACTTTTAGTAATAGGTATTACTATTGCTGGTATTTTCCAAGCAGCTACTTCAAACAAAGTTGAATTACCGCGGGCAATTACAAGAGATGCAATTGCAGCAGCGTGCCTGGTGTCTATTACATCCAGAAACGGTTTTATAATATAGCGATTTTTATAAGGATGATCTTCCAGTATTATACTTGTCCGACTTCTTACTTCTGTTTCATTTTTAATACCACACTGATGAATAATTTGATAACTTTTTAATAATTCGGGTAATGATTCTAAGATTAGATTATTAATTTTTTCAGCTCCCAGTGACCCTGCGTATACAAAAATAGTTGGAATATGTTCATCCAGCCCGTAATATTTTGCTCCATCGCTTGGAGCTGGCACATGTAATAATTCATTTCGAATAGGTAGTCCAATAACTGCAGTTTTATTTTTATCAAAAATTTCGTTACTGTCTTTATATGCCAAGGTAATTAGTTTTGCAAATTTTCCTGACCATACATTTGTACGGCCTGGATAAGTATCTGATTCATGAATAATAATTGGAATTTTTAGTAATCTAGCTGCAAATAATGCTGGTACCGCACCATGCCCACCTTTGGAAATTACTACATCTGGGTAAATAAAAAACATTTTAAAACATGCAGTTATAATACCGGTTACTATTTTAAATGAATCAGTAACATTTTTTATAGATGGATACAAACGCAATTTACCTGTAGGTACATATACAAAACTAATATTATTTTGAGTCAAAGATTTTTCGTCATATTTTCCATTACTCATGTAATACAAATCAACTTCAAGAATCTTCTTTTCTCTTGAAAGAGTATTTATTCTTTCTGCTATTGCAATAAGCGGATAAAAATGACCACCTGTTCCGCCTCCGGTTAATAAAATTTTCATACTATTGGTCTATATTTGGGTTACTATTAACATTAGTATTTGTACTGGCTGGTTTTTCTTCATCATTTAAAACCTGCTTTAAAATATCTTCAGGAACTTCTTTTGCTGGTGTTCTTTTACTGTATGATTCTGGTGGTTTAGGTACAGCAGCATTCTCTGGCTTATCTTCCACAATATGTTCAATTTTTCTTTCAGTAACTTCAACTACAGGTTCTACTATTTTTTTGTTTTCAATTTTTGCTTCAGGTTCTTTTGTTGCCACAATTTCTTTCTCCTCGGTTTTTTGAATTGGAGTACTAACTACTGGTGAATTATTTACTGTTTGTTTTGTTGTTTCAATTAAATTTTTTAACATTTGTTGAGATTCGTAGCTAGCAGCTTTTGTTTTTAGTATTGTGTTAGTTTCAGGAAAATTGTTTTCTTTTTTAATAGTATGTGAATGCAGGGTTATTTTTTTGGGGTCATTTTGTATAGGAGTATTATTTGAAACTGGTTTTTCTTGAGGGATTTTATTTGTTGGAGCTACTTTATTTAATAAATCTTTCAAAGACCCAAAGCCATCTTGTTTTTTTACGGGGTCTTCTTTTAATAATTTTTCTTTATAACTATCTTCTGGTTCTTTTTTAGGAGCAAAAGATTTCTTAGTTGGTTCTGTGTTGTTTGCCATGCTACTACTATTCCCAGTTCTGACAAAATTTGTTGATTTGTTATTTCGATTGTTGGAATTTATTATAGAATCATCATATTCAATACCAAGCATAGCTAATGATTCTGCTGGTTTAGGGCCAGAATTTGAATTTTTATCGTAATAACCTTTATTCGGCTTTAATTCGCCAACTTTGATTTTATTTAAACATTCTTTACAATAAATTGGTTTTCCGTCTTTAGGTTCAAAAGGAACCATTATGTCTTTATTACAATTTACACATACAGCTGGGTACATTTTACCGCCAGTAACTGGGTTTGATTTAGCTTCTACCGTGGTTCCACCAGAAGTCGAGCTCCATGCATTAATATTGTTTTCAACTTGGATTTGTGGTCGGCAATAAGTATTTCTTGACTCTGCTATTGCTCGGGCGCTACTATCAAAACTAATGTTTGTTCTAATTGGTGGAAGAGTATTTGCAGAAAAAGGTCTACTAGTTACCCCGTCTATCATTAATTTTAAAAATACTTGGTAGTTAGGTAGCCCAACAAAATCTTCTGGAATAAATTCTGGGGCAAATTCTTTTTCAAATAATTTTGCATCTTCTGATCCAATTCGAAAAATAACCATTGATCCTACGTTCCCAAAAACAGCATCTTTTAAATCATTATCACCACCTTCGATTTGGGCAGTATATTGGTGAGCTAGTATAAGACACAAACGGTATTTTCTAGCTTCAGATAAAATACTAGCAAAAGAATCAGTAACAAAGTTTTGGAATTCATCTACGTATAAATAAAAATCTCTTCTTTCGTCTTCTGGAATACGAACACGTTCCATCGCAGCAAGCTGAAGTTTTGTAATAATCATTGCACCAAGTAGTGCGGAATTATCTTCACCTATTCTACCTTTGGATACATTGACTAAGAAAATTTTACCTTCGTTCATCATTTTGAAGATGTCGATTGTACTTTCTTGTTGGCCAACTATATTACGAATTATGGAAGACGAAAGAAATTGTCCAACTTTATTTTGAATAGGAGCAATAGCTTCGTTACGAAATTGTTCTTTCCATTGTTCGTATTCGTGTACCCAAAAAGCTTTAACAATTGGGTCTTTCAGGTTCTCAATTATCACTTGACGGTAGTCTTTGTCCACTAACATTCTAGGGATTCCCAGTAGTGTTGAATTTGGAGTATCAAGCAATGCTAAGATAGTATTGTTCATAATGTATTCCATACGAGACGACCATACATTTGCCCAAATTTTTGTAAATATTCCCATTAGCCCAGATGCCACTAAATGTTTATATTTTGGATCAGGTAGTTCAAGTGGGTTAAATCCTATACAGTATTCTGTATCTGCTGGGTTAAAATATACAACATCATTTAGTCGATGTTCAGGAATCATTTTTAATACAGTCTCAACAAGCTCTCCGTGTGGATCTACCACACATACACCTTCACCATTCCAAACATTTTGAATAATCAAATTTGAAAGTAGAGCTGATTTACCTGTACCAGATTTACCCAACACATACATATGCTGACGACGGTCTTTTCTTTTGATACCAAAAATTTGATTTCCGCCACGAAAATTAGTACGAGCAAAATACGTAACATCACGGTTCATTGGTATGTCGGGCATGTGTGGATTTTGCATAATCTGTTTACAATTATATCACATAAAAAACCGCTATGCATAGCGGTTTTTTATAATAGTATTATTTAATTGCAGTAATTTTTACTTCTACAAATGGTTGACGGTGACCGTTCTTTTTATGGTAGCGAGATTTTTGTAAATATTTCACAACCATTACTTTATCAGCACGGCCAATTTTTGAAACTTCTGCTTCAACTTTTGCCCCATCAATTAATGGCATACCAATTGTTGTATCTTTTCCATTATCAACTAAAAGAACTTCGTCAAAAGTTACCTTTTGGCCAACTTCTGCAATGTCTTTCATTTTTTCAATACGAATAGTGTCCCCTTTTGAGACACGGTATTGCTTACCTCCTGTTTTAATAACTGCGAATTCCATAGGGCAAATATAGCATATTAAGGCTTTTTATGCAAGCTTAGTTGTTTTATGTCATCTACGTCAACTTCCCTACCAAGCCTTGTTTTATAATTAATTAGAGACTTTAGTGATTCTATAGGCACCATTTTACCAAAAATTTCCTTGATTTCAATTGTGTCTAAGTTACTTGATAAATTTTCCCATTGTTTTGTTTTTTTATTAAAAATCTTTGCATCTATTCCGGCTATGTCAATTTCCTGATCTGCATAATTTAGTGTCATAAGATTAAGGTTCCAGTCCTCATCTAAATACCTTTTTGGGCCATATATAATATATTCTTCTACCTCTTTTTTAACTAATAGAATATCTTCATCTGCAACCTCGATATCGATATCTGCCAGTTCTCGATTTGATCCATAAATTCTTACAGCAAAACCACCAGATATTTTGTATTTGATTCTCTTTTTCTCAAGAATATCAGTTATCCAAATAAATGCTTTTTCTGTGTTTTTCATAAAATATCTTTTTTAATAATATAATCATTATTTAAATTTTACAAATAAAAAAGCCTACTAAAATAGCAGGCTCTGATTTTATAGTTGTAAACAATTTTATTGATTTACTTCTTCTCGCATTTCTTTCCCCAGTTCTTTATACAACAAACAATCAGATTTTACTAATTTATCTGCAGCTAATCGCAGGGCTTCTTTGTCATCTAAGATAGAAGATAAATCCCCCATCTCTTTTTCATAACAAAAATGAACAAGAATATAAATTTCATAATTTGAATACTCGTTAATTTTTTTACGCAAAGTAAATTTTGGAACAATTTCAAATTTTTTAGTTGCCCCCATTGAAATGTTTTTTGATTCGTCATTAATAAAAGCCAGGGCTTTTATTGTAAATTCATTCTTGGCTAGTTTTTCAAGATACAAATTATAGAGCCTGTTAATTTCTTTGTGTAATGTGTAATCTCCATGTTTAAAAGTCCAATAACTGCTATCCCCGTATTCAAAATGCCAGTCTATTTTAGTTTCATCATCAATTTCACTAAAAGGCCACAGTACAAGAATGATTGCGTAATCTTCCTCAGTTTTGACTGATTCTAGAGCTTTAATAGCTCTTTTAATTTTTTCGATATCTACTTTTAAGCTTTCAGCAGATGAGGTAAAACTGGTGTCACCATGAGCATAAAGCTTATTGTAATTAGTAAGATTTTTTACAAACTCCGGTGAGTTTCCACACTGAGCAGATATGTACTCTAAAGGTAATACTGCCATTACGATAATTAAGATCAATTTCTTCATATTTTTAAGTTTTATTTATAAATATAGTACAATATTTATTCAAAAAAGTAAAGGGTATAAAAATAGCCCTGGTTTTTTTACCAAGGCTATTATGTAATATTTTTTTTGTATTAATACAGAGTTAAACTATATATTTCCCTTAAGGGGATTATTAACTCAAGACCATTTGGGTGTTCTGGTCTTACAAAAAGCTTTATAGCTCTAAGAGTTTTATCTTTTGAGCTATATTCGTATAATCTGGCTTTTATGCTTGAACCTTCGCCATCTTCTTTTAATTTTGTGATAAAAATAAAAAGTCGAATTTCAGCATGGATTGTTTTATCCGAAATGTAATCTCCATAATATTCTGCGTATTTACTTTTTAAATACTTGGCAAAAGATTTTTTACTATGCAGACATAATACTCTTTTTTTCTGCATTAGAAATTTGATAATACTTATTCTTTCTGGTACATCTGCTTTTACAAAATGCGAATTTTTTCTAATAATAATCATAGCTATGTTTTTTAAAACAATACAATATTTTTATGATCATTGTCAAACATTAATTTTAATATAAATATATACAAAATAGCAATTTGTTTGCTATAATACGTTCATGCTTTCAACATATAAATACCAAGGAGTAACATGGATTGATCTTGAGACCCCCACCGAAGATGAATTATTACATGTTCTTAGTCAATATAATGTCCCAGAATATCTCACTGAAGAATTAGTGACTGAAACTATTTTATCTAAAGTAAATACATATGAAAATATGGTTTATTTGGTTCTTCATTTTCCCCGAGTTCATAATGAAAAAAGAATGCCCGATCTTGAGATTGACTTTATAATCGGTAAAGATTTTCTTATTACGGTACATTATGAATTTTCTAATGCAATACACGATTTTACAAGAAATTTAGAATTAGAATTAATTTTAAATAAAAATTTGCCCGTTAAACATGCGGGACATGTTTTCCAAGCTATAATTAATGAATCTTATAAACAAGCAAATCATAAATTAGATGACCTGTATCAAATGCTTGAAGGTGTTAAAGAACAAATATACAAAGGTCACGAAGACCGTATGGTAATAGAACTTTCTGAAGTAAATAGAAAAATTTTAGATTTTAAACAAGCATTACGTTTTCATGACGCAATCTTTAAATCATTAGACAAACCAACAGTCCAAATTTTTAATGAAGAATTTACTATATCTATTGAATCTATGCGTGGTGAATTACATAAAATTTCAAGTATATTGGATGGACACAAAGAATTATTGCTAGATTTACGCGAAACAAACGACTCTCTTTTGTCTGCAAAGACAAATAAAACAATGCGTATCTTAACAATTATGTCGTTTACTACTTTCCCTTTAACACTGGTGGCTACAATGATAGCTATGATTACAAATGTACATATTATTGAAACCCCTGAACAATTTATATACATAGCAGTGTCGCTATTATTAATTGGAACTTTGATTATTCTTCATTTCAAGCACAAAAAATGGCTTCTTTAGAACTATACAATTCATTAACTAAAAAAAATGAAGCATTTAATCCTATTAATTTAGATGGGTCAGTTTTAATGTACACATGTGGCCCTACGGTTTATAACTATCCTCATCTTGGTAATTATAGATCTTATATTTTTGCTGATTTGCTAAAACGAGTTTTGATTTTAAATGATTTTAAAGTAAAACAAGTAATAAATTTAACCGATGTAGATGATAAGACTATAAAATCTGCAAATGAACTGGGTATTAGTTTGAAAGAATTAACAACAAAATACGAATTAGATTTTTATAGTGGTAGAGAAAGTTTAAACCTATTACCTGCAGAACTATATCCTCGTGCTACAAACAGTATTCCTACAATGATAGAAATCATTACTGCATTAATTGCGAAAGGTTTTGCTTATTTAGCACATGATGGCAGTGTTTATTTTAAAGTAGACCAAGATAAAAATTACGGTAAATTAGTTGCACTGGATAAAGATAGCTTGAAACAAAATGCATCTGGTCGTATGAATAATGATGAATACGAATTGGACAGTATTCAAGATTTTGCTTTATGGAAAGCTTACGATGAAACTGACGGAACAATTTTTTGGAATTCACCTTGGGGTAAAGGCCGTCCTGGTTGGCATATTGAATGTAGTGCTATGGCGCAAGAATTTTTAGGTACTACTATAGATATTCATACTGGTGGTGTAGACAATATGTTTCCCCATCACGAAAATGAAATTGCGCAGTCTGAATGTGCAAATGATGCAATTTTTTCAAACTATTTTTTACATTGTGAACATTTATTAATTGACGGTAAAAAAATGGCAAAAAGGGATGGCAATTTCTTAATGCTTGATGATTTAAAATCTAAATCTATTTCATCTCTTGCGTATAAATTATTTTTGTATGGTACACATTACCAAACTCAAGCCAACTTTACTTGGGATGCTGTTTCCGCTGCCGAAACATCATTAATAAGAATGTATGAAAAATTTGTAATACTAATTAATAATACAATTAATACTGACAGTAATATAATAAATCAAGATTATTTATCTAAAATTAAAAATTCATTAAATAATAATCTAAATTCCGCTGAAGCTATTGCTACATTTATTGCAATATTTGACGACGAGAATATAGCTGAACAAGAAAAATTAAATACAATTCTAAATATAGATTCAGTTCTTGGTCTTGGTTTTAATGAATATTACAGACTAGATAAAACTATTCCTGAAAATATTCAAGCATTAATTACAGAAAGAAGTAACGCGAGAATAAGCAAAGATTACAATAAAAGTGATGAGCTTCGTGAGACCCTAAATTCCAATGGTTATATTGTTATTGACACTAAAGATTCATCTATTGTTGCAATAAATCCTTTAAAATAAAGGTTTATTTGGCATTTACTCCGGCGACATAGCCTGTAGTCCAACAAAGTTGCAAGGAAAAACCTCCGGATGGGCGGTTAATATCCAGTAAATCCCCTGTTACATAAAGATTGTCTATAATTTTAGATCTCATTGTTCTCATATCAATTTCATTTAAATTTATTCCACCATCAGCTACTACTGCACGGTCGTACCCCATCAAACCGTTTATTGTAAAAGTTAAAGATTTTAATAAATCCACAAATTTGCGACGGTCAATTTTACTAATACTGTGTACTTTAATTTCAGGATCAATACCACTAATTTTTATTAAAGACTTTGCCATACCAGTTTGTACACATTCGGGTAATACATTTTTAAATAATTTATTTTTATTATTATCAAATATTTGAATAATTTTTTGATCAAGACTACCAATATCTAAACTGGGATAAAGGTCAATTTTTGCAGTTACAATTCCTTCGATTAATAAATCTGAAACTTTACTTGCGCTGTTTAATATCATTGGCCCAGAGACACCAAAATGAGTAAACAAGATGTTCCCTTTTTTACTAAATGACTTTTTTTCGTCAACATAAAAAGTAATTTTTATATTCTCAGCTGTTACCCCAGTCATTTCTTTTATGTATTTTTCTTTTACCGATAATGGCACAATCGATGGTGTTGGGTCTTTAACAGTGTGTCTCAAATATGTAAGCCATTTAAAACCATCCCCTGTTGACCCAGTTTCAGGATGAGAAAGACCCCCGGTTGCTAAAATATAACTATTCGCAGTTATTGTTTTACCGCCAGCTGTAACTGATACAATTTTATTATCTATTTCTTCTATGTTTGATACAGAGCTATTGGTTAGTATCAAAACATTAAGTTCTTTTAACATTTTTACCATTAAACTTACTACATCTTCTGCTTTGTGTGATGCCGGAAAAGCTCTTTTGTTTGCTTCAACTACCAAAGGCAACCCATTTTTTGTAAAAAAATCAAATGAATCATTTTTATCGAATTTAGAAAAAGCCGAATATAAATACTGCTCAGTTCCTTTTACTTTACTATAATGCTTTAAGAATTTTTGAAGATCTTCTTCGTTATTTGTGATGTTGCATCGTCCTCCTCCGGATATGCTTAGTTTTTTACCTAAAACATTATTTTTTTCAATAATTAAAACTTTCTTTTTGTTTTTTGCGGCAAAAATTCCCGCCATCATTCCACTTGCACCTCCACCAATAACAATAACATCGTAATCAAATTTCATAAATTTATTTAGCAATGTTAATACCCAAGCTACATTTTGTATTTAAAAGTGATATATCAGATTGGCTTAAAACTAAACTATTACTATTGTTTATTTTATACATCACAGCTTTTGTGTCTTCTACATGCTCAAAACCTAATGCGTGGCCCAGTTCGTGAGTTAAAATTTTAACTAATTGATCATGATTTTTAAATTCATAAATATCAATAGACGAAGTTAGCCCATTGCTTTTGTATAGACCTTCTTCGTAAGATGTTCCTAAACTTTGACCGATTTTATTGTATTCACCAACATTAATATTTAATACATTGGCTAAAGAGTTAAGAGTTGTTGCTAGTGAGTTAACATTAATTACTAGTGTATTAATTTTTTGACCAAGTAAACTAATTTCATTGAATTCTTTAGTTAGTTCTTGTTGAATTTTTATTAATTTATCATATTCTTCTTTTGGAGCACCACCTTTGCTATTCCATATATTAATTTGCGCCTGCAAGTCTTTATTTTTTTTATTAAAAGAACTTAATTTTTTGTCGTATGTTATTTTTAGAGAATAGTATTCTTGTTTTAAAGAAAAATACTTGGCTTTAACTTCATTATAAGAATCTTGGGTTTGTTCCACCTTGATGCCAATTTTAGCCATAGTATTACTGGCTTCTTGCCTATAATCATAAAGAAAATTAATTTTCATTGGGTTTTCTTGGTTTTGATTGTATTCAAATAAATTTTTATTTATTGCCTTTTCCCATACAGACTCAGCTTCAATTAATGCAGCCAATACATATTTATCTTCTAAATTAAATTTAGCATCAATAATACCCAAATTATAATAAATTGGTTCATCACACGGACCAGTAATAGAATTATTAGAATTTGGCAATACAGAAGAAATTATATTTCGATAATGATCTATGACTGGCTTTGCGCGGTTTAATATTTCAGTTTTGTATTTAAAAAAACCTACAAAGATCAAACTTAGTATAATTATTTTTAATAAAAAACTTTTCATAACAAATATATTATAACATGAAAAAGTTAATTACAGACCTTCTCGCTGTAATTCTTCTAGTGCTTTCTTTTGTTTTTCGTTTAATTTACGAGGGAAATCAAGTCTAAGTTTAATGTACAAATCTCCATTTATTCCGCGTTTGATATATTCACCAGCGTCAGACAGTCTCAGTGTATCGCCGTTATTACTTCCAGCTGGAATGTTTACACTAAATTCTGCTTCTTTTTGGATACTTCCAGAACCATGACAAGTATTACATTTATGTTTAACAATACTACCTTCGCCATCACATTTATCACATTCGTAAGCTTCTTGTATTGCTCCAAGTATCGTTTTTCTAATGCGAACAAGTCTACCTTTACCAGAACATTTGTCGCATGTAATTTCTTTTTCACCTTTTGCTCCACCATTACCACTACATGTATCACATTTTGAAAGTTTTTTAATACGAATTTCTTTTTTAGAACCCAAGATTAATTCGCTTAATTGAATGTTTAATTCAGTTACAATATCGCGCCCCTTTTTTTGTCTTTGAGCATTAGATTGTCTACCTGATCCAAAAAAGTCACCAAAAATATCACCCAAATCTCCCATATCAAATCCAGCTTGGTTACCACCAAACCCAGAAAAATCAAAACCTCCAAAGCCTCCAGATTGCCCACCGCCAAATCCACCAAAGCCTTGTGCGCCATCAGCACTGCCAAACTGGTCATAACTTGAACGCTTATTATCGTCTGATAGGATTTGATAAGCTTCGTTTACTTCTTTGAATTTAGTATCATCACCTTTGTTTTTATCAGGATGGTATTTGTGTGCAAGCTTATGAAAAGCTTTTTTGATTTCATCTTTACTTGCACCTTTATTTACCCCCAATATTTCATAATAATCTTTTGAGGCCATATTAATTATTTATTTGTCTTAGTCTTTCATACATTGCAACAGCAGCACTAACGGATGCATTTAATGATTCTACACTTTTGTTCATTGGTATAGCTAAAGAAAAATCACATAATTTACGAGTTGAAACATGTATACCTTCACCTTCTGACCCAACAACAATTGCAACCTTGCCTTTTAAATCACTTTGCCAAAGATTACTTTCACCATCCATAAACAAACCATGTACCCAAAAACCATTTTCTTTTAGTGTTCTAATAGCTTCATTTACATTACTCTCTACGACAGTAATCATATGGGCAGTATTAGCCGAAGTTTTAATTACAGTATCGTTAATTGGAGCTTGGTTGTGCTTACTAACAACAATAGCATCAGCATCAGTAGCTACAGCTGAACGAATTATCGCTCCGACATTATGAACATCGGTTAATTCGTCCAGTATAATTACACAGGCATTTTGTTTGTCTTTTATTTTATTTAAGACACCACGAAGAGACTGGTCTTTTTTATCAGATTTAATTATATCTTTTTTATATTTAACAGAAACATGTCTGGTACTTTTCTTATTCAGATTTTTCATTGTTTGTATTTTTTTCTTCAAAATCTGCTTCTTTTACATTCTCTTGGTTTTCTGTAGAATTATTATTTTCAGGATTTGCTTTATTCATTTCTTCTCCAATTTTAGACAAAACACTGCTTAATGCTTCAGTTTTAGATTTAATTTCTTCGATAGATCCATTGTCTTTTACTGTTTTTAATTCACCGATAGCATCTTCAACTGATTTTTTTATTTCTTCACTTATCTTGCCTTCAGCATCTTTTAAAGATTTTTCTGCAGTATAAACAAGCATTTCTGCAGTATTTTTTACATCAACAAGCTCTTTTAACTTTGCATCTTCTTCAGCATATAATTCTGCGTCTTTTCTCATTTTTTCAATTTCAGAATCAGTTAATCCAGAACTAGCTTCAATACGAATACTTTGTTCTTTTCCAGAAGCTTTATCTTTAGCTTTTACACTAAGTATTCCATTTGCATCAACATCAAAGCTAACTTCAATTTGTGGCATTCCACGTGGAGCTGGTGGAATTCCATCTAGAATAAATCTTCCCAGTGGTTTATTGTCTTGTGCCATTTGTCTTTCTCCTTGAACAATATGAATTTCAACCGATGTTTGGTTATCACCAGCAGTAGAGAATATTTGAGATTTTGTTGCAGGAATTGTTGTGTTTCTTTCGATTAATTTTGTTGCAACACCTCCTAGTGTTTCAATACCCAGTGATAGTGGAATAACATCTAAAAGTAATACATCTCTAACTTCACCTTGCAAAACCCCACCTTGAACAGCAGCCCCCAAAGCCACAACTTCATCTGGGTTAATAGATCTATTTGGTTCTTTACCAAACAAATCTTTAACTGCTTCAATTATTCTAGGCATTCTGGTTTGTCCTCCTACAAGAATAATTTCATCAATTTCACTAGCTTTAATACCACTAGCTTCTATTGCTCTTTTTGTAATTTCAATTGAGCGGTTTATATATTCAGCAGCTAGTTCTTCTAATTTAGCACGGGTAATTTTAAGTAATAAATGTTTAGGGCCATTTGCATCAGATGTAATAAATGGAATATTTATTTCAGTTTCGTTAGTAGTAGATAATTCATGCTTTGCTTTTTCCGCTGCTTCTTTAAGTCTTTGTAGAGCTAGTGTATCTTTTGTTACATCAATACCACTTTCTTTTTTATATTCGTCTGCAATGAATGAAATTATTTTATGGTCGATATCTTCACCGCCCATATGTGAATCACCATCGGTAGATTTTACTTCAATAACATCATCTCCAATTTCAAGAATTGATACATCAAATGTTCCACCTCCAAAGTCATAGACTGCAATTTTTTCATTTGTTTTTTTATTAAAACCATAAGCTAACGCTGCTGCTGTTGGTTCATTAATTATTCGCTTTACATCAAGCCCTGCAATTTTACCAGCATCAACTGTAGCTTTTCTTTGAGCATCATTAAAATATGCAGGAACAGTAATAACCGCTTCTGTAACTTTTTCGCCTAATTTAGCTTCAACATCTGCTTTGATTTTTGACAATATCATTGCTGAAATTTCTTCAGGTCTAGTAGCTACTCCATTAAGAGCAACTTCTACTCCACCATCCTTACCTTCACTAATTTTATAAGGAAGATTTCCAACAGATTTCATTATTTCTGGGTCACTAAAATTGTGCCCCATGAATCTTTTGATTCCGAAAATAGTATTTTCAGGGTTTGTTACTGCTTGTCTTTTAGCTAAAAGACCAACCAGTCTTTCTCCAGTTTTGTTTTGAGCAACAATAGAAGGTGTAGTTCTGTTACCTTCGATATTTTCGATTATCTTAGGCTGACCAGCTTCAATTATAGAAACTGCGCTATTTGTTGTACCAAGATCGATACCAATGATTTTTGACATAATATTTTATAAATTTACTACTTGTATGCAATGTATTATATACAAATTATGAATTTATGCAAGTATTTAGCGGTCACGAAATACTTGTAAAAAATACAATTGTGTAGTATCTTGCACTATATGGCCAAAAGTCCAAATAATTCAAATAAAATCATAAAAATACTAACGGAAAAGCCAGTAGTTTCTTTAAATGAGCTAACAAGAGACGGTTCAGGTAAGTCTAAATATGCAATTATTCGCTCTATAAAGGGCCTGGAAGAGGCTGGTTTAATAGAACGCATACATTCTGGTCAAAATGAATACACAAGGCTTACAAAGCAAGGTAAGAAAAAGGCTATGAGTATTAAACTGGATAGTGGAGAGACAATTAGCACAACTTGGGATGGTAAATGGCGAATAATATTACTTGATTTACCTGAAAATCGTAAAAACGAAAGAGAATCATTACGTTATTTATTAAAAAAAGCTGGTTTTATTTGTATTAAAAATTCTGTTTGGGTATCACCCTACCCTTTTGAACATATGTTTTACAACATCAAAAGAGATCTTGGTTTAACAACAGAACTAATGATAATAGTAAGTGAAAATATTGACCCAGAAACTGAAGCTGAGTTTGTAAAAAACCAAAATTAATTAATTAATTAATTATTGTGGATTCTCTATAAATAATATGAATTTGGTTTACCTTTTTAGGGAAAATCATCATAAAATTTAAAGGTTTTGAAACAAAATTATACTCTTGAATATTTTGATTTAGTTTTAATTCATTTAAAATTCTAGTTCTTTTATTTCCTGAAATTAAATTTTTAAATTTATCTTCTTCTATCTTTTTTTCAAAAATTATTTCCCCTGTAATGTTGTAAGATAACCCATTAGCGGCTACTCCTTGTTTGTAAGATGTTATGTTTGAATTTAATGAACATTTTAATCCAGAGATATCTTTAATATTTGAATCAGCGTAGTTCCCTTGTTTATATATATAATTAAATAGGCTTTGCTTCTCGATAATTATTAAAGACTCAGTACCTGTTAGATTTAATGTTTTTGTTTTCTCGTCTAATATTTCAGTTGAAAAAGTAATACCACTGGAACACCCAGAATAATTTAAATAACCTTTGGGTGCATTAAATACTTTTTGAGAATTTAAATTTGTAGTAATTTTTTCCTTTTCTTGTTCAAGTATTGACTCATTTATATTCGACACTGTATCGCTAACAACCATTACTTGTGCTTTTATTGGATAATTCCAGTTCGAGTGATTTATGGTATATATGACATTTATCTTTGTTTTTTTAGGAGATATAGTCAAATACGTATTTGTAAAAAAATACAAACCAAACACAACAAATAAAATGCTGATAAACAAAATAACCAAAAACTTAGTCAGCTTTCTATTTGTTTTATTTAAAGTTTTTTGTATTTTTTTATAATTTTCAAATTCTGTATCGTCATTATTAGAAAAACTGCTTTTTATTAAATCATTTACGGGTTTTTCTTTTTCTATAGATTTTTGAACTTTATTAGTTTGAGGCTCTGTTTGCGATGTTCTAATTACTACCTGTTTATTTATACCATTCTTAGGTTTTACTTTTATATCTTTTATTGTAATTTTGGCCATATTATTTAAGTAAAGTATTCATTCTAAAATAAACACCAATTAAAAGATCGCCTTTTAAATCTCTAATTTTATCAGTTATATTGACTATATTTGAATTTTCAATATGTGGGAAAATTTCACCAAAATATTTATTTTTTAACATATAAATTAAAAGCTTATTCCAATTATCATCTGCCCCAAAAACAGTAATTGGTCTTTCTAGAATAAACGATGTTTTTTGATAGTTAGCTTTGTTAAATAAATCAATATAATCAAGAATTGCTTCTTTTAAATCAGACTCTATTCTATTTTTCTCTTTTTCATCTAAAGAATTTTTTAAAAATAAATTTAACCAATTTGCAGTATCAGTTGAAGCTGTACTCCATTTTTGATTTAATTTTTGTAGTAAATTTTGGTATCCATATGGGATTATAATTTTTTCAGTAACAATACATTGTGAATATAGCCGAATAGTTGTGTCAGTTGAACCAAGCATTATAAACATATCGTTTAATGCACAAAGATTTTTTCCAATCTTAAATAAATACTCTGGACCAGTTACATAACTAATCTTTGTTTTATTCCAAAAATCATTAACAATTTTTTGTGTAGTATCTATAATCTCTTTATCCCCATAAAATTTAGTTAAAGAGATTTCAATTTCTTCTGATATTTTTCCAACAGGTTCATCGTAAGAATAACCATTAAGCTTAATATGTTCAACTGCATAAGAAAGACCGACATTTTTATTGTCATTCTGGTTATTTTTTATATCTTTGTTTATTAAATCACTAATTGTTGACTCTGTAACTACGAATGGTTTTAGTCGTTTATCTTTAATTGTAGTATAAACTTCTTTTACCCAAGGATTTTCTAAAATGACATAAATATTATCTATTGGTTTTTTATTTTCATGTTTAAATCCATATAAAATATCAGTAAACAAAGCTTCGATTGGTCTAACTGATTCCCCTGCGATATGAATTCTTCTATCTGAATAATCACAAATAAAACCTGTATAAAAAGAAATACCAATACTGCGTCCATCTATAGAGATGTATAAGTTATTTTGCTCATCAGGATTTTTATTTCTTTTAAAAAACATACTCTTATTCTAACACAGCTTTTATCCGCCTGATACCACTGGCAACGCTTTCTTCTTTTTTAATTTTAAATATTCCCAAATCTTTTGTATTTTCTACATGTGGCCCTCCACAAAATTCTTTACTATAAGCAACACCATTATTATCTTCTACAACATAAACTGAAACAATATCTGGATACTTTGCCCCAAATTCCATTTGAGCCCCAATGGAAATAGCCTCTTCTTTTTTCATTTCTTTGCGATTAACATTTAAGCCCATTTGAATTTCTTCGTTTACACGATTTTCAACTTTTTGTAATTCTTCTGGAGTTAATTTACGATCAAAGTTAAAATCCATACGCATTCTTTCTTCTGTAATGTTTGAACCACGCTGTTTAATTTCAGGACTAACAATTTCTTGTAATGCAGCTAACAGTAAATGATGCGCAGTATGTAAACGCACTGTTTGCTCGTTAGTATTAGCAAGACCACCTTTGAATTTTTGTTCTGAACCACTACGAGACAATTCCTGATGATGCAACATTTTTGTGTTGAATGCATCAATGTCTATTGTTCTACCAGATTCTTCAGCTAATTCAATAGTTAGCTCAATAGGAAAACCATATGTTGTAAACAAAACAAATGGATCTTCTCCGCGTATAAATTCCTTCATACCATTTGATAATGTAATTCTAAATTTGTCTTCTTCTTTTTTAAGAATATCAATTATCTCATTATTTTTTACGGGTGAATCTTTTAAAATATAATCATAGTTTTGAATTACAACTTTTGTAATGTTTAATATGGCATCTTGTTTTGATTCAATTTTATCAATGTGTCTTATTGCTCTACGAACAAGTCTTCGTAAAATATATCCACGGTCACTATTAGTAGGAATAACCCCGTCAGCAATCATAAATACTGCTGTACGAACATGGTCAGCAATAATACGTTCACTTTTTGTATTTTCAATATTTTTATGTTTGTTTATTTCAGTCATGATTTCACTAAACAAATCAGTTTCAAATATAGATTTTTTGTTTTGTACAACTACAGCTACTCTTTCCAGACCTGCTCCTGTGTCTACATTTTGCATAGCAAGTTTACCAACAACTTTTCCATCCTTCTTTTCATATTCCATAAAAACATCGTTCCATATTTCCATAATGTCTTGGCGGTCACATGCCGCTATGAAATCTTCTTTAGATAAATCACCTAATCCATCTTCTGTTAAGTCGTAGAACATTTCAGAGTCTGGGCCACAAGGACCATTATCTCCTGGGCTCCACCAGTTATCTTTTGCGCCAAGTTCGTAAATCCGTTCTGGTTTAATTCCAAGCGATATCCAAATATCTTTAGATTCTGTATCTTTTGGAGCATCATCGTTACCTTCAAAAATAGTTACATATAGTCTTTCAATGTCTAAACCAAGTCCAATTTCTTTGTTTGTAAGAAATTCGTAACTCCATTTAATAGCATCTTCTTTAAAATAGTCCCCTAATGACCAGTTACCCAACATTGTAAAAAATGTGTCATGAGTATTATCCCCAACTTCATCTATGTCTTGTGTTCGGACACATTTTTGAGCATTGACTAATCTTTTACCCATCGGATGAGGTTCCCCTAATAAATAAGGTACTAATGGTTGCATTCCGGCAGTATTAAATAGTACGGATGGATCATTTTCTGGAACTAAAGATGCTGAAGGAATAACAGCATGGCCACGTTCTTTGAAAAAATTTAGGAATCGATTTTGTATTTCTTGGGAAGTTAACATTTGTGTATTATAACACAAATGTTGTTTATTTAAAATTTATAATTCCACCACCCAAGCAAATATTACCCATATAAAATACAGCAGATTGACCTATTGCTACAATAGGTTTTTCTCCAATTATTTGGATATTATTTTCAGAAATTTTACATTTATATTTTTGCCCATGATATCTAAATACCACATCTATTATTTGATTTTCTTTTGGTTTCAATGGTAGCCAATTCTCTTCTGTAATTATAAAATCATTAGAATTTTTTAAAGCAGGAGTTGTGTCGACAATTAATTCATTATTTTCAATATTTTTATTAATCACATAATATGGTTTGTCATTATTTTTAAACACAACAAAACCGTGTCTTTCTCCAATAGTATAAATTTCTACGCCATCATGAGTTCCAATTATTTCACCACTGGTATTTATTACATTTCCAGTTTGTAAGTTTAAATTTTCTTTTAAAAACTTTTTCATGTCTATTTCACCTAAAAAACATACCCCTTGAGAATCTGGTCTATTCATGTTTGGTAATTTAAATTTTTTAGCCAACTCACGTACTTTGGTTTTAGGGTAACTACCAATTGGAAACATTGTTTTTTTAAGTTTTTCGTAACTTACGCTCCATAAAAAATATGTTTGATCTTTAGATGGGTCTACACCTTCTATAAATTTTATCTCATAATTTATCCTATCGATTTGTGCATAATGCCCTGTTGCTACATAATCTGCCCCATTTGCTATTGCCCAGTCAAAAAATACACCAAATTTAACTGTTTTATTACAAAATACATCAGGATTTGGAGTAATCCCAGATTTGTAACCATTTATTATATAGTCAGCTACATTTTTTTTATAAGAATCAGTAGCGTCAAATTCTATCCATGGAATACCTAAATGCGCAGCTACAGTCATTGATGCAAATTTGTCTTCTTCATATGGACACGGGTATCCATCTGGTGCCCAAGTTTTTATAAAACAAGCTGTAACATTGTAACCTTGCTTCTTCAATAATGCAGCCGAAACAGCTGAGTCTACCCCGCCAGATAGACCAACATATACTTTTGCATTTTTGTTTTTATTTATCCGCCAAAACTTTCTAAACATATATTATTAATACACTAAATTAGAAATTATGGAAAGTTTAGGCGGATGCATTCCACCGGGCAGCGATGCCGACTGTTAGCATTCTTTTTGAGCCACTTTCTTCTATAGTCATTACGTCAGATTCTATTTTGCCACCATAAAAATTTTGAATTGGTTGTAATAAATTTTTATAAGTCTCAGCACTGTACCCTGCTGCATAGCCAGAAAGTATTACACAAGTTGGTTTGTCTTCCAGTATCATACCTATCATGTTTATTAAACTTGGCAAATCTTCTTCGATCTTCCATAATTCGCTTGCTTTTGTACCATGGCCAAATGCCGGAGGATCCATTACAACTACATCAAATTTTTCTCCACGCTTTATTAATCTTTTTACAAAAGTTACAACATCATCTGTAATAATTTTTATTTTATTTTTATCTAAATTATTGGATCGTACATTATCTAGTAGCCAATTATTTACACCTTGAGATGAATCTACATGGGTAACATTATGACCCAAACTTAATGCATACACACTAAATGCGCCAGTATAGCCAAACAAATTTAATACCTTTAAATTTTTCTTACCATTCGTAGTCTTTTTAAAATATTCCCAGTTTGAAAGTTGTTCGGGAAATAAACCAGTATGCTTAAACGCAGTTGGTTTAATACCTAGATTAATTCCACCATAATTTATTTCCCAAGATTCAGGAATATTCTTAGCTTTTTGCCATTTTGAAGCACCTATTCTGTTATAAGTATAGTCAGCATTATCCCAAAGATTTTTTTGCAATGGAGTCCACAATGCTTCTGGCTCAGGACGAAGTAGCGTAATATCACCAAATCTCTCCAGTTTCATTCCATCACCGGAATCTATAAGTTCATAATTTTTGTCTTTTGGAGTTATGTACATATTATTTTAAATATTTATTTTTATTCTTTAAATGCTCTGTGTATGTTTTTGCGTAATATATTTCCCCATCTGGAGCATGCAAATAATACAAAAAGCTATTAGTCGTTGGATTCATTGCTGCAAATAAAGATTCTTCTCCCGGGTTAGATATTGGGCCTTCTGGGAGACCTTTGTATAAATAAGTATTATATGGGGAATTTATTTTTAAATCTTTTAGTGTTATTTCACTAGAATCTCTCCCTGTAAGATAAGTAATCGTAGCATCTAATTGCAGCGGCATGTCTTTTACAATTCTGTTATTAATTATTCCAGCTATCATGTGGCGTTCTTCTTTTGTACGCCCTTCGGATTCTAAAAGAGAAGCTATAATTATTTTATTTTTAACCGCAGTCGTGGTCGTATCTTTTGTTCCAAGTATTTTTTGTAATTTTTTATCACTTTCGGTAATTAAATAGTTAGTTAAATATTCAGCAGTAACATCTTTATCAAAAAAATATGTTTCTGGGAAAATATAACCTTCTTTTGAGTTTAAATTTTGAGCAAGAATTTGCTTGTCAATATTAGGGAACAAATTTTCAATCCTTTTTATTATTTGGTTTACAGTAAAACCTTCTGGAATTGTTAATTTTGTTTGTTCTCGCCCAAATAGCCCGTGGGATGTATTATACAAAACTGAAAAGATGCTAACTTTTCCAGAAAAAGAATATCTCCCAGCAACTACACCTGTTGGATGAATTATCTTAGAAAGAATTAAATAAGCTTCATTTGACCGAATAACTCCTGAATCTTCAAGTATTTGAGAAGATTTAGTAATTGAAGTACCATATGGTAGTTCAATTACTAAATTATTTTCTCCTAAATTTACTGGAGTAAAGAATGAGTAAATTAAATAAATACCAAATACACAAAAAACAATAAATATAAAGTAAGAAAATCGCATAATTATATAGGTAAATCAGTAGGAGCTTTACTAGTCTTTGTTTCAACACGTTTTAGTGACGGAGTGGAAGTAAATGCAGCTGGGAAATGATAAAGAGTTGCTATTTCTTCTGTGTTTAAAACAAATGATGTTGGTGGATCTGTAACAATAAATAAATTTAATGGGAATGGATATTTAAAAGAGTATTGCCATGGTGGATGAAAAAAAGTACGGAAACGATACCAGTCAAGCATTCTATTTTTTCTAACTGTTAAAACAATATCAAAAGGATCTTCCCAAGGTGAATCATACTGTGTTGCATTTATTCTCTTTATAGAATTAAAATTTGCACTGTTATATTGACGATACATCATACGAAGTGCTCTACGTTTTTGTTGATCAAAAATATCTGTCTTTGCTAAATAGATAGTACGCATGCCACATTCAAACAAAAGTTTATGTTGTTTGTCTGAAATACTCATAACTTCGTCTTTTAAATAATCCGGCGGTCTTACTTCCATAGATTTTAATTCACCAGTAATATCATCAAATGTTTTTTTTGTATAAGGGTCAACTAATTTATTTAATTCAAAATCACACTCACCAGGAAAATCTCTTCCATCAGAATATATTTTTTTATTCCAGCGAATTATCAATTGAGTCCAAATTTGCTCACCTGGACCAATTGTTGACATAAATTCAATAAGAGAAACAAGTGGGTCAACTTGCTCTGACGGGTCTTTTACTACTTTATCTAAACCATATTCTACATATGTACGAATTGGAAATGGGTCAGGTTTTTCTAGTGCCCATTCACAACCCCACATACTCCAGCCAGTTTTTTTACCAATTCTTGGAACTGACCATACATAATCTTCCACTTCTAAAACTTTAGATTGCGGATATTGTGCATAAATTTGTGATTTGATCAGAGGGACTACTCGTGATGGAGTATTTATATAAAAATGGATCTTACCTTCTATTGATACTAATTCTAATGAAAAGAAAAAAGGTACAGCACCTTGCCAATATTCTTCCCAAAGACCTTTTTGGGATTTGTGATACATTGCATTAGCTAATATGGTCTCCATTGCTAATGGTGTTTTATTGATTTGCTGAGGAATTATAACTTCTAAAAGTTGCCACTGAATTCCAGCAACAAAAGCTTCGCTAACATAGTGATGCCACATATGATAAGCAACATAAGCCAAAGGAATAGGTAATAATACTAAAAGTACTTTTAGTATTCCGTATAAAATATTTACTAATTGTACTTCTATCATATTAATAAATTACAGGCACTTGGAAGGTCTCTGGTTTTTCACCAGTTGGGTCTTCGTTGTGGAAAATAAATACACCATCGTTTGATTCAATATTAAATTCTGGAGTTACTTTAATTTTAAAATATGCTGGTAAAGTATAATTATCTCCATCAACAGGAAGAATTATTAATCTTGATAGTGCTTTATTTTTATCTCTAATTTCCAAAGTTCCAACTTGCCCCTCAAAAGGTACCCAATTACAGCCATTTACATAACCAGAAACTTCAATTGGAAAACTGACTTTTTGTCCAGGTAATGGTGAAAAAATCTTTATACCACAAATATTTTTATCTATATTTGCTTTTGTATAATAAGCATCGGTCTCTCTTTGGTCGGTAGGTAGTGTTTCTTGCCCTAAAACTAACCCCATTTTATCAATAGCTGGAGTATAAGCTGTTTTCTTTTTAAAACCACTTGGAAAAAATATTCCAATTAAAGCTCCTATTAAAAGAATCCCTATTATTAACAATAATATTCCTGAACTTTTACTTTCTCCATGACCTGATGACATATATATTATTATAACATAAAACCCTCTTTAAACTAAAGAGGGTTTTATGTTATGCAAGTGTGAATAAATTACTTTTATCTTTTTTAAAATATTTTGCATTTTGCAGATTAACAAGTATTGTGTTTTTCTTTAAATATCTTTCTTTCATTACATGGTCAACTATATCTTCTTTTGTCATTGGACCATATTTTTTTATGATATCTTTAATTACTTCGCGAACAATTCCTGGTTTATAACCCCATTCTTTCAGTGCATATATACCACGGCCAACTAAAATAAAACGATTGTCTTTAATTAATTCATTGTGACATGTTGCAATGTGAGTTTTTTTACCAAATGTTTCGCTGATAGCTTTAGCTACTTCACGAAAATGCATTGGTGAACCATGTTTACGCATCATTAAATATGCATAATCTTTAATCCCGCGAGTTTTTACTCCTGCAGTTCCGGCTCTTCCCCATTCTCCTAATGGATTTTTTGCTATCTTTTTTGATGTACGTAAATATCTTTTAGCAATTTCCTCAGATAAAATATCTTTATTAATACTTCGGCAACTTTCAATAAAAGATGTAATGAATTCTCCTTCAGCCACAAGTTCGCCATCATTTAATGATTTATACAAATCATGCAAAGCTTCATGAACTTGACCAGCTAATTCTTCGTCAATGTGCCATCTTGTTTTAAAATGTTCATCTTCTTTTATTTTTTTAAATTCATCACCTAAAACTAAATAGAAATGAATATGATTTTGTGTAGATTTATCACTTGATACATGTGTTAGTAATTCTTCTTCTTCAACCATTGATCCCAACTCTTTCATTAAGACTTTAATTTCAGCAAAAATTTGATTTTCTTCTTTAAATGAAGAATGTTTACGAATAGCGGTAAGCGCTGCATGCTCGATTTGTCTTACACGTTCGCGAGTTATACCATATTTTTCACCAATAGCTTCAAGAGTTTTGTGTTCTAAATCAGTTCCTAGACCAAATCTACTAACGATAACGTCACTTGATCTGTCTTGTAGATGTCCAATTAATTTTTTAGTAACCTGTTTGGGTTTAAAAGACAATTTTTGTCCTTTTGAAGGTTTTTCTTTTAATGTAGGCATTTGTATTAAATCTAAATAATAAAATTATATAACTATTATATGGTAAACTTTACAAAAAGTCAAATTGACTCTTGACAAGTGTGTTAATAACTACTTGTTGTCTGCGTCAATTGTTTGTCTTTTGTTCTTAGATCTTTCTTGTTCAGTTAAATATTTCTTACGTAGTCTTACTGACAGTGGTGTGATTTCTAAATATTCATCATCTTTCATCATTTCTAAACCTCGTTCAATTGATAGAGTATAAGGAGGTTTCAATGTTACGGCTTCATCTGTTCCAGAAGCACGCATATTTGTAAGTTGTTTACCTTTGATTGGGTTTACAGCTAATTCATCTCCTTTCATTGTACTACCAATTATCATACCTTCGTACACTTCTGTACCGTGTCCAATATACAATGTTCCGCGTTCTTCAAGATTCCATAATGCAAAAGAAACAGCTTTACCAGTCATCATTGAAGTCATTGAACCCACATCGTGTTGGTTTATTTCACCAGCGTATTCTTTAAAGTCTGTAAATCTTGAAGCTAAAATCCCAAGACCTTTTGTATCAATAACAAATTGGTTACGATAACCCAACAGTCCACGAGTTGGAATATCCAAAGTAATTCTTGTTATTCCTTCACGTTCATTCATATTTGTAATAAGACCACGACGACGAGTAAGTTTTTCTAAAACTGCACCAGAATATTCAGTAGGCACATCGATAGTTACTTCTTCAAACGGTTCATATTTAATACCATCAATTTTTTTAACGATAACTTGTGGGTTTGAAACTTGAACTTCAAAACCTTCACGGCGCATTTGTTCAATTAATACAGCAACGTGTAGTTCTCCACGTCCGTAAACTAAAGCTGTTCCATCTTCTGGGAATTCTACACGTAGTCCCACGTTTACTTCTAATTCTCTTTCTAATCTTTCACGAATTTGTCTACTTGTAACGTATTTACCTTCGCGTCCTGCAAATGGTGAATCGTTAACTAGAAATCGTAGTGATATAGTTGGTTCATCAATTGTGATTTCACCAACTTTTGGAGTATCTTTATTATCAATAATAGTCTCACTGATAGTAATATTTGGTATTCCAGCTACTACTCCAATATTTCCAGCAGTTAATTCATTTGTAGAAACACGGCTAACTCCTTCGAATTGAAATAGTTTTGTAATTTTACCTTCACGGATAGTCCCATCTGCTGTGTGAATCATAATAGTACTAGCATCTTTTAAATCACCTGCGTAAACGCGGACGATTCCAAGACGACCCAAGAAATTATCATAAGCAAGAGAAAATACTTGAGCTTGTAATGGTTTATCTTCGTCTTTTACAGCATTTGGTACATGTTCCAAAATCATATCTAACAGTGGTGATAGGTCTTTTCTTTCGTCATTTAGTTCTTTCATTGCAACACCTTCACGACCAATAGCATAAATCATTGGAAAATCTAATTGATCATGGTCTGCACCAAGTTCAATAAATAGTTCTAAAATTTCATCATGAGCGCGAGATGGGTTAGCTGCTGGTTTGTCGATTTTGTTTAATACGACGATTGGTTTTAAACCAAGTTCTAGAGATTTTTTTAATACAAATCTTGTTTGAGGCATTGGCCCTTCTTGAGCATCCACAAGTAGTAATACAGAATCAATAGAACGAAGTACTCGTTCAACTTCACTACCAAAGTCCGCGTGACCCGGAGTATCAACAATGTTTATTTTTGTACCTTTCCAGTTAACCGAAGTATTTTTAGAGTAAATTGTAATACCACGTTCTTTTTCAAGATCATTAGTATCCATTGTAGATGTAGCGTCTCCACTACCACAAAAAGCCATCAACTTGTCAGTTAATGTAGTTTTTCCATGGTCAACGTGGGCAATAATAGCAATATTTCTGATTTCCATTTTGTCTAATTTTACTTAATAAGGCTGGCTCTATTGGAAGCTAAGCTTCTCCATAGGGGCAAAAAATAATACGCGGTAAATACCGCATATTTATAAACAATATTCTAACAGATATTTTAAAATATAGCAAATTTAGGTTATTGACATTCAAATCTACTAATAGTAGTATTTTGTTAACTTTAAACTAAAATCAAAAAATTATGAAAACAAAAAAATTAATCAGTTCAAGTATTATTTTATTAATGCTCTTATCTTTTTTTATGGCATATTTTTTTACGGATTTAGGCCAAAAACCCAAGCAAGAAGATATGACTATTGCTGTGCTTTGTTTTATGGCTATAGGCGCAATCATTGCTATAGTAATAAGACAGGAAGCGAACACATTGCCAGATACAAATTCATTAAAGCGTGTAAATTCAATAGGTATAATCTATACAATTACATGCTGGATGTCGTTTATTCGAAATCCAATTGAATGGGTTCTGTTGATTGTATTTATTGTAATTTGGATATTATGCGAATTTATTTTAATAAAATACAAAGAAGAAGAGCCTGACCCAGAAGAAATTTTTGAAAATAATGAATATTTTGCAGATGTAAAAATGTTCTTACCTGTGATTTTTGTTTTATTATTAGATTTATTATTAATTGATAATTCTTTAATTATAACAGCATCTATGGCATTTGGATCATATTTAGAATTTATTTTTATTGCTTTTATGTCAAAAAAGACAAAAGATTATTAGCTTAATTTTAAAAAGCAAAATAAAAAACCGAACTATTGAATTAGTTCGGTTTTCTTTATTCTAAAATAGTTTAATTACGTCTTTAATAGTAACTATTATCATTAACAATATTAAAATTCCAAAACCAGCGGCATTTACTATATTTGTTGTTTTAGCACTTATGCGAGATCCTTTGATCTTTTCTATTAATAAAAATAGTAGTCTTCCCCCGTCCAATGCTGGAAATGGGAATAAATTAATAACCCCAAGATTTATAGAAATTAATGTAATAAAGTTTAACAGAAAGGCAAAACCAAAATTTGCTGCAACACCTACCTGTTTTGCTATCCCTACTGGCCCAGACACACTACCTTTTATATCTCCATAACCAAATAATGATGCGATAATTTGCCCCAGTCCTTTAATAGTACCCCAAGTAATTTCTGCAGTATCCATAAATCCAGTTTTTATTGCAGTAAAGAACCCCAGTTTTTTACTTTCAAAAGTTCCAATACTAACACCTAATTTATATTCATTACTAGCAGTATCCAGCAGTGGCACTGGTTTAATATTTAAAACATCATTTCCCCTTTTTATTTCAATATCTAATTCCTGACCATTACTATTTTTTACAATATTTTGAAAATCTTCAGCTTTAGGATTATTAATTTTTGAGTCAGTAACTGTAGAGGAAACAGCATTTATAATATCTCCTTCTTTTAATCCATAATTTTCAGAAACAGAACCAGGTAGAACTCCTAAAATAACTAAATTATTTGCTGTTTTATTATTTCCATACCCTATCATATAAGACATGGACAGTAGTACAAAAGCCAAAACAAAGTTCATAAATGGCCCAGCAAACAGTACTATTGCTTGGGCTAGTTTAGATTTTGCAGTAAATAGTCTACTGTCACCTGCTATTTCTTCGTCAGTTTTACCATTTTCTCCATCTATTGCTACATAACCTCCTAATGGAATTAAATTAAACGAATATTCTGTTTCGCCCTTTTTTATACCAAATAATTTTGGAGGAAAACCAAAAGCAAATTCTTTTACACGCATTCCCATTTTTTTAGCAGCATAAAAATGCCCAGCCTCGTGAACTGTGACTACAAGAAACAAAACGATAATGAAGAGTATGATGGTCATAATTATTTTTATTATTTTAAAAGGTTTTAGTTTTTAGTGATTAGGTTCTAGTTTATTTATAATAGCTCTAAGCATTTTACTGATTTCTGTAATTAATTCAAGCTCTTTTTCAACTGAAATATTGTATAGATCTTTGCAAAGCATTAGTTGAGTTTCTAATTCGGAAGTTGACCCATATGCAATATGTATAAACTGACAATAATCTTTTCTAGTTTTTCTACTACTACCTTCCGCAATATTAGAAACAATAGAAACAGCAGAACGTCTCATTTGTGATTGTAAAGCAAATACTTCACTTTGTGGTAGTTTAGCACTGATTTTATAAACTTGCTTAACAAGCTCATAGCCTTTCTGCCAAACAATTAGATCCTTATATGATTTTATTTTGCTTTCACTCATTGGAAATTTATTAAAGGAAATCTGGATATTCACTAATTTATATTTTTCTTAAAACCTAATCACTATTCACTAGAAACTAACCCCTAGCTCTTTAGTTCATTACTTCGATTTCTTTTTTCTTAAATACTTCTTCAAGAGATTTATTTGTTTCGTCTACTATTTTTTGAATATCTGCTTGCAGTCTTTTCTTTTCATCTTCACCCATACCTTCTTTTGCTATTTCATCTAATTCTTTCATTTCATTTTCTCTGGTTTTTCGTACACGAATACGAGCTTCTTCTTGCAAAGTCCCAAGAATTTTTACAGTTTGCTGACGGCGCTCAGTTGTAAGTGCTGGGAAAATCAGTCTTATTCCATCGCTATCAGCTACAACTCCTAATCCTAAATTCCCATCAGTTAATGATTTTTCTATGGCTTTTACTGCATTTTTATCCCACGGAGCAATACGAATAGTCTTTGGGTCTTCAATAGAAATACTGGCAACATTACGAATAGGTTGCATCATATCGTACAGTTCTACTTGAACACCGTCTAAAACTAGCGGTGTTGCTCGCCCAGTATGGATTTGTTGGTATTCATTAGTTAGCCATTCTACGGCTTTATTAAATTCAGTTTGTGCATTCTTAATATTGTATGACATATATATAAATATAGCATAATTTTACAATATTGTAATCACATAATCCAAAATAAATTTTGGAGCAATATATGAATTTGTCAGTGAATTTTGAACAGTGTTTAATTTAATTAAAATATTTTTATTATCTCCTACGTCTTTACTTAGCTCAATTATAATTTCATTAACTAAATTTTGAGTATATTCTCGAATCTCACTACTTTCCATGCCTTTTGTTTTTTCCTGAATAGTTTTTATTTTATCACCAGTTTTTTGTTTTAAAAATTTAGATATTTTCAAGTTTTCTAAAGTATCTAAAGAATGCACTTGTACACGAGAAAGTATTGTATCTAATACATCAATTCCAGAATTTAGAAAAAGGAAAATTAAAAAATTCTCGCGTGTTTCTTCTATTATTTTTAACAGCATTTGTTGAGCATCTTTTTTAAAAACATCGGGTGCAATTATAGCTACAGTAAAATCATCTTCACTATTTGCTCCGCGATTATGCCAAGAAACTAACTCACGAGCCTGATCTACAGCAAAAGTTCCACCATTTATAACAAAATGACCTGGTTTATTTAAATGAATACTTAGTTTAGTAAGAGCTTCTGTGAATTCAGGTAATACATCATTGTATTTACCACGATACAAAAATGCATGGGATAAATTTTCTTTATTTTTTAAATTTGCAAAATTATTTGCAGACATAATTTATTTTTGTTTAAGAAGTAATGCTCGTTTGTAAACTTCTAAATGTTCTAGTGCTTCACCTGTACCTTTTACAACTGACAGCATTGGTTCTTCGGCAAGACGAGCTTTTACTCCAGTACGGCGATAAACTAATTCTGGTAACCCTCGCAGTTGTGATGTTCCTCCTGTCATTATTATTCCATGGTCGATAATGTCAGCAGCTAATTCAGGAGGAGTATCTTGCAATACATCTTTTATGGCTTTTATCATCATGCGTAACTCTTTATCAATTGCACGACATACTTCGTTAGTAGTAACCTGAGCAGTCCTTGGTAAGCCTGTAATATAATCACGGCCTTTTATAAGCATAGTAACTTCGTCATCAACTGGAACAGCTGAAGCTACGCGAATTTTAATTTGTTCAGCGGTACGGTCCCCAATTGCTAAGTTAAAAGATTTTTTTATAAAGTCAGTAATTGCAACATCTAATTTATTTCCAGCACATTTTACTGATGTTGATGCAACGATTCCACCAAGTGATATTACCGCAACATCTGTAGTACCACCGCCAATATCCACCACCATGTGCCCACGAGATTCGTAAATCGGTATTCCAGCACCAATTGCCGCTAAAATTGGTTCTTTGGCAACATAAGCATTTTTAGCTCCAGCTTTTAGAGCTGCTTCTATAACTGCACGGCGTTCAGTTGAAGTTATACCAGCAGGTACAGAAATTAATACATCTGGTTTTACAAAAGACCATTTACCTAATGCTTTAGAAATATAATGCCTTAGCATGGCTTCAGTAACACGATAATCAGCTATTACACCATCTCTCATTGGACGATAAGCAATAATACTGTCTGGGGTTTTACCAATCATGTCTTTAGCTTCACTACCAACTGCCATTATTTTATTGTCTTGTTCAGAAACAGCCACAACACTAGGTTCGGACAACACAATTCCACGCCCTGGTACATAAACAAGCGTATTTGCGGTACCTAAATCTATCCCTAGTTTTTTTCTGAATAATCCCATCCCGTTAGAAGCAGGTCACAGTCTTAATACCGTAACTTTGCATATTTAGTCTTATAATTTCATTCATATATAATAATCTATGGTAATACCGTTTTGCGTGACCGTGGCTTCTAACGGGACCCATATGTGCGAGCAGTATAGCACAAAAAAATATATTTGTGATACTCTGTATATATGCATTTAGTCACGGTAATTCCTTTAAAAAGAAAGCTTCCCGAGGGCAGTTTGTCATATATTACTACAACTAAAATTCCTATTGGATCAATAATTAGTGTTCCGATTAAAAAGAAAAATGAATATGCATTAGTTGTAGAATCAGTACCCGCAATAGACGCTAAAAATTACTTAAAATCTCTACCTTATAGCTTAGTTAAATTAAACAATCCAGATATATTAAATAAATTAGATAAAAAATTTCTAGAATCTTTAATTTTATTTTCTAAATTTTCATTATGTGAGCTGTCTTCTTTAATTAGATCAATTACTAAATCTTATGATCCAAATTATAAAAACCAAAAAATAGAAAATCTAATAATTAGTTCAAAAATTGATACTATAAATAAAGAAAAGTACAGAAAAGAAGAATTATTTTCTTATCATAATTTTATAAATCCATGGTTAAATAATAATATTAAAAAATTGGAAGTTTTTAATCCTGAAGACTTGGCTCAGTATGGGCAAGCTTTTTTGGGTTATGACCCAACTATATTTTTAGCCTTTATTTGTAGTGAATTAAAAATTGAATTTACAATAAATTCCAAACTACCTCGTTTAAGATACACAGAATGGGGCTTGGTTAATACTTATAAAAAAATCAAATCAGATAAACAAGTAAACATAATTTCTCGGGAAGAAGAGCAATTTAGCGATAAATCAAACGCATTAAACAATGATATTTCTGATATTTTAAAATCTTTAGTTTTAGAAAATAAACAAATTTTAATTCTTACAACTAAATCGGGGTTTGCTAGCAAAACCATATGCGTAGACTGCTCTACTATATATACTTGTAATAATTTGATTAATAATGAACCCTGCAAAGAAAATCTTTATTTGGTTAAAAATAATAAAAATTTTGCAAAAAAATATGGAGTTGCTGGTGAATATATTTATATTTGCAAAAAATGTAACATTGCACAGTCTTCAATTGTAAAATGTAGAAACTGCAATAGTTGGAATATGTTGGCTTTGGGTTACGGAAAAGAAAAAGTAATTGAAGATTTATATAAAATTTTGGGTAAAAATTATAAAAATATCTATGATTCAACCGAAAGAATTAGTAAAACTGATTTTAATAACTGGCAAAAAAATGGAGGCATTCAACTAATAAGCTATTCTACAATAAACGAGGTTGCTAATACCGATGTTTTAATTGTGCCATCGATTAATTCCCTGCTGTATGGGCAAAATTTTGAATCTACTGAAAAAATTTTTTATTTATTAAAAAATCTAGAAATTTGTAATGACAAAATGTATATAGTTGTACAAAATAAACAAGAAGAAGAATTTATATCGCAAGACTATAATATTTGGAAAAAAGAAGAATTAAAAGATCGTAAACATTTATCTTTCCCACCATATGCTAGATTTTTAGAAATTGATTTGGGTCAATATTTTAGTAAAAATGAAAAAGTTATCAATTCAATTATTAAATCTTTATCTCTAATCGCTTTACCTGGTAGTTGTAATAGCAAAAAAAATATTTACGGTGAAATCACAATATATACTAGTTTTAATACACAAAAATATAACCTAAATACCAAAAATATTGAAATCGCTAATCAAATTAACGAAATTTTATTGCCTTTTAAAAAATATCTCAAATTAAGGCTATATTAAACATATTTATGTTGCATAATATAGTAAATGTGCTATAGTGGTCCCATGTCAACAACATACCAAGTAGAAGTAACAAAAGCAGGCGCAGAATCTAGCGCTACACTATTGCGCCGTTTTCAACGTAAAGTTCAGGATTCTGAAATTGTTAAAAAGGTTCGCGCAAAGAGATATAACGAAAGACCAAAGTCAAAACTTGCACAAAAAAATAGTGCAGTAAAAAAACTTGTAAAGCGTGCTGATTTTGAAAAATTAAAGAAGCTTGGCAAACTAAAACCAAAAGTATTTCGAAAACGCGGTTAATAAATATGCAGAAAGATGACAATTTTTTTATAAAGAATATGTCTAAAAGGAAGACCCCAAGTCTTCCTTTTCATGTTGTAAAAGATCACATTTTAGGTAAAGACTATGAAATGTCTTTAGTTTTTACTACAAAAGAAAAAGCTTTAGAATTAAATATCACTCACAGACAAAAAGACTATGTACCAAATATTTTGTCTTTTCCTTATACAAAAGAATCTGGAGATATTTTTATACATTTAGCTACAGCAAAAAAACAGCATGCTGATTTTGATTTAAATTTTGAAGATTACATCTTGTTTTTGTTTATCCACGGATGTTTGCATTTGAAAGGAAGCGAACATAGTAGTACAATGGAAAAAGAAGAAATTAGGCTTTTAAAAAAGTTTACAAAAATATCTTCTTTTAAATAATGCTACGCAGAAATAACAAACAAGAATTTAATATTGGTTTTGATATTGGTACACATACTGCCCGTGCAGTTGTAACAAAACTATCTTCGTCTGAAAATGAATTTCCAGAGATTATTGCTGTTGCCCAAGCTGAAAGTAAAGGTTTACGCAGTGGTTATATTACAAACCCTCTGGGAACGAAAGAAACACTTCAGTCTTTAATATCACAACTAAAAGAACAAGGTAATCTAGATGTTAGAAGAGCAAGTATTTCCATTGGTGGAATATCTTTAAATTCTTCAGTAACCAGTGGAGATGTGGTAGTTTCTCGAGCTGATGGCATAATCAGTCAAAATGATATTGATAAAGCAATTAGCGAAGCTCATAACAAACTTGATTTAATAAATCGAGAAATTCTACATACTATTCCTGTATCTTATAAAATCGACAGTAAAGAAGTCTTGGGGCGACCTTTGGGAATGCGTGGTAGTAAACTGGAAGTAAAAGTATTCTTTGTTATTTGTTTAGCCCAACATTTATTTGATCTCATAGATTTATTTTCAGATCTTGGAATTGAAATCCAAAACATTGTAGCATCTCCTATTGCCGCATCTTGTGTTGCACTAACTGAAACTCAGAAACAAAATGGTGTGATGCTTGCAAATATTGGAGCTGAGACTGTTTCAGCTATTGTTTACGAACATGGTGTTCCTTTGTCACTACATGTCTTCCCTATTGGTGGATCTGATTTTACAAAAGATATTGCATTGGGTTTAAAAATAGGAGTAGAAGAAGCTGAACTTGTAAAAATTGGTAAAAACCAAGGATTACATTCTGAAAGAAAATTAAATGAAATCATCGAAGCGCGCTTGCGTGATATTTTTGAACTACTAGAAAAATATTTAAAAAAGATTAACCGCGATGCATTGCTTCCAGCTGGAATAGTTATAACTGGCGGAGGTTCACATATTTCACAAATTGAATCTCTTGCAAGAAATTCTTTACGCTTACCATGTAAAGTAGGTATTCCTGAACATTTACTACAAATGAAACCTCGTCTGCGTGATGTATCTTGGGTTGTTGCTTATGGTTTAACTTTATATAAAGAAGAAAATTCAAATCCTAAGATAAAATCTTTTAGTGATGGGGATAATTTCATGTCAAAAATCAAGTCATTTTTACATGATTTGATGCCATAATTTAATCTTGTCAAGACATTGGCTATTTAACTATAATTTGTTATAGTTCATTTGTTATACATTAATTGATGAATCATATGCCAAAGGTAGATACACCCATCGAAACGTTTGCAAGAATTAAAGTTATAGGAGTTGGTGGCTCTGGTAACAATGCTCTTAACCACATGATTGATTCCAAAGTCAAAGGTGTGGAATTTATTGCCATGAATACTGACACGCAAGATTTACACAAATCTCTTGCTGATAAAAAAATCCATTTAGGTAAAAACCTTACTCGTGGTCTTGGTGCTGGTATGAACCCAGATGTGGGTCGTAAAGCTGCAGAAGAAACAAAAGCTGAAATTCAAGATGCAGTAAAAGGTGCTGACATGGTTTTTATAGCTTGTGGAATGGGTGGAGGTACAGGAACTGGAGCTAGTCCAATTGTTGCTGCTGCTGCAAAAGAACAAGGAGTACTAACAGTTGCCGTAGTTACAAAACCTTTCTTTTTTGAAGGAACACAAAGAATGCGTTTAGCTGAAAAAGGTATTGCTGATCTTGAGCAAGAAGTAGATGCAATTATTATAATTCCAAACGAAAGAATTTTATCTGTTGCACCAAAAGACACAAGCATTAAAGATGCTTTTGCAATGTGTGATGATGTTTTAAAACAAGCCGTAGAAGGAATTTCAGAACTTATTACAACTCCGGGAACAATCAATGTAGACTTTAATGATATTCGTGCAGTTATGGCAAATGCTGGTAGCGCATTAATGGGTATTGGCCGCGCGCAAGGTGAAGGCCGCGCTACAAAAGCAGCCATGGAAGCATTGAATTCTCCATTACTTGATCTTTCTATTAACGGAGCAAAGGGTGTGCTTTTGGCTATTGCCGGAGGTGATGATTTGTCTATCCACGAAGTTTCTGAAGCTGCAAACTTGATAACACAAAATGTAGATAAAGATGCAAAAGTTATATTTGGTATGATTCGTGACGAAAAACTAAACAAACACGAAATTAAAGTTATTCTTATTGCTACTGGTTTCCCTACTGATATGCCAAGAAGAATAAATAGTGCTGCTTCTAGCCCAACAATGCCTGTGATGAATTCTGTTAATATCAATACAACACCTGAAAGAATATCTTCTTACGATACTACAAATTCTCCAGCTGCTTTGGCTAACCAAGAAGACAATACTCCTATGAAGTCAGACCTAATGTCAACAAAAACTCCAGACATTATAATTGACGATACTCTTACTGATGATTCTGGTGGTGACGACTGGTCATCTGTTCCAGCATTCTTACGTAGAAACAAGCGCTAATTTAGAACTAATAATCCCCTAATTAAATTAATTAGGGTTTTATTTTTAGTAGTATAACTTTTGTGATATACTGGGGAAACATGTCCCGTTAGAAGCCGCGGTCACGCCATTTTAACGAGATATTTAAAATAAATATTAATTTAACATAAGCAGAAGCATCTATCTAAATAGTTTAGATCGCGACCTGCTTCTAACGGGATGAGTGAAGAAAAAATATATGATCTTGTAATAATTGGTGGTGGTCCAGCAGGTGCCGCTGCTACTGTGTACGCTGCTCGTAAACAATTAAGTACTGCAATAATAGTATCCGAATGGGGTGGACAATCTCAAGTTTCTGAAACTATTTATAACTGGATTGGAACCAAAGAAATTGCAGGTCACAAACTAGCCAGTGATTTGAAAGATCATGCATTGTCATATGTTGGTGAATTTTTAGATGCATATAACGGCGAACTTGTAACAAAAATTTTAAAAAATGAAAACGTTTTTAGTATAACTACCGACAAAAACACAACACTAAAATCTAAATCAGTGTTAGTTGCCAGTGGGTCATCTCGTCGTAAATTAGCAGCTGAGAATGCAGATAAATACGAACACAAAGGTATAACATATTGTGCCAGTTGTGATGGTCCAGTATTTTCGGGACAAGACGTGTTAGTAATTGGTGGTGGTAATGCTGGAATAGAATCTGCATTACAGCTATCCGCGTATTGTAAAAATGTAACTATTATCCACCGTGGTCCAGAATTTAAAGCAGATAAAATTACAGTTGAAAAAGCTTTAGAAAAAGAAAATATTACAGCAATTATGAATGCGGATATTTTGCGCGTAGACGGTGAAATGTTTGTAAATTCGCTTACTTATAAAGATAAACTTACAGGTGAAGAACACACTATTCCAACTGGTGGAATTTTCGTAGAAGTAGGCCAAATCCCAAATACAGATTTTGTAAAAGAAATAGTACCGCTAAACGAAACTGGAAACATTATAGTAGACCCAATGAATCAGCGCAGTAATGTGTTGGGCATATGGGCTGCTGGTGATGTAACAAACGGCCGTTACCATCAAAACAACATTGCCGCCGGTGACGCCGTAAAAGCATTAGAAGACATATACCAATTTATCCAAACCGGCCACTAAATTTAATAATCCAAATATACAAACAAAAGTCCAGGCCTTGCCTGGACTTTTGTTTGACAAATATGTAAATAGATGTTATTTTTTATTAAATTATTAAATCTAAAAATATGAAAACAATCAACGAAAAATGGCTTAAAGAAATAGCCAAAAACCAAACAATGTCGGTACTTTTACGTCTTGGATTACTTTTTATTTTAAACATATTCATGTTAAAAATATTTGGTACCATGGGATTAAATGTAACTGATCTATTAATAACTTTAGGGATTATAATCACAGCCTGGATTATCTTTAAAATTTATTCTTATTCGCAACACTACCATGCTTTAATTTTGAGAAGAACTTTTTGGTCAGAACATAAAAGACTACAAAATCTTTCTAATGAAATTAATATTCTTAAAAAGAAATACGAAAAATTTATTGAAGAAATAACAGATGGTTTAGTAGCAAGAAGGCTCAATAATTCAAAAGAGATTAAAGAATTTTGTATTTCTCGTATGAAAAAAATTGAGAAAGAGATCAATCAAGAAAAAATTAGAATAAAAAAATTATTAAATAACGAAGATGCCGATCATATAAAACTTATAAGACTAATAAGTGATCTTGAAGAAGATGCAGATCTAAATGTAGAAAATCTACTTGATTCATTAAGTCTTATAAGCAAAGAAGATGCGACATGGGAAAATGGAGGTAAAGAATCTTATCGTAAAAGAATAGTGGCTTGGTATCGTAATCACCATGAACCATTATTAAAAATAGAGATTTCTTGGTTTAATGAACTTTTAAGATCATGCCAGGAAGAAATCGACAAGATAGAATCTTTCGCAAAAGAAAAAGGTATTGCGTTGTAAAAAATCAATTTACCAAAATAAATCGCTAGGTTAGTTTTAATAAACACTAGCGATTTTTTATTTACCTATTCTGCTTTTTTAATAATTTGTTCTAGTTCACGAAGTTGTTCAATTGTATTTACACCCAATGCTTCTTCTGGAGAAATAGGAACTGATTCAATACTACCTTCATCTGCTGCATATTTTACAAGATCAGTTAAATAATATTCCCCTTGTGAATTTTCATTTTTTAATTGATTAAGTTTTTCAAAAAGCCATTCTTTTTTAAAACAAAAATAAGCCGGGTTTACTTCTTTAATTTCTTTTTCTATATCAGTAGCATCTTTGTATTCTACATTTTTTAAAATATCCCCTTTTTCATTTCGAACAATTCTTCCAAATGCTAAAAAAGCTTTATACCAATCTTCAAAAGATGGAATAGTGACAGTTGCCATAGTTAATGGATTACCTGAATTTACATGAGTTTTGGCTAAATTGGCTATCATAGCTCCAGTAATAGATGGTTGGTCTCCATATAACACCATTACATGCTCTGCTTGGTCTAAAATGGCATCTTGGGCACACTTTACAGCGTGACCTGTTCCCAACTGTTCTACTTGTTCAGCATAGCCTACAGAGTCTCCACAATGCTCTATTACCAATTCTTTTCCATAACCAACTACTAATACAGGCGGCGTATTTATACCGCTGTGTTTTACAGCTTCTATTACATAGTCAACCATTGGCTTGTCGTGAAAAGGCACCAAAACTTTTGGTACTTCTGCATTCATTCTCTTACCCTTTCCTGCAGCCAATATTATTACCTGAATATTTTCCATCTGGTGATATTATCAAATTAATTAGAATATTACAATAAATCCCAATTTGTAAATTTTATAGCTTCAACATCTCTATCATCTATCCAATGATAATTACCACCTCTGGGTTTACCCATCATAAGACCATGATATTTAAAACCATGTTCGTTTAACCACTTTTCAGTTTCTTTTCGGTGCTCTTCTACTCGTGATGTAAAAAAAGTAACAATATGCCCGGCATCGAAATATCCATTTATTTTTTCCTTTGCTCCTGGGAATTCCTTTGCTCCTGGAATTCGTTCAGGTTCTTCATTAGGAATATCGTCACAAATAGTACCATCTATATCGATAAGATAATTTTTGATACCAGGTGGTAATTTAGGACTACCATGTGTCCCGTCGGGATGAATTGTTGTTATAAGTTCCATAAGTTATTTTAGCATAGATAAATTGATTTTAAACTATTAATAATGTATATTTTGTTTATAAGCTAGCGCGTTTAGCTGTCTTTGTAGGTATAACGCGTCGCAGAAGTTTATATTTAAAATATGTGTGATTTACATGCGCGGTTAGCTCAGTTGGTAGAGCGCGTCATTGACGTTGACGATGTCACAGGTTCGACTCCTGTATCGCGCACTAAGTTAGAAAATTTATATCATATATGATATATTTACTTTTATGACACAGGCTGAATTAAAAGATGGAATCCAAAACTTATTGGAAACATTGCGTGCGGAGAACAAACTTCATCTTGCAAATGTTATTGAAAAAAACTGGGACAAAACTGTCTCAGAATATTCAGCGTCTCTATATAAATACGTCCCAATAAATACAGTAGAACCCGAATTAATAAACGCCCTGCAAACTGTTTTAACTAAATATAAATATTCACAAGAAGATAGTGATGAAATAGTAAACAGCTTTATAAAACACCGTGTAGTCCAAACTGCTCACCATTTAGATATTATCAATACTCCACGAATGCTAACTATAAACTGGTTAACCACCGCTGGGTTACCAAAAGACGCTTGGTATTTAGTATTTGCTTATTCTGGTATTCCATATAGTAACGCTTCCCGCCCAGGTTGTTTAAAGTTTTCAAACACTGACCTGGATAAAATAATCTCTGTGGATTCAAATTTATATAATCAAATAAATACTGATATAAATAATTCAAAACTACATCGCGACCACGAATTACAACGCATATCTCTAACACCTAGCAATATGCAAGACGAAATAGCTTATCGTAGCACCATAAAAGACCGTACAATAAATACAATTAATTCTCTAACCCCAGAACTGGGTCAGTATTTCACTGTGCCAAATGTGGAATCCAGCTACCCTGTTTTTGCATTAAATACAAACAAGAATATTGAAAACAAAGTTTTAAGTTTAAGCAAGACATCGTATTTAGATATAAACGAAATTACTACACAATATTTGTTACAAATTTTAAAAAAGCCAAATCATATTGTAACCAAAATTCTTTGTGACGAAAAAACTCGTAAAATACTAGCAGAATCTATCCCAACTGAAGCAATATTTTATGGTTCATATTTAAAAGATGGAAAATTTAAACAAGTTAGTATTTTTCTGAATAATGATGGTTTTACTAAATCTAAATATTATAATTTAGAAGCTACCCCAGAAAAAATAATTGATGCATTAAATAACGACCGGCTTTGTCCAGGACTATTTTTAACTTATTTAGTATTTAAATTTATAAATGGCGCACGCTGTCTAGGTAGTTTTGTAGCTGCCGAATATTTACCAGCTTATAAAGAAAAACTTATAGCTACAGGATTACTGACAAACTATAATCTAAAATCTATTCCAACAGATAATTTAACCACTGGAATGCTTCCAGATAAAAGCTTGGAACAAGTTACAGCTATAGATATATTACTGGGTACCGAATGGAAACCAAATGCAGATATGCTATATGGTGAATTATTATTAAGTTTAATGGACGTACTATACGGCCGTGATTTTACAAAATAATTTATGGAAAATAAAAAACTAAAATATCATTTTATTGGTATGTGCGGTAAAGCTATGGGTACATTGGCAGTAATGTTGCAGTCCATGGGCCATACAGTAACTGGGTCCGACGAAGGATTTTACGACCCAATGCTAAGCTATTTACGTGAGCACAATATAAACTTTACTACTGGACATATTGCCGAGAATATTCCAAAAGATGTAGATTATATTGTAATTGGGAAACATGCCAAATTAATCCCTGAAACAAACCCCGAAGTAGCGGAAGCATTCAGTAATTACAAAGACAAAGTAAAATCTTTACCCGAAATTATAAATAACCTTACACAAAACAAAGAAAACATAATTTGTGTTGGTAGTTTTGGTAAGTCTAGTATTACTACATTAACCAGTTTTGTTTTAGAACACGCTGGTGTTAGTCCATCGTATTTTATTGGTGCAGTACCAATGGATTTGCCGGATTCTGGTAAACTAACTGATTCAAAAATATTTGTATTAGAAGGCGACGAATACCCCAGCAGTAATTGGGACGAATCTGCAAAATTTCTGCACTATAACCCAACCAATGTAATTTTGTCTTCATGTGAACACGACCATATAAATGTATACACAACTATTGAAAGCTATTTAAAACCTTTTATTGAATTATTAAAAATAATTCCCAATGACGGAGTTTTAGTTTATGCATATGATGGTGCACACATTACTGATATTTTAGAAAATACGAATTGCAATATTGTTAGCTATGGTTTAAATAATTCTGCAAACTATTACGCAGAAAATATAAACTATGGTGAAGTTACAAATTTTGATTTATATAAAAATGGAGAATTAATTATAAATATTGAAACTATTTTACTGGGACAACACAGTATAGAAAATATTGTAGGAGTATCAGCAATGTTACTGGAAAAAAATCTTGTATCCCCTGCCCAGTTACAAAATGCTATAAAAGTTTTTCACGGAGTAAAAGGCAGACTGGATAAAAAGGTTAGTAATTCAAATATTCCAATAATAGAATCTTACGGTAGTTCGTATGCTAAAGCCATGGCTGATATAGATGCAGTAAAGCTACATTATAAAGGTAAAAAAATTATAGACATTTTTGAACCACACACATTTGGCTGGCGTAACCGTGGTAATTTATCTTGGTATACAGATTTGTTTAAAGATATAGAGACTGTTTACATATTTAATCCCCTTACCCATGGCGCAACTGCTGACCAGTTAACCATAGCCGAAATGATGGCGGAGATTAAAAAAACAAATCCCAATGTATACCCTGTTACAAACAAGGAACAAGTTTACGAATTATTAAAGCGTGATTTAAATCCTGATTCATTAATACTTCTAACTACATCTGGCGCACTGGACGGACTACCCGAAGATTTACCAAAAGAAATAGGAAATTTAATATAAAAAATAAAAAAATGCTTGTGGAATTTTATTCCACAAGCATAATGACTAATAATTCTTATTAGTGTTATTATTTTTTTTGTATTTCCAGTCGCTATAAAAACGAGCAATTACTACGATAAGTAAAATCAAAAGTAGCAAAACAAAACTTGTTCTTGCAATTACTGTAATTGTACTAATTTTCTCTTCCATAACAAAAAAATTTAAGTTAAATTCTTTTGCATAAAAAATCTTCTTTCCAGGCGTTCTCCATAAAGAATTTTATTTTTATCTCCTAAAATAAATTGAAGGGTATAAAATATTTTTCCATCATGCGTAGTGCCTTTGGTTAAAGCAACATCACCCTTTTGTAAAGATTGTTCAACAACAAATATTCTTTCTTCGCTACCGGCCCAAATTTTTAGCTTGGTATCAGGTTTTGGTAATACTGAAATTACAGCATCCAAAACCATATTTGTCGGCTTGCCAAGCAAATTAAGAATTTGCTGTTCAGGTGAAATTTCTTTTGGGGCCAAACTGGCTTGGTTTTCATTTGTTTTTTTAAAATCAATCTCTAGTTGAGACTGCATTGTTTGAGCTGGATTTTCAGCTGTTGCTGTGTCGTTTTGATTTCCTTGAGTGTCCATAGTTAAGTAATTTAAAGTTTAAATAATTTTTTATATATAATTTAATTAAAAATATAATAAAATACCAATTTTGTCAATATTAATTGTTCATATAAAAAAATCAGAAATACGGCTTATGTTTAAGATCTTAGATCCTTTTACTTTTTTTAAAAATATGCTATATTATTTTTTAGTTACCAAACAATCTTTTGATTGTATTGGCCTCATCGTCTAACGGTTAGGACAGCGGGTTTTCAATCCGTCAATCGGGGTTCGATTCCCCGTGAGGTCACCATCAACAGCTAGCACGAGTACAAAAATAGCCCATTTAAGGGCTATTTTTGTACGCTCTAAATAGATACTAAGAATTAGTAATTTCATCGATGGCTTTCCAGAAATCTTTATTATCAGTATTTGGTCTTGTGGGCTTCAATTTAACCAGTCCTGCAACTAACGCATTTTTGATACCTGCATCTTGCTCGCTCTCAATTCTAAGTTTTATGTCATCGAAATTCTGGGTTCGTTCTTCATACTTTGGTTTTAACTGCTCTAAGATTTCAAACCCGAAATTTATATGATTCACATCAACAGGTTTTCTAACTAACTCTTCAAAAATGAATTGAACGAATTCAGCTTTTTCCTGATCATTAAATTGGTCGTATTCTGACAGAATAGCTCTCAATGAAAAAGGTTGGTACTTTGGAGATATTTCTGGCTTACGAATCCAATCAAAGACATCTTTGACTACTTGTCTTAATTTAGGTTGTGCCAAATGCTTAGAAGCCTCTGAAAGTCCCTGTAGACCAACCTCCTGCAGGTTTACATCAACACTTGTTAGACAGGTAGTTATCTTCGTTGCAAGCACATCTCTAACATGAGCATCATTGTCTGCTTTGCGAGAATTTACAAAATCAAACATTCTTTTTTTATTCACCACTGAAGCAGAGTCGTAGATAGTCCAAAGTTTATCAAATATTGGAAAGATATTCTTATTTTCTTTTGGATCTGTCTTTTCGATAAACTGGAATGCACCTTCAATATTTTGTTGAAAAATCTTTTCTATGAAAACCTGCTTCTGAGTGTCTGTAATTTTACCAAAAAATTCATTTCTGAAATTTTCATCATTAATAGATCTGGTTTCAGCTGTAGTATATAGTCCTGCCTCAAAGAATTTAGTTTTTTCCTCAGCAGAAAGCTCAGAGTATGACTGATTAAAGCTTTCAGGTTTTACACTAGTAATATAACTACTCAAAAGAGCGTCTATTTCTGGTATTTTCTGAGCAGGGCTATACTTCTTTGCTCCAACTAAAATAGGAACAAATACTGATCTTTCTTCGTAGGTTGGCAATGCATTGAAACCTGCAATCAAAACATCAATGAAACTTATGCGTACTTGTTCAGACGCACCAACCATCAAAGTAAGATGGTTTTGATTAAATCGATTGAAAGCATCTAATAATTTCTGTTTATCAATTGGTGGATTTGTGGTTTGTAGATTTTCTAAGTTTAGAATTTCAGAGAATTTACCAAATATCATATCTCCTCCAAGTGGGTTAATAACGGATTTATCAAACTTACCCAGCAGATCAATTCTTTGGACAGTTTCAGGAATCTGATTTCCTGACAATGATCCTAAGAAGTTTTGCGCATATGCAGTTGATCCAATCTTTTTCTGTGAATCCTCCGTTTTAATTACCATTTCTGCAATATTAATATCTCTTGAGTAATTTGCCGTAAGGAGCTGTTGAACTCTTGGAGTTTGAGTTGTATCCAAGTATTGAGGATTATCTGTAAGAACATCAAATACTTCATCAATAAATGTTCGATTGTTTTGGTACTTCGCTTCATTTGCAACCATTCCTTCCATAGCTGTGATCCATTGTGTAATGAGACTTGGGCGATCAGAGGCATAAAGTGTAAAGAGAATGTTATTTACAGACTTAGGGGAAACAAGGTGTAATTGTTCCTTACAGGTTCCATTTAAAATATTATTTATTTCTTGGAATAGAGGACCTGACATGGTCATGCCATTTTCACTTATAATTGTGAACAATGTAGACACCAAGTTTGCAAGAGATACGGGGTTAGTCTTACTTTCAATCTCAGTCTTAATGGCTTGAGCAAAATCACTAACAAGTTGGACATCATTAAAGTCACCAACCTTTTCAAGATAAGTTTTTGCTTCTTCTATTTTTCTATCTTCTAGTAAAGTAATAAAAGATTCAAAGCCAGGGAATTTCTTTTCTTGTTCTGACCGTCTCAAAGTAAAGAATATTCTCAAATTTTCTATTGGAATATTCTTAGTCTCCTCAATAAATTTTAGAAATTCAATGTTCTTCTTTTTTGCAGAAAGGTCTTCCTTTTTAATTTCAAAATTAACTGTTTTAACCTCTTCCAGGCTCAGCACTTTTTTTTGTCGCAATACCTCCATTTCATCTGGAAATAATTGGTTAAGTATTAGATATTTTGTAAGTTGAGAAATGTTCTCTGTTAAAAAATCTGGTGGAAAATCTTTATCATCACCTTGTCGTTCAACAACTAGAAGATAGTTTGCCAGCAATATGTTTACGAATTGAATTATCTGACGAGGGTTGTCTCGAAATGCTTTTGTGATAAGCCAAGCAACATAATTGTTATCTAACACAGCCACTCCTGTCTCATGCAAGCTATCTTTAGCTAAAGCTTCAAGTTCAACTGGAATAAAATCAGGGATCCAAACTATCGTACTAAAGAATTTTCTTAGAAATTCGTCGGAATCAAAAGTAAATTTATCGGTTGAGCCATATAGGTTTGCCAAATGGTGCTTTATAGATCTAGCATCACAAGGGACTAAGAAGACAACTTCTTTTTTATCATCTTCGATGTCTCCTGGCTCCAAAAAAGTCTTAATTGTAGATAATACTTCTGCGACCTTATCATGGGTAACACGATCTAAGTTGTCGAATACAATAACTATTCTTGGGTGCTGAAGTGCCTTTAGTATGTTCGAAAACTCCTCTTCAAACTCATGAGGATCTTCAAATTTATCTACACCGAAGCTTGTGGTTTCTGCTGAAAAAAAGTAAACCGACTGCTTAAGTAACCAAATAAGAAAAGCTCCTCCTGTCGCCACGCCACCAAACATCAGTATGAAAGGTTTTATGAAATTCCAAACATTATCAAGAAAATGATATTTATAAAGAACCCCACAAGCAATTCCTAAAATCACTAATGCACCAACAAACCATGGGAGAAGTTGTTTAAGAATTGTTGTGTTAATCTTCAACTTTGTATCAGAATTTGTACTAACACTTCGCTCAAGCCTGTCATTTAATTTAAAATCATCAGAGAAGAAAGTAGATCCGTAGTCCTTGCCTTTTAACTGCTTTACAATTTCTTTAAGAAAAGTGCGTCTTAATGCATCACCCTCATGTTTCCAGACATCGAATAGCACAACTGGTACATTTTTAGAAAAAAGTTTCTTTTTCAAAGAATTTGCAATGGTACTTTTACCAGAACCCCACTTTGCAAAGAGTCCTATTGTGAAAGGAGTTGGGCATTCCTCAGCTATCTTTTCTAGAGTTGAAGCTATTTCCTCATGCCCAAATTTTGAATTAGAAATCTCCTCGATGGTTTCGAGGGGTTTTTCCTTTAAAAACTTAAATTGGTTACTAGGCATATAAAACCGATTATAACATTTTTGCTCTTGATTATAAAGAATTTTATTGTATTCTGGGTGCTTTTTTGCTAATATTTAATGTATATATGGCACAGAATATTGGTGAACAAAATGAAATATTCCTAAAAACCTTTTTATTGATGATGTTTTATCGTAAAGAGGCTTTAGTCGGTGATCACAATATTGGGGTTATAAAATCACTAAAATTTTCTCCTGATGGTAAGTTGCCTGAGTGGAAAGAAGAATACGAGGTTTTACTTAGAAAAAGAGACTACAACTCTTTGAAAAACATCTTCCCGAAAGCTCCTACTGGTTCAAAAGCTGACCTAGAAATTAATGGTGTCAGATATAGTGTAAAAAATAAATTAGGTGCTAAATCAGCAATAGTAAACCACACCAATAGAGCTGGCTTTCTAAGAGTGTTTAAATTACTAAATTTAGATATTTCAAAACTAGATAAAATAATAGATGAATACTGGGATAAAAGAATTTCTGGAAAAATTAAAGAAGATATAAACAACAAGGACACAAATTCTCCATTTTCTAAAAATAAAGAATACCTGAAACCTGTATTGGAATATTTCCTTTTTACTGGTACAGGATCAAAGGATTCAAATTTCCCAGCTGATAAAGTACTCATTTTTGATCAGCCTGAAAACACAGAAAATTATATTATTTTAAGTAAATCACAAACAGTAGATTCTTTGTGGGATAATTTAACTTTCTCAATAAGAAGCAAGAAAGGTATGCCTAATATTTATGATCCAGAAAAAAATCAGGATTTATCTGCTTGGGTGAGAAATCATCAAAGTACTGCTACATCTCCAAAAGGAGCGCTACACATTAGATCTTAGAATTACTTTCTAGTGTTTTAACTATTTGGTTGGCAACTGCTTGGATCGCATCTATGGCAACACTATTACCCAGTTGCTTCATTGCTTGCACTTCAGAAACAGGAAAGACAAAACTATCAGGGAATCCTTGCATCCTTTTACCTTCCTTTGGACCGATTCTTTTTACTTTTCCATCAACGATATATGAATCCCAGTTACGACGATCTTTTATATTAGATCCACGACCACCACATCTTAGAGTGAATCCTACATCTCTACTACATTTGCCTTCCCACACATCTGACATGGTAATTTTAAGTGGGGTCTCTTTTGGAAATTCAAATTTAATATTTTTATCTCTAAATCCAACCATAAATAATCTAGGTCTCAATTGAGGAAGTCCGTGATCACTGGCTTTAACTATTTTATAGTAAAAAGAATAACCCAAATCTTTTTCTATTGTATTTTTAATTACTTCAAAAGTTTTTCCACCATCGTGATTAAGTAACCCTCTTACATTTTCAATAAAAAAAGCTTTGGGTTTTTTTATTCTTAAAATCTCGGCAATGTTAAAAAATAAGGTACCACGAGTATCATTAAAACCTTTTCTGTGACCAGCATTACTAAAAGGCTGGCAAGGAAATCCTCCAGTTAGTACGTCAAAATCTGGAATCTCTTTCTTGATATCTTTAACAGAATTAATATCTCCGATAAAATGTTTATCGAATAATTCAGGGCTTATCTTTTTAAAATTTTCATAGTATGTTTTTCTTGCTGGTTCGTCCCACTCAGATGCAAAAACACATTCACCTCCGACATTGTGAAAAGCCATATGGAACCCTCCTATGCCCGCAAATAAATCTATGAACTTAATTGGTTTTTTACCTTTTTTATTGGGGCTTTTTTTCATAATATATAGATTCTATTTTAACATTTTTGAGTTTTAATTACTAAGCTTGATAACTTTATTATTTAATTGTATTTTGCTATTTAAACACCTCATAAACTCTCGCTTTTCGTCCATAGACCCCTCAATAAGGATAAATTTGGCGTAATTTCGTATATCTATGTCTTTAACTGCCACCTCGGTCTTGGTTCCAAGAAGCATTTGCTCAAATTTCTTAAATCTCTTAACTTCGTGAGTGATTCGCTCTCGCATGGGAACAGTCTGTATTTCGAGGTCATTCATGAGATCTTGAAGCTGAACCACAAGATCTTCTTCATTAATAAATCCACAAGGGCAATCTTGGTCTCTCGTTCTTGTGCATTTGTAATAGACATATCGGTTCACATTTCCGTTCTTCTGCTTTTTAAATTTCTCATCTGCTGTGATGCCTGAACCACAAAGTCCACAAGTCATAATCTTGGTGAATGCGAATTCTTTTTGAGATGAGCGTGGTTCTAGCAACTGACTTTTAATTTTTTCTTGAACTAAATTAAACAAATCTTCGGTAATAATTGGTTTATGTGATCCGTTGTACCAATTACCTGATTCTTTTGGAAACTCGAACCTGCCGTAGTAGAAATGATTTTGAAAAATTCGATAGAGATTACCCAGACTAAGATGTATGTTGTTTTCTGTTCTGAAATCTATATCGTGTTTTAACCATTGATATACTTTTCGACCACTCCAGCCATCGTAGGCAATTTTCTCAAACATCTGCTTTATGATTGGTGCACGCTTTTCATCAATGACGGATTCACATTTTTGATCCATTCGTTTGTACTTTGTATAACCAGTTGGTGGCTTACAAGGCCATAATCCCATTTCTACTCTTGCTCGTAGTCCACGCTTCACATTGATACTTTTATTATCATTTTCAAGCTTTGCTTGAGAACATAAAATCATTAGCAAGAACTTTTCATTTGGAGAATTAGAAAAGGTTTGTCCGTAAGTTTGAATATGAATCAATTTTCTTTGATCCATTAAATCAACGACAGTACCGAGGTCTCCAGCATTTCTACTTAATCTATCTGGTGCCCATGTAAGAATTCCGTTATATACACCTTTCGAAACTTCGCTTAATAATTCTTTAAATACTGGTCTTTGCCCTGATTCCTTTGCCGAATGTGATTCTCTTTTTACTGCTACCACATTAAGCTTTAAACGCTCAGCTATAGCTTGCATTTCCTTTATCTGAGAATCTATAGACAAAGCCTGTTGTTCGTCTGATTCAGTCGATTTACGAGCATACAAGCAATACTTGATCCTTGCCTCTGTTATAGAAATATTGCTATGAATCTTCCCAATTACATTAGTCTCCATGTATATATTAATGACGCAGATTAGCTCTTTTGCTAAGGCTCTCGTTGTTGGCAACTTGTTGGTAACTTCCTCTGATATTTTAGGGTTCTGCGATAGGATGGTCGTTGAATAATAGGGTCGAAAATGTTATTATTCATTTACAACTGAATAGAAAAAAGTAGCCTAAACCATCTGAGCAATCAGTGGCATGGTGAAAAGTCGATCAAGCGTGAAGAACCTATCATATAGGGTCGCTTGATCGCCATATCGGGAAACTGATATGAGTACCGCAAGGTACTACCTATGTGGTAGGCTTTTTGCGTCTTACCCTAGGATTTATAAATAACACGCAACAATAAATACCATGAGCGATCAAGCTGGTACAAAATTGTGTCCCCATTGTAAAAAAGAAGTTAATAAAGATGCGAGTAGGTGTCCCCATTGTCAGGGCAAGATATATGTTTGGACACTCGGTAGAAAAATGCTCGCAGGGTTACTCGGTTTTATAGTTTTAATTATTGTTATCGGTGGATCAGGAGATTCAAGTACCCCTACAGCTGAAGTGCCGAAAGAAATAGGAATATATGATCTCTGTGTAGATACAGAAGTTATGGTCAAAGAAATGTTAAAGTCTCCCTCAACTGCAGAATTTCCGACATGTAATACTCAAAACTTTTCTATTGAAAAGCTCGGTGAAAACTATTATCTAGTAAGTTCATATGTTGATTCTCAAAACGGTTTCGGTGCGATGATCAGAAGTGACTGGTCAGTAAAATATCGATATCTTGATGATAAGAAAAATGTTGATATTGAAAAACTCATAATTGGTGATGAGGTATATACTAATAAAAATTAGATTCTACTGTGATTCGAAATCACACCGATGGATCCTCTAGGGTTATTCTCAATTACTTTTAAAACCAATATTGCGAAAGCATCAGCTAAGTCATCATGCTTTTCTTTACCAAACCCTGTGAGTTGTTCAATCAATTCCTCACAGTCTTTCTCAGGGAACAGTACTCGACCATCTTTGATAAAAGAAGTGGTTAGTCGAAGTCGTGCAGTCTTGTCGCTTCTCCCAGTAGGTACACCCTCAACATCGTATCTCTGACTTTGGAAGACCTGTACTAGGGCTTTTTGATACCCAACATCTTCAATGTAGAGTTTTACTCTAGGATGTTTTAACTTCTCTGTGGCAATGAGTGACTTGATATATTCTGCTTGTACTGGAAATGGTACACGAGCATTAAATGGATTCTTCTGTATGTAGATTTTCATATGCCTCCCAATTCCATAGACATGCCCGACAACCATCGCTGTGCAGTCTGCTGAGTCTCTTTCACTCACAGCAAGATCAACAGCAATTGAAATACCACGGAATCTTTCTTTGGGGTATTTGGTATAGAACTGAATCCACTCAGGACGAACTACTTGCTCATCAGTTGAGATGATCTGGAGCATGTATTCTCGATACCATGCTATGTCATTCATGGTTCGTTCTTTCTCAGCTTCAATATGTTCAAGTGTCGGATACTTTCCAAGCCACAACGGAATACCTTTCTCGTTTACAATCGGATACTCACGATATACGCCGTGCATATATTTCATCTCACCATTCTCAATCTTTTTCTGTAAGCGTTTTAACAGTGAATCTTCGTGTAGAAGATTTCCAACAGCAATGATTCGAGTGTTTTTGTTTCCAGCAGGTATGACTTCACCAGTTAACCAGTTGAAAGTCTTGTTTCTGCCTTCTCGTGTTTTAACCGATTCAATATCTTCAATGTCATCAAGAATAATGAGATCTGGTCGATGTTGATTATGTCTCATTCCACGAATACTTTGACCAGTGGAAGTCGTCATAATTCTCACATTTAATTTCTTGATGATTAAAGCTGTGACATTTCCAAGACTGTTCTTTTCTTCTTCAAATGGTCCTAAATCTTTCTTTAATAATTCGTTGTGTAGTAGCTCATTTTTTATATTCATCAAATACTGTCGAGCTTTATGCTCAGTCTGACCACAGAGAACAACAAACTTTTTTTGTTGAATACCGAGAATAGACCACAGGACATATGAGGTGGTAATGAGGGTTGATTTAGCTGATCCTCTAAAAGCAACGATAACGGCAAGCTTTATCTTTTCATTTTCAAGGATTTTAAATATCTCTTCGTGGAATGGTGCTATCGGATACTGTACATAATGGGCAAAGTAGAAATGAAAAAAATACCAATGACTTTTCTTGGTTATAGCCGTTCGTACTTTTTTATCCTTGATCATGGTCTTGATCAATTTCTCTGAGATTATTCTTTGCCCAGTCATATGATTATTGTTTCGTAGTGCCTAGTTTCAAGGCATTACGAACTATCTTCCGTTGTTCAGGAGTTAGATCTTCATCTTCTTCCTTGGTAGTAATTTCCACCTTATCTCTATAGTTAGGATTCCTGTGTCTTAGCCAAAACGATATTGCCGACCAGTTCTTTTCTTTAATCATGGTAAGCATTTGGCTTTCACTCATATCACTGATGAATAGAACACCATCAGCCATCGCTTGATCCATTTTCTTTGAGAATGATTTATCTTGTTTCTTCCAACGATAGATACTGTTACGAGAGATGCCAGTTTTCTCGCACGCAACTTGAACGATCGGAACTTTACGCAATTCCTCAAAGAATTGATCTTGTAATCTATTCTTTTTCATAGATTTGTATTGGATTGATTCCAGTAAACTTTTTAAATCTATTTAAGATAACTTGGCAGAATACTGGCTCAAGCTCAGAGATATATGCAGTTCTTTTTAGCTGTTCACAAGCAATCAAAATACTTCCTGATCCAGCAGTGAGATCAAGAACTACATCACCAACCTTTGTGCATCTGCGTAGTGCTTTATGATGCAGTAGTGGGCTTTTCTCGGTAGGGTGAGAATATTGATTTGCTGGCAATCTTTTGACCATCCAGATATTAAGCTGATCCATGATTTCTTCTGACAGATTATTACCAGTTGTTAAATCATGGTTTTGAATTTCATGGAGATCGTGTACTTCTTTAGAAAGATAGGGTCGTCCGACCGTACCGTAAGCACAAAATTCGGTGACCTTGTTAAAAGCGACAGATGGTGTTGGTGAACTATTATTTTTAATCCACACAAGCAATCTCTTTGAATCAATACCAAGTTCTTTATAGAGAGTTTGGAGAAGCCATACATATCGCTCATCGCACCAAAACATAATATGGGCATCTTTCTTGCTTACTAATAAGGCGTTCTGAATTAATGTCCTGACAAAATTTCTATACTCCTCCTCAGTCTTGTTGTCGTTTATTGTTCCACCATAGTTTTGTTTCTGACCTACGCCTTTGTCATAACTTAAGCCGATATTAAATGGTATGTCATCGTTGACCATATCGACACGGACATCTCCCATGAGTTTCTTTACATTCTTAGGATCGAGAGAGTCGCCACAGAACAGCCGATGTCTTCCAAGCTGAAACATATTTCCAGCTTTTATCTTTGTATCCTTTGCTTTCTTTATTTCTTTTTCTAAATCTATTGGATCATCTTTAAGTTCGATATCTTTATCCCAAAACTTTGAGAGTTGAATCTCATCGAAACCAGTATCAAGAAGCGTGGGAAGTTCAAAGTTTTTTAATGCTTCAAAATCCCATTCACCATCGTTGTGATTGCTCTCAAGTGCAATCTTTGTTCGCTCCTCATTGGTGAGTTGTCGATTCGGCACAAGCACATTAACTTCTTTGATACCAAGTTGGGTGAGTGCTGTCTTTCTCTGATTACCAGAGAGAATAGTATTGTCGTTATCAATAACAATAACGCTGTGGAAGCCACGCTTTGTGATTCTGTCCTTGAGTTTCTCAAGGGCGACCTTTGTGATAGTGCGAGGGTTTTCTTTCCATGGTAATAGATCCTTAACTTTTCTAACTTCTGTACTCCAAACTAAATCTAATTTAGACATGTATTTTTTGTTCTTAAACTAATAAAAGCACCTTAATCCAAAGAGGGTTGGTGCTTTTAAAAATTAGTCACAAAAAAAAAGACTGAATCAAAAAAACATAAACCAATTTGGGTTTACATTTCCTTAATCCAATCTTCTTCAAATAAATAGGGTCTTGAGGCAATGCTCGGTCTATTGTATTTCAGTTGTTTTGATCAGACCTCAACTAACTAACCGTTTATGCTTTTGAATGGGTATGATTGCCCAGCAATTTAGATTAACTAGCCGTAGGAAGATTTATAAATTTAAAGGTACTCATAAATAATATCATTTTTAAATAAAATAAAACAATAGCTGTGGATTGAAAGATTACAGCTAGGTGTAACTTTATGGCTTGATCTGTGTCACTTTTGTCACTTTTTTAATATGCTAGTTATATGAATAATTTAAACAAACGAGATCCAAATGAATGGACTCAAGAAGAAAGAGATAGGGTCGTTGGTGTATTTCAGATATTACTAGAGATGGATAAGAAGCAAAATCCTGAACGGTATAGAAAACCACCTACGCACGAGAAGGGTTGTTCTGAGAAGTCTGAAATGTTATAAATGACCTTACAGGGCAATGGATAGATTAGTTCTATCTGCTGAACGCTCACCAAATGAGATTTATCAGCGTCAGTTACCTGATTCATCTTGTAAATTAAGGATAACTCTTTAGTTCCAAATTTTTCTCCGTCAAAAGTAATTTTGTCGGGGAATATTTGTTTTTGGAACTGCATAGTACGAACGTAATTTGTATTTTTAAGATGAATCCAAGTCTTAGATGTTTCTCTAATAAAACTAAAACAATGATTCAAAGTTTCTTCCATATTAAATTCCTCGATATGATTACCCTGTAGCAGTTGTCTTTTGTTGTACATTTTTTTATTAATAACTTCTTTTTGTTCTTGAAATTCATCATCTGAATATTTTCCATTTCTATGAAGGTCAAATATCTTTTGACGTTCTTGCTCTAGTCTGTCAATTTCGGTTCGGACTTTTGCGTTGTTTTCATCTAGTTTCTTATAGTTACTTTGCCAAATATCTAGAACAATTGCTTTAAATATTTTCTCATATCTAATATCTGGGGTTATTTCATTTAAATATTCAACAAACATCTGCTCAAAAACTTCTTTGGGTATAAACTTTGCTTTAGTACATTCTTGTTTATGATGATGATAATAAGAATATTTACCACCCTTACTACCCCTTGAACTACTTCCAGTAATTGATGTATCACATTCTGGGCAAACACAAATTCTTCTTAATGGAAAATCAGCGTTTTTAATAGAACGATTCATTTTTGTATATTTTTTTCTATAGCCCTTTTGACATTTTAAAAATAGTTCTTCATCAACGATAGCTTCAAAATCTCCTTTAATATCTAAACCCCAAACCTTAATCCTTCCACAGTAAAGTGGATTTTTTAATATCTTTTCAATTAGTTGCATGCATATGTTTTTCCCAAACATTGTTTTAAAACCAAGCTTATTCATGTGTTCTGCTAAGGAACGATAAGTGTAAGTTCCTTTTGAATATTCTTCAAAAATAGTTTTAATATAATGTGCTGTAGATGGTTCAGGTGAAAGATTCGCTCCTTTGTATATCCTATAATATCCAATAGGGGCATTCCACACCCAAATACCTTTTTTAACCTTTTCCATCATTCCACCTTTTGACCTTTCTGTTCTCACATTATTATCAAATTCAGCGAATACAGAAATAACTCCTTCCATAACTCTACCAATAGGAGTTTCATCAATTGGTTCTGTTACTGAACGCAGGGCAACATTCTGTTTTCTTAATGTCATTTGTGTTATGACATGGTCATTTTGATTACGAGCAAAACGGTCCAACTTGTAAACAATAAAATGTGTCACTTTATTTTTCTTATCAGTACAAAAAGTGATTGCTTTCATGAATTGGGTTCTGTTCGCTGTTTTAGCTGATTCTCCTTCTTCAACATAAACATTCAAAACATTTATTCCTTCACGTTTTGCATATTCTCTACAATTTCTTTCTTGAGATTCAAGACTAGTATTTTCGACTTGTTCAGCGGAAGATACTCGTACATAGATTATTCCATTTTTTACAGGTTGATTATCCATAGCTACATTGTATGCTGTTTATCAGTATCTGTTAATGACCCAATGGGAGATTTGGAACTAAATTTTTGTTCATACCAGTCATCAAACATTAACTGACCAAAATCATAAAAAGAATCACGAATAGCCTCAAGCTCTTCATCTGTTAAATGAGCTGTATTAAGGCTATCTATTTTTCTTAATGACTGAATACTCAACATATCGTTTTATAACCGTTTAAAACCGATTTTTGGGCTGTTTTTCGCCCTCCACAGGCATACATGTGAGATACTCTAAGTGATTAACGAGCTCAAAAGTCTCATCTTCTGCATATTCTTCTTTTGGCATTAAATCCTTAAAAGCTTTAACAAGGGATTTCCTTGAAAAATTACGACCTTTAACTGCTTGAGTTAGGCAACCATAAGCACCAAGATTTGAACCTTGATATATTCTATTTTTATCTTGAGCTTTTTTGTATAAAACTTCTATTGAAAGCATGTTTTTATATATCTATTAAATTAATAAATCCGCTTTTGGCTGTGTAAGCTCTGCTGGAGACTTACAAAGCCAGAAACGGACTTTGTTTTTAAACCAGCAGATTTAGACAACAAAAAAAGCGACTCAGTAGTCGCTTTTTATCGTTGCAATTTTATTCTAATTTTATAATGAATTGAATTGGTAACTAATAAAAACACCCAAAAAGCGTTCTACTAAATTATCAATTCAACATAATTCTTTTTATATATAATCCGATGAATACCTTACAGTATTCTGATTTTTAGGAAAATCATAACCAAACGTACCATTTTTATAGAGAACGGTGACTCTAGTACATTCAACAACATCATTAGATGTATCAGTTCATCTTGTAACGGGTATATATAGTGAAATACATTAATTAAAACCTCTAAAAGAATTAATAGCTTTTGAACTTTGCTATTTTAATCTCAAAAGAGTTTATGTTTTTTGTAAGGTGCTAAGTATCTTATATCATTTACTTAGTTGAGCAGTCAATTTTATTTCTGTTGATTAACTGTTAATTACTATTTTCTACTAATTATACCTTGTTATTCCCTTATTTAGTAAACACTGATAATCACTGTTATTGTGCTGTTAAACAGTAGAAATTAATTTGTACTGCAGTGTAAAGTGTACCCTATATAATAACAATCTGTATTATAGGTTTTTTCTGGTGTTGGAACATAATTACTACACGCTTTATATTTTTCTAATGTAATAGAATAAATTTCACTACTTAACAAAGAAGATTTAATAGACAAATCTCCTTTTTCTTGTGTCATGTTAGTAATTTGAGACAATCTATCATTGACTATTTTGTACTCATTTTCTTTTAAGAATAATTTATTGGTAGCACTTATACACTCTGGTGAGTTTTTTAATGAAGCATAGTAATCTTCTTTTTCTTTTTGTGCTTTTTGAGATGCATCTAAATTACTTTGAAGATTTTTATTAATATCAGACAACACATTATTAAGATTTGATACTGAATTGTCTTTACAATAGGCATCTCCATTTGAAGGACATACGCTATTTTGATTATTTAAACATTTAGAAAATGCTTTTCCATTGCAAATAAACAATGAATCAATCTCTGTTTTTGTAGCACAACCGCTCATATTACTATAACAAACAAATTCTTTACCAAGCGATGGACAAGTATTTGTATAATTTTGCCCGTTACAATTTACTAGATTACTTCCAGAATTACTAATTTCTTTAGAGTTTTTTTTGCTTACAATTGGTTCAAGTTTTTGAATATTTGGTTTTTTGTTATTTAATTCATCAATCTGTTTCTGTAGCTCATCAATTTTTTGTTCAGAAGTTTTTTCTGTATTAATTATTTGAACTTGAGGCGCTACTTGTTTCTTTTTAAAAACTTTCCAACTAAAAGGATTCCACCACGAAGCAGAAGCTATAGCGGGTACTATAAATACAATTAAAAGTAGAATTGAGAAATATTTTTTCATAAATTTATTCAAGAATAATAATATCTTCTTTATTACCAACACCAGGGTCACTTTCTGATTTTTTCTTAGCTTCTAAAATAATTTTCTTAACATTATCTATAGAAAGTGATGATTTGTAAATTTTTTCAGACCCCAAAATAGAAGCTCTCGCATAAATTTCACCAGAACCGATAACACAATAATCTTCGATAATTAATTGTGGAATATTACGAGGATTACTACCTAAGGAATATATTTTATATATTCCATCATTATCCTTACCGCAAACAATAAAACTAGTATTACTATTTAAATTGTGAGTTGCTAATGCTTGGTCAATTTGACCTCTAACATTTTGGTCTAAATTTAATGATTTATCAAAATAAAAAGTATGAATATCTTTAAGGCCTCTTCCAATAATAGCACTTCTTTCAATAATTCCATGAAGATATTCCAAATGCTTATTATTTATATGCTCAGCAAGCTCTTTAACTGTCCTTTTAGAACCAATATTTTTTTTAGCTTCTTCTAAAATAGAAAGAGCATCTGCGACTCCTCCAGCCCAAAGTACACTAAAATTATCATTGAATTTAAATATCTTATTAGCATTACCATCAACTTGAGATGGTAATAATCCACTCGTTGTCAGCATTTTATCTGCAATGAGCACTGCTTTCTTTTTATCTTCAGCTAAGGCTACAATACATACAGTCATATAAGGTATTGTAACACTTTCTTCTTTAAAAGATAAGCCATTTTTATCTATTTCTAATCCATAGGGGTAGTCATTAATATTGTATGATAGTTGTATTTTAAGCATATTCTTTAAGCGGTATAACATTTTTACTAAACTCGGACCAAGTAATTAGTTCTTTAACTAATAAGTTCCAATTCGCTCCCACTTGGGTCACAGTATAAAAAAGAGCCACTACATAGTGGCTCTTTTTTATACTGTGACCTTGCAACTAATAAGAACAGTCCATACCAGTTGAACAAAAAACTAATTAGCTATTAAATAATCAATTCCCCTATTCCTTGACTTTTTTGTTAAATATGACATGATTATAAAAACTTAAAAATAAGATCATGGAAATTGAAAATGGAAAAATCGTCAGGCCATTTTTGGGCCTTAGTAATGATTTACTAAAAGCAAAAAACAAGTCAGAAATTTTTGAAGTTTTACTTCAATTGGGTGATTCTATCCAAGGCAGAGAAGACTTTAAACTATCTCATTGTAGCATTGCCGCATTGGTAAACTCTGCAATTTTGCAAATCCAAGAAAAAGGGTTTGGTAATCTTAACAAAAAAGAAAAAATGTTTATTCTTTCAAACTTTTCTTTGTACATTACATTTGAAAGGTTTGAAATGATGTGTAATTCACTAATTAACGCAAATACCGAACCAGAATTTTTAGGTAAGATTTTGTATTTAGTTGAAACACACCCAGAACTTGCTGGGTCAGAACAAAATGAAATGATGCTGAAACTTAATGACATTTTTGGTGATGATGATTATCGTGGTGAAAAACTTATAACCATAATAAAACAATCAACAAATCCATACCTGCAAACTACATTATGGTTCAAAGTTGATTTTGAAAATTTATCAAAAGAAGCTTGGGATGAACTTTTAAGAGAAGACTGGAAAAATGTGCCAAATCAAATAATTTTAGACATCTATAATTATAACGAGGTCACAAACAATTCGTTTTCAAAAAACTTTAATAGTGAAATGACCGAGAATCTTTTGGCTTTAATTGACAAGATTAAAAATCCAGAAAGAAAAATAGCCTTAATCTTAAACAAGATAAAGGACAATTGGTTTGAAGTCAAAGAAGCCCAAAGAAAATTATTAAGAGAAGCAAAAAATGATCTGAATTTGTAAATTCAAATTTATCTTAAAACAAAAAGCGATGTGTTTATACACATCGCTTTTTTATTTGCCTTTTACGAATTCCAGTACAGCATTTACTACTTCGTCTATACCAATATGTGTAGTATCAATATTTAAATCAAAATTAGCAGAATTATTAATATCAGCTAAACCATATAAATTTTTATATCTTTTATAAATTGATTCTTCACGAGAACTGGTTTCGTCTTCTACTTGATCAAAAGGCTTATTTTCTCTATTTGCAACTCTTTGTATACGAATATTTGCTTCACAATATAATCTTATTTTTATGGAGTCTGGTACAAAATGCCAAGCCAAACGACTTTCTAGTACAAAATTATCGTTATTTTTACCATATTCAGTAACTTTAACTTCGTCTAATTCCCTGTCGTATTTTTCATCAGTTTCAGTAAGCTTCTCAAATTCATTTAATGTTAAACCTTGATCTTCTGCCATTTGGCGAAAAATATTACCAGTCGACATATATTCATACCCCAGTTTTTCGGCAATGATTTTACCGGTTGTTGTTTTACCTGTTCCGGCTAATCCAAATATAGTTATTTTCATCCCGTTAGAGATAGGAATCGCCTAATCTAAATAAATTAGTGATTCTTATTTTATTAATTAATAATTTATGTATATATATCATATTATTTTTAATTTGGCGTTTCCGTAGTTATTTAATACTTATAAAACTATTTTGATTATATCATTTAATCATATGATTACAGAAAATTAACAGATTAATCTCTAACGGGATTCACTCCATAAATACTACCAATAAAAGCCTTTTTTTGCTACACTGTTTCTCGTAATGCGAATTTTAAGTATAGAAACCAGTTGCGACGAAACATCCATGGCACTAGTGGATTTTTCAGGTGCCCAAAACCAAACTATCTTTATACATTCACATCTTACAGCTTCACAAGCGTCTCTGCATGCACAGTATGGTGGCGTATTCCCGGCTATTGCAAAATTAGAACATGTTAAAGCTTGTGTACCACTACTAAATACTGTTTTTCTTGAGTCAAAACAAAGTATTACTAACAATGAATGGTTTAACATTGAAAGTAGTACAGAAAATTTGGAAAATATAAATATAATACTGTCTCGTGACCCAGATTTGGCAAATAATTTAATAGAATTTATAAAAAATAATGATTTTCCAAAAATTGATGCAATTGCAGTAACCAATGGTCCAGGATTAGAAATTGCATTATGGGTTGGTATAACTTTTGCAAAAGCATTGGCAAGTTTATTGAATGTTCCTGTAATTGGAGTTAACCATATGATGGGTCATTTACTTTCCGGAACATTACCAGCTGATATGCTAAATACAGAAATTGATTTATTACCTATATCTCCTAATTCTATTTCATTACTTGTATCCGGTGGTCACACACAGTTAATACATTTAACACAAATAGAAAATCAAACTTCAAAGTTAGAATTACTGGGCGAAACATTAGACGATGCTGTGGGTGAAGCATACGACAAAGTAGCTAGACTTATGGATTTAGAATACCCCGGTGGTCCAAAGATTTCAAAACTAGCTGAAGAAGCTCGCGCACAAAATATCCACCCCTTGGATTTACCACGCCCTATGCTACACAGTGGAAATTATAATTTTTCTTATTCCGGACTGAAAACAGCGGTAATGTACCACCTGCGTAAATTTCCTATTACAAATGACAACGATAAATTAGCACTGGCACTGGGTTTTGAAAACGCAGCAATAGAAGTTTTAGTTAAAAAAACAAAAAAAGCGTTAGAAGAAACTGGTGCAGATATGTTGCTACTGGGTGGAGGTGTCGCTGCAAATATATATTTACAATCTGAGCTAAATAAAATTTGTAGTAATTTAAATGTTACCTTACTAAACCCATTAAAATCTCTTACTGGTGACAATGCTTTAATGATAGCAATAGCCGCTAACTATAAAATTCAAAATTCTGGTTTAAATACTGAATTTGATATATTGGTGGCCGACGGCACAATGTCTGTAGCCTAAAAAGCCTTTAAATGGTATACTTTTACCATGATAGACGACAAACTATTAAAACCTTATGATCCGGAAAATACTGAAGACCGGATATATAAAATGTGGGAAGAATCAGGATTTTTCAACCCAGACATATGCGCTGAAAAAGGAATCGTCCGAGATGGAACTAAACCATTCTCTATAGTACTACCACCACCAAATGTTACAGGAACATTACATATTGGTCATGCTGCAATGCTAGTAATTGAAGACATAATGGTGCGTTATGCACGTATGCAAGGTCGCGAAACTTTATGGTTACCTGGTACCGACCATGCAGCTATTGCTACTCAAAGTAAAGTTGAAAAAATATTAGAAAAAGAAGAAGGTAAACGAAAAAGTGATCTTGGCCGTGAAGAATTTTTAAATCGAGTAAATATATTTGCAAAAGAATCTCATGATACAATCGTAAACCAAGTTAAAAAAATGGGAGCCAGTGTGGATTGGTCAAGAGAAGCATTTACACTGGATGAAAAACGTAATTTAGCTGTACGAACTGCATTTAAAAAAATGTATGACGATGGTTTAATTTATCGTGGCCACAGAATTGTAAACTGGGACCCAAAAGGTCAAACTGTAATTTCAGACGACGAGATAGTGCACGAAGAACGCAAAGCAAAACTATATACTTTTAAATACTCGAAAGACTTCCCTATTTCTATTTCTACAACACGTCCAGAAACAAAAGTTGGTGATGTTGCTGTAGCCGTAAATCCAAATGATGAAAGATACACTGAATTTATAGGAAAGACTTACGAAATTAAAGATTTTTGTGGTGTTAGTTTAAATATAAAAATAGTTGCAGATGAATCTGTAGAACGTGAATTTGGTACAGGAGCATTGGGTGTAACCCCGGCACATAGCCAAATCGATGCTGAAATAGCCCAACGTCACAATTTACCAACTATTCAAGTAATAAATGAATTTGCAAAAATGACTGTTGGTGGTGAAAATATTCTTAACAAAAAAACTACCGAAGCCAGAGAAATTGTTGCGAATTGGCTAACCGAACAAGGCTTGATGGAATCTATTGAAGATGTAACTCAAAATATTTCTACAGCAGAACGTAGTGGTGGGATTATAGAACCCCTACCAAAACTGCAATGGTTTATAAATGTAAACAAAGAAATAGCTGACCGTGATAACAAAACTTTAAAACAATTAATGCTAGATGCTGTAAAATCTGGAGAGACAAAAATTCTACCAGATCGTTTTGAAAAAGTTTATTTTCATTGGATAGAAAATTTACGTGACTGGTGTATTTCTCGCCAAATTTGGTATGGTCACCGTATCCCTGTATGGTACCGCGGTGATGAAATACATTGTGGCATAGAATCACCAACTGAAGACGGTTGGATACAAGATGAAGATACATTAGATACATGGTTTTCTTCTGGACTTTGGACTTTTTCTACACTTGGCTGGCCAAATTTAGAATCCCCTGATCTTAAAAAATTCCATCCAACTACAGTGTTGGAAACTGGTTATGATATTTTATTCTTTTGGGTTGCTCGCATGATTTTAATGTCTACTTATTTAGTTGGAACAGTTCCATTTGAGACTGTTTATTTGCATGGGTTAGTTCGTGATGCTCAGGGCCGTAAAATGAGTAAATCATTGGGCAACATTATTGACCCACTGGATATGATAAAAAAATACGGAGCAGACGCTGTACGCATGTCTTTAGTTATTGGTACAGGACCAGGTAACGATAGTAAAATGTCTGAAGATAAGATTAAAGCTTATAAACATTTTGCAAATAAATTATGGAATATAACAAGATTTATCCAAACATATTCTGAAGATACAACTTATAATCCTGACTTTACAGGATTTACAGAAGTTGATAAAAATTTAATTACAGAACGAGATGAATTATTTAAAAATATAACTAAAGAAATTAGTGAATACAAATTTTATTTAGCTGCAGATAAAATATACCAATATACCTGGGCAAGATTAGCAGATATAATACTAGAAGAAAGTCGCCCAGTATTTCAAAATGGTACAGATGAAGAAAAGTTATCTCGCACACAGTTTTTACAAAAAACTTTGCATGACATTATAATTACCCTGCATCCATTTATGCCATATGTCACAGAAGAATTATGGAACATTATGAAATATAGCGATTTACTATTAATCGCATCACCATGGGTAATTTTGGATTAAATAAAGAAACTTTAAATGCTTTTGTTGGAGGATTAATTCCAGCAATACTTTGGCTTTTATTTTGGATGCGCAGCGAGGAGCGTAAAGACCGTGAACCAATAGGTTTAATCGCACTGGTTTTTATAATTGGAATGTTCTCTGTATTTGTGGCTGTAGCACTGGAACATATTATTGAACCGTATTTTAGTGACCCAAGATTATTGATTTTTGGCTGGGCAGCAATAGAAGAATTTGTAAAATACGGAGCAATAATGCTAATAATAAAAAATAATAAGCATGTAAACGACCCAATGGATTTTGCAATTTATTTTATTGCAGGAGCACTGGGTTTTGCAGGACTAGAAAATATTTTATTTTTAATGAACCCAGGAATTGTAAGTGACGCAAATGCTTGGATGCTAACTGGTAATTTACGATTTCTTGGTTCTACATTATTGCACGCAATTTGTAGTTGTATAATTGGTATTGGAGTTGGATTATCTTATTATCAAAACTGGAGAAATAAATTTTCTTACATCTGGGGAGGGTTTGCCGCAGCAATTTTGTTGCACAGTTTGTTTAATTTATTTATAATAAGTACAGGCGAAGGAGATTTTTTCAAAATTTTTGGATTTCTCTGGGTTATATCAATTATTAGTATTCTCCTTTTAGAAAAATTGCGCCGTCTCAAAGGACAAGAAGCATTGTAAATATATATGGCAGATCTAAAAAAGAAATCTTTTTTTGAAAGACTAACAGGTAGTATGCGTGTAAACGAAGACGAGGTATTTGAAAGTCCAAAAATTAATTCTGATTTTCAAGATGAAGTTGAACAGCCTAGAACATTAAAAGTTTCTCAGGATTCTGACCCATTTGCTCATACTTATGAAGAGGAAGAAGATGGTGAATTACCATTGGATGTATACCAAACTGATTCTGAAATTATTGTACAAGCATTTGTTGCTGGAGTACGTCCTGATGAACTACAAATCACAATTACTCGTGATACGCTAACAATCAAAGGCAAAAGACAAGAATCTCAAAACATCGACGAAGATGGTTACAGTTTACGCGAATTATATTGGGGATCTTTTTCAAGACTAATTACCTTGCCGGCTGAAGTAGAACCAGAAGAAGCTGAAGCAGTAGAAAAGCATGGTCTTATAATAATTAAACTTCCTAAAATTGACCGCCAAAAAAGAGCTAGTGTTAAAATAAAATCTATATAACACAAATAAAAAAATCAGTAATTAATTACTGATTTTTTTATTTGTGTACATAAGACTACCGATATCCTTCTTACAGAAGCTGTACACCTTTTGGATATATTTCTTCGTAAACTTGAAATCTATCTCAAAAGGTCTTGCAAAATTAATTATTAATTAATTTCTCACCTCTCAGGGGAAGCGCGGCATACATCCGCCTTTTTTGTGTGGTTATACGATTCCGCTAGAACCTATTTTATCAAAAACAGCTGACAATATCCACAAGCGTTCCCCGCGCGCTAAAGCGCCTCTATGCGAAGCACAGAGCTTCTGCTGAAGCAGAAGTGCGGGGGGAACGCTCTGGCCACACCACACAATCTTTTAAAAAGGAGTGGTGTGCAGAAATGCAAATGCGGAACGCGAGCGAAATTTTGCGAA
>CAYRQJ010000001.1:105674-202449 GCA_964426555.1 uncultured Candidatus Saccharibacteria bacterium | reverse complement strand
CAAATGTTACGGTACCAGCATTTCCTGATACAGATGTTTGATCTCCAGTGTTAGTTCCTGAAATTGTAGAGGTACCGGTAACAGCAAGTGTTGGAGTTGATGATCCAGAGAATGTAATTCCATTAACTGTTGTTGGTGTAATTGCGCCAAGAGAAAATGATAGTGCACCAGCAGTATTTGTGGCGGATACTCCATTAGTAGCAGTAACAGAAGATACCAGTGTTCCACTTGTTGGTAGTGTTACGTTTGTGGCACCAGTTGAGGTTAAAGTAATTGCATTTGCGCCACTTGTTGCAAGAGTTGAACCATTAGCAATTGTTAATGTTCCGGTAGATGATGTAATTGTTAAACCATTTATACTTGTAGCGGTTGCGACACCAAGAACTGGTGTAGTAAATGTTGGAGTGTCTGCAAATACTAATGCTCCTGACCCTGTTTCGTTTGTTATAATTCCAGCTAATTGTAAAGATGTAGTTGCTGCAAATTGTGAAAGAGGGTTCGCAACTAATGCATCACCGCCACCGCCAATACTAGTCCAGCTTAATACCCCACTACCATCAGTTTGTAGGAATTGATTTGCTGTTCCATCGTCAACTGGTAATGTTAGTGCATAAGAAGAAGCTGTAATACCTGGTTGAATTGTAACAGTATTGCTATTTGTAGAATTTTTTAAACCAATAGTCCCTGTTACTGCTGATGCAGTACCCAATGTTATACCACCTGAATTAACAGCTCCGGCAAGATTAAGATTTCCACCAGTTAATACTGGAATATTTGTTCCAGTTGGAGTTTGTGAAGGAGTAAAACCCCCAGCTGTATTTGAATTTAATGCATATGGAGCAGAAGTTATTCTTTGTCTTGGGCTAAGATTCTCAAAACTACTTACCCCCGCACAAGACCCCGCTACAGAACTAGCAACTTCAATATTTAAATAAACTTCGTCAGTACTGTTCCAATCAAAATTTAAAGTATCTCCTCCTAAAGATGTATCCCCAATTCTAGTATTTAAAACTCCGTTTTTTACATTAGCTGTTGTAGTAGAAGGAGACCCTGTTGGCCATAGTTTAGAACCAGACCCAACAGTTGTGTTGTCGTATAAAGAAAATTTAAAACAGTAGTTTGTCCCACTAGAACCACCTAAAAGATTTCCAGAAGAATCTAAAAGTCTACCTTGATGACTAAGCATTGCTGGAGAACCAGTAACAGCTAAAGCCAAAATAGGCTTATAAAACAAGGATGAAACAACAAAAATAGTCAGCAAAAACACTCTTCCTACATAGTAAGAAAATTGCTTTTTAGTGATCATTTTTCCTAAAAGCTTTTGCATTTTTGTTTTATAGTATGTCGCACATACTACTGACATAATTATAACAACAATAGCTATATTTCACAAGGATTTTTTAGCAAAAAACCACACAGGATAGAGTGTGTGGTTTTTTATTTATTTTTAATATTTTTAGTTGTTAAAAAATTTCTTTAATTGACCAAAAAGTCCTCCTTTTGTTTTAATTTCTTGACTCTTAAATTCTCTTTCAAGCTTTTTTTGTGTTTTTGCAGTAACGCCCGCTTGTTTTAAGACTTCCTTAGCTTCATCTTTTTTACCTTCTTTTCTTAATTCTTTTGCTTTTTCAAGGGCTTCTTTCATTTCTTTATGTTCTTGGTTCATTTCGCCCTTCATTGGCAAAGGTAGCCCCGCAGTTTTCAATAATGCTTCGGCTTCATCTTTTTTACCTTGTTCCATTAATTCTTTTGCTTGTTTTAATGTAGCTTTTTGTGCGTCAGTAAGGTCTATTTTATTATGTTGTCCCATAATAAATCTTTCCATCATAGGAGTAATGTTATTTGTTTTAAGTAGTTCTTGAGCTCCTTTTACATCTCCTGCTTTGGCTTTAGTATAAGCCTCAATTATTATTTTAAAATTAGCTTCGGTTACAGTTTCAGTAAAACCAGCATTTTTTAATGTTGTGGTAAATAACGCAAAATCATTTGTAGACAAAGCTTTTGCAATATCTTCTGTTTTTAAATTATTTTTTCGCATCATTTCAGGTTTTTCTGGTTTACCTGATCTTAAAAATTCTGCACGACCACGTGGCTCGTCTAAGTCATCATTTTTGTAATCATTTATTTCAGTAGCACTTGCACTACCTGCCATTATAAAAGCCAGCATTGCACCTGTTCCTAAAATTGTTTTTTTATAAGATTTCATATTTATTTTTATTAATAATTAATTAAAAGCTTTCGCTTCTAATATTTATTACGGGTAATTTTATAAAATATTACAATTCTTCACTAAGAACTATTTTGCAGACCTCTTTTGCTGAAAAAGTCATATCTTTTATGCCTATTTTAGAATTATCTATAATTTTATCGTCTATAAAACCACGACTAAAATCAAAATCAGATACCTGGCAAGCAGAAAAATTATCTTCATTTTCTCTTTTACCAATAATTTTTATTATTTTATTTTTTTCTACAGCTTCAAAAGATTTTGGTAACAAATGTGAAATATCTACCATCCAAACTTTTCCTGAAAAATCTCTAACAAAAGCAATGTCTCCGTTTATAATTTCTACTTTCCCAGAAATTCTGCCTGCATAGGGGTTGGACCATGTATAAATTTCTCTTTGTATAAATTCTCTTTGTAAAAATCCCCTGCTATATAAATATGGGTCAATTTTTATAAAAACAGAAGACAAAATCAAGCTTGCAAAAATACTAAAGAATATTAATTTTGTTTGGTCATATTTGTAACCATTTTCAGTTTTCCTGTAGATCATTGGGGACAATATTACAAACGCCACAAAGAGCAATACCCACACCAGTGGCAATGTTGAATAAGTAAAAAATCTTAGTGTATTTGTAATATAATCCCAATCTTCCCAAGAAGCAAAATACATAGACGAAATAAGCTTTGAAAAGACAAATCCCCCAATAATTATAACCGTTATACCTAAAACCCAAATCACAATTTTATGTAAACGAACTTGCCATTTTGGAACTGGCTTTATGTCTTTTTCTTTTATAAAACTAATTATATTTTGTGGATCCATATTATATAAATTTTTTGTCTAATAATTTTTTCTTCATTGTATTTTTTGCTCGACTAATATACACCCCAACACTGTTTACTGGTATTTTCATAATGTCCGATATTTCTTCATAACTTTTTTCTTCAAAAAATCGCAGTATAATTACTTCTTTATAATCTTGTGGTAAAGAATTTACAATTTCACCTATTTCATTTTTTATTTCTTGGGTTAAGGAATTTTTATCTGAATTTTCTTCTCCTGCAAGACTATACAAAGTGCCGCTTTCTGTATCATCCATTGAAATATATTCGTGTTTTTTTTCTTTGCGATACCAATCAATAATATGATTATGCGCTATACGGTATACCCAAGAAGAAAAAGACATGTCTGAATTATACGCATTTAAATTTTTATAAACTTTTATAAAAATTTCTTGGGCAACATCATCGGCCATAGTATTTGAAACTTTTGTTCTACGTTTTATATAACGCATTATTTTGTCTTGATAACGCTGTATGATATATAAAAAATTATCCGGATTTTCTATACCCCGTTTTACAATCTCAGCATCAGTTAAACTGCTTAGATCTTCCATCTAATTATTATATACGAAAAGTACAATAAAATATTACAAAACTATTCACCTAAACAAGAAGTTTCATTTGGCAAAAGCATTCTATCTATTCGAACTGGCGTGGTGGTATTATCGACGCAGAAAAATTTATTATTCATAGTTTGGACAGCAATAGCATACGCATTTTCAGAATCATTACAAACATAAAACTTGTTTTGATTACGAGTGTCTCCGACTTTCAAATTTGTTACAATCACTTCCCCATCACAAACATTAATATAACTATTTGTTCCATAAATATCTTTCAAATTTTCTGCATATAAAACTTGCCCACTAAGATTAGCCTGTATACTTGCATCTTGGGCTTTATCACGCGCCGAATTCATAGATGCTAATACTACAGAAGCCAAAATTCCAATAATTGCAATCATAAAAAGTCCACCAACAATAACTATTAAGACTATTGTTCCTGTATTATTTGATGACTTTTCTTTAAGTTTTTTGTAGTCAATTTTACTAATTTGCTCGGATGTTAGACTGGATGGAACAACCACAGTTCCAGAAAGACTATCGTGCCAACCAATTGGATTTGAACCAATTAAAAATGACAAGGCTTCAAACGGAATCATTCTAGATAAAGACCGCCCCACAATTTTCCAAAACTTTGGTTTGGTTCCGTCTCGGTTAACAACTTTTGTTTTTGTAAGTAATTTACCAATTGTTCTTTGCCAAATAGTTTCAAAAATTATGTAATAGAAAACCATTAGAATTACTCCTATAGCATAAAATATTTCTGACCCAGTCACACCTGACAAAAAAGCAAAAAATAAAATTATTATATACTTTACAACAGTATCCACTAGTATGTTAACAAATCTTTTTAGCCCAGTTGTTGGTAAAGCCACTTCTGCTGTTGAAATTTCAGGGACTAAAGAATTTCCACAGTTTCCACAAAATTTTTCTTCATCCACCTTATTTCCACAATTACTACAAAACATAATAAATAATCAATATTAACCTAATATAGTCAAATTATGTCTTATTTTTAATGTTTTGAAAAGGGCACAGCTATTGTATGCTTAATTTTAAATGCTTTTTAGACTTCCAGAAGAAATAAATTATTACTCCAATGGTTAACACTGGAGAAACCCATTCCGGAACATGCACCCCAAAACCGTGCAGTATCATTACACTACCAAGACACAGTATGGAATACATTGCTCCATTTTTTAAGAATACATATTTTTTAATTCTTTCAATATTACCAATTGTTAATTGGCGTACTACCAATGCCCCAATACCGCTACCAATTAAAATCAAAGGTAATGAAAAAGTAAAAGCAAAAGCCCCCAGTACCCCGTCGATAGAAAAAGTGGTATCAATAATTTCTAAATATAATATTTTTGATAAATCAGACATATTGCTATGCTCGGAAAGTAATTCTTTCTCTTTTAATTCTGCATTTTGTTTAAAACCATGTGTTATGAAAAATGCAGTAGACCCAATTACCGCACTAAATGCAATCGCAGGGTTTATTTTCAAGGCCTTCCAAACAACAAACGCTAAAATAGCAGAAATAACAGCATAAAACCAAATACCACCTTTCATAAAAAATTTTTCAGTTCTTGGTAAACCAAAATGTTTCTCTTCTAAAAATAGCCAATGGAAGAAAAGAAATACTAAAAATACTCCCCCACCTGCAAGCAGTATTGGTGCTGATTTTGCAATAGATGCTGCCACAGCTGGATCATTAGAGAATGTTGCTGTAAAAGACCCAATAAAACCCAGTCCTGGATTCACAGCATATACTATTACCCACGGTAGTAATCCGCGTACAATAAATACCGCAAATAATAGTCCCCACGTCAAAAACCATCTCCGGCCCTTTGGCTTCATTGTGTCAACTACTTCGGCATTTATAATTGCATTGTCAATAGACGAAATAGTCTCAAATACAACAAGACCAACAATAACTAAAATTGCGCTAAACATAAACATGGAAATATAATAACATAAAATAGAAAGAGATTCTCCGACTACGTCGGCAGGTGGTTTTCGATTTCATTACACTCAATAACGAAAACCCTTTCGAATATCCCACGCAAGACAAGCAGTTGTCTTGCTCGCCTCCCAAAAATAAAAACCCTTTCGGGTTTTTCTTTTATGAGGAGGCGGGGAGATTCGAACTCCCGGACCCCGCAAAGGGTCTCTTGTTTTCAAGACAAGTGCCTTCAACCACTCAGCCACACCTCCTAATACTGCTAACAGTACCCCATTTGGAGCTTTTTTTCAAGTAGCTTAGTTTTTATTTAATCTTTTGTATGTTATTTTAAATATATGGAACCAATTGAATTTTTTTTACAAAACAAACACATCTTTACTATCATTCATGTTTTTAGTGTGATTATAGGTATGGGTGGTGCTTTGATTTCAGATTTTTTGTTTAACTTTTACAGTAGTAATAAATCCCTGAATAAAACCGAATCTAGAACATTGCGATTCTTATCTAACTTGGTTTGGATTTCTTTAGTATTTATAATACTGTCTGGATTTTCTTTATTTTTCTCTGACCCATATAAATACGAACATTCACAAAAATTTATTTCAAAAATGTTCATTATGGTTATACTGTTGGCAAACGGCATATTCCTACACAAATTTATTGCTCCACATTTTGACGATCGTGGTTTATTAAAATTTAAAAACAAAAAAACTATCCGCCAAATTGCATTTGCTTGTGGTGCAATATCTTTAGTTTCTTGGCTTGTGGTATTTACATTGGGGTCTATAAACAGTATTCCATTCCATTTTTCAGAATTTCTTTTGTACTATTTTATTACAATATTTATTGGTAGCCTGGCCGCATTAATTGTAGAACACAAAACATTTAAATAGTATAATAAAATCCCCCTTTTTGCGGGGGATTTTATGCTTACTCACACATAATTTTCTTGACTGAAAATTTGCGCGAGCCCACCTCGTGGTTTTTGCCTTTCGCTAATACTCAAACAAAAACATCACTGCGGTTCATAAAAACCAAAAATCAGAATAAATTCTGATTTTTAGAGGTTTTTATGCTTTTGTAACTCTTGAAAGTAAAGCTTTTTTACGAGATGCAGTATTCTTTTTTAAAATACCTTTCTTTGTTGCTTTATCAATTGCTGATTGAGCTTTTGAAACTAATTTTTTTGCTTCAGCTTTGTCTGTTTTTGCAAGCTTGATAACATTTTTTGTAGCTTCTTTGTATTGTTTTGTTACGCGGTCATTACTAGCTTTTTTGCGTAGTGATGAGCGAACTGCTTTTTTAGCACCTTTTGTAATTGGCATGTTTTTTTATTTTTTCTAAATTCTAGATTAATACTATATTACACGATATATAGATGTGTTTACTATAGCACAAAATTATAAAAAAGCAAAAGCTGCTATAAAATTTGGTCTTTGAGAAATACCTTACGGACTGCAGGAGTAGAGCAAATTTCTCTCAAGAAATTATGCGTGTATTTCGAAAAGAGCCAAATTTTAATAAAAAATTATGTGTGCATTTTAAGAAGATCTAAGTTTTTAAATCAAAAAACATTAAATAAAACATATGTTATACTAACAGAATGATAGGACATATTACCGGACGAGTTATAGATATCAATGAAAAATCTATTATTGTAGATGTACGAGGTATTGGGTATTTGGTACACATTAACCCCATCGATGTCCCCCGTATTGAGGAAGAAGTATCTTACTATATTGAAACTGTAGTTCGCGAAGACGCTATAGAACTTTTTGGTTTTAAAGACAAAAAAACCAAAGATTTTTTTATGATGTTAATATCCATTTCCGGAATTGGCCCGCGTGGCGCTATGGGAATATTGGCATTAGCCCCAATAGACACATTAACCAAAGCCGTAGCCAAAGGTGACATTGGATTTTTAACCAAAGTATCCGGCATCGGCAAAAAAACAGGAGAAAAAATAATTCTTGAACTACGAGATAAAATTGGAAATATTTTTGGCACAGATGGAACAGGCAGAGAAATTGGCAACGATGCATATGACGCACTGTCAGCACTGGGTTATTCTTCTGCAGAAATTCGCCAAGTACTGCAAAATCTTCCTGAAGATATTGATGTAGATGACACCCAAGCCGTAATACGCTCTGCTTTAAAAATTGTTAGTAAGGGTTAATCCACCAAAACTTTTTTAAAATTATTATTAAATAAATTAAACTACTTTTCATAAAACTAGGATTACTATATAAGTGAAAAGTTTAGGCGGATAAATATGCCGGAACTACCCGAAGTAACCACAACCGTAAATGGTATAGAAAAAGAATGCAGTGGCTGGACCATAACTGATGTCTGGACGGATTTAGCAGTAACTAAACCCAGTAGAATTGATTTTTATGAAACCATAAAATATCTTCCTTATTTTAAAAACTTTAGTAAGAATATTAAAGACACAAAAATACTTGATGCAAAACGTCGTGGAAAAAATATTTTAATAAATCTAAATAACAAAAAAACTATTTTAGTTCATATGAAAATGACTGGCCATATGATGGTTGGGCTATATGACTATGATAAAAAGCAAAATAAATGGGCCGTACACAAAGATGAAAAAAACACAGCCTTGCACGACCCATATAATAGATTTATACACGTTGTATTTACTTTGAGTAAGAATAATCAAGGAGCGAACATCCGCAGCAAAGCGAGGACAAGAGAGCGGAATGATAATTCTTACGACAACATAAAACATCTTGTTTTATGTGACGCTCGTAAATTTGCAAAAGTAGTACTAATTGAAAACGAGATACACCATACAAAACATCTTGGCACTCATGGCCCTGAACCAATAAACCCCAATATTTTATACGCTGATTTTATAAAAGCCATAGATACTGCCCCGGCAAATTCCCGCCCTATTAAAATACTACTTATGGATACACGAACTATATCTGGTATTGGCAACATTTACAGTGATGAAATGCTTTTCTTATCTGGAATTCACCCTGAAAGTAAATGGGTTAAAATTCCCATTCCTCAAAAAAAATTGCTCCATAAAAACATGTTAGCAGTATTACAAAAAGGAATAGATTTCGGAGGAGATTCCATGAGCGACTACCGCAACATTTATGGACGTCGCGGAGAATTCCAAAACAACCACAATGCATACCGTAAAACTGGAGAAAAATGTGGAAAGAAAAATTGTACTGGAACAATTACACGCAAAGTAATTACCGGCAGATCATCTCACTACTGCCCTGTTCACCAAATCTTATTTAAATAATTTTGGGAATAAATATAATACAAGACAGTATAAATATTCCTATTCCAATTATTAATACTGCTCCGGCTGCTGCATCTTTAGCTTTACCAACGTTTATATGGGTAGATGGGTGCAAATGGTCCAATGTATATTCCACTGATGTATTTATACATTCAGCAGCAAACAAAACCGCATAAGAAGCAATTAAAATAGCCCATTCTCCAGAAGAAATTTTCAAAAATAATCCCAAAACAACAGAAGCTAAAAATAATCCCAAATGAACTCTCATATTATGTTCATTTTTAAAAACATAAACTATTCCTTTTATAGCATAACCCACACTTTTAGCTCTTTTATATATAGAAAATTTTTGGTTTCTCATAAATTAATTATACCATTTAATAAAACAAAAATTTACAAATAAAATATCCCGGGCTATACTCACTTATGCCAAAAATAACTAAAATTATCTTTTTTACAATCTTTTTAGACTTGCTGGGTTTTGGAATACTTATTCCAGTAATACCACTATTATTTGCCAGTCCTGATTCTGCATTTTATCTTTTACCTGCTGGTTACAGTGTAAATGCTGGGTTAATAATGTTGGGGTTACTTATTGCAGTATTTCCTATTGGGCAATTTTTTGCTACACCAATACTGGGTCAATTATCCGACCGTTATGGCCGTAAAAAAGTTTTAATCTTGTCTATTTCCGGTACGGCAATATCTTATATTTTATTTGCTATTGGTATTATTACTAAAAATATTCCCCTGCTCTTTGTATCTAGATTTTTTGACGGTATTACTGGTGGTAATATTTCTGTTGCCCAAGCCACAATTGCTGATGTAACGACTCCGGAAAACCGCTCAAGAAATTTTGGAATGCTTGGGGCTGCTTTTGGGCTGGGGTTTGTATTTGGTCCATTTATAGGGGGTAAACTGTCTGACCCGTCACTGGTATCTTGGTTTAATGCAGCTACACCATTTTATTTTGCAGCAATATTGGCAGCATTTAATGTATTTTCAATTTACAAATTCTTACCAGAAACAAACAAAAATCTAACAAACGAAAAAATTACATTTAATAAATCTATTAGTAACATATTTGGAGCATTCACTAATCCAAATTTAAAAGGATTATTTACTACTAGCTTTTTCTTTACAGCTGGATTTTCTTTTTTTACAACATTTTTTAGTGTATTTTTAATTACAAGATTTGGTTTTGACCAAGGTAGTATTGGAAATTTCTTTGCATATGTAGGTATGTGGAGCATATTCACCCAAGCCGTAGTCACACGCTATGCTGCAAAGAAATGGAAACAAGAGCAAATTTTATCTATTAGTCTTATTGGTTGTTCTTTTATGCTACTAGCATATTTCTTACCAACAATCCCATGGCAAGTATATTTGATTCCTCCATTCTTTTCTCTTTGTACTGGGCTTACTATGGCAAACATGTCATCTCTTATCTCTTCTCGTGCAGACAAAACCATCCAAGGCCAAGTCTTGGGTATAAATGCATCAGTTACTGCATTGGCACAGTCAGTACCAGCAATACTTTCTGGATTTATTGCAGCAATACTGGCTCCTACTACCCCAATTATTGTAGCGTCAGCTTTTGTATTTGTTTCTTGGTTAATATTCCTGCAAGTTAAAAAACAAAAAATCACCGTAGTTGGAATCTAAAACACAAAAGTCCAGGCCTTGCCTGGACTTTTGTGTTTTTAAACAAGATTATTCTGCGTCTACAACTTCCAATGCTCCGCCATTGTAATATTTGTGTATTGCAAATATTGTTAGTAATGACAACAGTAACCCCAATGCCATAAAAGGAATAGTTACAATATTAAAACTAAACATATAGTATGCTTTACAGCTGGCAGCAGCGTCACAAGTTATAGAATTTTCTGACCCAAAGTAATATACATAGTTGTGTACTACCGCAAAAAATAATCCCAGTAAACTAAACCATGGTAAATAATTCCATATACCACCGTCTCTCTTAACTTTAGCAATTATTACCATTGCAAGTTGTGAGAATATAAATATTCTTTGTAACCAACACAATTTACATGGTACAAAACCAGCAATTTCTGAATAATAAAGACTACCAATTGCCGCAATAGTTAATAGTGCTAAATATAAATTTAATGCATTACTGCGAACATACGCCAGCCATATATTGTTTTCCTTTCGAAAAAACAATAGTGTAATTATAGAAAGCAATGCTATTAACATTGTTACCAGTACCCCGGCTGAATATGTGTAGTTTATTATTTCTGTAAACATAACTATTTTATTTTTTATTTACTTTTTCTTTTGTTTCGGCCACTTGTTTTATGTATTCTGTAACTTGTTCAGGAGTCATTGTTTTGAAGAATTCATCTTTTTGAATATTTAGTTCAGCTTTTGAAGCATCGTCTATTGGTTGATTTAAAATATCAGCTAAATCAATTGGAGCTATTACCAATGTAGTTTTTGTACCATTAGCAAATATCCATGTTGGATATCTTTCAATTTTATTATCGATACAAATTTGAGTTTGGGGTGTACCTGCTCCACCAGTAGAACATTCTATATAAGGAACAGATTTTACAGCTTTACCAAAAAAAGCTTTTTGGTCGGCACAGTGTGGGCACCATGATGCTCCATAAAACTTTGCACCACTTTGTGTAAGAAAATCTGCAACAGCTTGCACGGCAACAGTTCGTACTGGATTTGTGTCTTTGTTGGCTTGTTTGCCTGCAAATACAGCTAATAATACAACGGCTAATATAACAATAACTATGGTTAATATAAATATATGTGCTTTTTTCATAAAGATATTATAGCACAATAAAAAAGCCCCGGGTTAGGGGGCTAAAGTTCTAAATATTTATTCAGCCTTACCGGATGGTACCGGCAGATTCATGTAAAGATTCTCATCAATACATTACTCAGGGTACTAGAAGCCTAGCCCTACAACCCCAAATGCTTTTACGCCCTATTGAGACTTGCTTTCGCTACAATTTGGTTTGGGCTCTTTCCTGTTCGCTCGCAACTACTTGGGAAATGTACTATGAAGAACTTTGGTTTAAGATTACTCTGATATTATATAATGTCAAATAAAAAACACCTTTGGAATTACCTCAGGTGTTTGGTTCTTAGTAGGTCTTTTATTGTGTCTATGTGGCCATAATCTACAAGTAAATTTCTTTTTAAGTCTTTATCATAACAATACTGCTGAAGCCCTATTGTTTCTGGAGATAGTTTAAAACCGAATTTTAAAAAAGGACATACAAAGCTTTCTTCTTTTATGTCTTCACCTCTTTTTTGTAAGATAATCCATCCCCAAAAATATATTCTATATACCGGAGAAACATCTTTATCTTTATATTTTTTAAAATAATTATATTCATATAAATTTGAATAAAATCCCAAAAAAACATATTTTTTAAAAGCGGATCCAAAATTTTTTCCATACGAAGCGTAGTAGTCTGCCTGATTCTTTTTTGATGCAAAAGGTAAAAATATTATTCTAAATATAAATCTTAAGGCTCTGGGTTTTGCAATTTTTATAGCTAAATTTTTGACAAGAAAAACAATTCTTGTCTTTCCTGTTCTTATTTTCATGATGTTTAAGTTAACCAAATACTACGCTATTTTCTAGAAATGTCAAATGTATCAATAATCACACCCTGCACAATACCTTTACTTAAAAATATTTTTGTGGTACTGTGAAAAAAACTAATCTACTAATCCTTATGAAAAATTTAAAAAATTATCTAGTTATTTTATTGTTCGGATGTTCTTTTGGATGTTCTGAAGGTTCCGACAAGTCTAAATCTGCAAAACAAAAACCGTATCAAGACTGTTCCGATTACAAATATCACAAAAAAATGTTTGTAGTTGCTACGTTTGGATTTAAACACATAAGATCTGAATCACAAACAGCGTGGGTTTGCTTGGACACAAATCTTGATGGCAAACAAGACGTTGAAGAGTATTATCGTGGGCATGAATACCTAAATCCAGGAGATACTGTTATGTCAGTATATTCACCAAGATGTGAAGATCAAATAGGTGAACTTTACAAATTAAATCAAATCAAAAAATAAACGACTGATCATGGGAAATAAAACAGATGATCAAACTAATGTTGGCATAGATCTGTCCAACGATGATCTTAAACAGCGCTGGTCTGGAATTTATAAAAAAATAACAGACGAAGTTTACTGGAAAAAAGATGGGTCTTTAAGTAAAGAACATATAAAAATAAAATCTGAAACCCCTCTTGAAGAACGGGTACGAACTTTATTAAAAAATGAACTTGGACCAGAGCTTATAAAAAATGACCCAATTTATGGAACGTTTTTTAAACAAGCACTGCGGATTGCCATAAATCTCGATGTCGACAACATGTCAAGAAAAATTGAAGGTGGCCGCATACGCTATGGTGAGACAAGACATGCCAAAGGCAGAATTAACCCCAGTAATGATTTGCTTGATGAAGAAATTTAAGAACTATTTACCCCTAAGGCAGAAATGCTTTGGGGATTTTTTATGGGAAGAATCGGTAGGAACCTTTCTCTACGAGAAATGTACACCCTTCTGATGTATTCGAAAGGCGGTTTTTCTTCTTGGTCACGAATAAATTTGTTGACTCAAATTTTTCTCGACCCCGTCTCGCGGTTTTTGCCTTTCGCTATCACTCAAACAAAAACATCGCTCCGACCGACAAAACCTAAAAATCCCCAGCAGTGGGGATTTTCTAAACGGTTTTGTCCACCTTGGATTAGAATTCTGGAACCAATTTGCAAAAGAATGTGGGTATTTAGTGAGTATTTTAAAAGAAATAAATAATTAAATTATCCGTTTTCATTTTGAATAGATTCGAGAGATAATAAAAAAGTGACAATTGAACCTGTCATATTTATCACAAGATCAATATAATTTTGATTTAAATCAAAGACTGATTGAACTCCTTTACCATGAGCATCACTGTATTTATTTCTAATTTCGGATAATGCGTCAATTATAGATATATAACCCGAACATAGTTTTGTAAATTCTGATGTTTTTTGCATTTCGGGCTCAAGCCCGTAAGCCTTAGAGGCTTTTTTATATAGACTTTTTGTATCATCTTTATTTAAATACTCAATATCTTTTTTATCCAACAGATGTTTCAGTACGGTTTCGATTAGAGTTTTACATGCTGTTATTGCTCCTTCTTTATCAAAAGATTTTCTAGAATAGATTTTTTTTCAAAGTAGATCAACGTATTCATTTTTTACAGCAAGATTTACTTCTTCTATTGATACTGAAACTGGGTGGTTTGCACCTTTATCAATAAAATCATATAAATCTGAAAAAGATTTATTTATAAAATCTCTTCTTGCCTGATAATGTGGAGAGATTCCTTTTATAAAGCTCCAAAAGTCACTCCCATACCTATTTTCATATATCCATTTTGGTATTGCTGTAGAGATACTTTGGTCTAATTGTAATAAGTCCGTACGTCTTTTTTCGTATTTTTCGTAGATATCATCCATTTTTTTACCGGTAGCCATATCAATAAAAAATTGGTGATGTTCTCGTATTTTTGTAATTAGTTGCTCTTTTTCCATGATATTTTAAATACTAAAGTATTTATTCTTTAATCTTATTAACTGAATAAAACATCACAATAGCAGTTACAAAATCTAAGAAAGCCCAAGTAGATTTTTCAAAGTGGATGGGGGCTATGGGGTTAAACAATATAGCTATACCTATCATTATAAACATCCAATTATTTTGCTTTGATTCATGTGCTATATAGGCACCGTATCCTGCGACAATAGCAACCACCCATCTTAAAATTTGATAGTAGCTGTATGGCCAAATTGAAGGAATAGCTAGTAAAAGTATTATTCCGGCGAGTATCGTGAATTTATTTTGTTTAAGTTTCTGCATTTTATTTTATAGATATAATAATAAATTTTTATTATGTGTTACATAATATTTGATAAAAATAATCCAATTAGCATTGCTATTAACATAATAAAAACATAATATTTAGTAGCACTAACTAAACCTTTACCAGAAATACCTTCTTTAAAAAAACCCTTCTCATTTTGTTTTTTATTTAGATCACTATATGGGTTATTATTATTGGATTTATTTTCTTGACTATACGAGGAATTCTTATCTTCATATTTATAAATTGGTTCTTTGGTTTTAATTTCATCATTATATTGTGATCTACTTTTTTCATTAGACAAAATATAATAAGCTTCATTTAGTATTTTAAATTGAAAATCGCTACCTTTATTTTTATCGGGATGATACTTATGCGCAAGTTTATGAAATGCTTTTTTAATTTCATCGTTACTCGAGTTTTTATTAACCCCTAATATTTCATAATAACCTTTTTTCATGAACTCAGTATAATTAAATAATTTATCTTTTTTTAAGCCAATTAAATAGTTTTTTTCCTATTCCATCCATTTTTAAATTCACTTCTTCTCCTAAACGTAGTAAGATTTCTGCTTTATTTGTATCTAACCCTTCTAGTTCAGCTTTTGCAATTAGTTCATTTGCTAAATTAAATCTATCACTCAGTCTATCTGGTGCTTCTTTAAAGCCATTATCATCCCATATATCTAACCCAAATTTTCCAATTACGTATTTATCTGCGTTAGGGTGAGAAACAATACGTGACCAAACTTTATTTCTTTCTTCATCTATTTTTCTCATAATTATTTATATTATTTATTAACTAGTAACAATAACCCATTGATAATACCGTGTAAGGACTACCAAACATATCGTATGATTTGTACCACGTTGCAAGTTTCTGTTTTTTATATATTTTATACATAAACATATCACCATTAGAGTTAAATGAGGCTAAATTGATTTCATTTTCAGTACCTGGAAGAATTAAAAGTGGGTCTTCTCCATTATTACCCTTCATTATTGGTGTTTTTGTATCTAACCCAGAAAAAACAATACTTACTGGTTGTTTTTGATTACTAGTTCCGTATTTAATTAATTCATCTTTATTTAAACTACTGAAAGTAAACTTTGAAAAAACTTTGAATTCACAATTGATAACGCTTACACCTAACACCTCAGAAAAATTATTAAAGGATGGTGATGATATTGTTGATTCCTTATTATTGCTTGTATTTTTTTGACTACTAAAGAAATAAATACTACATATAATTAAAATAACAAAAATCAAACTACTATATTTAGAAAATGTATTTTTTATATTTTTCATGTTATTTAATTTCAACTAAATCAGGATAAAAACTTGCGCAGAACGAATATTGACCAGCATCACTACCTTTTTGGCATATCAAAAAATTATAAATTCTCTCATTCTCTATAGATTTTTTCCAAATATTTAAAGCAAATATTACAATTATAATTAAAACGATTTTAAACCAATTGTGTTTTATAAAATTTTTCATATTATTTATTTAACTTGTCATTAAAAACTTTTTGAGTAGCTGGACCAAAAGTACCTACGGCTGGTTTTATTCCATTATCTTTTTGAAATTTAATAAGAGCATTTTTTGTCATGTTACCAAAATAAGTAATTGGTTGATGATTACTTGGTAGATACCCAAGCTTAACTAAGCCTTGTTGTAAAGATTTAACATCTTCTCCTTCAGAAGAATTTTTAAGAGTTCTATAAAAAATAATAGAATCTATTGTTGATTTATTTTCAGTAATCGTCTGTGGTGGAAATGTTATTTGTGTTGGGTTATTAACTGTCAAACTAAGAATAGAGGTTGAGAATACCAGATTATTCATCATTGCATTAGCCTTAAACGTAAAAGTTCCTAATTTACGAGGAGTTAATTTTACAGAAAAAGTATTATTACCAACATTTGAATTTAGGAAATCAAAATATATTCCATCTGGAATATCAGAGAAATTAAAAGACAAACCATCTTGTATATCATATGAGAATTTTACATCTGAAGAATACGGTTTATTAAGAATAGCATTCGGTAAGGTAGTATTTAGAATCTTCAATGGAGCTACACATTTACCATCTTTATATACACTCCCAGGTCCTGTGTCTTTAACACAAGCCTCATTGAATTTGATTTGGTAACCCAACATCATATTATCTAATTGTATTTTTGCAGAAGCAGATTCATCGGCGATGCATTTATTATAATAATCTTGGCCTGCTTGATATAATTCCTGAGTATGCTTGCATAAAAGATAATCATTGTCTTGGGTCCAGTCAGGGGTAGGCTGATGTAAACCATACTGATTATTAAGAATTGCTGTCATTCCAGCTCTATTTTTTGCTTGTGTAATCGCATTTTGAACATCACATGTACTATACGATGGGTAAGTACACCTAGAATAAGTTGTTTTGCATTCTTGCATGTCAGAAAAATAAACAGAGCTATCAGTCCAACCATCATTACATTGAACTTTGCCTGTATAAGATGCTCCAGCTGAACAATTTACTCCACCATGATAAGAACAAGCCCCAGATGTTGCTAGTGTTACACTCGGTGCAATTAATGCTATGGCTATTATGTTTAGGATTGTTTTTTTCATATTTTATTGAATATACATTTTAATAAACACCAGTTATATTTATCCCAATTGAAGATAGATTTCCTTCATTATAAGTAACAAGTATTCCTCTATGGATATAATAATAACTCTTAGAAATGTAATGTGTATTCAAGATATAATAATCACTTGTCGTGTCTATTTTGTCGGCTTGTCCAAATCTCATAATTATATTACTCTCACTATAAATGCCTAACTTTTTTACTAATTCGTTTAGCGCAATCTCTACTACTTTGCCATTTGCAATGCGATAGGCAATTCCATTAGTTGTTCTAACCCAACCAAAATATTCTTGTTGATTTATTATTGTAGATTGATTAATATTGCTTTCTAAGTCTCCAATTCCAGCACCGTAAACTTTAACTTTATTTGGGTTAAAATTTTTACTAAACAAATATTCTGAATTTTGTGATAACTCAAAATTTGTGTCTGTAGTTTGTTTTTCAGTAACTTTTGATTTAAAGATATTAGCTGGTTGAGTATTTATATCTGATACCTTCTCGATAGATTGTGTCTCAAATATTTTGTTCTCTACACCATTATTATTTGAATTTTTTAAAAAAATAACATAAACACCTAACCCAATTAAAACAAAAAGTAAAATAATGACTACTGGATTATTAAAATAATTATTTTGATTTTTTGTATCCATAAAATTTAATAATCATAAGGATTTACTGTTCCCTTTTTACCTGTGTAAGGATTATAATTTCCTTTAGTTGAATAATTGTCTATTTTAGTCTTATTAGGAGAACTTCTGTACGAAGGGGCCACAAATGTGCCTTTCTTTGTAACATAGCCTTTAACACGAGTAGAGGCGTCTACATTTGAGAATAAACCTAGGGTAAATAAAGCTATAAGACTAAAAACGAGTACTTTTTTCATATGATTCATAAAGTTGGATATTAATACCTTAAGCATATGCCTATTTTAAGGAAAAGCAACCCCATTTGTGACGATGAGGAGGGGGTAGGATTCTGCTTCCATAAGGGTATCTTTATGGTATATGGGATAGTTTTTATATGATATTTGTACTACAATGCAAAATATATGAAAGGAGACCAACTTAAAATAAATAAATTTTTAGAGCTTCTATCTGATAATACAATGGAAAGAATTTTTGGGTCACTTTCTACTAGTAGTATGCTTAGTAAGACCGACGATTATTCAATAGAAGATTATTTCAAGTATATAAAAAAATATAATTTATCCTTTGAAAATAAAAGCATGGGAGGAAAACATTCTGAGTTTTATGAATCTTTTGATGGTTTATATAAATTTATTTCAGAGTGTTTCTCTTTTCAAAAACCAACAGATACATCTTCTGTTTTACACCCAAACATAAGAACAACAAATCCTGAATTATACGATGAGTTTAAAATAAAATTAAGAAAGATGATCAAAAATACAGAAAGTAAATATTATATATTTCGTAAATCTATAGAAGAATATTTACTAAAAAATGATACCACCGAATTAATAAATAAAGAAGAAACAAAAATAATAGAAAGGAAAGGAGAATATTGGATTACAAAAAATAATAATGGGGATTTCTGTTTTGATAAAAAGGTATTAGATTTAAGTAAAACAGCTGAATATGTAAAAATATTTGATGCTGTGTTTTCAATTAAGCCTGAAGGTGGAGATGTCCTATATTCTGAGATAGAAAAAGTGTGTAAAACAAAAAAACTAAAAACAACTAATAAGTCCGTCCAAAAAGCTTTAACGGGCAAAAGTGCTAATTTCTTTCGTTTTGTAAGAGGTGTCTCTCAATTCCCTATATACGGTAATCCTTTATTTAAGGCATCAAGCAAAGGCAAATACTTAACATTTAATAACAAGAAATAAAACACAACATTCTCCCAAGTTCTCTCAAAATCAGTCACTGAATGGCTGGTTTTTTGTTTATTTATAATAATATTTTGACAAAAAATATTATAGAGAGAAGTTCCAGACACCATTTTAAATTGCAATAATTAAAATATTACAAGATTAATTTAACAACAATGAGAAGCATAAAATCACGTTTTGATTATCAAATTAGAAAGAATCCAGGATTATCTACATTAATTTGCTTTAACAAAGCAATAATGGGTCAAAGATTTAAAAGCAAGAGTATTAGAGAAAATTTTAATGAGCTGGTTGATAAGAAAGACTACCAAGAATCCGATAAAAAGAAGATTTTAAAATATAGTTATGAATTATCTTTTGACAAATTATAATCTGACACTGTAGACAGCCATTTTGGATACTAAAATGTGTCCTAAGGTGCATAAAACATTAATTAAGTAATCATTATCAACTAACACAAAAACAACATGTCTGAAGACAAAACAAGTGACATAAAAAAATACACTCTTAGTGAGACTGTTGCTAAGGATGTTGGGGTGGAAGAATCAATAATGTTTTGGAACATTTACTTCTGGGTAGAATTTAATAGTAAAAAGCCTCGAAAAGATGAATATTTTCATGACGGTGGGTTTTGGATGTATTGCACAGTTCGTGAATTTACAGAAAAGTACTCTTTTTGGACCGAATCAAAAATTAAAAGAATTTTAAGAAATCTGGAGAGGGCTGGGTATATTAAGACTGGAGTATTTAATAAATGGTCACCTGACAAAACCAAATGGTACTCAATAACAAAAAAAGGGTATGACTTGATCAATTCCGACAATCGATGTGTTGTAATTGGCGATTCTTGGTAGTCGGAAATGGCTAAGCAATACCAGATACTATACACAAATAATATACAACAGCTAGATCTATATCCGAGATATCTTATCAGATATCTCGATGGGGAATCTTTTTTAGTTAAAAAGCTCACAATAAAGAAAGTAAGTAAGTTCAGTAGCTACTGTAATAGCTTCGAGGTATGTATGTGAAATAGAAGACCACCCTTTATAGAATTTATTTAAAGGTCGAATTAATAAACAAAAAATGATATAATGATAACGCTACACACCGAGTCAATAAACGACAATACTTTTGTACCCGAAGAGGGACAACGTGACTTGGCGTGTAGCAACAAAAAGTCGTTTCGTTGTCCCTCTTCGTGTATTAATAGTAATGAATCCGAGGACCTTCTATTAGATTATTTAGCGAGTATTCTAGTAGAAGCATTCTTGGATAAAAAAAATGAATCCAATAAAACAACAACGGGCAGTGATCTATGTCCGAGTATCTACAAAGGAACAAGTTGATGAAGGAAATAGTCTAAGTACTCAAGAAAAAATCTGTCGGGAATATTGTATTAAGAATAACTATAATATTGCTAATATATTTATCGAACAAGGTGAAAGTGCTAAAACAGCTAATAGAACAGAGCTTCAAAAGCTTTTTACTTATTGTGCTGATAAAAAAAATAATGTTAATGCAGTAATTATTTACAAACTAGATCGTCTATCTAGAAATACTGATGATTATAGTTACATAAGGCTTTTATTAAAAAAATATGAAATAGAAATAAAATCTACTACTGAGAATTTCGGAAACAACTCAGCTGGTCGTTTTATGGAAAACATGTTTGCTAATGTAGCACAATTTGATAATGATGTACGTTCTGAACGTAGTATGGGGGGTATGAGAGATGCAATGAGAGATGGAAGATATGTTTGGATGGCTCCTATTGGATATGACAATCTTAAAGTTGATGGTAAACATACAATAGTAATTAATCCTGTATTTGGTCCTTTAATACAAAAAACTTTCGAATTAATTTCTACAAATATATATTTGATAGAAGATGTTAGAAAAATTATGACAAAAGAGGGCCTTATTAATAAAGTAGGTAAACCATTATCAAAATCATATTTTTATCATTTACTTAGAAATGAGCTTTACACTGGATGGATTATTAAGTTTGGTGAAAAACATAAAGGAACTTTTACTCCAGTTATTTCTGATCATTTATTTAATCAGGTCCAAAAAATATTAAATAGTAGAGGTAGGAAGAATTCAGGATATTTAACCGATAACCCAGATTTCCCTTTGCGTAGATTTATAGAAAATGAAGATGGTGAAAAAATAACTGGTAGTTGGTCCAAAGAAAGAAGTAAAAAATACCCCTTTTATCGTTTTGGTAATAAAAACAAGAGTTTAAATCGAGATAAATTTGAAGAAGATTTTATTAAGTTTATGGACCAGTATAGTTTTGATGCTTCAAGAATAGAAAAATTAAAAGAGTTAGTAAGAGAAAACTTAATAAAAGCCACACAAGATCAAAGAATGGAGGTAGGTAGGTTGGTTAAGCGTATCCAAGAATTAAATAACAAACAATCTTTAATTATAAAGAAAAATCTCGATGGGTTTATTTCCGATGATGTTTTGCAAAAACAACTTGAAATGATTGAAGAAGAATTATTAAAGATAGACACGACTCTCTCTTCTAGACCCAATACTGATTCTAATTTTGAAGAAATGATTGATTATCTAGAAGGATATTTAAAAAAACCAAGTGATATATGGAAAAGTACTAAAATGGAAACAAAAGTAAAATTACAATGGTTCCAATTTCCATCTGGGATAACATTCTGTGATAATACTTTTGGAACCACTCAAGTAGCCAGTGTATTCAAGATAAAAGAGGCATTTCTGCCTCCTAAGTCTTCTACTGTCCTCTCGGTAGGAATCGAACCTACGACCATCTCCTTAAAAGGGAGCTGCTCTACCGACTGAGCTACAAGAGGATATTTTTTTATGCTAAGCTACAAATATGAAGATACCACGAAAACAAGATAAAATCAACACAATTATTCTAATTGCCGAGAATATTCGCAGTAGTGAAAATGTAGGGTCATTTTTTCGTACCAGCGATGCACTGGGAATAAACGCAATTTACCTTGTTGGCTATACTCCATCCCCCATCGACAAATTTAAAAAGCCCGACAGTAAAATAGCCAAAACTGCACTGGGTGCAGAAAAAACTATAAAATATGAAAAATGCTTAACTCTTGCCCCACTATTAAAAAAATTAAGGGAAGATAATTTTCTAATTTTAGCCTTAGAGCTAGATGCTAATGCAGTAGATTACCGAGAAATTGTAAATAAATTAAAAAAAGAAAATACTGGTACCGATTTAAAAATTGCATTAATAGTTGGCAATGAAGTAACTGGTGTTACAAAGGGTGCACTTAAAAATTCGGACCATATTATTGCTATACCTATGCGCGGAGAAAAAGAATCTCTAAATGTCTCCGTCGCCGCAGCCATAGCACTGGCTGAACTAACTAGAGATTTTAAATAAAAATATGCTAGGTCTTGCCTAGCATATTTCTTAACTCAGTATTAGTTTTTCTAAATGGTATTCCATTTCTTCGCCGTCTTTAATCCCAAATAGTAATTTAGTATAAAATTCTTCCGGTTCGCCGTCTTTCCAGCTTTTACCAGCAAATTTAGTTTTAGTATACACAAATGGTGATATACCTAAATCCAGCGCATTTTGGTTTGGGTTTTTTTGTATCAATGTTAGCGTCTTTATTGCCCATACAAACCGGCCCAAAATGGCTTCGGCGCTTTCGCCACCGTCAATTTCTTGTCGATACAATAACCATAATTTCTTTTTGTCTTTAGCTAGCAATGCATCAGTTATGGCAAAAGGATTAGTTCTTTCTTTTTCGTCATTTTTTATTACCATGTATTCACCACGGTATTTTAATATTTCTTTTTCAGTTTCTTTATTTACTTCGTCTTCGGTAAAAATAAAATAGTTTTTTGAAATCGCTAGTTTTGGGATAATCTCTAAAAATTCATCTCTATTTTTTGTAATATATTCATTTACTATATTTACACTAATATTGCCAAACAGTGAATTACCTTCAGCCTTATATACAAGATCATCTTTTTTTAAATTATCTGCCAAGAATTTTTCTACATTTGCATCCGCATTTATCTTTAAAATAGCAGTGGTTTTTTTACTAACCTCTGCTACTAATTTTTTATAATCTTTGGCGCAAATTACAAAAAGCATATTTATATTATTCGGCGAACACGCTTCATATAGTTTGTATATACATCTCCGTATTTTTTAATATGACGACGTTCTTCCAGAGGTATTATCACAAATGTAGAATACATTAATGCAGCTATTGCTGAAGCCAACACAAGAAACGAACCCATTACAAAACTAGCTCCAACCATCATTATAAAAAGCCCTGTTTGAGTTGGGTTACGAGAATACGCATATGGTCCCAATGTAAAATCTCTGGTTCCATCAATGTTATATGCAGGTTTTTTATTTACTGTTTGTGCCCAATATATAAGCAAACTTGAAAGAATTATCAGTGCTAAACCAATAGCCCCAAAAGTGTTACTTTTAAAATTAAATTTTACAAAAATATCAAAAAGTAATGCTGTGATAAATGTAAAAAAATACACAGAATAAGATTTAGAAAGCAGTATTTGAATATTCATTTTTGGTTCAGCCATAGTTTGTTCGTAATTATGCGGAGTAGATGACATAAATATTTTATTAATAGTCTTACTAATATTTGTATATTATACCATATCTCCCCATGTCTTGCCAAGATGCATATCTACTATTATTGGTACACTTTTTTTACCTACCAAAAATTCTTTTGCAATTCCGCGTTCCATTTCGGCTTTGATATCTTCACATACAACTTTTAAAACATCGTCACTAATTTCAAAAACCAATTCATCATGAATTTGTAGTATTGTAAAAGCTTTCCCTGTATAACCATTCTTTTCAAACATTTTATGTACATTTACCAATGCCAAACGAATAATGTCTGCTGTGGCTGTGCCTTGGATGGGGGCATTCCCCGCCATTCTTTCTGCCATAGCCCGCAGGAATGGGATATTTGATTTAATATTTGGCACATAGCGCCTGCGCCCAAACAATGTCTCCGTATAGCCGGTCTTTTTTGCAGTAGTTAAAACATTGTCTATATACATAGCAATTTTTGGAAAACGGGTAAAATAAGTATCTATTACGGCTTTGGCTTCGGTACGGCTAACTCCCATTTCTTTAGCTAGCGCTGTTGCCCCCATACCATACAATATGCCAAAGTTTATTACTTTTGCATGACGACGCATGTCTTTAGTAACTTCATTTGCGGGTACATTGTAAACACGGGAAGCTACTTCACTATGAATGTCTTCCCCGTTATTAAACACATCTATTAAAACTGGATCTTGAGACAGTATCGCCAATGCGCGTAGTTCAATTTGTGAATAATCAAACGCAGCAAGTGTAAACCCAGGTCGCGCAATAAAAGCTTTACGAATTTGCTGCCCTCGCTCGCCACGAATTGGAATGTTTTGAACGCCAGGATTTTGTGAAGCAAATCGTCCAGTAGCTGCCCCGGTTAAAATAAATGTAGGGTGCAGTTCGTCTTGGTCATCTAGTAATTCTATCCACGCATCAATATAAGTTGAACGCAATTTTTCCAATTCTCGGTATTCCAGCATTTTAGCTACAACAGGGTAATCTGCAGAAAATTTATTTAGCGTATCTACGTCTGTAGAATATAGTCCATCTTTTCTTTTCTTCAAACCTTTGGTTGGTAAACCCATTCTTTCAAATAAAACTTGAGAAAGTTGCTTTGGTGAATTTAAATTAAATTCTTCACCTGCAAGTTTTATAATCTCGCGTTCTAAATCTAAAATTTCTTTATGAATATTTTTTGAAAGTTCTTTTAAATATCCCCTGTCCATTTTCATACCACGCTCCTTCATTTTTTGAACTATTGGTATTAATGGGCGGTCCATATTATCGTATAGCCATTTTAATTTAGACTCTTTGTTTATTTTTATTTCCAAATCTTTATATGCCTCATCAAAACTATTTGCGCCCATGTCGTCGATTATTGTTTCTACTGGAACATTGGTTCTTTCGGAATTTAGCAAAAATAGCATTATGCGTGCTTCCTCTAATTTTATTTCATCCACTGGTTCGGCAAATAAATCGGGTTGTTTTTTTGAAACTGAAATACTGTCACCATCTTTTATTTCTTTTGTTTTTACTGTATTCTTTTCTACTTTTACAGGAATTGGCTTTATATAATCAGGGTCAAAACGGTTTAACATATTTTTAAATTCATATTTTTTAAAACATTTTTCAGCCTTATCTTTATCAAAAGATTCTGCCCAAGTTTTCTTTGGTGTCTCAATTTTTACCGGAGCATCATAACGAATAGACCCCAGCATTTTTGAAAAAACTGCCCCGTCTTCATTTTCTTTCAAAATATTTATTATTCTGTCAGTTACCCCAGCTGCTTTAACTAGTTCTGGATTTTTCTTTAAAACTTTATACAAATTTTCAATAGTTTTAAATTTACTTATTAGTATCATTCCGGTTTTTTCTCCAACACCAGGAACCCCAGGAATATTGTCAGAATTATCTCCACGCAAACCTTTATAATCAGGAATATATTTTGGTTCAAAACCAAATCTTTCAATTACATAATCTTCGTCCAGCAGTACTGTGTCGGTAATTCCTTTTTTCAAAGTAAATACACGTACATGTTTGTCTTCTATCAATTGCAGAGTGTCCATGTCCCCTGATGCAATTATAATGTCGTATTTATTTTTGTCGGCAAATTTTTTTGCAATAGTACCAATTACATCATCGGCTTCAAACCCAGGTTCATCATATATAGGAATATTTAATGCATTTATTATATCTCGTGAAGAAATAATTTGAGTAATCAAATCATCGTCACCTTTTTGTCTTTTACCTTTGTATGCGTCAAATGCCTCGTGGCGAAAAGTCTTACCTGGCAAGTCGTAACACGAAAAAATATAATCCGGCTTTAGTTCACGAATAATACTACTAATCATAGTAGACAGGCCGTACAGTGCCCCAGTAGGCGTGCCATCGCTAGCTCGAAAGTCCGGCAAGGCATGATAAGCCCGGTGTATTATGGCATGAGTATCCAGTAGTACTATTCGTTTCATAAGCCTATTTTAGCACAAAACCCACTAATAAATTCTTTAGCTTCTATAACGCACCCCACCTAAATCCTCCCCTTCACAGGCGGAGGACTTTAAAAACTAAGTCTTTGAAAAATGCCTTGCGCAGAAGGTCCATCCTTCGAGCAGAGCAAATTTTTCTCAAAAAATTATGTGTGCATTTTGAGAAGAGCTTAGTTTTAAATACTACTTGCCTTCATTTAGTATCTTATATGCTCGCATTATGCGGGTCATGCCTATTCCCCCACCAAATCTTGGGAAAAATTCCAGTTCTAAAAATTCGTTCAATTCTTTTTCTACTCGCTCACGCCCAAACAAATCATACAGCTTTTGCGCATAACCCCCGTTTGAAATAGTATCAAATCTTTTACGCATAATTTCTTTATCCACTTCTCTTTCCGCACTACCAATGGTTTCCATTCCGTACATTATTACATCTATTTTTTTTGCAGTTTCGGAGTCTTGCCTTTTCATATTCCAAAATGGAGATGTAGTTTCCGGAAAATATTCTATAAAAGTATTATGCGCAATTTCTGTATCCATTTTCATTTCATGTTCATTGGTTAATTCAATAACTCCGTATTTATTTGCTAATTCTTTATATGTAAAATGTTTGAAATCTTCTTCTTTTCCAAAGCCCATATATTCCAAAAGTTCAATTTCTAATTTTCGTAAATCATCCAGTGTCCCGTGTGATTCAAATTCAAACATTGGAAAAACTATATTATGTCTTCCTGGCACTGGGCGTGGTTCTTGGCGGTAGCTAGTAGAGACACAAAAAACACCTGGAATTTTAGGCTTGGTTAATAGTTCATATTCTAGCCACATTTGGCCCGTTTGGGGTAATGGCCACACTTCTCCAGCATAGTTGTATGTAGCTACGGTTTCAGGGTCTTCACATGCTGCAAGTATGGATAACCGGTCTTGAGTGTGAACTTCAACATAACCTTTTCCTAAAAAGAAACTGCGCATTTTTTGCACGACTTCGTTAAACAATTTTATATCTGGCGTTGCTATATAGTTATTTCTCATAATAAATTTAATTAATTAATAAAAAAATCCCTCACAACAATTGTGAGGGACGAAAAACATATAATAGATTCGATAGAAAATCTTTTTACATGTTTGTTCTGTATCGACATACTAGTAGCTATAATAACAGATATAATTTTTAAACATAGCAACTTATCCACAATAACAAAACCCGCCAAGAATTTGGCGGGTTTTGATTTAGTATCGGCTACACATTTACCTACGGGTGTAGGCCACGTAGGGCTTAGTGATGTGTTTCTTCGCTATGAGTATCAGTAGTAATTTTTGATCGTCTTAATGGTGTTGGCATTAAAAATATTCTTATCAAATATATTAAACCAGCAATCAGTAGTATCAATATTAACCATCCAACTAATGAATTAGGCATAAATCCTGCTCCAAAAATTGCAGCACCAGTTAGAGATGTTCTACCGTTTATTGCAGTAGCTCCTAAAAATGCATCAATATCATAAGCAATTGCTTCTTCCTGAGCAGTTGTCATTGGGTTTGTGTAAACCATACTAGCATTAGCTACAAGCATATTAGAATCAATATCAGCACAAACAACATCTGCTTGAATAAATTTAGCATCTTCTTGCCCAGGCAATACTGTACCAATAGTAAATGTAACTGTTTTTGTAGATTCACTATATGCACCACCACCACTGGCTTTAACAAAGTTAACTCCTGTTGGTAATTGAACTTCTAATACTGCATTTTGCAATACTACATTTGATACATTTTTGTAAACTACTTGATAGTCCACAACATCACTACAAGTTAAATCTTCTCTACGGTCATCAATTCTTAGGAATAACAGTGACGGTGCAGAATTTGCAATAATTCTTTCCTGAGGAACAACAGTTGTAACAATTGGTTTTACTTCTACTTGTCTTACTACTGTTCTTGTAACAGTATCACCCGGCTGTGTTACGACTACTGTATTTGTTTTTGTTTTACAAGATCTTACTTCACCTTCTTTAGTACCAAAACTATTTGTTGCTACTATTTTATAGTAATAAGTAGTATTAGCTGCAAGACTTTGAATATAATCTGCAAATTGGTAAGACCCAGCACTACTGCCTACAGTATCCTGTTTTGTTGTATAAATTAAATTACTTGGACTAGTCCCATATTTGAAATATCCAGTAGTCAAAGCAGTGTCATTAATACGAACAATTCCAGATATTTTACAAGTATCTTTTGTAATACTAGAAGCAGCCAGTGTACTAACGCTTGGTCCAGATTGTGTATTTATTACAACGTTGTATTCACTTTGCTTGTTTGGGTTATAAATATTACCATCAAAACACCCTGGGTCGTTTATATCAATTTTACCATCACCATCGTTATCGATATTGTCAGAACATACAGGCTTTACCGGAGGAGCTCCTACTGTAACTACAGTAGTAGCTGTTGGGTTACCATTTTGGCCAGTTGCGTACAAAGTATACACAGTACTAGATGCAGGTGTTACATATTGAGAACCTGTAACACTAACACTGTTTAATGTTGGATATATTTGTGCACTAGTACAATTAGTTGTTGACCAAGTTAAGTTAGAAGTAGCTCCTTGTGTTATTACTGCAGGGTTTGCACTAAAATAATTTATTACACATTGTTGCACCGGAGGAACATAAGGAAAAGTACATGGGTCGTAAGATCCATAGTTAATAGCTCCTGGAACCAAACATCTTGGTTGTTGTGGAGGTGTATAGTAACTACATGGCAATGCCCCATTGTAATTTAATGCAGTTGGGTCAGTACAAATTTGTGGATTAGTTGCAGTTTTTACTACAGTAAAAGTAGCTACAACATAACCTTGGTAACAAAAAGAATCACCAAATGTTTGACATTTTAAATAAGATTCTACAGTTCCGTTATTTCCCAATGCAAAACTATTTAAATTAGCGGCGTCTGTAATTTGCCCCATCAATGTTTGATTCATTGGACTAGCACGACGACGTTGATATATTTTTGCACCATTAAAATCTATTTCAGCATCAGCTGGCAGTGTAAGATACACTGTTTTTGGACCAGCTCCACCCACACTGGATGTGATACTGTTTCTAAATGAATAACCATTTGCACTACCAACAACAGCAATTGTCCCGCGTGCATTTTGTGCATCGGTACTACTAGTATTACGGTAGTAAAGATTAACATCTATTACTTGTCCGTATGTTGCAGATACTTGATCCTGATAATTTGCACAACCATTTTGCAGTGGTTGCCCAGCCAGTGCAATACCAGCTACGGAACAATCTGTTCCGGCAATATTTTCGTTAAATGCTGCATGTGCTGTGCTAGTAAAAGCCAGCATTGCAAAGGCAAATAATGAAAAACCTAAAAGTTTTATACTTTGTTTCATGCCAGTATTATATCACCTTTTATAGGCTTTTGTCAACCCCGTTAGAGGCCCGCCCTCGCAACGCGAGTGCTACAGCCACCTTGGGGCGGCTTGGCTCTAACGGGGTCAAGTTTATACAAGAAAAAAGGCTCCTGGATTAAAAATCCAGGAGCCTAAATAAATCTTAAAAGAACAAATTACCATCGACGAGGCATTCTTTGTTTTACACCAGAGATTGCGCCTCCTCCATTGGAACCGCCGCCGCCAGATGAGCCACCGTTGGAAATAACTCCACCGTTTGAGCCACCATTAGAGACAAGTCCTCCAGATGAGCCACCGTTGGAAGATCTTCCACCAAATTGTGTTCGTTGTTGCGGGCGAGATCTCCTTGTTTGTTGTCGTTGCTGACCACCACCACTATTAAAAGTGACGTAGCCTCCACCAGATCTCCAAATAGATCTCTGTTGAACGAATCGTCTACCAGATCCAGAATAATTCTGAGACATGGTCCGAGTAGTATCCACTGTAGTAGTTTTTTTATGAATTTCTTCAATAATAACCATTTTGTGAATGGTGTCGGTTTTAATAACACTTCCAGTCTTTGGGCACAGTTCGGTTTTATCAACCTTTACTCCATTAACTGGTGGATGCAGCTGATACCACACACCAGCATCACTTAACCAAAGAGTATTATTCTTTGCAAAAGTTCCGCTAGTAGTTCTGGTTCCCATAACTACAGTATCACCCAAACAGGTGATCTTTTCATTGGAACCCAATGCACGGCGTGTTACAACAACAGGTGCTGGTGCTTCAACAAAGTCTGATACAACCACAGGAGCAATATACTCCATATAGGTTAAGATAACATTTGCACAGTTACCTTTAGCCCATATATCATAATAAATGCCTCCGTCTACAATTCCCCAATACGAGGTATTGGTTGGTAATGTACTCCAAGTAGTAAAACTTGGAAGTGGCTCAATAGCACCGGTTACAATGTGTACTCCGGTATTTTTGAAACGGTTTTCACTACCAACTTTTTCTCCAGGAATCGAAACCCAGTCAGCAATAAAATCTTCCAGTGTGACATATTTACGATATCTAGCTGGGTTAATTGTTTTTGCCTCAGACAATAAAGTTTTGTAGGTGTACACATACTGTGCCCACTTTACGTAAACCTTTACTGTTTGCCCACTACGAGCAGAGTAAAACTCCTCCCCAACTTTCACGTTCTCACCGTTCTCAACAAAGTCGAGTATGGTTAAGTTGGAGATAGTTGAGCCATCAGTGGCCTTCATTGGTGGGTTGTAATTAGACCCTGCCACAATTTGTGCTGCGAAGCAGAATCCAATCAGGATCCACGTCTTCAAACCTTTATGGTTTTTCATCTTTTTCTATTGTTAATTTGGTATTATTATATCACTTTTTATATAAAAAGTCAATGGGTAGTATTTGGGTTTTAGGCTTATAGATTAAGAGTATTTTATATCCCAAAAACACCTCATCCCTTACCTTTCTCCCCACTTTTGCGGAGAAAGGAATGTGGTAAAATTTAAATACATGAATAAAGTTGATCTAATTAAAAAATCTAGATATTTAAGAAAGGAAGAAACTATTGAAGAAAAAATGCTTTGGAAATTTTTACGTAATAACAAACTAGGCTTTAAATTTAGAAGACAACACCCCTTGGATAAATTTATCCTTGATTTTTATTGTCCAGAAATGAAGTTATGTATAGAACTAGATGGTGGTGTGCATAATAAAGAAACAAAAAATTATGATCTTGGACGACAAGAATACTTAAACTCAAAAGATATTAAAGTTCTTAGATTTTGGAATAGCGAAATTGCTAAAAATTTACCAAGTGTAATATTAAAAATCAAAAAAGAACTTAGTTTGTAAATAAACCACATTCCCCTCTCCTATTTTAATGGAGAGGGGTCAGGGGTGAGGTGTGTTTTTGAGGTGTTATAGGTTTTTGCTCCTCTCCCTATTTTCCTATATAATAAACCCATGTCCAACCTTAGTGATAAAGACGAACAAAACAAAACCATAGAAGATTTTCGTCGTAGAGAAGAAGAAGCCTTAATGCAACTACTTTCTGCTGAAAAATATAACATCCCCTATATTAATTTGGGTACTATTGCTATCGACAACGAAGCCCTGCGCTACGTTACCGAAGCCGAAGCTAGAAATGCCGAAGTAGCTCCTTTTAAAATTGTTGGTAAAAAAATAATGGTGGCTGCTCATGCACCCAGCCGTGGTGAAGTGTCTCAAATTCTAGAAAGTATTCAGCGTAAAGGTATGAATCCCGAATTATACATTGCGTCTCGCGCTAGTTTAGAAAAAGTTTGGGAGCGTTATACCGAATTGTCCGGAGCTACCGCCAGCGCTACTGGTAGTATTGAAATTACAGGAGACGTAATAATGGAAATTGGTGAATCTATTAAAACTATTGCTGATGTAAAAAGCAAAATTGATGAAGCAGGAAAAGACAGTATTCATTTTACATCTCATGTTTTAAAAACAATTATTGCCGGTGCAATGAAATTATCTGCATCTGACATTCATATTGAACCCAATGAAAATGATTTAACTATTCGCTATCGTCTTGACGGAGTACTGCAAGAAGCCGTAGTGTTGCCTATTAAATTTTTCCATCTTATTTCTTCTCGTATCAAATTAATTTCCGGAGTTAAAATTACCAACAGTTCTATTGCTCAAGACGGAAGATTTTCTATTTTTATTGGTGAAGACGAAATATCTGTTCGTGTATCTTTAATCCCAGGAGCATATGGTGAGTCTATTGTAATGCGTTTACTTAACCCGAAATCTATTCGTGTTGGTATGGAAGTATTGGGTATCCCAGATAATTTATTTAAACTTATCGATGCTGAAATTCATAAGCCAAATGGAATGATACTATTAACTGGTCCTACAGGGTCTGGTAAAACAACATCATTATATTCATTCTTACAAAGAATTTATAGTAAAGAAGTAAAAATCATTACAATTGAAGACCCTATTGAATATCATTTACCGGGTATAACCCAAACTCAAGCTGATGTAGAAAAAGGCTATACTTTTGCAGCAGGTTTGCGTAGTGCACTTCGCCAAGACCCAGAAGTAATAATGGTTGGAGAAATCCGTGACCACGAAACAGCAGAAATTGCCATAGAAGCAGCATTAACTGGACACATTGTGTTCTCTACTTTGCACACCAACAACGCTGCCGGAGTAATCCCTCGTTTTATAGATCTTGGAGTAAACCCAAAAATTCTTGTATCTGCATTATCTTTGTCTATTGCACAAAGGTTGGTAAGAAAAATTTGTAAAGACTGCAGCACAACAAAACCTGCGACAGCTGAAGAAGTTGCGATAATAAATAATATTTTAAATGTTGCTGTAAAAAATGGTAAAGATTTAAAACCTTATAATGTAGAAATAAAAGATAGTTACGAATTAGCCATGGCGCATGGATGTGAGAAATGTAACTTCACAGGATTCAAGGGCCAAATGGGAATATTTGAAGCAATTTATAATGACCAATCCATTCAAGAAATTATTCCAAACAATCCTTCTGAATACGAAATCAAAACAGTTGCTGATAAACAAGGAATATTTGATATGCGCGAAGATGGAATAGTAAAAGTATTAAACAAAATCACAACATTAGAAGAAGTACGTAGTGTTGTTAGCTTAGAAGAAAATAAGTAAAGAACTAACCGCACCCCACCTAAATCCTCCCCTTCACAGGCGGAGGACTTTTGCTACATAAATGATATTATTTATACATGAAGAAGATTTTTACTAAATTTACCTTAAAAGAAAGAAGACAAAGTTTAAGAAAAAATATGACTAACGCAGAATCTTTACTTTGGAGTAATTTAAAAAACAAACAACTAGGATTTAAATTTAGAAGACAACATAGTATTGGTATATATATTGTAGATTTTTATTGTAAAGATAAAAATTTAGTAATTGAATTAGATGGAGAAATACATTTAAAAAATAAAAATTACGACAAAGAAAGAGATTATTATTTAAAATCCTTAGGACTAAATATAATTAGATTTAAAAATCAGGAGATAGAATCTGATTTAGATAAAACAATAACAAGTATTAAGATTTTGCTGTCTTCCCTCCCTGGTCACGGGGAGGGTCAGGGTGGGGTGCGTTAAAATAAGTAAACAAAAAAACCACTGAATTTATTTCAGTGGTTTTTTAAAAACAGCATTAATCTATAAACAATCCTTGCAAGGCACAAGTCCGAGCAAGTAGTACAACCTTGTAGGATAGATCCAGTCGAAACCAAATCGTCCTCCGCGAGAGGCACCGGGCAAAATTAGCTGATTGCTTATAGATCAATATTGTCTTTAGAAAAAAACAAAGCCAGAACTTCATCTGTGCTATAATGTAATTATATCAAGTCCTGACTTTCGTGCAACTAAACTTGATACTTCTACTAGCACAGTATAGCAGATTAAGTTTTAATTGTCAAGACCATAGAGATATTACATCAATTAGCCAAAAAGCCTTATATATGAAGACAGAATCCAAATTTTTAGACCAACATCTTCGCCCAGAGAGCTGGACCGAATACATTGGTCAGAATAATATTAAACAGAATATACACATCTTATTAACAGCCGCAAAAGAGCGTGGTGAATCTGCTGAACATATGCTTTTTTATGGTCCCCCAGGATTAGGCAAAACTACCTTGGCTCACCTTATAGCAAAAGAAACAGGAAGAAATATTACTGTAACATCTGGCCCCGCAATAGAAAAAATTGGTGACCTTGCCAGTATTCTTACAAATTTAGCTCCGCACGATATTTTATTTATTGACGAAATACATCGGCTTTCAAAACTTGTAGAAGAAATTCTCTACCCTGCCATGGAGTCTGGCGTAATGGATATTATGATTGGCAAAGGTCCATCAGCTCGCAGTGTGCAACTGGAATTACCACCATTTACTTTGGTTGGGGCCACTACTCGTATTTCCCTACTGTCTGCCCCACTGCGGTCTCGTTTTGGAGGTGGTGTATTTAGACTAGAATATTATACAGACCAAGAGCTGGAAAAAATATTAGAACGCTCTGCAAATATTTTAAGTATTCCAATAAAAAATGATGCAATAAATACCATCGTGCGCAGGTCCCGCAAAACTCCACGTACTGCAAACTATTTTTTAAAGCGTGTACGTGATTACGGACAAGTCAAAGGCGTAGATTTAGACGCAAATATTGCTGACGATGCACTAACGCTATTGGGTGTTGACCATATGGGACTGAACGAACTAGACCGCGAATATTTAAAAACATTACAGGAAAAATTCCGTGGAGGTCCAACAGGATTGCAAACACTGGCTGCATCGCTACACGAAGACGAAGGAACACTAGAAGATGTAATAGAACCATATTTACTAACATTGGGTTTTATGGAAAGAACTCCTCGTGGCAGAACAATCACTGAAAGTGGAATAAACTATTTAAATAGCTAATATGAATAACGACTATATTATTTGTGGTATTGACCCAGGCATAGAGCGAGTTGGTATAGCAATAATAAATAAAAATTTAAATACAAACCCAAAAGAAAAATTAATCTTCTCAGAATGTTTTAAAACTAGTAAGAATTTAGACATAGAAAAAAGATTGTCCCACATTTATGAACACGTAGAAGAAATTATAAAAAAATATAAACCAAATGTAGTTATAATTGAAAAAATATTTTTTACAGTAAATATCAAAACTGCAATAACCGTGGCTCATGCTCGTGGAGCAATACTGTCCAGTATTGGCAAACAAAATATTAAAATAATAGAACTAACCCCTACTGAAATAAAAAGCGCTGTAACAGGAAATGGTGCTTCTGGAAAGCCAGAAATTTTAAAAATGGTGCCTAAAATTATTAAATTAGACACCAGTAAAATGGGTGACGACGAGATAGATGCAATAGCTATAGCCCTGGCAGGTAGCTCTCGTATTCGTTATTCACAGCTATCCTCAAAATAACACTTGCTAAATTAAATAATAAATGTAAAAGTATGAAACATAGTAGTAGTATTTAATTTTTTAAGAAACATGTCTGAACAAGAAGACAAACCAATATTTGAATCCCCAGAAATTTTTGGGGCAGAAGGTGCTGAGCCAGCAATAGATGATTTTCATGACGAAGTAGAAACACCAGTAGAAGAAATAGAAGAAGAAAATAATCTTTATTTAGGACTAAGAGAAAACGAAGAAGTTTTAGACGAAAATTTATTTGATTTTTTTGGAGACGAAGAAGACAGAGACGGGATGTATTAAACCCCGTCTTTTGTTTTGTAACGAATAGTAATTTTTCTCATTTCTTCTGTAACAACCTCAAAGTCAATATTTGCAAAACAAATTGAACTATCTAAATCAATTGCAGTTGGCCATTCAATAAAAACTAAAGTTCCCGCTTCGTATAAAAATTCTTCAACATTTAAAGATTCTTTATGGTGCGGTTCTAACCTGTACGCATCAATATGTACTATTTTATATAATTCAGGAATTTTTTCGCTATCTACATTATAGCTTTTCATTAAAGTAAAAGTTGGACTTTGAATATTTTTTGTTATCCCAACATAAAATCCAAATTCTTGAACAAAAGCGGTTTTACCACTGGCTAAATCTCCATTCAAAAAAATAATAACCCCATTTTTATCTAAAGCTTTATTGATATTTAAAATTAAATCATTAATTGGTTTTAATAAATCATTAATTGAATGCAGAATAAAGACTTTTTTTGATTCCATAAATTTATACTATTCGAATAAATCTTTTTTTACCTATGCGATAAGTTCCGGGTTTTGCAGTTTGTTTTATATCTTTAATTATCTCACCATCTTCCATTAATTCAATGGAACCAGTATCAACTAATCTAGTGTATTCAGATTTAGAAGTAACTAATCCTGCACTAACCACCAAATCAACAAGCATTGCGCCGTCAGTATTATTTACAGCATGTTCTACTGTTTCTGGAATTTTATTTTCAGAAAAAGTCTCTATCCAAAAATCTTTGGCATTTTCTGATTCTTTTTCATTATATAAATCTTCTACAATTCTTTGAGCTAATTTGATTTTAATATCTTTTGGATTTACGCCGCTATTTAAATCTTCTTCGTGTTTTTTTATTTCTGTTAGTGGCAGTCTAGTACAAACTGTAAAATACCGAACTATCAAATCATCTCTTAGTGACATTACTTTACCAAAAATATCATTTGGTGTATCAAACAGGTTTATAGTATTCCCCCAACTTGAACTCATTTTACGGCCGTCTAAACCTTCTATTAAAGGTAGCATTATTATATCTTGTTTTGGTTGGCCAAATTTTGCTTGCAGTGTTCTACCCGCTAGCATATTAAATCTTTGATCTGTACCACCAATCTCAACATCAGATTTTATAGCAACACTGTCATACCCCTGCATAATTGGGTACATTACTTCGCGCAGTGACACACGTTTACCATCATCTAATCTTTTACTAATTAGTTCTCTTGAAATAAAATCATTTACAGAAAATTCGTCAGTCAGAGAAGAAACATCAGCAAAAGTTAATTTAGTTAACCATTCACTATTTCTATGAATTTCGCATTTTGAAATATCAATTATTTTAGCTGCTTGATCAATATATGTTTTTAAATTTTCTTCAATTGCAGATTGCTCCAACATTGGTCTTTCAGCATCTTTGTCTGAAGTGTCTCCAACTGTTCCAGTAAAATCTCCAATAATAAAAACAATTTGGTGTCCAGCATCTTGAAAATCCCGTAGCTTTCTTAGTGCGGTAGCTCTACCCAGGTGAATATTTGGGCTTGTTGGGTCAATACCTAGCTTTATTCTTAATTTTTGGCCAGAGTTTAGCTTTTCTTCCAGAGATTTACGGTCGATAATCTCACTTACCCCTCTTTCTAATATTGTATCAATAACATGTTTGTCCATATATAGACTATAACATTTTCTCAGCTGTGCTAAAATAGGGGTATGCATAAATTCATACAAGATGTAAAAAAGCACAAAGCGGTTAAAAATGTCACAAAATACATAGAAAACCCAAAAGTTAAAAAGACTGCAAAAAACTATTTAAAATACTTGGGCTATACTGCCTTAGGTTTTTTAACACTAATAGTTGCCTTGTCTTTGTTTTATCTGGCAACAGTACCTCTTCCTGATATTTCAAATTTTGACAAAAGAATTATTACAGAATCTACAAAAATTTATGACCGTACTGGAAAAATTTTACTTTACGATAACCATAATTCAATAAGGAGAACCGTTGTGGATTTAAATAAAATCAATCCACTTATTCCTAATGCAATAATAGCAACAGAAGATGCAGAATTCTATAAACACCACGGTGTTAGAGTAAAATCAATCATCCGTGCATCTTTTTCAACAATCTTTAAAGGTGAAACCCAAGGAGGATCAACTTTAACTCAACAAATTGTAAAAAATACTTTACTAACAAGAGAAAAAACAATTTCAAGAAAAATAAAAGAAATAATTATTGCAATACGCTTAGAACAAAAACTAACAAAGGATCAAATTTTAGAAATTTATTTAAATGAAGCCCCATATAGTGGAAATGTGTACGGAGTAGAAGAAGCGTCACAAGTTTATTTTAAAAAACATGCATTGGATGTGAGCTTGGCTGAAGCAGCTTATTTAGCTGCAATCCCCCAAAGTCCTGTATATTACGACCCAAATGGTAAACATCGAGACGAATTAGATGTTAGACAACGTTATGTTTTAAGCAGAATGGAAACATTGGGTTATATTACAAAAGAACAACAAAACGAAGCATTAAATGAAAAAGTTTTCTTTGTACCCAAAGCTCAAACTGCAGTAAAGGCTCCTCATTTTGTGTTTTTTATTAGAGATTATTTAATAAAAAAATACGGAGAAGATCGTGTTAATAAAGAAGGTTTACATGTAATATCAACACTGGATTACGATTTACAGGTATATGCTGAAGAAGAAGCAAAAAAAGAAGCAGAACGAAACGAACGTGATTATAATGGTAAAAATATTGCGCTGGTTGCATTGGATCCAAAAACTGGACACATTTTATCAATGGTTGGTTCAAGAGATTTCTTTGATAAAGAAATAGACGGGCAATTTAATGTAGCAACTGCCGCAAGACAGCCTGGGTCTTCTTTTAAACCATTTGTATATGCAACTGCTTTTAAAAAAGGTTATAGACCAGAAACAGTTTTGTTTGATACTTTTACAGAATTTAATACAAATTGTAGTTCAGACGGAAAAGGGCGCGAATGTTATTCTCCAGAAAACTTTGATTCTAAATTCAAGGGCCCAATGCAATTAAAAAATGCACTGGCAGAATCTAGAAATATTCCTTCAGTAAAGTTACTTTATTTATCTGGAATTAGTGACAGTATAGCCACAGCAAGATCAATGGGTATTACAACACTGGGTAACCCCAAAGATTATGGTTTATCTTTGGTTCTTGGAGCTGGTGAAGTAAAACTATTAGACATGGTTTCAGCTTATGGTGTTTTTGCGAATAACGGTATAAAAAAATCTCCAACAGGGATACTGAAAATTGAAGACAAAAAAGGTGAGATTTTAGAAGAATATAAAGAAAACACAGGAGAACAAATACTGCCAGACTATGTAACAAGTAATATTTCAAAAATTCTTTCTAATGAAGACTTAAGAGCTCCAACATTTGGGCGTGGATCCAGTCTACATGTGCCAGGTTATAGTGTTGCCGCAAAAACAGGAACAACAAACTCTAACCGCGATGCATGGATTGTGGGATATTCTCCTAGAATTGTTGTTGGGGCTTGGGCTGGGAACAATGAAAATACACCCATGAAAAAAGGTGGCGCACAACTTGCCGGTCCTTTGTTTAATAAAGTTATAACAAAATATCTGCAAACAGCAGGAAATGAAGAATTTTTAGATATACCAATGCCAGAAACCGGTGGTCCTGCGGTCCTGCGAGGCTTGTGGCAAGGTGGAGAAAGTTTTTACATAGACAGTATCACTGGTGGTAAAATAACTGATTTTACACCGCAAAGCGCAAGAGTAGAAAAAGTCATAACAAATGTTCATACAATTTTATATTGGTTAGACAAAGACAACCCAACAGGTGGTATTCCTAACAATCCACAATCTGACCCACAATTTAATAATTGGGAATATGGTGTTAGACGATGGTTTAATAATAATGGAGCTAAAACAGTAACCGCTGCTGATATACCAAATTATTACGATACAGCTCACACAAATATTATAAATATTCCAGTAACAATTAGTGGTTTTGAGAGAAACAATGAATTCAAAACAGGTGAAAAAATAAATATTATCATTACAGCTGAAACAAGTAGTTTGAAAAAAGTTGATTTATTTTTAAACAACAGAAAAATAACAACATTGTTACCAGCAAAATTAGATTACGAGATTGATTTAAATCTTTTAAACCTTCAAGATGGTGATTATATTATAAAAGCAATAGCATACGATAATTTATTATACCAAGGAGAAGATACTATTAATTTTAAATTTAAGAAAACAGATTTACCCCCTACTGAAGCTCAGTAATTATAATATTTCTTTCTTTTAAAAGGGAGATAATTTTTTCCTTAAGGGAGATAATTTTAAATCTCTTAATCCCAAAAAGTTTTATTTTTAAAACATGGTTTTTTAAAACAAAATCATGTTTTTTTAATTCAATACCAGTTATTTCTTTTATGCACAAAATAATAGCTTCTTTTTCTTGCCCTTTTTTTAAAATAGTACCTGTAATTTTAGAAAAGTAACTATTTATATGATCCATCCCGTTAGAAATAGGAAATCTTAAGATTTCCGTATTTTATTAAACTTATAATTTATATTAACCATGTAATTTCTAACGGGATCCATATTATTTTAAGAAGCTATTGGCATCATTAAATATCTAAACCCTGTACCTTGACCAGGAACAGCAATAAAGGGTTTGTTATTACCATAATAAGATATATATATTGATTCACTTGGGATATTTACAGCTAATGTTTTTAAATGACTAAATAAAACAGTTCCAGAAAAAGCATCGCCGGTTAATGTGGAATTAATAATAAATTCACTATCACCACCAGAAACGTTTTTAGTTGTTAGAACAATATTCCCTTGGTTAACATTAAATACTATTTGGTTGTTTTCAGATTTTATTTGACTTAGGAAACGCATTGCGGAATCAAGATCATTTCGAAGTAGTCGTACACCACCTTTTTCTTCTTTTGGAATAATTGCATTATAGTCAGGGAATAAACCGTTTGTAAGCTTTACCACAACAGTAGTTGTAGTTGTTTTTACTTCAAAAAGATTCTCAGTATAGCTACCAGTAATAGCTCCATCAATGTTTTCAATTATTTTTAAAACATCTCCTGCTTCTTTTGCAGGAATAAGAAAAGCTAAATCTTTATTTGTTGTTACAGAATCAGTAAATTCAATAAGTTGAAAAGCGTCTGTTGCAACACTGGTTATTGAATTATTTTTAAGACTAACATATAAAGAAGCTAATTCTGGTTTAATATCGGTGGTTGAAGCCCCTGGTATAGTTAGTTGTATAGCTTTTTTAAAAATAGCGGCTGGTAATACCATACTTTCCCCTGTAACTATTGGTATATTTGGCATATCTTCTCCATTTTGATATGGAATTTTTGCTTTAGCAATTTTAGTTTTTAGTTCTAAATAATTATCTTTAAAATCAAAACTTATTTCTGGAGAATTAAGCATTCCAGAAATAGCTCTTTCAAATGGCATTGTTTCAATAAATATTTCTTTTTCAATATCATTCACTACAGGTATTTCAATAGTAACCCCAATAGAAAGATTTGTTGAAGATATTATTATTTTGTTGTTTTTTATATTAACTCTAGATAATTTTAGTGCAGGGTGAATTATTCCTTTTAAAGAAATTCTACTAATTGCTCTAACTATATCTTCATTATATTTTTTATCCACATTTATTTGCATAAAATCTTAAATTAAATTATTACTATCTATTAAGGCTGTTAATTAGGGAAAACTTTTTTTATCTTTATATTACAAGGTTTTTAAATTAAATTATTTTTTTACTTATTAACACATTATCTTATAACTTTTTTATTTGTATTATATTTTTTTACTTATTCACATTTTATCCTACTTGAATAATGCTCTTATCCTCTCCATTTCAGACATTAATCCAGTGTCTTTTTCCATTTCTTGTTTTATTTTTTCATAAGAATGAATTACAGTTGTATGGTCTTTACCACCCATTTTTTGTCCGATTAGTGGAAATGATAAATTAAAATCTTCTCTTAATATATACATAACAATTTGTCTAACTCGTACAACTTCTTTTCTTCTTGTTTTTTCGTATACAGATTCACTTTCTATATGGTAAAAAGATGCTATTACTTTTACTACTTCTTCTACGGATATTTGTTTTTGTGATTTAACACTGTTTTTTAATACATCTTTTATTTCTTGAATGGTTAAATTTCGTTTCTTTATATCAGCTTGCAGGGCTATTGTTTTTACATTTCCTTCTAGCTCTCTAATGTTTCCTTCAACGGATGCTGCAATGTATTCTATGCTCTCTGTGGGTAGTCCTACGCCTAATTTAGACAGATTTGTACGGATTATAGCAACACGGGATTCATAGTCTGGTTCGTGCACATCTACTATCATTCCTTGGGAGAATCTTGAACGAAGACGATCTTCTAAGCCTGGAATATAATTAGGATGTTTATCTGAAGAAAATACAATTTGTTTATTTGCTTCGTATAACATGTTAAATAAATGGAATAATTCGTCTTGAATTTTTTCGCCCTTACCTATCATTTGGATATCATCCATAATTAAAACATCATAAATCCGGTACTTGTCTTTAAAAGTACCCATTGTTTTGTTTTGCACAGCTTGTACACACTCAATAACAAACTTTTCTGCACTTGTGTAATAAACCTTTTTACCAGGATATTGTTTTTTTATAGAGTTCCCTACTGCTTCTATCATATGAGTTTTTCCAAGACCAGTATTACCATAAATAAAATATGGATTATATAAAATACCAGGACTACGAAGCACTGCTTGGGCTCCAGCATTCGCTAGTTCATTAAATGAACCAACTATCATGTTTTCAAAAGTATATCTTGGGTTTAAACCATCTTCTTTGTTTACATACATATCCTGTATAGGTAAAGATTGTTGGGTAGCTATTTTAGGAGCTATATTTTTAATACTAGATTCAGGTTCAAATTTTGAAACAATAAACTCTACACCTTTTATAACAGGTGAATTATCTACCAGTGTCTTTAATATTACCTTTTGGAATTTGTTTTGTAACCAGTCTTTTGCAAATTCGTTTGGTACACCAATAAAAACCAAACCATCTTCAATTTTAACTATGTGTGTTTGTTTGAACCAAGTTGTGAAATTAGGCTTTGAAACAATTCTTTCTAATAATGTTAAACATTCCTTCCAAAGATCTTGTTGTCCGCTTAAATCATTTTGCATAGAGTTATTATACTTTTTTTATAGCTAAACAACACACCATAAATGTTAAAGAGTTGTGGGTAAGTTGTGTATAACTCTGGATAAACTAAAAAATCAACCCTAGTAGTAGATATTTTACAAATCTTCACCACGGGGTTGATTTTTATAAGCTTTAGTGTTATTATCGCTTTATATGTCAGTTACCTATCAACCAAACAAAAGAAAGCGCGCAAAAACCCATGGTTTTTTAGTTCGTGGGGCTAGTAAGGATGGTCAAAAGATCCTACAAGCACGTCGCCGCAAGGGTCGCGCAAAATTAGCTGTTTAATATGCTACCTCGGCAAAACCGGCTTAATACATTTGATTTAAAAGAGCTTAAATTAGCTGGTAAAAGAGTACATAGTACTCTTTTTTCCATTACCTGGGCAGAATCTCGCCAAAACATCAATAAATACGGCCTTAGTGTGACTAAAAAGCTATATAAAAAGGCAGTAGATAGAAATAGAGCCAAAAGAAGGGTTTTTTCTATAATAAGAGAACTAAATAATAAGAAAAATGGACACTTTAGCCTATTTTTAAAGGTAAACATTGATAATTTGTCATATTTAGACTTAAAAAAAGAACTTGAAGGAATTTTATGTCAAAAATAATGGTTTTTTTGATAAATTTTTACCAAAAATATCTTTCAAGAGATACAGGTATTTTTAAAAGAAAAAATGCAGTTTGTGTATTTTATCCTAGTTGTTCAGAATATGGGAAACAGGCATATATAAAATATGGTTTTTTAAAAGGCACAAGCCTAACTATAAAAAGAATAATTCGTTGTCATCCTTGGCAAAAAAATAACTTTGACCCACTGCCCTAGTTCTGTTACACTGGAGCGATATGTGGAATACATTTATTTATACACCCCTTTTAAACATTTTAGTTTTAATACTTTCTTACGTTACTTTTGGAGACCTTGGTTTTGCAATTGTAATTTTAACTATTCTAATTAAAGTTATTTTATATCCGCTTTCTAGAAAAGCTATTGTTTCTCAGCTTGAATTAGCTAGTATTCAAGGTGAATTAGCTGAACTAAAAAAACAAGGTCTTTCTAAAGAAGAAGAAGCTAAAGCAACATTTGCTTTATATAAAGAAAAAAAAGTTAATCCTTTTTCAGGATGTTTGGTAATGATAGTGCAACTGCCGATTATTTTTGGTTTGTATTATGTATTCTTAAAAGGTATGGATTTTACAAATGCACCACTTTATTCATTTGTGAATGCTCCCCAAACACTAAATACAATGTTTTTAGGTATTCTTGATTTAACAAAAGTACATTCTGTTGCTTTAGCTATTCTTGCTGGTGTTTCTCAATTCTTACAGATTTATCTTTCCCCTACTCAAAAAATGCAGGCCAATGCAAACAGTGGAGCAAAAGGATTTTCTGCTGATTTACAAAAATCTATGCAAACTCAAATGAAGTTTGTGTTTCCTGTTTTAATTATATTTATTGCTTACAAATTCCAAGCCGCAGTTGCACTGTATTGGGTTGTAAATAATCTTATTACAATAGTTCAAGAAAGATCTATCGCTAAACATATAAAAAATAAAGGCAAAGTATATACTAAAGCTGAAGTACTAAAATAAGCTTAATTTACAAGCTTGCTCAAGATATCTGTCTATGGTAAAGTCTAAATATGGCTAAGACTATTTTAGATGCACAAAACTTCATAAATGAGCTTGTTTCCAATATTGGTGCTAAAATTGAGACTATTGAAACGATATATGACGAAGAAAGTGGTTTAAACACTATTAGTATAAAATCGGGAGACGGAAGAATACTTATTGGTAAAGATGGAGAAACATTGCATTCACTTGTAACTCTGCTACATAGATTTATGGAAACAGGCCTAAAAGAAACTGACACCCCTACCCCTGTTGGTCTTGATGTTAACGATTTTCAAAAAAAACATATCGAGGATTTAAAAATAAAAGCCCATATGATGGCAGAGCGTGCAAAATTTTTTAAATCCAGCATCGAGCTGGACCCAATGAATGGATATGAACGCAGAATAATACATACATTCTTAGAAAAAGACAAAAACATAACTACAGAATCTACTGGCTTAGGTAAAGAAAGAAGAATAGTTGTAACTTATAAAGAAGAATAAAACCCGCAATTGCGGGTTTTATTTATTAATGTCCATCTGTTGACCAGTGCCATGGTTCGGCTTTGTAGTTTTTTAATCCATACTTTGCTGCATTGTTTTGTAACCAGGTAAAACATTTACTACCTGCCATACTTTTACCATCGCATGTGATATCAAAAGCTTTTCCGCTTTCGTGTCTTGAAGTTCCGGGTTTAGCAGTTGGTGGATTACATTGTGTAGATTTTTTTGTATCGACATCGCCTCCGCAATTTTTCTTTCTTAATTCAATTTGTTGTTCTTTTGTTCTAAATCCTCCCCCACCTAAAATTATGCCATCTTTTTTTGCAGCTGCGACCATGTTTTCAATATTTTTAGCAATACTTTTACAAGCCACAAAAACACCAGTATTCACAAAACCTTCTGGACAATTTTTTGTTGTAGATCCAGGAGTTAAGCTGCCATTAGTTAAATACTGTGATCCTCCATCACCAAATTCGATATCCCAAGCTTCTTCATTTACAGTTAAGCCCCCTATACGAATATTTACCAAATCTGGATTAATATTAAACAATATAAAATAAGATGTTAATAACAACACTAAACCAATAATAGCACTGGTCATTCTACTTCTACTTTCCCCCTTCTCCCATACACTATCGGTACCCATATACTGTATACCGCCTATTATTAGCATTACTACAGCTATAGCCCCTGCTAATGCTATAGCTATACGAATAAGTAGATTAACAAAGTCAGAGAATCCATTATCACTAACATCTGGTATTTTACTTAAGTTCCCTATTGGGCTGATTAGTTCATAGCTACCAGCAGATGCGTCTATTCCGGTTTGCTCATTAAAAGTTTTAGCCGTTAGAGTTGTTGATGTATTTGCTACTCCACCACCAACCACAAGGGTTGTACCGCCACTAGAGCTAACTGATACATTAGGTAGTTTATCTAAATATGAACTAGTTACATTACTAGCTGTCGTATTTTTATAATCTGCATCTACTGTGCTATTCCCCCCAGTACTATTTACCAGTCTCATGTGTGTACAAAAAGCTGTACTACATCCAGTTGGTAAAATTAAATCAATAGTTTCGTCGTTTATAATACCGATATCATGATTTAAAGATTTGATTGTTCCAGATTTACCAATTACTAAATATGTTTTCTTTAAGGCTACCCCACTAATATTTGCCCCATCTATATTAAAAGCAGTAACTATTTTATTAAATGCTGACTTATTATTGATTTGTCTTAAAAAATCTTGTGCTGTGAATGCTCCAGATGAATGCATTATTACTATAATATTTTTAATTTGCCCAGATGTATTTTTTGATTCTAAATCAGTAACTATTTTTGAATTAGAGATATTTGCAACAGATACAGCACAATTATTTGCTCCACTAGGTAAGGCCACAGCATAGAGATATTTTATGCCTTTTGTTTTTAATTTTGATTCATATAATGCATTTGCCCAGTTTTGTGCACCACCATCACTAACTCCACACCCAGAATAAACAATAGCAGTATCATTTCCATTACTACTGGTTTCCATAAAGGAAACACTATTACCAATATTACTCCATGCAGCAAAAGAATTAATACTATAAAATAAAATTCCAAAAACAAATAAAATTTTTAAAAATTTATTCTTCATATACCCAAAGAGACGAATCTTTTTTGTTGATAAAAGACATAATGTCTCCAGTGTTACTAATGTTTAGATTTATTACATCAAAATCTTCTGTAATATCATTAAAACCAGGAAGAATAGTTTCGTTTTTGTTTAATGTAGTATATTTTATAAAATTATCTTTAGTTGAGATTTCTCCTAAATACCAACTATCTGGATATGCCATATTCTGAAATTCTTTTGGTAGTGCACATACTAAAATTGTTTCGTCTTTACTAAAAGCACACTTTTCAACCATGCCCAGCTTGTTTAAATCAAAAACTGATTTAGTTTTATTGTCATACAGTGCAAGCTTTGGTCCAGACTGCTCTGTAACTGCTCGTAATATATAATTACCACCACTGGAAATATTTGTAGTTAGTCCAGAAAATCCTCCCCATAAACGAGTCATTGATTTTGATCTTATATTATAAACATAAGAAACCCCATTAAAATATTCTGATGCTTTTGTAGTTAGTAATAATTCATTATTATTAATAAATTTTACATTCCATTCTGTGACTGTTGATACATATAAATTTACTTCATTCCCAAAATTATTAATTAAAGAAATAATTGACCCTGTTTTTGATTTTTTTACATAAACAAAATCACCACTTTGATTCATATCGTAAGATATTATATTGTCCGGAAGAATTTTTACAGCACTGTCCCCCAGTTTACCCAATACAGATTTTTCAGTACTTAAATCTGAATCTAAATATTGAAATAAAACAATATTTCCATCATCTGAAATTTTAGCATTTTGAATGTGTGGAATTTTTGTTTCTGAAATTAAATAACTTTTTTTGTATTTTGGGATATAGCTATAAACAAATCCGTTTTCCTTTAATACATATTGCACAGCAGTAATTTTGTCGTATATGTTATTACCATTTTTATCTGTTCCAACTGGCCCTGCAATTTCGTCGTCTATTATTACTACTGCGCTACCAGCAACATCGGCAGAAACCTTGTTTAATCTAAGCTTATTTTCTTGATTTTGCTGATTGTCGTTTTCTTCGTTACCGGTTACTTTGTCTATTGCATTATTAAAAAAATCTTTTGCTTTGTCTCCAAACGGCAAAAAATCCCGGGGTTTTATTTCCGCAATTTCTCCATTTTTTAGTTGTTTTTTTAGCGTAATGTTTCTAATTATCAAAAAAGCTCCCATCCCTAAGATAAGGATAAACAAAGATATTCGAAGCATTTGCCCCTTGTGCATATAAACATTTTAACATTTATCTTTTATAAAAACTATTTATTTTTTATAAAACTAATCAAACAAAGAAATATTAGTCACAACCCCACCCTTTTTTCTTTAGTTGTTCTTGATTTGCAGCTATTTTAACAGTATAGTACTCTGTTTCTTTTAATCCACCCTGGTTTGTGTGACACTGCCAGCGAGTAACTTTTTCATTTGGACAGTCTTTAGATTGAGCATTAACCCCAGGGCCACCGTTATAAGCCGCACTTATATATTTTGTGTCTGTGGTATTACAAACATCGTTTTTTTCAGCACCATTACATGCTTTTGTTTTTAATTCTTTTAAAAACTTTGCGCCGCAAAGAGCACTTTTTTCAGGGTCACTTAGTTCAGCAGCAGTATTACATCCATAATTTTTCCCCGTAGCTGGCATTAAAGCCATAAGACCAGCAGCTCCACTACTACTAGTTTTTGTTCCATTAACAACATCTTTGTCGAAACCTGTTTCCACAAAAGCAAAAGCCTTTAAATCTGTACAAGATAACCCTGTTGCTACTGCTGCTTTTTTTAAAGATACATCATAAGTAGTAATATTGCTTTGAATAATATTTTTTTCTGAAGCTTTGCTTATATCTACCGGAGTAGAACCTATCCAGGGTCTTACTCCTTTATCAAATTCTACTTTTTCCCACTCTTCTTCACTAACCCGCAGACCCCCTATACGAATATTTACCAAATCTGGATTAATATTAAACAATATAAAATAAGATGTTAATAACAACACTAAACCAATAATAGCACTGGTCATTCTACTTCTACTTTCCCCCTTCTCCCATACACTATCGGTACCCATATACTGTATACCGCCTATTATTAGCATTACTACAGCTATAGCCCCTGCTAATGCTATAGCTATACGAATAAGTAGATTAACAAAGTCAGAGAATCCATTATCACTAACATCTGGTATTTTACTTAAGTTCCCTATTGGGCTGATTAGTTCATAGCTACCAGCAGATGCGTCTATTCCGGTTTGCTCGGTGTATGTTTTGGCGGTTGGTAATTCTTCAGCATGTGTAATGTTCCCCAAAAAAACAATACTAGTTAGTATAAAAATGATTGTAAATAATTTTTTTAAATTCATCCGCCTAATTTTTCTTAGTTTTTTCATGAAAAGTTTAATTTATTATTAATACCAAATAAAAATTTTTGGCGGATTCATCCTCCTAAACTTTTGTTTATTTAAAATGAAAAGTTTTGGCGGATTCATATTAAAATTCTAAATTTAAAACACCTTTAAATTCTTGATAAAGAGATTTTAAATTTTCTATTCTTACAGTTATTTTAACAACTCCCTTGCCTTCAGGTTTACCAAAAGAAAGTAAAAAAGGATTTTCTTGACTATTTACATCATCTCCAGATAAATTCCAACTAAATTCAGTCTTTGCATTATTGCTTAACCCTAAAGGCAACCCCAGTACTGATACTGTGCCGTCGTACCCAATTGAATTTTTATTCAAAGCATTATTTGTGTTTAATCCAAATTGTGGAATGTATTCGTAAAACAAAACTCTTTGTTTGTTTAATGGTATATCAATATTTCTTTCAGCTTGGTTTGTACCATTAGATATTTTTACAGAAACATTTTCTTTGTTTTGAATTTCCGTATTATCAAATTCTACACATGGGTTAAGCATCCCACCTTTACCAGTAATGCTTTTACCATTTCTTTGCCACTTAAAAGAATATTGTTTACTTGTTGTTGGTCGTAGTAGTGATACTCTTAGCGTATTTTCTTTAATTGGTAACTTTTTACCAGCATAAAATGGAGGATATTTTGTATCAACGGCTTCCCAAATTAAATCATATGTATTTGTATATACAGTAATAGATTTTTCTATATTTTGTCCATCACTGGTTTTTATAAAAGCTCGGGCAGTATATGAATCATTGTCGTTGTTAGGTGCGTTTACTGTAAATTCTGTTTCCCCATAACCTTCTTTTGTGTTGTTTTCTCCAGCCCATTTTATATAAGCTAATCCCAAATCTATTTCGTAACTACTAAGACTAATTGTGATTTCTTCCCCCGGTTCTGGGTCATTAGGGCTGGCTATAATGTCTATATTTGGTTCGGCGCTAGAAGTTTGCCCAAATACATTTGAGTTAGTAATTAAAAAACTAGATAACATAAAAAGCATTACAAAAAGCCTTTTCATCTAATTATTATATCACAGCTTTATTTATTTACCTTGAGCTTTTGCTGCTTGGATAGCCAATACTTGGGCTGGGTCAGATGTGATAATTTGTTCTTCAGTATAAGAAGCAATAATTTTAATTGCTACATGTTTTAATCCAGCAAAGAAAATACCTTCCCCTACATTTGCTTCAAGTAGTGTGTATTTTTCAGAGTCTGTTAAATTAAAAGACTCTTTTAACATATCTATAGATGTTGGCGATTGTTTTAACAATAGTTGCATTGAAGAGTTAGACAATATTGGTCTACCATAAGGAGATTTTAAGAAATCTTCTACGTCTTGAGTAATTGTAGCTAAACCAAGATAATATTTACGCCCACGCTTTGCAATACTATATAAGAAGCTAGCAGTGTCTTCATTTTTCATCATCCACCACGCTTCGTCTACCACCATTAAACGCTTTCTTAAATTCTTTCTTACTTCGTTCCAAATAAAGTGAGTAACAATATACATTGCCACTGGCTTTAGTTCGTCTTCCATATCTCGAATAGAAAAAACTACGAATTTACGGTTGATGTCTACATTACTTGGTTTGTTTAAAAACCCAGACCAAGATCCGGTTGTATATTTTTCCAACTTTGTTTGGATAGACTGTGTCCCGTCCATACCAGCCAGTACTACAGCAAAGTCAGACAATAGTGGTGGTTCTAAATTTGTAAAATCTGAATCTACGGTAATGTCTTTTAATGCATAAGTTTCAGTAATTGCGCGGTCGATTATTGCATCTTCTTCAGGAGTTAGCCCGCCCAGCATTACACGAAATAGCCCCACAAGATTAATTGTGTTTTGACGCAATACGTCCCCTGCTGTTTCGTCTTTTGTTGGTACCGGTAAATCAAAAGGATTAATATGGTGGTCAGAAGAAAGAGAAATATCAAAATATCTTCCGCCTACTGCATCAGACAAATATTCGTATTCTTTTTCTGGGTCAATTACGATTACTTCGGTATCAAACATTAAAGATCTTAAAATTTCCAACTTTGTAGCAAAAGATTTACCAGACCCAGATTTTGCAAAAGTTACCGAGTTATAGTTTTCTAAAGAAAAACGGTCAAAAATAATTAATGAATTATTATGTTGGTTAATACCATACAATATTCCTTTGTTGCCTGTTAAATCAAAAGATACAAAAGGAAAAGTACTACTTAATGGTTCAGTATTCATTTTTTGAACAACCTTTAAATCGTCTACGCCAGTTGGCACACTAGACAGGAATGCTGTGTCTTGCTGGAATGTTGCCGGTTTTAGAAAAACCATTTGAGAATCTAATTGACCCTTTATTTCATTTTCAGCTTTGAATAATTCGGTTTCGTTTTGCGCATATATACTAATGTATAACCCAACTTCAAACATTCGCTCTTGGGCTTGTTGTAGCCCATCACGTAATTGTTCTAAATCTCTATACGCTGCTTCTAGCATTGGGTCACGAACCATTCCTTTACTTTCTCGCTCAGAGATTTGGCTTTGGACTTCGGCAACTTTTCTTTGGAATTGGATTAAAATTTTACCAGTATCAATTGGGTTTATGTTTATAGCAATATCAAAAACTCGGTCCAGATTAATAATAGGAGTTAACCAATTGTCTGTAAGAATACTGGGGTAACCCACAACATAAAATGAACGCACTATCATATCCCCCAAATTCAGCGCTGTTGGCATTATTTGTAATGCAGATGGAGCAATAATGTCTTGTAGTTCAAGTTGAGCAGAAGTGTAAATATCTTCCGGGCGAACAGAAAGAGATCCAAGATCGTTTAAATCTTCCCTTTTATTACCACCAAATAATCCTGAAAATATACCCATCCCGTTAGAAGCAGATCACGATACAATCGCAATTTTGCATAAAATTAAACTTACTAAACTCTTTCATATATCTCATATCATTATAATAATACCATAATTGTGATCGTGGCTTCTAACGGGATTCATCAATCGCTTGCTTTGGCACATGTTGTGCTGCGTCGCCAGGGTTAAAAGTCTTGTAATACAATTCGATCAAACCTTGGGTATCTAATGCTTCACTACGAACACCACATCTTCCCAAACCAGATACCACAATTCCCAGTCTTTGTTCAAGCTGGTTTCTTTTTTCGTTCCAGTCGGCTTCTTCAAATGTTTCTTTTTTCTTTAAACCACCTACTCCACCAAATAATTTTTGAAAAGCCCCGGCAGTTTCCAGTACTGCTTCGGAATATGGCACAACAACATAAAAATGTTTTGACATTATATTTACCGAGCTAGTAAGTTCGCGAATAAATTCTATGTATTCTTTTGTTTGGAATTTTAGTAATGGTTCTTCTATTTTATCTAATCTGTCTTCCAGTGTTATTAAATAAGGTCTTATATCAAATTTACGAGACTGAATTACTACTTGTACAGAGAAATCCAGTGAGTTTAAAAATGACTGAAATTGAGAAAGAATAGCTTTTTGTTCGTCTTCAGACCGCAATGTAAAATTAATAGCAGTACACAACAGTACACTGCGGTATGACCCATCTTTAAGTATAACCACACCATCGCGGATTTTTTCTATAGGTATAAATTCTTGACTTTTAGGTGCGTTAATTGCCATGTTAATTTTCTTCCTTTTTAATTCCCGATCCAACTCTATCCATTACATCTAGACTCCATGCTAATGCTTCAATTTTATTTTTATTTATGTCTTTGTTTTGTATATTTGTACCCTCGTCTTTCTTTTCTTCTTTTTTAATTCTTTCAGCTTTTGTAGGGCGTTTCCAAACATACATATGGTTTTTTGTGTAATGCTTTAAAAAAGCTTGAAACATTACAATTGCTGGACGACTGTTTGGTTTCCAAAAAGACAAACTTATTCCCAGGAATAAAAATAGTCCAATCAAAGGAAAACCCCATGTCCAACCCAAGTATTTGTATGACACATATGCCAAACCAAAACCTCCACCCAAAAATATGAATTGTTTAAAAGTCAAAGGCCCAATGACTTTGTCTTCAATGTCCAAAAATCTTGGCATTTGGAATTGCATATAAAATAATTATAGCATATAAAATTTTATTAATAACATTTTAACTAGTATTATATAAAATGTTGTATAAAAATAACCCCGCATTGCGGGATTATTCTATGGTTTCTTTGTATGGATCCGAACTTTTTAGAGATATTTTTGGTAAGCTGGTGTCCACATTGTTTCTACTAGTTACTGTTGCATTGTTATTTGCATCTACGTCGTCAGCTTTTTTATCCCAAGCTGATTTTTCTACACTTTTTTCTTCGCTAATCTTTTTTACTAATTCTTCGTTGGTTATAATCCCTGAAGGTTTAATTTCTGGGGTTATTTCAACTTGTTCTTGTTTTTTCTGTAATTCTAATTCTGTATTTCTAATTATTTCTTTGTTTACTTTGTCCCCCAATGTCTTTGACCCATCTTTTTGTTGATTAGGTGGTAGTGGAATCTCGTCCATTTCTAGAAGTTCATTATAAATTTGTTCGTTTTCGTCATCTTCAGCCCAAGCATCTATTATTGTTTGCCATACAGAATTTAAAATATTGTTTTTTATTTCTGTATAGATAGAATTTATATTATCTTTCGTTAAACTAGATAAACCTTCTCTATATGTTTGTTCTAATTCTTCTGGACGAATCACCCCAAGTAAATAATTTGTAGTAATCTCTTCAAGATTTTGAGTGTTTGTTGCGTCTAAGCTATATTTAGTCACCATGTCTCTTAGCTTTAATACATAATCATCACTAAGCAGTAAATTACGAACTGGTGCATCAAGAGAAGCAATTCTTTCATGAATAGCATCTCTCATTGATTCTGCTTGAGCTTGTTCGTCTAATTGTATGTTTTCTTCTTCATCCATATAAATTTATTTATTAGTGTCCGTGACTATCGTGGCCTCCGCCACCTCCGCCACCTCCGCCGCCACCTCCTCCACCGGTAGGTGGGTGATAATTATCATGAGGGTGTGGGTGCCAAGCAGCTGGATCATGTGCGACGCCATAATGTTCGTTACCTGGTTGGTATGTACGAGATATTCCAACTAGCCCCCCAGCAGCTATTCCGGCTGCAATAGCACCTGCCCCACCAGTAAATGCTCCTGCTAATAACCCCAGTGCTGTATTTACTGATAATACTTTTGCTTTAAATTTATTATTTGCTTCATGTGAATGCTCGTCAACTCTTGTTATAATGTTTGCCATATCCCCACTAAGAGTTCCAAAAGTTGAAGTAAATTTTGCCATTTCAGCAGCGTTTAATGGTGTTTTGTGTCCGTGGTTATATTTTTCTGTGTAAGTATCTTTATGGAATATATGACCAGATTTGTTTCGTATCATATGAGCATAACCATTTTTACGGTTATTTTTTACATTTTCAATTGCTTTAGTAAGTGCGGATATTTCTTTATCCAAACTTCTTATTGCATCATTATTCTCTTTTAATGATTGTTTAGCAATATCTAGTCTGCCTTGATTAACATCTTTTGCTCTCTTTGCTCTAACTTTTTCAGCGTCAGCATTTGTTTTTAATGCTCCAAATACAGCGTTTACTGTCCTTGTATTAGTTGTTGGGTCAATAGTACTTAAACTTCCACGACCACCACTTAACTTTGCCTCTATTCTACCAATTTGAACATCAATTTCTGTTACTGGTTTACCTGTTGAAACAAAGTCGGTTCTTCTAGCTAAAAGATCTTGTAATTTTTCAAAATCACCTACTCTTTCGTCTGCATCTTTTTTACTTTTCTCACTATTTTTTAAAGCTGCATCTCTTTCTTCTATAAATGCTTTTTTATCCTTAGCTTCAGTTTCTAAACCTTCCTTCTCTGTATCCTTATCCGCCTTGCGTTCTTTTAGTTTTTCTGCTAAATTTTTATTCCACTCTAACATTTTAACAAATTCTTCTCTCTTTTTATTTTTTCTTTCAACACTTTCTACGAAACCACCAGCAGTTTTTGCTGTACCAAGTCCAATCATAGATGCCCCAAGATTAAAGTTCATCCCTGTTGCTTTACTTACTGCGTTAGCTACACCATTTTGTCTTAAATCAAAACTACCTGCTTGCATTCCACGAATAGCTTTGGCTTGTTGGCGAGCAATAAAACCACCAAGCCCTTTACCAGTAGCAGCGCGGTCCATAATTCTTTGGCCCATTCCAGATCCAGCAAGTTTAGTCATCCCTTTACCAATTAATCCACTGCCAGCTAATGCTAACCCCCCTGCAGCTACTCCGGCTACTGCACCAATTCCCTTCATTACCACACCCCCAGCCATTTCAGCTAACGATGAAGACATTGATTTAGTTATAGAATGAATTAGACTTAAAAATCCAACTAGTAGCATAAAAGGAATAATTAAACTTGCCCACCATTCTAAACCATTAACATCAGACCCAAATGCTGCCTTGAATGGATTGTGTTTTATAAAAAGCACCATTATAAGCATAAAGAATAAAAATACTGGAGCCTTAAATGCATCTTGTAGTAATCCAGACAACCATGTGTCAAAACCAACCATTTTTAATTTACTACGCTGTTCTTTATCCATAGAAAATGAAAATACAGCAAATGGTGAAAGTATAATTGCAAAAACAAGACCAAGAATACGGTATATAAACAATAATGCTATTTTTAAGAATATTATCATGGCAATAATATTAAATATTACCCCCATTAAAAGAATCATAAAAATTGTTCCTTTATTGTTTTCTTTGGTATCTTTTAAATCGTTACTATTTTTATCTAAACCATCTATAACTATTTGTTGAGGGTTGTAACCTTTTGATACTGTTGAAGAAAGCCCATAAGGTTTTCCATTCAACGTATCTTCTTTAGGGAAAGAATTATAATATAATTGTCTTGCTGTAATGTTGGAAACATCAATAATTACAGTAGTTAATGGGTAAGAAAAATTAATTACCGCTGCAATAATTAGTGTGTTTACAATTAATTGTTTTGTATGATGCCCAATACTAAGTATAAGTTTGAATGCAAGATATATCATCATAAAGATGAAGAATAAATTACATACATCTCTTACAAATTTCCAACTATCTACAATATACTGAGCTTTATACGCTACTGGTGAAATTGCATAAACTAAAATCCAATCCAGAACAGTACCTGCTGCTGCTAATAAATAAGCAGTTGGAACAAACACTAAATAATAAAATATTTGAATAGCACAACCAGTAATTGATCCATCTTCTGCAGGCCAAAAACCAAGCCCACATGCTGGAAGCCATGCTGGGTCGGCAACTAATTCTTTTTCTTGTCCATTTTCTATTATTGCCCCATCTCTAGCAGTTTGAGTAATCTCTTCTACTGTAGCCGGCATAGTATATGATTTTGTTGTAGAGTTAGCCTTTTCGTTTTTTATATAATTGTCCTTATCTATTCTGTATGAATACAGTTTTGCATAATATGTTTTACCAAGTTCTGCTGGGATTAATACTTTAAAAGCTAATCCATTTTGTTTTTTTACTACAACTGGAGAAATTGGGACCTTGTCGCCACCAAACAAATAATCTCCCAGATTTATAACTTCTCTATTTCCGATACCGTCACTCAAAGTATCTTTGTCTTTTGAATAAATAAGCCAAAACCCACGAGATGTATCTTTATCATTTGATAAACCACCACCAACAGATGGATCCCTGCTATCAACTCTTTTTTCAAGTAACCATCCTTCCCAACTGTTTGGTCTGTCTTTGGAATCTAATTTTCCAGGTTCATCACCAACATCTTCAAAAGGGTTAAAATCATCAATTTCTTTGTCGTCTAAAAATATTGATACATCTGCCGCAAGAGCAGGTGTGCCATTTTCATCTTTAACAGCTTCTAATTTTGTGATTTGAAAATCTTGAAAACACCACTCAAGATCACAAGTTCCACGAAGATCTGTTGATATATCATCTGGGTTGTTGTATAAATAAAAACTATGTAATTTCCCAGTAAATGGGAAATTAAAATTCAAAGAAATATTTTTATACCAAGAAGTTTTATCAAAATTTGCAACATACTTTGAAACACCATTTTCTTTTTTTGGTAATGTTTTTGTGATGTCTATTAAATTAGAACAAGAATGTTCATATATTGGGTAGTCTTTGTTGTTTTGTGCAAACCGTAACTTCTTTTTTGTTTCTAATGTTTTTAATCCACCTGTACAAGCTATTGAGTCATCATCTGCACCATTAAGAGTAGACGGCATAGGTAATATTAAGTTAGTAGAAGAGCTCTTAGAAGAAAGAACCCCCCATTTTAGTTTGAAATTATTACCACTTGCTTCGCTAGCTGATATAAAAGTAGTTCCATTTTCTTCAATATCAGTAATATCTGTATTGGTCGGACCAATGTAGTTCCAGGCATCTTTTTTGTTTGTAGGATTTAATGCTTCATAATATGGAACCCTGACTGCTATTTTAGGATCAGCAACATCAGTTAGCATTGAAGTTTTAAATTTAGAATTTTTTATTTCATAATCGATTCTTAAATATAATCTTGCCTGGCTGCCATCTTTATCAAAACCAACCACACCAACTTCATTTCGAGTAATAGATTTATCTGTTGGTGCGCCTTTAAACATTTCAGTTTGTACTGTTGTACCAGAAAGGACTTTAACCTCAAATTCATCATATTTATAAAGTGGGTCACTAAGTATAGTTAAGTTAATTTGACCATCTTTTGTTCCCTCCTTTAATAGAGCTATAACTCCATGGTCTAATGGTTCAGCTGCTAAAACTGTATTCTCTTTAACGCTAACTCCGTTTTTATTTATCTGTATCCCCCACGGAGAAAACATCTGGAACATAACCAGAAAAGTTGCTATTACCCCAAAGGCTTTCCGCTTCATATTATGTTTATATTTTAACACAATCTTGTTTAAAAATACTATTATTTAGTCACACACGGTTTCTTTTTTAAGCCATATGGTGCAAGTTATTCTCCCTGTATCTTTGGTTACTAAAATTTTTGAACCCACATTATTTAAATTATCCAACACTATTTTGTGCGGGTGGCCATACCTGTTGTTTTTACCGGCGCTAATTAGTGCGTATTTTGGGCGCGCGAGCATGGCGAGCGCGCTACCAGTAGAAGTCTTTGACCCATGGTGCCCAACCTTTAAAATATCAATATTTTGTAATTCGTCTTTGTATTTATTGATTATTTGGTCTTCTACTTCTTTTGGAGCGTCGCCTGTTAGTAGTATCTTTTTATCTCCATATGTAATTAACCCTACCAGTGACCCAGCGTTTACTTCCCAACCATTTACATTTCCCGTTGGCCATAAGATTGTATAAGTAATATTTTCTTTTTGGTCTAGCATTATTACAGTACCCTGCTTTGGTTTCAGTACTGGAATTTGTTTTTCTTGTGCTAATTTCTCTATTTCACCAAAAGCTTCCAAGCTGTCATGGTTTGTTCCAGGAGAAATTATATTTTTTATCTTATATTTCTCCATTACAAAAGGAAATCCGCCTATATGGTCCAAATCAGGATTACTAACTTCAATAATGTCTATCTTGTTTTGGTTAAAACTCATTACTTCACCCAGTTCATACAGTACCGTCTTGTCTCGGCCGGAATCTATTAGCATGTTTGTGCCATTTGGGGTTTCTATATATATTGCGTCACCTTGGCCAACGTCTAGCATTACTAGCTTTAATGGTTTTTCAGTCTTATAAAACAAGGCTAAAAATACAAGAGTTAAAACAATTAATATAAATATTATCCAATATACCAGTTTCCGCTGTTTCATATATGTAGTATATCACTGCACCCCCTCTTTATCTCCCCCTTAACAAGGGGAGAAGTGCAAAGTCCTCCGCCTGTGAAGGGGAGGATTTAGGTGGGGTGCACTTTGTGATATAATATCAATATGGAAACATATAATACAAAAACTTTTGAAATTCCAGAACTTGTTGGCATCTCTGCCAAAAACATTGAAGAGCATTTAAAGCTGTATGCTGGTTATGTAAAACACGCAAATTTAATTCAAGAAAAACTAAACTCCTTACCAGTGGAAGAAACATATATTCGCACTGAATTACAACGCAGATTTTCTTTTGAATTTTGTGGTATGCGTAATCACGAACTTTATTTTTATAGTTTAACTGGAGCTCCTTCAAACATTCCCACATCTTCAAATTTAGAAAATCAAATTGTAGCTGACTTTGGTAGTATGGATAATTTTATGGCTAGGCTAAAAGAAACCGCAATGACCAGGGGTATAGGCTGGGCAGTATTGTCGTACGATACAACGTTTGACCACCTTGTATTATCTTGGGTAGACGAACAACACATTGGCCAGCTTATGAATACTTTTCCTGTATATGCTATCGATATGTGGGAACATTCTTATGTTGCCGACTATCTGCCCAGTGGCAAAAAACAATATATAGAAGATTATATTAAAAATACTAATTTTGAATTAATCAGTGGACGCTACGATGATTTTTTAAGTAATTTAAAAGCATAGTAAAACAAGAATAAATATACCACTACTATAAATAGTAGTGGTATATTTTGTTTATACACTGCACTGTATGGCAGATCGCCCAATGTATTTATGGTTTTTAAAATTACACTACTAACTATATGCGTACTATATGCAAAAGGTATAGTTAGTATGTAAGATATTCCACCAAATAATCCTGTAAAAAAAGAAGTAAACATCAGTATTGGCAGTAGTGGCACCACAATAATATTTGCAGGAATTCCCAATATGGAAATTATGCCCATATTGTATGCAATATAAGGCATAGTCATAATACTGGCAGAAATTGTACTGGCTAATATTTCTGCCAAAAATTTTCCAAATCTTTTCTTTACTAAAAATACTGCAATTGGTCGCTGAAAGACTATTAAACCAAATGTTGCCAATACTGAAAGATGAAAACCCATGTCGTAGCGCAGTATTAATGGTTGTAACAATATTAAAATAGATGACGCTAATAATAATGCAAATATTGCATTATAATTTTTACCACGAGACCGTGCGTAAACTAAAATTATTCCCATTATCCCCGCACGCAATGCACTACTACCCCCGCCAGCTAATAATATAAATATAATTATACTAAATACTGACAATGCCCCGCTAATTACCAGCCCTAACCCCGCTGTTATTTTAGTAACCAATTCACTAACAATAGTAATGTTGTAGCCTGACAGTGCAATAATATGCGCGGTAGATGTATTTGCTAAATTGTCGCGTAGGCTATTTGTAATACCAGTCTTCTCCCCCAGTATTACTCCACGAGATAATGTGCTGTCGTTTTTATTTAAATATTTTTCTAAATTTATTGCAAATTTATTTCTAATTTTGTATAAAAATTTTAATAAATAATTTCCACTAAACCCGCCATGATTTATTATTTCGGGTTCACGCATAATTCCAACAACATTTTTCATTCGTAAATAATTTTGGTAATCAAACTCCATGCCAGTATTTGTAATAAAATTTTTGGGTTTTTCTATTACACCAGTTATTATTATATTTTCACCATAGTTTAAATTAGTTGCTGGACTAGTTGTAATAATTATTTTTGAATTATCAGTTACCGGCTCGTTATTTAGCTTTGTTACGTTTACAGTATAATGGTTGTTGCTAATTCTCTCTTCTTTGTAATTACTAACATACCCCATCACAGTTACACTGTTTTGGGGTAATATTATTTCAATTTCTTTTTTAATATAACAAAAATAAATTCCGTATGTTATGGGTAAGATTATTAAAATAATTCTTATCCATTTGTACATATTATAATTTTATATTTTTTTGTAATTCAAAATTTGTTTTATCTCCTGAATATAAAATGTATTCTTCTCCTGCGGCCAATGTTCTAGCTATGGTATCAACTATTTCGTTACCAGCTACCCCGCTGTGTCCTGGTACATATTTTAATTCTAATTTTTGTTTAGCTATTACTGTATTATAAGCTTCATCTATTTCTACCCATAAATCTTTATTTAAAACAGGTTTTTTTGCAGCAGTGCGCCAACCATTTTTTTTCCATCCATGTATCCAACTGGTAATACCATTTTTTACATATTCCGAATCAAGATAAATTATAATTTCTTTCTCTACTGTAAAACCATTTATTTCTTTTAGTGATTCTAAAAATGCTTTTAATTCCATTTGGTTATTTGTAGCGTGTGCACTATTGCCACCATTTTCCAAAACATTCCCATTTTTTTTATCTATCATTAAATAAGCCCACCCCCCTTTCCCAGGGTTGCCAAGCGCGCTACCGTCTGTAAAAAATATTATTTCCTTTGACATGTATTTTAAATTCCACTTATAATTATATCTTTTAGTCTAACACGAACTGTTCCTTGCCACAGTTTTGCATCCAATGTTCCAACAATATGCACAGTGTTGCCAACTACGGGGCTACCAAGATCAGCCCCTTTTGTATAAAAAGCATAAGCGCTGGCGGTTAACCCATTTGTGTCTTTAAATGTTATTTCAATATGTGCATTACCTGTACCAAAATTACGAATGTCTACTATTTCTGTATTTTTAAAAACAAAAACTGGTTCAGTAAACCCACTACCAAAAGGTGCTAATTTGAATATAGAAGAATGTAGTCTTGGGTGTAGTAGTGAAATAGGTAGTACCGCATCAATATATGCTACAGATTCAGTAATGTTTAATATATCTTCGCCTACTTTTTCGTAGCCTTTGATTAAATTGTTTTCTAGGTTATAAATTTTTTCTTGAGAAACAGAAAAACCTCCGGCTTCAAAATGTCCACCAAATTCCAAGAATGTTTCCATTGGTGATGATGCCATTATCTCGTAAACATTCACTGTATTGTTTCCTCGGCAAGATCCTTTGTATACAATGTTGTCTTCATCTTCAGTTCTCCCCCATACAAAAGTTGGTTTACCGTATATTTCTACTATTTTACTAGCAACTAACCCCAACAGCCCTACTTTCCATGCAGGATGACCAATCACAATTACATCTTTTTGGTCTTTATCAAATTTAGCAATATCACGTCGTGCCTCCTTTACCATCAAAGCCACTATCTTTCTGCGTTCATTTGAAAGATTTGTTAATGCGTCAGACAATACGCTAGCTAATGCAAAATCTTTTTCCATCAATAAATTATATGCGTCATGAGGGTTACCCATACGTGACGCCACATTTAATTTTGGTGCCAACATAAAAGTTAAATCGTCTTGTGTTAAATCACGTAAATATACTCGTGCAGATTTAGCCAGTGCCAACAGTCCTGGGCGGCTACCACTACGAATTTTATTTAAACCTTCTTTGATTATTGCTTTGTTTTCAGGAGTTAGTTCTACCATGTCAGACAATGTTGCAAATGCTGCCATGTCTACTACACTGTCTATAAAATTATTAGGGATACTATATTGTGTACCATATTCATTTATAAACCCACGAACCAGTGTGTACACTACTCCGGCGCCACATAATTCTTTGTTTTCGTAATTGCTATTAAATATTTTTGGGTGAACAATAGCGTAGGCAGTTGGGATTCTTTCCGGAATTGTGTGGTGGTCGGTAATAATTGTATCCATTCCTAAAATATTTGCCTCTTCAATTGCCTCAAATCCTGTTATTCCTAAATCAATTGTAATAATTAATTTTGTATTTGTATTAACAAATTTTTTAACATGTTCTGTGTTTAAACCATAACCTTCAATATTTCTATTAGGTATTGAAACTGTGTAATTAGTAAAACCAATTTCTTTAAACAAACTAGTTAGTATTACAGCTCCAGGAATACCGTCACAGTCATAGTCTGCGTGTATTGTAATGTGTTCATTATTTTGGATAGCTTTGTTTATTCGCTCCAAAGCTTTACCCATTTCACCCAACTTTAATGGGTCATCATGTACATCCCCCAGTTTGTCATGTAAATGTTTTTGGGCTAATTTTATATCGCTAACTCCACGTGAATACAAAATATCAGCTATTAGTGTGCCATAAGTTTTGTCTAAATCCTCGTTTCTTTCTTCGTTTTTCTTTCGTAATGTGTATTTCCCGTTTGGCATATTTGGCTATTATAGCATATGTTATAATGTACTCATGGATCCCGTTAGAAGTTTTGTTGTTAATTGGAATACATATAATAAAGAAATGAATAAATCAAATTTTAAATTAATAGTTAATAAAGGACGGAAATCTTTGATTTCCTACTTCTAACGGGATGGATAACTGTATTTTTTGTAAAATAGTAGCTGGAGAAATTCCTAGTTACAAAGTCTATGAAGACGAACAATGTATTGCCTTTTTAGACATTCACCCAGTTACACTGGGGCATACTTTAATAGTTCCAAAATCACATTTTCAGTGGTTACAAGATACTCCGGATGATTTATTGTCGCATGTGTTTATTGTATCTAAATCTTTAATTAATAAAATAAAGGAAAGAATTGGTGCCGACTATGTCCAGCTGTCTGTCGTGGGTAAAGATGTTCCCCATTTCCATATTCATTTGATTCCCCGTGTAATGTCTGATCATCTAGAAGGCTGGAACCCAATGGAGATAGACAAAAAAGACTTTGAACAAGTTCTAGAAAAATTAAACAAATAAAAAAAACGGAGGCAAGACCTCCGTTTCTGTTTTTATCTTTAGATTAGCTCATTTTTACACCAGCCAAATGTCCAAAGAAAACAGTTGCATCACGCTGTATTCCTAATTCTGGAATATCAACCATGTGCTCGACTTTCATTAATTTTTCATTAGATACAGTTGGGGCTTTTCTACCCCAGAAAGCCATCAATTCTCCTTCTTTTGGTTTGTATTCAACCATGGTTCCGAGCTTGTTTTTAAGCCAAAGCCCTGGATAAGATTGATACGGAGCTAAAGTTAAGAATGAATAATCACAATGTTTGTCTGCCACAAGAGCAACGCTAGTTGATTCATCATATCCAATGGATCTAAGCATATGCATGTCGCTTGATTCAACATCTACATATTTTTCATATATCTTAAATTCTGGCAAAAGATGGTCTACGCCTTTTATGATTTCTTTTGAAAATCCATAAAGTGTTGTGTACACCTGTTTTGCTTTTTGCATCCAGTCTTCAACCTCGGCAGGTAAATATTGAGATTCCTCATTTTTATTTAAAAGCTCTCTTCTTAAAGATGGTCTGTACTGGTAAAGCCATTTTGCATCTTGACCAGTTACTTCGTCTCTTTCCCTTCGGAAGATTCCCCTGTCAGTTTTTTTGTCAGGGACTACACCATAATCTGTGCAATATTTAAAACCAGGGTTTTGCGCAGTAACTTTTTTTGAAAGTATCATCAATTGTTCATAATCGACTATACTAAGTCTTTTAAAATCAAAAGTTGAAAATCCTTCATTTACTAGTCTTTCGACTGATTCATCAAAATTTTTCATTTTCGTTAGATTTAATTTTCCTAATTAAACTAATATCTACACCAAAAGTCAATACCCCCGCAAATGCGGGGGTATTTATAAAAATATCTTATTTTAAGGCTTGTATTCCAGGCAATGTTCCGTCTGCCAGGAAATCCAGAGTTGCTCCCCCACCAGTAGACACAAATGTAAATTTATTTTTCATTTTTAGTTCGTCTATTGCTTCGGCAGTATCGCCACCACCCAGTATTGTTTCAGCATTTGACCCAGCAACCAATTTTAATAATTCTTTTGTACCATCTTGCCCACCTTCATCAAATTTTCCTACTGGTCCGTTCCATAAAATCATTTTTGCAGAATCAATTAATGGTCTTATTCGGGTTAATGTTTCTGTCCCTACGTCTATTATAGTATCGCCTTTACCTACTTCTTCTATTGCCACAATTACGTTTCCTGTTTTCTTTTTTATTACTACATCCATTGGTAATAATAATTTAGGATTTTTAAGTAAACTTACTGGAATTTTGAATTCTGGCTCACTAACTGATTTACCAATCTCGTAGCCACGTTTTTGTAATAATGTATTAGCCAATGCTCCGCCTACAAACACCCCGTTAGCTTTTTCAAGAAATATTTTTAATAAAGGTAATTTTGTTTCAAATTTTGCACCGCCTAATATAAAGAAAAAAGGTTTTTTAGGCTTTAGTACTCGAGATAACATTTTAATTTCATTTTCCATTTCTAGTCCTGCGTAGCCTGGAAGTAATTTTGGAACTCCTATAATACTGGCATGTTTTCTGTGTGATACAGAGAAAGCATCATTTACATATGCATCAGCCAGTGATGCTAAAAATACAGCAAATTTTTTTTCATTTGTTTTTTCTCCATCAAAACGACGAATATTTTCGACTAACAAAACTTCTCCACTACATAAATTTTCTACGCTATCACGAATTACTTCAGGATTATTACTTTCCTCAAAATAACCTTTGTATTTTTTCTTGGCCAAATATTTTGCTACAGGTAATAGACTTGCTTTACCATCATCCCCTAAATGTGAAATTACAACTATTTTTGCACCTTTTTTTATTAATAAATCTATAGTTTTAAAGGTTTCATCAATTCTAAACGTGTCAGTTATTACGCCATCTTTCATTGGTACATTAAAATCAGCACGAAGCAGGACAGTTTTATTTTTTATACCCGTTATTTTTTTTACAGAATTCATATTATTTATTTATTATTTCAATAATTTTAGTAACTTCTTTTATGTCTAAACTTGCTCTACCTAATAAAAATCCATTTATGTGGTGAACATCCATTATCTCTTCTGCATTTTTTGAATTAACACTGCCACCATACAATATTGAAATTTGTGTTCCATTTGTTTTACCAAAAATTTCAATTAATTTTTTTCTTATGGCGATTGTCATTTCGTATATTTCGTTTACATTGGCACTTCTTTTTGCATTACTGCCTATTGCCCAAACTGGTTCGTATGCAACTGTAATATTTTTATAATCTATTTTTTTTACAAAATCCAAAGCTGTTTCAATTTGGGTATCTACAAATTTTATGTATTCGTTATTGTTTTCTCTGTTTGGTTCACCAACACATAAAATTACCTGCATTTTTTTATTTAATGCATTTAATATTTGTTTTTGGACTATTTCATTTGTGTCCCCCATTGCTCTTCTTTCGGAATGGCCAACTAAAGTTTTTTTAATTCCAATGGAATTTATTTGGTTTACAGAAATTTCTCCAGTATGAGACCCTTCTAAATATTCTGAAACTGTTTGACTATAGATGTTTAAATTTTTACCATACTTTTTGTTTACTTCATGCAAAAATACACTGGGTAGTGCTATTCCCATGGTTGTGTCTTTATATTTTTTTTGTAGTTTTATGTATTCTCCGGCTAATTTTATAGACCGATCTAGCGTGTCAGGATTTTGTTTAAAATTTCCAATGATTATTTTTTGGGATTTCATTTATTTATTGTAACATAAAAAAATATTTCACTAAAAACACAAAACCCCCTTGCGGGGGTTTTGTGAGGCATTTGTTTGTATTAATAACCGTTAAAGGCATATACTCACAAAGGTAGTATAGCAAGTTATAAGTGATTTGTCAACCCCGTAGTGAATATTTATTAGAAATCTAAATCTTTCCATTTACTAATATTCCATCCACCACTGGGCCCAGATGAAAACACAGAATTAGCTAACCCTGAATCATAAGTAACCGTTGCGTTGTTGGATAAACTTATTCTATAAGCAGTAGCTTGTTTTGCTCCAGCGTTATTAGACAAACTTAGTGTACCGTTTGGGGCATACAAAACCACACTACCAGCGTTATTGTCTATTGATATAGCGCTTCCTGAAGAGCTGGTTGATATTGCCATCATAAAACTACCAGTTGTTCCAGATCCGCGCATATCACCATTGTTTGAAATAGTTATTGTTCCATCAGCTATTATCATGCCTCCGTTTGAACCATAAGATGAATCCAGTTTTATGATTCCATTGTTTGATACTGTAATATTCCCTGTTACCCAAACTACACCTGTTAGTGTAAGTGTTTTACTATTGTCTACTGTTAAATTCCCCACTATTTTTTTAGGCCCCATTGATTGGTTTGTAGAAATTGTAACATTACCTGTTGTTATACTTCCTGCTGCGGCAGTATCTTTCCAGTCATTAATTGTAGCGTCTGATATTGGAAAATCTTGTTGTGTTGGGTCAGCACGTGTTGTGTTACAAGATTTATTATTACTACTACCTGTTTGGCAATACAATGTCCCACGAACAGTCGAACCAGTTACTGTGTTTGCCCAGGCATCTCCTGTTGACCCAGTACCAACTATTACATTACTAATTGACCCAGATGCCCCACCTGTATATATTTCAAAAAACAAATCTGTACCAGATGCAATTTGTGAAGGGCTACTGTACCAAGTCCCACCAACAGTACCAATTTTACCCAACCCACTACTATATCCAGCATTACCACCACCCCAAACATAATAAGCAGATGCTGATGTTGAAGAATTATCTACTGTTAACCAGTATGTTGTTCCTGCTGTTAATGCGGGGCTTGTACTAAATGTTACGTCTACCCAAGAATAGCTAGTAGTTATTAAAGAAGCTGTTAGTGTGCCTGTTGCTACTACTGTACTAGATGGATTACCTGAATTATTTGTTCTTATGGTAACTGTTGCATTTGTTGGGCTACCGAATTTTTTAATATATATCCGTGCTTTAGATAATGGATTTGTTGCAGAAATTACAAAACTTTGTGTAGCATCCTGAGTCCCTGATGCATTTCTAAAAGTTGTATCAACGCTAGAGGCTGATCCATTGCCATAAGACTGGTCTGCCGTAGCACTACCCCCACTGGCAGCAACTGCAGTACCTGTAATATATGCGTTACTTGCTCCGGTTATTGGGCCATTTGTATAAATATTCCCAACTACTCCAGAATTACTTCCAAAACTAATACCACCTTGGCCTGTTTGCATACCGTAACTAAAAGAAGTTCCTGTACCTGTTACAACATTTACATTTAATCCACGATTTTTCCCATTAAAAATTCCTAATGCTGAAATAGTTTTATCACTTGCTCCAGATGTTATGTCTGTTGTTGTAGATGAATCTCCAATATTTAAAACTTCTTGGTTACTGTACGCTATATTGTTTCTTATTCGATACAAAACATCTTCTATTCCTGATTCTGCTGTAGCAAAACTTTGCTTTGATTGTAATAAATTTTTTGTATTAGATGTTGTGCTAACTGTGCTTTTTGTGGAAGTTAATATTACTGATGCCCCAACCATACATACAAAAAGTACGGTTATAAGCATAATATTTCCTTGTTGTAGTTTATTTTTTTTCATAATCAACTTTTGTTATTAATAAGTTCCGCGCATTAATGCTGTAGTTTGAAAAATTGCTGATTTTGCTGGACGAATTCTATTGTCAGTTAGTTCTATTGTTATTACGACTCCTTGTGTTCCCCCAGTTGTAATTTGGCTAACTGTAAAATTTGTCAAAGTAATCTTACTGCTATGCAGTGGCTCAACTGTACCCAAATCTAGTTGTTCGTTTAACATTGTATTTGAAGCTGTGGTTACATAAGTATATGTATGGGATACATCTGCTGCATCACGAACAAGAATAGATAATCCTCCAGGATTTACCCCAAAAGTATTATTTGTAGAATTAAAATCATAAGCATTACGCACATTTGTACTAATTCTTTCCATTATACTGGATCCAGTATTGTTTAAATCTCGGACAGATCTTGCTTGGGCAAATATATAAAATGTTCCGCTCATTACTTGCACAATAATAGAAATCATTAAAGAAAAAATACCAATATATATTAATACTTCAATTAATGTTAAGCCTTTTTGATTTTGAATTTTATTAAAAAATTTATTCATATATTAGTTAAAAATATCAGCAATATAAAATTCTATTTCTTTAGATTTAGATACCCCGCTGTCGTTCCAAGTTGTGGTGACTACTACATTTTTTATATTTGTGTCCAATGTTCCTGTACCAGCAATGTCATTATTCGCATCTCTGTATACATCATAAAAATTAACCTTTCTCGTAAAACCATTTGTTGTAAGTTGGCTTCCGGAAACAATAGTCCAGTTTAGTCCACTAAAAGTTAATCCATAATCAGTCCCCGAAACAAGAGTAGAAATATTCCCCCATGAAACTGCGCGTACATTTTTTACTGCTTCTACACCTTCTTCCAGTGCCAGTGTTGCTTGGTATGATTTTAAAGATGAATTAGAATAAATTAAAAATTTATTTGCAGAACTAACAATACCCAACATTACACCGCTAACCAATGTAACTGCAATTAATACTTCAATCAAAGCAAAACCTTTTTCTTTTTTAGGGAAAGATAAATTCACTATTTAATTATATAGATACTAGTCTAATGCTGCAAGACCAGTTTTATAAATACGAACTATTTTTTCATAATTTGTGCCATCTATTTTTGTGACACGCACAGTTACAGTTGCAGTGTTGCTTGTTGCTCCGGTAAATCTATCAAATGTAATAGTATCACTACTGCCAGTTATTTGAGTAACCAACACTATATTACTGTCGAGTGTTTCTGTTTTTGAATAAGCAGTGTCCCCTGGGTCGGTTGTGACCTTGAATAATGTCAGGGTTTTATTTGTTGTATCAATAGTAACACTGTAAGACCGTGCGCTTTCTCCGGACTGAGCCAATGTTCTTGCTTCATTTATTACAGACAATACTGTCTCGGTTCCAGATTTTTGTATTTGGCTTAATTTATAATTTTGTAGACCTGGCCAGCTAACTGCAGTAATTATTACCAGTATTGCAATAGCCATTAGTAGTTCAATTATTGTAAATCCTTTATTTTTTTTCATATTATTTTACACTGTCCATCATTTTATACATTGGAGTCATCATCGCTACCGCAAAAAATCCCACCCCACCCCCAATCAGTAGCATTAGCATGGGTTCTACAATAGTAGAAAGACTTTTTGTTTTTTCGTCTACTTCTTCTTCGTAAAAATTTGCTACATCCATTAACATATCTCCAACTTTACCTGATTCTTCCCCTACTTCTATCATATCGCCCATCATTATTGGGTATAAATCTGGATGAGCTTGAAATGCTTTAGATAATGGTTCCCCTTTTTGAATATTATTTAGTGCTTCATCCATTACAGCTTTGTATTGGTAATTACCTATTACATCACGCGTAATTTCCAGACTGCGAACCACAGTTACTCCAGATTTCAGTAGTGATGCCATTGTACGAGACGTTCTTGCTGTTAAAGTTTGTTTTGCAATTCCGCCAATGGCTGGTAATTTTAATACAACTTTACTAAGAAATCTTTTAACCTTTTCAATTTTTGTTAATTTTATTATTCCAAAAATTATTACAATAATACCAATTATCATTGTGATAAAATTATTATTGATTAAATCAGCTAACCAAATAACTATTTTTGTTGCAAAAGGTAAATCAGTTCCAAATTCTGTAAACATTTTTAATAAATTTGGAACAACGAATTTCATCATTAATAGCCCAATTATTCCCATGGCCCCAATAATCACCATGGGGTATGTCATTGCGCCTTTTATTTTTCTTTTTAGATTATATGATCTTTCTATGTGTACTTGGACTTCACGCAAAGATCCAACTAAATTTCCTGATTCTTCTCCGGCACGCATCATTGATACAAATAAATTATCAAAAACCTTTGGGTATTTTTCCAGTGAATTTGAAAGACTTTCACCTCCTTTTATTGATTCAAAAATTCCATGTAAAGTTTCTTTCATTTTTGGGTTTGTAGTTTGTCTTTCCAGTATTTCAATAGCTCTTGCTAAAGAAACTCCGGCTTGCATTAGTCCAGCCATATTACGACAAAACAAAATCAAATCTGTTGTTTTTATTTTATTTAAAAAATTTAAATTTATTTCACCTTTTTTCTTTTCTTTGACTGTTATTAACATGTCGCCTTGGCTACGTAAATTTTTTGCCAAAGTTAATTTATCAACGGCTTCCATTTGGCCATCGTATCTTTCACCGTTACTTCTTATTGCTGTGAATTTATAATTCATACTTATTCATTAATAACACGGAAGACTTCTTCTATTGTTGTTTCACCTTTTACAGCTAAAAATACTCCGTCTTCAAGCATTGTCATCATGCCTTCGTCTTTTGCTTGTTTTTCAATTGCGTCGTTAGTAGCGCTTTTAAGAATTAATTCTTTAATTGCTGAACTAATTTTTAAAGCTTCGTGTAGTCCAACACGGCTTTTATAACCGCTTGGGCAGTCCGGGGTAGATACTGCTTTGTAAAAAGGGATTTCTCGCCATGTATCATTTGGGCCAATTATATTTTCGGTTTTTAAGAAATTCATCATACGGTCTAAATCTACAAATTTACCAAGTTGTAACAATTCTGCATCGGTCATGAAATATTTTTCTTTTGTTTCAGCTAATCTGCGCACCAGTCTTTGAGCAATTACGATTTTTAGCGTTGATACTAAAAGAAAAGGAGGAACTCCCATGTCCACAAATCTAGGAATTGCTCCGGCAGCACTGTTGGTGTGGATGGTTGATAGCACCAGGTGCCCGGTTAGTGCAGCATTAACTGCAATCCCAGCTGTTTCTCCATCACGAATTTCCCCCACCATTACGATGTCTGGGTCCTGACGAAGTAAAGTACGTAAACCGTTTGCAAAAGTTAATCCAATTTCTGGTCTTACTTGGGTTTGGTTTATTCGTGGCATTTGATATTCCACAGGATCTTCCACAGTTGAAATATTTACTTCCGGAGTATTTACCATATCCAGCATTGTATACAGTGTTGTAGATTTACCAGACCCAGTTGGTCCAGCTGCTACGATCATTCCAATTTTTTGTTTTAGTGCTTCATGAGCACGTTCCAGTGATGCACCATGAAAACCAAGACCTTCTAGTGAAAAACCTTTTGAATTTTCTTTCAAAATACGAATAACTATTTTTTCTCCGTAATATACTGGCAAAGTTGAGACACGAAAAGATACTTTTACTCCGTCTTGTTCTATTTTAAATCTTCCATCTTGTGGTAAACGCTTTTCGTCCAGTTTTAAATTAGACAAAACTTTAATACGTGCAACTATTCCGCTTGCAGTTTTTTTAGGTAGCACCATTGCGTCGCGTAGTAGCCCATCGATACGGTACCGCACATAAAAAGCGTCTTCATGGGGTTCCATATGAATATCACTGGAACCTTGCAATATTGCATGCGAAACTAATGAATCAACAATTTTTACAATTGGCATATCTTCTGCTAATTGCTTTAGTTCTTTTTCAGATTCTACTCCTTCACCTTCTTTTACTTGATTTAATGCTTTAACATTGCCGGCTTCTTTGTCGATTATTTCTTGAAATTCATCTTGCAGTGTTTTTTTATACAAAGTTAGTGCATGGTTTATAGATGCACTGTTTGTTAGTCGTGGTAGTAGTCTTACCCCCAGCTTCTTTTTTAAAGAATCCAACACCACAAGATCATCTACATCTAGCATTGCTACTTCTAGACCAGCTTCGGTTTTGCGATACGCTACAATATTGTGAGCACGCACAATAGGTTCAGGAATTAGAGACAATGTTTCAAAATCAATGTTTTCAGTTTCAATAGAAAGAAAAGGTATTCCTAAAACATACCCCATAGATTTTTGTAGTTCATTTTCGTCCAGTTTTCCTTGAGAAACTAATACATTTCCCAAACTGTCACCAGTTTTTTCTACCTGTTTTTCTGCTGTTTCTAAGTCAGACTGATTAACAAGATTTGAATCCAATAAAAATTTTTTTAATGCTTCAGGTGATACATACATATGTGTATTTATTATATCATAAGAAAAATAAAAACCTTGTTACTTTATAGACTTTTAACTTTGGGCTGGTATGTTACAATATACTTATGAACATAAATAAGAAGAATTTTTATATTGCTGCACTTTTTGGTTTGTTAATTGGTTCTGCATTTACTATATCTGCATTCACTGAACCAACAACACTGCCTGCAGATACGTCGTCGTACCCTCCTATTAACTTGAGCCCAGTTACACAGTATCATTACGGGTCACTTTGTTTTGGTGATGGTACAAATAAAGTAGACACTTCGCAGTGCCCTGTTGGATCTTTGGCGATAAAGTCTAATTTATTATTAGACCGTTTAACAGTAAGACAAAATGCCAACTTTGTTAGTGATGTTACTGTAGATAAAAGAAATATTTTTGCCGGAGCATTGCGTGTGGCTCAAGTATCCGTAGATGCTGACCCTGCAAAAGCTCAAAGCTATACCACAGGTGCTGAAAAACTATATTTTCCAAACGGAACTACTACAAATTTAATTAGTGGTAATACTTGTACTACTTCTGGCAATGTACCTTGTTCTTCTGGGACTGTATTAGTAAAACATAATCCTAGCACTGGTGAATCAGTATGTAGATTTATTAATCCAGTAAAAAATTCGGGTGATCTTGGAAAATGTTCTTCATTCTCGTACCCAACTATAGCTTTAACCCTGACAACTACCACAAAAGATACTGCTGAATGTTTAGCAACATTAACATACACCAGTAGTGCAACCGATAGTACTTTGTGGGAATTAAAAGAAAATTTAAACGTAAATACTTGGACAGATCTTGGTTCTGGAACAACAAAAAATATAACAGTAGACTTAACTAAAAATACAAGCTATAAGATTTTTGAATTACGAGGAACAACAATAAATAAATTTAATCTAAAAACCACAACAACTGTAGATGTAAATACAGCTTCTGCTACTTATTGTCAAAAATGGTAATAATAATTAATATAAATTTATAAATATGGAAGAAAACACAAACACACAAAATACAACAATAAATCCAAACCCAGTTGTAAATACAGTATCAAATGATAATTCAGTAATAACACAAAAATTTTCAAAAAAGAAAATAATAACTATTTTTGTAATTGTAATTGTTTTAATAGGGCTTGGAATTGGGTATTATTTTTACATGAAAAAACCCGTAGAACCATATATCCCAACACTGGAAGAAAAAGTAAATGCCGTAGAAGAAACAGTAAACAAAACAAAAGAATTAGGTTTGCCACCGGTAAAAAAACAAGTCGAAATTATGAATTATAATTTACAAAACTAATACTATATGAGTAATATAAATTTAAAAAAATTCTTTTCCTTTACTGCAATTATAGTAATAACTGCAGTAGTTGGCGGAGCATTGTCTTATGTACGAGCAGCATATGTAGAACCAGCTGGTAGCCCAATGGGGAACAATTCCCCTGCTGCAGTTTTGAGTGGTAATGCTGACAAATTTCCAAACAGTGAAACTGGTTATTTTAAAATGGGTAAACTGGGTGTAACAAAAGACAAAACAAATAGCCCAGTTGACGACGGACAATTCAATGCGCATTCGTTAGTTGTAATGGGTTTACTAACTACTGATTCACTAACCAGTTCATATACTAACCGTATCCGTGCGGAACTGGAAACAAATTCTGCACTATATCCATTGTATGTTGGAGACCCTACTAATAGTACTTTTATGCAAAATAATGTAAATAGTAGCCCGCTAACATTTAAAGTAACTGAACATACTCGCGTTCCAAGAATGGTTATTGGTAGTAAGACTGCTTCTGCGGATTTGTATAATTTTTATGTAGAACCAGGTAGTAATGCTACAAATATGGGTAAGAATAATTCATACTGTACATTAACTGCAGATAAACTAAAAAGCACTGGATGCCCAGTACGAACATATATGGGTCAAATTATACCTGGTACTGGTAGCGAAGTGGTTGTATCATGTTATGACACTACCCCGGTTGCCAGCCCAGTAAACAAAGGAGCCTGTAGTTAATCTCGGTAGTAAGCATAGCTTACTATAGGAAAAGTTAAAAAATAAAAACTAAAATATGCGCGGCCTACGGCCGCGCATATTGTTTTGTTCTAAATTTTACAAAGAAAAAAGCACTGTTAATAAATTAACAGTGCCAAATAATATTGTTTCCAGCTTTGCGGGCTGGTTAGTTCCGAATGAATTTGGCTGTTGCGCCAATTTTCGGAAAAGCAATAAAATAAATACCAGGACTTAATTGGTTCACATCAATACTGTCCATCGTCAAGCCATTTGCAACTGTTTGACCAGTTGTGTTGGTAATGGTGTATTCTGTTGGTTTTTGCAAACCTTGGATGTACACTGTTTCACCAGTGGCAGGGTTGGGTAAAACATTTAAAACAGTTTTTTTGACCATTACTGTTGGGTTTTTAATTCCAACAGAATTTGTGTCAACAAGTTCAGCTACGATACTGGGTCCAAAACCAATTGTTTTGTTTTCATATTCGTAAATGAATTCAATCGCAGGAAAAAATTTATTCCTTTGATAAAACTGTGTTTTGAATGTTTCTGAGAATTGTACGTCGAGGCGAGTATCTTTTGAAATTATCTTACCAATAGTTCCGTCAGTTTTAAACTGGTAATAAAGACCACCAGATGTTTTATTGATTGTATCACCATTAGGATAGTGACCATTTTTTTCAATATCAATAACAGACGAACCATCTTGTGTTTTTGGCATCCATGCTCCAATTACTACTGTTTTCCATCCACCATTCTTATATTCAAATAATGTTTGACGAAAATTATACAGTGCAGCATCTGTTGTTAGATAAAAACGACCATTAATCACTTTTATTTCACAACCGTTACTGTTGTTCTTCCATAACGGGTCTTTTAGTTTTGTAATCTGCCCACTAACTGGATCCAGAATTGCAAAACCACTTCCGTCTGCAAGACCACCTACATAGGTGTAACCAAAATAAATGGTGTCATTCAACTCAACAATGGACGTAATAGACAGAAGAGCCGAAGTATTCATGGTAATAGTTTTTTCTATATTCCCAAACATGTCGCAAATATAAACAAAATTTTTACCATAAGAACTAGTAAAGTAAACATTATCTTTGCCTCTATAAAAAGCAATTATGTTGTTACTATCCTGATTTCCTTGAAATATTTGTTCGTAGTTAATAGTTTTGTACTGAAAATCAATATCAGCACGAATTATCTTTACTCCGTCAGTTATAAATAACCGAGAGCTGTCGAACTTAAACATTTTCACAGGATTCATAGGATCCCCCACCCAATTATTTGCAAAATTTGCAAAGCTGTCTTTTTGAGTCAAATCCCAAATTGTGATAGGTTGGATTTCGGTCTTTCCATTTATTGTTGTGGTTTGTTTTGCACCATCCCGTACTGTTGTTTTTACAACATATTTACCAGCGCGGTAACGGTTGGTGATTTCAAAATTATCTTCTCTTAGTTTATTCCATTGGTTCCCTTTGGTACCAACTTGCCCTTTCAAAGGACTGATTATCCCGAAGGATAACACTATGCTGCACAGAATGCTCACATAGATTTTCTTTATGTTTTTCATGTACAGTTTTTAATTTCTTACATTAATTATACCATTTTGTATATAGCAAATACATACATTTGCACAGCATGTGGATATCCCGTTAGATGTGATTTTTTCCGTTACACCTCATCCCCGACCCTGCTCCATAAATATAGAGAAGGGGGGTGTGGTTGTGTGATTATTCCATCTCTAATTTATTGGAGAGGGTTAGGGTGAGGGTGAGGTTGAAGTGAAATACAGCGCATCTGTGCTTGTTTTGAATACTTTTAAAATGTTACAATATACCTATGATGAAGCACAAAATTTTTCTTACACTAATTGTTTTAATGTTTACTTTTGGAACTATGGCAATGGCTGACTATGTAGACCCAACCACTACTGCCCCAGCTGGCAATACTGGTGCCCCAGTGTTAGTGGGTGTTGATACTGTAAATATTGCACACAAATTTGGTACATGGGAAGGTGCCGACCCTAACAAAACAACAAAAGATTATATAAAATCTGTTTTAACTAATGGGTCTTATGCTGGGTCCGATGGAGCAAATGGTATCAAAGGTGGATTTGGTGAAAAGTTAGTAGTAAATGGAGCTACAAGGTTTTTAACCAGTGATTTATTAACACAGGTAGATGATCAAAATACAACAAAATCATTTGATCAATATTTAAATATACCTAAATTTGTTTATCCAATTAATACTAGTGCTAAAAATGCTAAAGCACTTCAAGGAATTATAGCTGGGAGAATGTTGGGCGGAATTGCAATAACAAATGATATTAATTTATCTGGTAATACTGCTGCAAACCCCGTCTATTCATTAGACTTTTTGGCTACAAATTTTGAAACCTCAAAACATAACCCCACAACCAACATTGGTCTTGGGGATAGTTGTAACTTGTATGCTCCAGACATTGGAGTAACTATTGGTAGCGGCGGGGGCTGTCCTGCAGGAAGTTATATCTCATACTATAGTGCTCCAAATTTTTCTGGAACATTGTCTGGTACTAACAATACCAACAATCAAGTAATGGCTACTTGTACAAAATTTAACCCATCTACTAACCCTACAAACACAGGAAGATGTGCAACAAATCCTTTTAGTACAAATACTTATACTGTAGAGCGTTTGTGTAGAAGAGTAAACATGACAACATATACTACTTTTGGTTCATGTAGTTTTTCAGATACCGATATGGGTGACACAGGGCAATGTAAATTTAGTTTAGTTATAGATAAAACAAAAAATAGTAAAAATCCAAAAACACATGGCTACCATTGGACATTTGGTGGCGGTTGTGGAACTGGTGGTTGTCAAAACGGTCATTACCCTACTTTAAATAATGTAGACCCAGACACAACAGGAAATATTTCATATGTAGATTCATGTAACAGTACAAACAGTTTCTGGGAATGGAAATCAACCGACGATTATGGACAGTATATGTACTGGAAGCCGTAAAAATTATTTTAAATAAAAATTTATATTAAAACAAAAAAATAGATAAAAAACAGGGCAGGGATGAATTCATCCCCGCCCTGTTTTTATGGACTGGTATGATATAATCTATTTATGGATATAAATGCAATAAAAGAAGACAAATCATATGGGGTTATTCCATTCTTTAAAGATCAAAATAGTGAGATATTTATTTGTTTAGTATATAGCAACAAAGGCCATTGGGGTTTCCCAAAAGGTCATGCAGACCCGGGTGAAACAGAAGAAATAGCAGCAATTCGAGAATTAAAAGAAGAAACAGGAATTACTGACATTAATTTAATTAATAACATTTCATTTACTGAGAAATTTTACTTGGAAAAAAAGGGGGTACCATACAATAAAACAGTAGTGTATTTTTTAGGCCGTACTAATTCTATAGAAAACACAATACCTGATGATTTTAAAAATGAAATTCCAGAATTGAAATGGGTTACTTACAAACAAGCCATAGAACTTTTAACATTCCCGGAACGAAAACTGATTTTAGAAGACGCATATAAATTTTTAAATAACCATAATGAAGGAAAAATTTAATTCTAATATTCCAAATACCCATGAATCTTCAAATCTAGAACCAGTTTTGGTTAATCACTTTATGGATATTAGAGAGAACCCAAATTTAAATCCTCGAGTAGAAGAATTTAATAGTATTTTTATTGACGATGAATATCGTAAACATATATTTGAAGAAGCAAATAAGACTTTTGCATTTGTTTTTAAAAAAAATGAGTTTTTAAATCATTTACAAAAAGAACCAAATAAAGAAAGTCGAAAGTATCTTAGAATGATTAGGCGGTATGGTTTAGTATTGAGAGCTATTTACCAATTTTTATATCCAAAACATAAATGTCCGGATGAGTTGCATACATTTATATCAACACTGGGGAAATTTAATGATAAGTATTTAACTACCCCATTAGAAATTGAAAGAAATGAGATTTTTTTAGCGATCGATAAAATTGAATTACCTATTGAATCAGTAGATGTTTTAGATTTTAAAAATCATGTTTTAAAAATCTTAAATAAGATTGAAAAACTTTTTAATAAAGAAAAAATTAATGTTGACGAACTTCATACATTAAGAAAAAGTATAAGATTATTTGCAGATTTAATGCAAATTCCTGCAGCCGAAGATTACAAAGGAAATAATCATTGGTTATTTTATTCAATTGTTGAAATTTCTTCAGCTATAGATAAAGACCTTAAAGTAGAGCAACAAGTAATCGAAGAAGTAGATTATAAAAAAATACTAGTAGAACCCAATAAAATTATTAAAGATAATTTTAAATATATAAAACCCTATATTGAAAAAGTTTGTGGGGTATAAAAAATGGGCGGGGATGTATTCATCCCCGCCCTTTGCGTTGTGGTTTTTTTATTGGTTGAGTTCAACACAATACTGTGGATACTTTCTCCAGTATCCATCGAAAAAGAATTCGTTAGAGAAGCCAGACACTGTTAGTGTGATAATTTTAATAGTCGTATCACCATTAATTTTTACTTCACGAGATTTCTCTGGAACAATTTGTTGCATCATCATCTTTTCTGTAGATGAATCACTGGCTAATTGCCAACATCCTAACCCGCAATAACCCTGTGGATTCCACCAGTATAATGCGGGACACCCTTCGGGGCCAATTTTTGTAATTTTTTTAAATGCTTCTGGTCCAGCATCATTAACTTGTGATTTTACTGCAGGAGCTGTGAAGAAAATCACTGCTACTACTACAATTTTTGAAATTATTTTGTTCATAGTGTTATTGCAGAGTATTATAACACACTTTACAATAAAATGCAAGTATTGTTTAATTACTATAATAAAGACCCTCTCCTTTTTAAGGAGAGGGTTGAGACGAAGTCCAGGGAGAGGTTACATCTTCTCTACTGTTTCTATGCCCAGTATACCTAACCCATGCTCCATTACGCGTAGCACCGAATTTAATATTGCCAGTTTTTCTTGCTCGTCTTTACCACCATCTAAAACTTTTTCACGGTTATAAAAGTTATTAAATGTAGATGCCAGTTCCAGTAAGTAATGCGCAATTGGGTGTACGGATAAATGTTTACGCGCGCTGTGCAGTACTACACTGTACGCATTTATTTTACGTAGTACATCTTGTGCTACTGCCCCACTAAATTCTGCACTAATATTTTTACTTTCAAAATTTGCATTACGTAAAATAGATTTGATGCGTGCCAAAGTATACAGCACATATATTCCTGAATCACCGTTGATATTTACAGATTCATTTATATCAAATGCCATGTTCATATTCTTTTCGCATTTCAATATACTAAACCGTATTGCAGCCATTGCCAGTTTCTCTACTAATACATCATCGTCAGCCAATTCAGTTTTGTTTTCGATTAGTCGTTCTTTTACTGTGTCTATAAGATCATCAATTAGTAATACCGTACCACTACGTGATGACATTTTTTTAAAATTCCCTGCTTCGTCTTTTAGTCCCATGTATCCATATGCAATATGGAAAAAGTCTTCTAACTTACCTATTCCCAATTGCTCACATACTGCAAACAATTGTTGCATTGCTAAAGATTGTTCGGGTCCTATTACCCATACTAGCTTGTCGGCATTGTATGTTTTCTTTTTTAAATCTGTTAGCGCAATGTCTTGTGTAATATATAATGCTGTTCCGTCATTTTTCAGTAATATGGTTTCTGGGATATTATATTTTTCTTCTATTTGGGTTAGTACTGCGCCATCATCAAGCTTTTTAAATATGCCTTTTGCAAGTCCTGCTTCTACATAGTCTTTACCGCTTTGGTAATGCTCATGTTCGTGCCAAACTTTATCCCATTTGTTATTTAAACGCTTTAAAGTAATGTTCATTCCAGCATAAGAATAATCTAAAATGTGCTGCCACAATGCCCAAGTATCTGCATCTTTTTCTTCCCAGTCCAGTACCATTTGGCGAATAGCTTTGTCTATTTCTCCAGTTGTGTCATTTTTTCGTAGTTCTTCCCCGCCGGTATAACAGTTTGTTACAAATACATCAGGACGTGTATCTTTTTCAGCTGGTGTGTACCAATTAGTTGGATTCTCTATCCAAGCTTGTAACAAATTTTCTTCCCTTGATAAAGGGGAGATGTCTTTAGACAGAGGGGATTGTGAGGGGTGCTTTTCCAATGCTAAAAACCCGTACATTGCTTTAGCTATAGCAATACCGCGGTTGTTGTCTACTGCGTCACGTGTTACTACTGCCCCACAGTTTTCTATCATATTAGCAAGACTCATTCCAACTAAATTATTTCGCAAATGGCCAAGATGCATAGCTTTGTTTGGGTTGGGGCTGGTGTGTTCTATTACCCAGTGTAAACCAGTATCAGTATTTATTTTAAAATCAGTATTTTCTTTTAGAGTACCCACAATTATATTTTTGCGCGCGGTATTACTAAGAAAAATATTTATTAACCCTGGTCCAGCTATTTCTATTTTTTCTACCAAATCTGTAATTTCAGTTTCTAAAAATTTTACTAAATTATTTGCAATATCTATTGGTTTCTCGCCAATTATTTTACTAGCTCGCAGTGCAATGTTTGTAGTTATATCTCCATGAATTTCGTACACTGGCAAAGACAACTCCGCAGGTATTGCAGTATTATAATTTTTTGTAAAATAATTTTCTATTACCAAAGAAATAATATCTATTGGTAATTTGTTTTCTTGATTTCCCATTTGTTTTTTATTGTTCTTTAAATTTTGGTCCACGGCGAGGTATCGGTGTTGGTCCAGGACCACAATCATTTTGCACATCTACGGTTACACTACTAGACATAGGAGAATTTCCTGGGTAAGCAGATTCCTGACATCCAGAAACTGTATATGTGTAAGTTTGTCCTACTGTTAAATTGCTTGCTGGATAAACATAGTTTGCATTAAATGAATGATTTGGTGCTGTAGTATTTATTTTATTATTTGGACTGGTTTTCCAACTCATTGTACAACTACCACTGTCAAACCCAGATCCAATATAACTAATGTTTAACATGTCTGTTGGCTCAACGCAACTTGGTCCTGTTACTGAAAGTGAGCCAGCAGTACAAGATCTAGTTAGTGATTTACCAGCAGTCCAAGGAGTTCCGTCTAATTTTTGGCATTGTAAATAAAATACATTTCCCCCTGTGTTTGTAATATTTCCTGTTGTACTGGTATGTGTGGTTGGGTAATCATTTTCAGTAATACTGGTTCCAGTATCCCAGCCTGACAATGCTTGTGCACTACCAGCTCCGGCTGGTATATACATTGATTTACATGAACCAGTTTTTACATCTTTTGTACTATATGTAATTGTTACTCCAGTATTTGTACAAGGAATATTTGTAGTACTGTTTGTATCGGTGTCTTTTACTGTTAGTGACATTGTTGGTGTTGGTACTATTACTGTAGTTTTTGCGGTGTCGCTACCAATACGATTTGGTGTAGGCGGGGTAGAATCTGTACAACGAAATTCCCAATTTGTAGTTGCTAGTGGGGTTTTTGTTATAGTACCGGTGTATTCTTTTGTACTTGTGCCATCACCGGTTATGGTAATTGGGCTACCATCTGCGACACCTTCTGTATAAAGTTGGGCACCACCACTACAACCAAAAGGCACATTTGTAACTTTGTAAGTCAAATCTACACTGTTACCATACGTAATACTGCTAGTTGGGTCCAGTGTTACCACAGGAGTAAATTTGTTTAACTCTATTATTTCACTGTCGTTACCTTTTTCTGTGGTATAAGTACATTCTAGATTAAATGTTGTATCAGCAGATACTCCACCAGTTACTGTGTAACTACCACTGGCAACTCTAGTACCTGTAATTGAATGATTATTCCAACCAGAGTTATTTGGGGTAGATGTAGGTGTAACAGCATCACAACCATTTGGAATATTTGTAATTGTCCATTTCAAAGTAAAGGTTGTATTGTAATTTACTTTTGTTGTACCGTTGTCGCTATTGTCAGTGTATATGTCTACGATAGGTTTGTCTGTACTGTCACTAATACAGTCATTACCTATAGTTGTTACATAACAGGATATTCCTCCTCCACTTGGGTTCATTTTTATCCAGCCCATTCCTGCAGCATAGTTACTGTTACCACGTGTACCATGTCCACCACCCCATGCATAAGATTGGAATACATTAGAAGTATTATAAGTTACTGCAAAATTTGAGCCTTTGAATGCTATCCAGCCATCATACCCCCCCAGTTCGTAGCTTGGGCGAATATTACCACTACATCCGCTTTGATATACAAAACAAAACCTTGCGTAGCCTACCAGTTCGTAGCCACCATTTACTGCTACTAATTGCGCATTACAATTAGCATTATCGTTTGTTCCTCCTTTACAAGCAGCTGCTACTGGGTAATTGCCTGCCCCTTCGGTAAATCCTCCAAATTTAATATATCCATAATTTTCACTATAAGCATAACCTTGTAAACTAAGGTCATTTCGGTCAAACTCTACTTTATAAGACGCATTACCCCCCGTATTTGTAGTAGAGCCACTACTAGTGTTATTAAAATTTATCCAACCAGCTCCACCAAAAGGTTTATCGTCTGCTCCCCATGCATAGCCTTTTATGTCTACACAATTATGTCCTGAATTATGAGTACAAGCATGTTGAGTACTGGCTGCATGAGATACATTTATGAATCCCATAAAAAATAAGACAAATATAAAAAAAGATTTTAAGATAAACTTCATACTGTGTATAGTATATCAATTTTAACTAACCTTTTGCAATGAATTTACCAATATGCTAAAGTCAAAGTATATTATAAGTTAATAATAGAAATACAAATTAATATGTTGGATTTAAAAACAATGAAGACAGCTTTGGAAGCTCTTGGTGAAGAACGCAAGATTCCAAAAGAAAAGATTGTAGACGCAATTGAACAAGCTTTTGCGGCTGCATACAAGAAAGATTTTGGTAAAAAAGGACAAATTGTCCGTGCCAGAATGGACGTAGAAACTGGTAAAATAGACTTTTATCAAGTTAAAATCGTAGTAGACGACAGTGTAGTACGCATAGTTAACCAAGAAACCGAACATGAAGATTATGACGAATCAGACACTCGAGTTCGCTACAACGAAGAACATCATATTTTTATAGTAGATGCTCAAATGATCAAATCTGGTGTAGTTTTGGAAGAAGAAATAATCTTTCCACTAGAAGAACAACTAGAATTTAGTCGTATTGCTGCTCAAACTGCAAAACAAGTAATAATGCAAAAGATTCGTGAAGCAGAACAAGAAGTAATTTTAGCAGAATTTGGAGCAAAAGAAGGAGATATTATCTCTGGAACAGTCGATAAAATAGAACGCGGAATGGTTTCTGTGGCTATTGGTCGCGCTTTTGCAACAATGACTCAGGAAGAACAAATTCCAGGAGAATATTTCCGTCGCGGTGAAAGAATTCGTGGGTATTTATACAAAGTAGAACAAGGCCCTCGTGGAATTTCTATTCGTATTTCTCGTACTCACCCAAAATTTATTGAAGCTTTATTTGTAATGGAATCTCCAGAAGTAGCCAGTGGTACAGTAGAAATTCGTGCTATTGCTCGTGAAGCTGGACAAAGAACAAAAATTGCAGTAGTTTCTCACGACAGTAGTATTGACCCTGTTGGATCTTGTGTTGGTCAAAAAGGTGTTCGTGTATCAGCTGTAATGAACGAATTACATGGTGAAAAAATAGATATTATTCCTTGGGACGAAGATTCTGCTATTTTTGTAGCAAATTCTCTTGCTCCAGCACGTGTTTTTGATATTTTAATCGACGAAGAAGCTCATACTGCCGAAGTAGATGTTCCTGAAGACCAACTATCTTTAGCTATTGGTCGCGGAGGACAAAATGTTCGTCTTGCTGCAAAACTAACTGGTTGGAAAATTGATATCAAAGGATCTGATGGTGGTTATACAAGTCCTGAAGAAATTTTGGAAGAAACTTTTGAAGAAATCAGTGAAGAAGAACAAAACATTGCAACAGAAGAATTAAATACTCTTGAGGAAGTTTCAGCTACAGAAGAAATTATTCCACTTGTAGAAGAAATGAATGAAGAATTATCAGCTAATGCTTCTGATAAAGAAGAAATAGAATAATATGGCAAACATAAATCAAAAACCTTCTAAATACATGTACAACTTGTTGCATGTATTACCAGCATTTGCTAATGAAGACAAAGCAATATTAAATTCAATTGTTGAAGTTTCTGCTGGAAGTATTAACAAATATGAAATCATTACAGAATCTGGACAATTAAAATTGGACCGCGTTGGTTATTCTACATTGGCTTATCCTTTTACTTATGGAGCAATTCCAATGACATGGGACGAAGACGGAGACCCCTTAGATGTAGAAATAGTTGGGGTTACTGAACCACTTGTTTCAGGATCTTTAGCTGAAGTTCGCATCATTGGAATTATGAAATTTGAAGATGGTGGTGAAATAGATGACAAAATTATTGCAGTATTAGCTGATGATAAAAGAATGGATCATATTGTTTCTTATAAAGATTTGGGTGAACACTGGGAAAAAGAAACACAGCATTACTGGGAATACTACAAACATTTAAAGAAACCAGGTACATGTAAAGTTTTAGGATTTTTTGATACAGCAGAAGCTGTAAAAATAATCAAAGAATGTGAAGAAAGATACCAAAAAGATTACGCACCAAAATTAGAATCATAATTTGTTTCCCCTCCTCCTGTTAAGGGGAGGGTTAGGGTGGGGTGCTAAAATATAAATTATAATAATTAATTTCGCAAAAAGTTTTCCTTCAAAAATCCGCAGCCTGTGGATCCTCGGATATTTCTCAGTAAAACTTTTTGCTTCATAAATAGATATGCTTAGTTTAAACAAAAAAGATTTAGGAAACAGTCAAATAGAATTTACCGGAACTCTTCCTTATGAAGATTTTATGGTTCATGAAGTTGCTGCACTGGAAAGAATTGCAAAAGAATTAGAAATAGATGGTTTCCGTAAAGGCTCTGTTCCTCCATCTGTTGCACGCCAACACATAAAAGAACTTGCACTGCTTGAAGCAATGGCAGAAGAAGCTTTAATGAAAGCTTATGGAGATATTTTGACCAACCATGCTCCAAATGCAATTGGTCGCCCTGATATTCAAATTACAAAAATTGCTCGTGATAACCCATTGGAGTTTAAAGTTATAGTTACAGTAATGCCCGAATTAAAATTACCGGATTACAAAAAAATCGCAAGTGCAGAAAATAAAAATCGTAAAGAGGTAGTAGTTGAAGATGCAGACGTAGAAAAATCTTTAGCCGAATTACAAAAATTACGTGCTGGTGGTAAAAAAATGCACAAGCATGATGATGGCAGTGTTCATGACGAAGACCATAACGAAATTTCTGCAGATGAAGCAAAAGCTATCGAAGACGCTCCCTTGCCAGAACTTAATGACGAATTTGCACAAAGTTTTGGAGAAAATTTCAAAACAATGGAAGATTTGAAAGTAAAAGTTCGTGAGAACATGATGTACGAAAAAAAGATTATTGAAGAAGATCGTATTCGTGCTGGTATCGCTGAAAAAATTGTGGAAGAAGTGAAAGTAGAACTACCACCAATGCTAATCGATGGTGAAGTAGAACGAATGGCTTACCAAATGGAATCAGATTTATCAAACAGTGGACTAAATCTTGAAGATTATGCAAAAAATATTGGTAAAGATTTAGCTGAAATAAAAAACGAATGGCGCCCAAGTGCTGAAAAGCGTGTAAAACTACAACTTTCAATAGACGAAATTGCAAAAGTTGAAAACATTACTCCTGAAGCTGAAAAAGTGGAAATGGAAGTTGCTCAACTAAAAGCCTACTATAAAGACTTGGACCCAATGCGCGCAAAAATGTACGTAGAATCTCAACTTAAAAACGAAGCAGTATTCAAATTTCTATCTGAACAATAAAATAATGTATAGGTCTTGCCTAGACATACAAAAATCCCCATTATTGGGGATTTTTGATTTATGCTATACTAGTTTTATAAAAATAATATAAAAATTTAATTATGAGTTATTTAATTCCAACAGTTACCCCAAAGGAAAATAGTACCTATTTCCTACGGGGCGAGATGTGGTAATATATAAAGATACTAGTAATATAATTTTGATTTAAATATGAGCTATTTGATTCCTACCGTAATAGAAAAATCACCCCAAGGTGAACGAGCTTACGACATATATTCTCGCCTACTTAACGACCGTATAGTATTTCTTGGCGGTCAAATCAATGACGATGTAGCCAATGTTGTTGTTGCTCAGTTACTACATCTTGCACATCAAGACCCTAAAAAAGATATTTCACTATATATTAATTCCCCAGGTGGGTCAGTTTCAGCAGGTTTAGCAATACTAGACACTATGAACTTTATAAAACCCGATGTCTCTACTATATGTGTGGGTCACGCTGCTAGTATGGGCGCAGTGTTACTGTCTGCCGGAGCAAAAGGTAAAAGATATGTACTGCCAAATAGTGAAGTAATGATTCACCAAGTCTTGGGTGGTGCCGAAGGTCAAGCCAGTGATATTGAAATTGCAGCAAGACATATAATAAAAGTAAAAGATAATTTAATTAAAATTTTATCTAAAAATACTGGTAAATCTTTAGCTCAAGTAGAAAAAGACATGGACCGAGACAACTGGATGAGTGCTGACGAAGCTAAAAAATATGGAATAATCGACGATGTGTTAACCAAAGCCAAAGCTTAGTAATAAAACCCCACAATGTGGGGTTTTATTTTACAAATTCGTTTTCTTTTGGTATAGTAATTTTGTACAGATATTGACCGTTTTATTAGTTTTTTACAGTTTTACAGTTCCCCTACTTATTTCCCAGACTTTACGAATCTTGTTATTTTAAATAAAATCATTCCTCTCTGCCAAATATAAGGGCGCTTTAAAACTGCATATATTTTATGAGTATCATAATGACAATTATTTTGGCATTGATTGGTGCTGGTATCGGTATTGCTATTGGTTACTACCTAAGACAAGTAGTGTCTATGGGTAAACGTGGTTCTATCGAGCTGGAAATCAAACAAATGATGATTGCTGCCAAAGAAGAAGGGCAAAAATTCATCGAAGCCGGAAAACGCGATGCGGACAAAATTCGTGATGAAATCAAGAATGAAGACCGCAAAATGCGCGAAGATGTGAAAAAAGAAGAAGAAAGACTTCACAGTAAAGAAGCACTTCTTGATTCAAGACAAAAAGAATTAGACCGCCAAGGTGAAGAATTCAAAACAAAAGTCGAAGAAGTTCGTGCTATCAAAGCAAAATTAGTTGATTCACAAGCCGAACAAGACAAAAAATTAGAAGCTGTAGCATCTCTTACTGCAGACGAAGCTCGTGAACAAATCATTGCTCGTGTCCAAGTTCAATCTGAAGAAGATTTGATGGTTCGCATGCAAAAGATGGATCGTGAAAACCAAGAAAAATTAGCAACTCGTGCTAAAGAAATTTTGGCTACATCTATCCAAAGACTAGCTTCTAGTACTGCTAGTGAAATGATGACAACTAATGTAAACATTCCTAATGAAGACATAAAAGGAAAAATCATTGGTAAAGAAGGACGTAATATTCGCGCTTTTGAACAAGCAGCCGGAGTAGAACTAATAGTAGACGATGCTCCTGGTGTAATAGTTGTTTCTTCTTTTGACCCAGTACGTCGCCAAATTGCGCGTATTGCATTGGAAAACCTTATACTAGATGGCCGTATTCAGCCAGCAAAAATAGAAGAAGAAATAGAAAAGGCTAAAAAAGACATAAACAATATAATCAAACAAAAGGGTGAACAAGCTGTAATGGAATTAGGAATTCACAATCTTGATCCACGCATTGTTGCCATTGTTGGAAGACTATATTTCCGTACATCATACGGGCAAAACGTACTGCAACACAGTGTAGAAATGGCACACGTTGCCGGAATGATTGCCAGTGAAATAGGAGCAGACGTTAGTATTGCCAAAGCCGGGGCATTGGTGCACGACATTGGTAAAGCGTTGGACCACGAAGTAGAAGGTACTCATATTCAAATAGGTATGCGTATCTTAGAAAAATTTGGTGCAGACAAGCGTGTAATTACCGCTATGAAATCTCACCACGACGACTGGCCACACGAAACAGTAGAAGCTGTAATTGTGCAAACTGCGGACATTATTTCTGGATCTCGCCCAGGTGCAAGACGTGACAGTGTAGAAAACTACATTAAGAGACTACAAGATCTTGAAGCTGTAGCAATGTCATTTACTGGTGTAGAAAAAGTTTGGGCATTGTCTGCTGGACGTGAAGTACGCGTATTTGTACGCCCAGATTCAGTGACCGATGTTGCTGCTCGTGAAATGGCTCGCGATATTGCAAAGAAAATCGAAGCTGACCTAACTTATCCCGGTGAGATAAGAGTTGTACTTATTCGAGAGAACCGCGTTATCGAATTCGCCCGGTAGTAGATCAACAAAATCTAAAACTAAATATAAAAAACCAGACGTCCAACGTCTGGTTTTTTATATTTACATTATTTCTTGTTGATAGCACGATTCACAGTATATAATATTTTCATCTTTAGGATTAAATCCAGTTCTAAATTTTTCACCACAGGCTGTATCTCCATGAGTATGTTTAGCTGTATTTTTAAATTGGCCGGTTTCATCTTCTCCCCCGTTACACATACAGTGGCCGTCATATAGATTTATTTTAAATCTATATGCAATTCTATTTTCATGACGACATTCGCTACATTGCTGTGGAATTGGTAATTTTTCATTTTTTAAAAAAGTGAACTCGTCCCCCATAATTCTAAATGGTCTACTACATTTATTGCATTCTAGAATTTCCTTGGTTATATTCTCGTCCACATTAGCTATATCATCTGGAATGGAATCCTTATTTATTGTAATAGTATATTTACCAGGTTCTTCTTCTATCCAACCATAGTTATTTTTTATGGCTTCTTCTTTTGTTGTATTAAAATGTTGAATTGCTAAAGAATTGTTGTAACCAAAAGAAGCAAATTCAATTGGGAAAAATTCTCCATATTTATAAGCTAAACCTCGTGAATCTAAATATGGATTTGTATTCATATGTTTAATAATCTTTTCTTTCAATTCAAAATATTCTTCCTTGGTGTATTGTCTATTAAAAATACAATATTGTTTATTACGCAATCCAACACAACCAAAACAGTCACTACAAGACTTTAGGTGTGTGGAATATTCAATGTTACTGTTATTTGGCCAACAGTCCCAAGAAAACTTTACATTATAAATATTTTCTCCACAGACCGATGTTTCGTAGCACAATTCTACGTCTTGCCCCCAAATAGAATAATCATAAGAATCTTTTATTTTAGCTACAGATGCATATTGGCTATATTTTACATCTTCACCACCCTTTACCATATATGACTCAGTAACATTTTTTGAATTACTAACGTATGATCCAGAAGAATTCAAATTTTGAAGACCTTGGTGATATTTATTAATCTGAGTTTTCCAAAATGCCCGAGCTTTTTCTCCTGCTTCTTTTATACCAGTTGCGGTATCTAACTTCATTTCAGACAAAATTTTAAAATATTCTTCTTTTGAATATTGTTTATTAAAAATACAATATGAAGCTTTTCTTAAATTTGTACAACCAAAACAGTCGTTACATCCTAAACAATCTCTAGAAAACCAAAGATTATGAGAATCTACCGACATTATTGTAAAATAACATTGGTAACAATTTAAAAGCCAAAAACATTCGTAACATTTCTCGCAAGAAGTAATATGTGAATTATCTATACAGCTTTTAGAAAGGAAAAAGTCGTTTCCGTACAAACAATCCTCAGAGCTATTTGAATTAAATATAAGATAACAATCTTTTAGTGTTGCGGCATTAGCTGCATAAGGGCTGTTTACCATTCTTTCGACATTTAATGCATAAGCAGGAACATCTTTTTCAAGTTCAAAAAACTGCGTAAAGAAATCTTTTGAAAAATCAAAATCTCTGCCGTAATCCATCGCATCCCAAGAATCACTAAACCATTCTTGGTCTGTCACTACTTTTCTACCAGCAGATGGTGGGTATAGTGAAAATATATTTTCTCCAGAAAAAGCACTTTTAGCTTTAAAAAGCTTTCTTTCATTTCTAAAAGCAAATCTTCGTTCTGCTCTACAAGATGGACAAAAGGTAGGGGCAGGTACACCTATTTTTTCGTAAAAAGAAAAATCATCGGATGTTATTTCAAAGGCATTCTTACAATTCTGACAGTTTTTTGTTTCCATATTATTTATTATATCATTTTATTTTTGTTATATTTCTTCCCGCTTCAAAACAATTAAATGTAAATGAAAATGTATTGGTATTGTTATACCTCGTGGTAAATTTTCCCACAGTGCATCATAATTTTCTTTTATATAAGTATTTTTTATTTCTGCAAATTCTTTTAGTTCTTCTTCATTTAATAAACTCCAATCAAATGGAACATTTCTTTTTGTAGAAATCATATGACTTATTTTTGCTACAGCGTCATATGGAAATTCATTTTTTATAATTACCCAATTATTAAATTCTTTTACTAAATTATTTTTCCAATCTTCAAAAGGATTTACTATCTCATTATTTAATCTTCTTTCTTCGCTAATACGCATATATTCAGTCATCATTTCGTCACTGCGCAGGTATGTTCGTGTTACTTTTTTTATCATCCCGTTAGAAGCAGGTCGCGATCTAATTTTCGCCATCACTACTTTTATTTTTTTATTTAATAATTTGTTTAATTAATATATTCCCAGTTAATTTTTGCGTGACCGCGGCTTCTAACGGGATCATATATGTAAAAAATTATAGCATATTAATAAATTTCTATTCTTAATTAAGAAAAAAACTGAGCGTATAAAATTTAAAGAAAAAATATTTAAAAACTAATAACATTACTTGTCAATGATAATTTTACTTGCATGGCATAAAACCCTTGCTGTATAATGGTAAGTGAAGTGATCTTTCAATCTTGTCGCACATGGTCGGCTTTTTAATAGTCAATGTAAACACACACATGAACAAGCAAGCACTTGCTGATTTCGTGCATGCAAAAATTGGTGGTACAAAAGTAGCTTCAGAAGAGCTCGTAAATAGTATCATTGATGAAATTGTAGGTACTCTCAAAAAGGGAACTGAAGTTTCAATAGCTGGTTTAGGTATTTTCTCTGTAAAAGACCGTCCAGCTCGTAATGCACGCAATCCTAAGACTGGGGAAACAGTAAAGGTTCCCAAGACTCGCGTACCAAAGTTTCGCGCTGCGAAAGCTCTAAAGGACGCTGTGGCTAAATAGTCTTTTGTTTTTATAATAAATTGGGCAACTCTATCCCCAATTTAATTGCGATCTCTCCAAAAACCTCCCTACGCATATGCCGGGAGGTTTTTGATTTGGGTAAATTAGTCTACACTATCAAATCACAAGATTTTATGAGCTGAATAATGTAGGCAAGCCGGATTGCTTGCCTAATGTTGCGCCAGAGGTCGAGTTGCATTCCGCTACCCAACTTTGTTTGGTCTTTTCCCTCCTTGATTTATCTCGTAGATCCAGTAAAGCGTCGAGATTAAAAACATGGCTCCCATAATAATCATCAAAACCAAGCGGTTGTGAGTTATTTCTGGGTGGTTACCAGTATCTTTAATCTGCGCCCATACAAGGATGGCGAGTAAACCCAAGGATCCTATGGATATCTTCCACATACCTATTTAGTTAAAGAACAATTTTTGTGTTTATTTGTACGCGTATATAGTGCTTTGTTTTTATGAGCAAAACTACCACGCTTGCTGTTTTTGAAATGTTTTCGAGAAGATTCTTTGATCTCCTTTACAACATTAAACTTTATTTTTATTTTAGTGTTTTTCATATTAGTGATAGTAAGGATGTCTCTAATGCCCAGAGAGACATCTTTACTACCACCAATATTCATATTTTAAGACCACAAACGAATTTATGATCTTAAAAAGTGAGAGGATTTTAAAAATCCTCGTCAAGTTTTTCCATCATCTCAGGATTGGTTTTGCTCACCTATACTAATAGTGATTTCTCTCAAGAGAGAATCAATATCTTGCATAGCACACCTAGAAACATCTCCACTAACTGGATACACTTCCCAATACGGCTCACCATGGTAACCAAGGGTGTCGTAGCAATCAAGATAAATACTAACAAGAGCATTACCTTTTTTTACTGAAAACCTAACTACTGCACAAAAAAATGGTGGTACGATTTTGACCTCCCAATCACTTGGGAAAATAATGTAAGGAATCTCCTGACACCATTTCGCGTATTCCATTTCTTGTCCAATTTTGGATGATAGTTCTCTTAGTTCTGTTTGATTTTTCATGATTTTTAAGATTAGTTTTTCGTATTTTTAAAAACTTAAAATTAAATTTGAGAGTTGTATTATTTCAATCTCTAAAAATCAAGATATCTAAACAAATTAAGAGTATGACAAAGAACAATTTTTTTATAATCTATTGATCAAACCATTTCCCAAAGGTCTAATCATTTTATTGTGAACAACTTCTGCGTTGTTCAGATTACTACCGGCTTTTTAACTACCGACATGTAATCCCCCCGTAAGGGCAATAAAGCATAAGATAGATGCTTTTGGATTAAAAACATGAAGTTGTCGCGTACAACTTCATATCCTTGAAGTGTGCGCACACAACTTGGTTCTCCTTTTTGGGAGCACCTCCAGCGTATGATCCAAAAACGCCGACAATTGTTAGCCCTCCCTCTTTCATTTTTGGGGAGGCATTGGAATTCCTGTGTAAACAGAAAAGCGAAAACAAGGGAATATCTTTACAAATAGCATTACACTATTAACTCACTAAAAATTTAATGAGCTAAATTGTGTGGATGATTTTAATATTAGGCTCATCCGGTCTTCCTTTTTAATTAAACTCTTATGGAATTTTTTATAATGCTATGATCAAACCGATATTGTTTGAATACCATAGCCTTTATTTTGTTTCCATTTGGATCAAAACCGTTTTTCTTTAAAAGCCGGTCAGCTTTTTCGATTAACATCTGTTGGTGAATAAATTCTCCAAACTCTTTTAAGTCAAAGTTCTCCATATATTTAATTAAACATACTATAGCATCTCGATTTAACTATGTCAATAGATATGACAAGCTTTTTAAACTAGCTATTTCTATTTTAACCATATATTGTTGATTTTTATAGATATTTTGTTAATCTGTCAAGAATATTTGTCATTTTTTAACTAAAATGTTAGTATAAAACTATGATAGAAATACCAAAAGAAATCAGAGATACTTTAAAAGAAATAGGTCTTGGAATAGCCGAACAACAAGTATATGTACTGCTTTTGCAAAAAGGCTTGATGACTATTCAAGATATTTCAAAAAATCTTAAATTCCCCCGCTCTTCCGTACATCTTGCGTGTGAAGAATTGTTAGCTTGTGGTGTGGTGAAAGTTTCTATTACTGGGAAACGAAGAAATTTTTATATCGAAAGCCCTAAAAGTATAGAAAAATTCTTGGAATACAAAGAAAATGATCTAATTTCAAAAAAATCTGCTCTTAATGCAGTTTTACCAAGATTAACTGCAATGTACGCTGTTTCACAAGAAATAGAACCAATCGATATTGAAGAGTTCCAAGGAGAAGATGGTTTTGTAAAAACCTTCTATCGTTCGTTAGAGCAAAAAAAAGACGGAGAAGTATTAAGATTTGGAGGAGATCCTGCTTTGTTTACTGTTAATCGTGAGCAATTAAAGAAATACAGAGAAGAGCGTGTAAAGAAAAAAATTTTTACCCGTCTTTTACAACCAGAATCTCCAGAATCTAGTTTTGAAATAAAAGAAGCTCTTTTTAAAATGCGGGAAGTTCGTGTTTTAGACAAGTCTATATATGACCCAAATGTTAATGCATCTGTCTGGGAAGATAATTTCGCAATCACTGTTTGGGATAAAGGATTACATTCGGTAATTATAAGAAATAAAGCAATTGCAGGATTTATGAAACAATTATTTGAAATAGCCTGGGATAATGCTAAAAAAGATTAGTTTTCCAAAAACCTCCCTACGCATATGCCGGGAGGTTTTTGATTTGGGAAATTGATTAATATTTAGATATTTGTGTATAATATAGCTATGAGACCAAGAATGGGAGAAAATTTTGCTGCTAACCACGTTATTGACCAGTTAGACCGCAAAATAAAAAAAGAAAAAGAAGATAAGCTTTTTGACGATTTTATGCTACGCAGACTAAAGTCTAGATTTGAAGAGCGTTTTGGTAAAACAAGACCAAATCCAGCAAATTTTCAAGATATATATACCACAGACGATGTTTTTGCTGATTTACAACATTTAGAGTCTAAAAAGCGTCAGTATGCTAATACTAACGATGAAGTTTTAGAAAATAAAAAGCTTGCAGCTGAAGTTTTTGAAGATTTAGTTATAGAAGAGTCTATGGAAAGCGGATGGCTTGGTAGAGATGCTTATGTTATTCCAACTTCACATTACGATGATGTGGTTAACAAAGTTGATGCTGTAGCTGAAATACATAGCCAGGAGCAAGGTTCTCACGAGCTTGGTTTAGCTATGGATGTTACTTTTAGTAAAGAAGAAAATGAAATAGAAAGGAAATTAAATACTATAAAGAATAATATCTCAGAAGGTCGCGCTCCTGCGATGGTAAAATATTACAAAAACCAAAAAGGAGAAAAAAGAAAAGTCTTTATTCCTAAAGTTATAGTTGGTGCAAATGCAGATACTCTCCGAGAATTGGTTGATCTTATGGATAAAAAATCTAGTAGTAGTGAGATAACCTCTAAAAAAGCAAAACATGATTTGAATTTCCATCCTTTTCAAACAAAGATGCTTTACGAAATTTTAGAACAAACAAAAGCATTTGGAGAATTTGCTAGAAATTGTAGAAATGAAAAAAGTGCCAATTCTTACTACAAAGCACAAAAAATAATTGAAAGTATTATAAAATCTAAAGACCTATACAATGAGCAAATAAATGACGATGTAGTTACAAAAGATATTGTATTAAACACTATTAAGAACTATTGTGAAGATTTAAATAAATAAAACCCCTGTACAAGGGGTTTTATTTTAGGGCTTTCTTTTTTTACAATTTTGCGCTAATATACAAATACTGATGTAAATCATGCAGGATTAATTTAGTGGTAGAATGACTGCCTTCCAAGCAGTACACAGGAGTTCGATTCTCCTATCCTGCACAAACAGCCCCCGAATAGGGGGTTTTGTGTTGGATAGTAAACAAACTGCTTTGTTTACGTAGGAGAAGAGAAAGATTTTTCTATGCCGAATAAAATGAGGCAGAAAAATACCCGCCACGGTAGGTGGAGATTCTCCTATCCTGCACTAGTAAAAAATACCTATTTATATAGG
>CAYRQJ010000001.1:64929-105664 GCA_964426555.1 uncultured Candidatus Saccharibacteria bacterium | reverse complement strand
AGGTATTTTTTATTTATTCTAATTCCTCCATTCCGCTTCTTGTTCTTCCTTTTTGTTTATTACTATCCTGAGTTTGGATTAAAGAAAAAACCAATACAAATCCAACCAGTAAAACTATTACTGTTACACCTATACTGACTACCCCATTGTCTCCTTTATACATGTAAATATATTATACACCAAATAATTGATAATTTAACAAAATATGTTACACTGTTTACACATTCGTTTCGGGGTGTAGTACATTGGTAGTATACGCGGTTTGGGACCGTGAGAGCAGAGTTCGATTCTCTGCACCCCGACAATAAGACCCGTATGGGTCTTTTGTTTTGGGGTAGGACTGTATCTTCATACAGTCCGGCAGAAATCGAAAAGCTTTCCTATATTTTTGAGAAATTACTTTTGAAAAAATTGGAAAGGTGTACTGCTCCTGTAAGGAGAGATTCTCTGCACCCCCTATTTGCAAACCATATATTTTATGGTATAAAGGAGACTAATAAATTCACACCCTTTAATCCCTAAAAATATGATAGACGCAATTAAAAAATTTTTTGGTGGAAACCAAAAAACAAATCAAAACACACAACAGTATCCTGCAACAGCCCGCACAACAGTAGGGACATTTGAAACTGATTTATTCGTGAAAAGCGAAAATGGCACTACAAAAGTCAGGGCTAAATGTCAACTGGCAAAATTTAACCCACAGCATTACAATTCAAAGTCTGGATTTGACAGCGAGGGTTACCATTTTAAGATTTCGTTTACAACATCGCCTGGTCACGTAGCCAAAGATGTACTTGATGCGTTATCTTTAGAAGAGGTAAAACATGAAGTGAGAAGTAATGGGGACATGTTCATTATTAGTCAAAAATTTCTACCTGCAAAAACCGCCAGTTCGTATGCTGCTTTAGTAAGATTGGCAGCATGGGTAGAGCAATTCCAACCAGTGGAAGGAGAAGATCAAAATAATATTGTTTCTCAGAGTGGGCAACAATCAAGTTGAATTTTAAATTACACTTTTTAAGAGCATCTAATAAGATGCTCTTTTTTTATTTCTAATCCAAATTTATAAAGTTTTATAAAGTACATATTTGTGTATGTCCATAAGAAATGTCCTTTATATTTGCTATTGCGTCCTTTATATTTTTATTACAAAATACTGTGTCAAAATCCCCTTATTTTTAAACAAATATGTGTATAAACATGGGGATTATGGGTATAACTATGTCTTTTATTTATTAATTCTAATAAAAAATCAGTGTCTTTAATACCCTATCTAACGGACATAGATGTCTTTAATAAAAAAATAGCCTTATAATATAAGGCTTTTCTAACGGACATCAATATTTTCTATAATATAATAAAATCTTATCTTGTGAATAGCTTAAAATTTAGTCAAATGTGTTTCACGTGAAACATATTAGCTGTGTTACACCTGCCTACCGACAGGCAGGCATGAAAATATTTACAACACCAAATCTTTTATATGTTTTACGGTACCAATTCGATCTTTTTCGTTAATTTTTACTGTAATTACATCAAATTGCCAGTTAATAACTGTTTCATGTGTAACCAAATATACTTGAATAACTCGGGATAAGCTTTTAAGTTTACCTGGGTGAATATTTTGCATTGGGTCATAAGTTTCATGTGTAACAGTATTTTGTGTTTCACCTGCCTGTCCGGTAGGCAGGCGTGAGACATTTACTTTAGTTTCATGTGAAACTATACTTTTAACTTCAACAAAATGAGTAATATTGTCTTTTTGGGCTATTAAATCTATTTCACCATACTTTTTGGTATAATTTTCTTCTTTTATTGTGTAACCATGGTTAATTAGGTACTTTTTAGCTAATTCTTCTCCTAATTTTCCTATTTTTTGTTTTTCAGAGGTAAAAACCTTTGGCATGGCTCAATTATACTATATTTATGTCTCACGTGAAACGTTTCACATGCCTGTCCGCTTAGTTTTTGGCGGAAAACAATATATATGTTCCACGTGCCTGCCTGTCCGGTAGGCAGGAAACATTTTGACAAATAAAAAAGGGTTTCATGTGAAACCCTTCATATAAATGCCATTATTATTGAAAATCCAATAGATGCATAGCAAAATTTTGCATAATACTTATCAGGATTTTTATTTGTTTGTTCGTATTCTCCGGTTAAATAATAACCAATACCAGAAAATATGAAACTAAGAACTTTGGAACCAAGTAGCATGCAAGCCCCAGATGCTAAAAAAGCAAATGTAATTGAATTCTCGTACCTTTTAGATAATTGTTTGTTTTTAATAAACATTATTAATAAGTATATAAACCCAGCAATTAACCCCCCAATTATCCATGGGGTAACCATGTGCACATGGCTTTTTTCACTTTTTTCAATAATTGGATGAAAAAGTATATAAACATAAGCTGATCCACCAATTAGTTCAGCAATAGCTAGTTTTACGGATTTTCTAAATATAGCAAATCGTAATGTGGCCCATATACATGCAATAATTGCACAAATGGCACCAGTATAAATCCAGCCAACACTTGGGTTTTTATCCAGTCTTTGAATTATTAGAACTTTTGCAATTAAATACAAAGCCCCAATACCAACCGATGATACGATTAATGTAACTTTGTTCTTCATTTTTAAGGTTTTTGTTTAAGTAATTAAACTATAGCAGGGGATGTAAGTCAAACAAAAATACCCAGCGTGAAACTGAGTATTTTTTGTGTTTGTGCATTCGGCAGGAATCGCTCCTTACGGGAGCTGTATACCTTTTTCATAAATTCGAAACAAGTTTCTTATTTATAAGGAAAAGCTTTTCGATTCCTTAAAATTATTCCATAATTTTGTGCATCCGGCAGGAATCGAACCCACATTCTCGGTTCCGAAGACCGATGTCCTATCCGTTGAACGACGGATGCATGTAGACAAAATATAGCAGAAAATAAAGCAAAAACATAGCTTTTGATTTTTAGTTTAAATATGCTATTATAATTTTTGTTACAGGTTAATAGTAACACTATGCGGGATTGGTTTAGTGGTAGAACACGTCCTTGCCAAGGATGAGACAGGAGTCCGATTCTCCTATCCCGCACAGTTAAAATAAACAGACTCTGTTTATAAGTTTCCTGCCTACCGGCAGGCAGGCACATGAAACATCAAATAGAACTAAATAAAATCCCAAGCTATGTTTTGCATGTATCGCAAACTTTAGAAGATGCGGGTTTTTCTGCATATCTGGTAGGTGGCTGTGTAAGAGATTTGTTGATTGGCAGAATTCCTGAAGACTACGATATTACTACCAGCGCAAAACCAGAAGAAATAATAAAACTATTTCCTAAAACAGTTTATGAAAATGTTTTTGGGACAGTATTGGTTGTGGACGAAAGCTACGCAGATTCTGTATCTAACCTAGAACCTGTAACCTATAAACTAAAACCTGGCTCTGTAGAAGTTACGCCTTTCCGTAAAGAAGGTAAATATACTGACAGGAGACACCCTGACAATGTAATTTTTAGTGATGATATAAATACCGATTTGTCTCGTCGTGATTTTACTGTAAATGCACTGGCTTATAGAATAAAAACAAATGAACTTGTGGATTTGTACGATGGTCAAAAAGATTTAGAAAATAAAATAATCCGTACTGTTGGTAATGCCGACGAAAGATTTAACGAAGACCCACTGCGTTTAATGCGTGCGGTAAGATTTGCAACACAACTGGGTTTTGCTATAGAAGCCAATACTACTACGGCAATTATTAAAAATGCAGATTTATTAAAACATATTTCAGTAGAAAGAATTCGTGACGAACTTGTAAAAATAATAAATTCAACAAATCCTGCAACCGGTATTGAAATGTTGCGCAGATTTAAACTACTTCCATACATCATTCCCGAACTTCTTGATGGAGTAGGTTGTTTACAAGGTGGTGCACACAAATATGATGTGTATGAACATTTACTGCACGCATTACAACATGCTGCTGACAAAAAATTTTCTTTTCATATTCGAATGTCGGCATTGTTCCACGACATTGGTAAACCAGCTACAAGAAGAAAAGGGGACAAGAAAGAATTTACTTTTTACGGTCACGAAGTAGTGGGCGCAAGAATGGCAAAAAAAATAATGCAAAGATTAAAGTTTGGTAACAATGATGTAGATTTGGTTTACAAATTTGTGCGTTATCATATGTTTTTTTCTGATACTGAAGTTATAACATTGTCCCCAGTGCGTAGAATGATTGTAAATGTAGGGTTAGATCATATCTGGGAACTAATGCAAATTCGCGAATGTGACCGTGTAGGTATGGCTAAAGTTGAAGCACCGTACAGACTACGCAAATACCATGCCATGATAGAGCAAGCCTTGCGTGACCCCATTAGTGTAAAACAACTAAAAGTAAATGGAGAATATTTAATGAATACGCTGGGGATGAAACCCGGTCCACGCATGGGAAATATTTTACTAATATTACTGGAAGAAGTAATAGATGATAGTGCAAAAAATGAAATAGACTTTTTGGAAAAAAGAATTCGTGAGTTAGAAAAATTAACTGACACTGAATTAAAAGCTATGGCACTAAAGGCTAAAAGTAAAAAAGACGAACTAGAAGAAGAAGAAGTAACAAAGCTTCACAAAAAACACGGTGTAAAGAAATAAAAAACCCCCGTTTGCACGGGGTTTTTGTTGGTAATTTTTTTGTTTAATCAGTAGCTGTCTGGGGTTGTTGCTCTATTGAAAAAAACTTTTTCAAAACGGATACAATTTTTTGTAGTTCGCTGCTCAGCATATGGAGTGTTTCGACATAAGTACTAAATTTTTCACCTGTGTCTTCCTTGCTGTTGATTTTGTGTTCTTCTTCTCTGATTTCTTTTAGGAAATCTTCTGCCCAGAACAATGCAAATTCGGGCTGTGACGAAATAAAAAGTAAATCTTCGTTGCTATTTTTTTTGTGGCAAACGCTGTATTTTTCTTTGCAGAATATTTCAATTTTATTGTTTTTAACACTAAACCGAAAATTTTTATCAGAATCAGCTTTAAAATTTAAAGCCTTTTCTTTAGCAAACAAAAAGTTTTCGTGATCATGTTGACGAACAAAAGCTGGATGTTCTATGCCGTCATCATTTGTGTAATAAATTAAAAATTTTTCTGCTTGTGTGTTCGTCAGTCGAATAAATTTAATATTCTCTGTTTCTACATTTGCATTTTCTAAGATGTGCAGTAGTAAATCTACTGGTGTGATGTGTGGATCAAGTATTTTTTGCATGATGGGTATATTTTGATGTGACTTATAAAATAACCCATTTTATGTAAAATGTCAAATAGTCTAAATATTTTTTAATATTAAATAATTAAATTATTTTGTCTTCAGCTGTATTTCTATAGGGCAGTGGTCGGACCCTACAACAGTAGTATGAGTAACGAATTTCTTTATCATTTTCATTGCTTTAGAATTTGCAAAGAAATAATCTATTCTCCAGCCAACATTACGAGTACGGGAAGCAGTTTTTTGGTCCCAGTATGTATATACGTCACGCGCTGTTGGGTGAAAATGTCTAAACACATCTGTAAACCCAGATTTTATTACACGGTCTATCCAAGCACGCTCTATTGGCAGGAACCCTGTATTTGTTTCATTTGCTTTAGGTCGAGCTAAATCTATTTCAGTGTGTGCAGTGTTTACATCTCCACAAAAAATTATAGCATATCCAGATTTGTCTAACTTTTTTATTTTCTTTAAAAAAGCATCGTAAAATTGTAATTTGTATTCTAAGCGGTGTGGGCCTTGGCCACCGTTAGGGAAGTACCCGCCAATTAATACTGTTTTACCAAAGTATGCAAATATAGTTCGGCCCTCCTCGTTAAAAACTTTCTCATCCATTTCTTCTATCTTATCAGGGATGATTTTAGAATACATTGCTACACCGCTATAGCCTTTGCGAGCACGAGACGAAACAAAATGACAAAAATATTCTCCAAATTCTACAAGATTTTGGGGTAATTGGTCTAATTCGGCCTTGGTTTCTTGTAGAAAAATTACATCTGGAGATTCTTTCAAAACCCAGTCAAAATCTCCGCGTTTATGAATAGCTCTTATACCGTTTATATTCCAAGAAATAATTCGCATCCCGTTAGAGATAGGAATCGCTAAAAGCGTTTCCGTAGTTAACTGATAAATTTAATTCTATTTGTACCATATGATTTATTTTTATTATTTTAAAAAACTAACTGAATAATCTCTAACGGGACGCATGAAGCTATTTTAACATATTTAGTAAATTTTTTTTATTGCCATTCAAATAAAGCTTTTGTTTATTTTTAAATAAATATAGTATAATGCTGTATATGGATAATCAAACTAATAATTTACACCAACATCGATACGCGTACCATTTAGAAGTTTTAATTTCTTTAATTGGTTTAGCAATATTGATATTTAGTATTTATAGTGGAGCATTTGGGCAGACTGGCGGCTGGGATACATATGATGCCTCAAATACTCGGGTAGATACTTCAAAATTAGATATTGCAACGCCATATATACCAAAACCGTATGATGTTATAGGCCCTTATACTAATATAACTGACCCGGGGCAAGTTTATAGTAATGTTTCACCATCTACAACTGGTGGTACATCTGGAACTAGAAATACAAACCGAGGCCGTGCTACAACAACAGGTACCACAACCGGAGGAACCGGAACAACGACTACTGGAGGTGGTACTACTGGCGGAAATACAGGATACGGGTCAACTACAGGAGGGTATTCTTCCGGTGGATCAAGTTACTATGGGCAAACTGGTTTTAATGACCCAAGAGCTGTACAAACTCAAGGTGGATATAACTATGGTTCTGGTCAATCTTATTATTCTCAAGGTGGAATGTATGACCAATATGGTAAACCAACTCAGGGGTATTATACTGGTGGTGTAAATAATGGTGGGTATTATGTGCAACCTGGGATAGTTGATGGTAATGCAGTTCCAACAACAGGCAAAGAAGAATTAACTAAAAGTGATCCAGCAAAGAATGTAAATTTAAAAAACTGTGAAGCATTTACAAAATACCATGCATTTGGAGACCGTGGGGGAGATGTCTCTGCTATTCAAATGTTCTTAAAAGAACAAGGTTATTATAAAGGCACAATTAGTGGTGTATATAGCTTTGCAACTTTTAAAGCGGTAAAAGCTTTTCAAAAAGATTATTCTCAAAAAGTCCTAGACCCATGGGGAATAAAAGATGGTAGCCCTACTGGCAAATGGTACAAATCTACACGTTACGCTGCAAATAAAATGATTGGCTGTCCAGAAAAAAGTGTTTATTTAGAAAGAGTAAACAAAACTTTGGAATACTAAGACCACACATAACAAAACCCCGCATTGCGGGGTTTTGTTATGTGTGGTAATTTAAAGCTAAATTACTATTATGAAAAGAAAATTTAAAATAAAGAGCCATGTGCTTTGGTCTATAATTTCAGGATTACTTGTAGGTTTATTATTTTTAAGAATGTATTATAAAAATAAAGCTAATCTTGATCCAGTAATTGGGATATCTCTTACAGTTGGATTCGCTGGAATCATATTTGCACTATCATTTTTTATTTTATCGCCAGAGAAACCAGATAAACCAAAACACAAAAAAGACACATCATAAGCAGTTTAACTACTGCTTATTTTTTTGTTTTATTTTTTACTATGGAACTTTTTATGGACTTCTTTTAGGTGCGCGTCAGTAAGATGAGTATAAATTTGTGTAGTAGAAATGTTTGCATGGCCCAGCATTATTTGGACACTACGAATATCTGCACCGTTACCCAACAAATCTGTAGCAAAACTGTGACGCAATACATGAGGAGTAACGTGTTTCATTATTCCAGCTTTGGTTGAATAAAACTTTATCATACGCTGAATACTGCGTGGAGTAATTTCGCTCATAGTAATATTTTTCTTTGAGCCGTTACTTTTTACCGGAGCAAACAACCCACCAGCTAAATCTTTACGCTTTGCTAAATATGCACGCAAACAATCTTTGGCATTGGGTGACAGGAATACTACACGAACTTTTTCGCCTTTACCGCGAATGCTCATTTCGTCTTTGTCTAAATTAATGTCTCGTGGCAGGGAACATAACTCCGAAATACGCAGTCCAGTTGAGAAAAGCATTTCCAGTATTGCACGGTCACGCAAAGATTTTTCGTCGCCTTCGTTTGGGGCATTTAATAAACGGTTTAATTCGTCATCAGTTAGAAAATCTATTTGTCTTTCACGAACTTTGGCTAAATCTATTTTATCCGGAGCAATGGCGGTAATACCACGCTTGCCCATGTATTTTAAAAATTGGCGCAGAGCAATAAGATAATAGTTTTGAGTAGCGCGCTTCATTGTATTGTCTCCACTGGACTTTATTCGGCTGCCTTTAGTAGATCCGGGTAGTCTATTTAAATAAAGTCTAAATTCACGAATAGAATCCTCGCTAATATCGGAGACATTTTTGATTTTAGAAAAAGCAAAATATTTGGAAACATAGCGGTTGTAATTGTCCACCGTTTTTAAAGAAGACCCACGTTCAATTTCCAGATATTCCAAGAATTGTCTCAATGCTTTTTGTGCTTCCATCCCGTTAGAGATAGGAATCGCCTAATCCTTGTAAATCAGGTACTCCTATTTTATTAATTAATAATTTTATATAACTTTGCTCCATAATATATTAGGCGTTTCCGTCTTTAACTAGATAATGCTTATTATTTGAATTATTTTCTTCATTTGTAATTTCATATAATTGTTTAACAACATCATCTCTAACGGGATCCATATACTATATTATAGCCTTAAATTTTATATGTCGCAAAATATAAGGCTCCTTGCAAAAAAAGCGTTTTTGTCGTATATTATTCTCATATGTTAACACCAAAGAAAAAATTAGCTGTAATGAAAAAGGTACAGCTTCATGATAAAGATACTGGTTCAAGCCATGTTCAAGCTGCTGTTTTAGTAGAACGCATTGAAATGCTGTCTGGCCATTTAAAGAAACATCCTAAAGATAATCATTCACGCCGTGGATTGATTAAACTTGTTTCAGAACGCCGTAAGCACGAAAAATACGCTGCTACACAAAAAACAAAAGAAGGAACAATAAAACCAAAAGTTGCAAAAGCAGCTCCAAAGAAAGTTGTTTCAAAAGCTACAGCAAAGAAAATTGCAGCAAGTAAATCTCCAGCTAAAAAAGCAGCTGCAAAATCTACTGTTCAAAAGACTGCAGCCGCAAAAAAAGCAGCTCCAAAGAAGAAATAAGATTCGCTCAAAAAACAAACCCCGCAATGCGGGGTTTGTTTTATTTAGTATTTTTACGAATTGGTTTTCTTTTGTAGTTAGCTTTAATGTTGCTACCCAGTAAATATTTTTTTGAATCTGTACCCATGTCGGTAAATGCATCCAGTGATTCTATTAATTTTGTAGAAGTGGATTTCATAAAACACATGCCTTCTACTTGAACTTTGTTTTTTAGATAATTTACCATTGGTACAAAATCTCCATCTCCAGACACTATTACCAATACATCTACTTTTTCAGATAGTATTACCGCATCCATGGCTATGCCTACATCCCAGTCGGCCTTTTTAGAACCGTCAATAAATATTTGTAAATCTTTTGTTTTTGTTTCTATACCTACACGGGTTAGTGCATCAAAGAATTGTTTTTCATCACCAGCTTCAGTAGATATAACATATGCAACGGCACGAACCAACTGCCTGTCACCAACTGCTTCTTTTAAGATTTCACCAAAGTTTACTTTTTGTTTGTAAAGATGGCGTGCACTGTGGTACAAATTTTGCGCGTCTATTAGTACTGCCACGCGCTGAGCTTTATGTGAGATTACTGTCATATAAAGTCATTTTACCACAATAAAAATCTATGGTACAGTACCAGTATATTAGTACCAGGTCTTTTGATAGGTAGTAATGAAGCAGGGCATGACCCACGGTTTCAGTACTAAAATCAAGAGATCTAACTAATGTAGTAATTAATAATTTAATAAAATATTATGCAAGAAAAAAAATATACTTTTGACTGGGCAGGTAAAACTTTAACTGCCAATTTTACAAATTTAGCTGAACAAGCCGGTGGTAGTGTACTAATGACCTGTGACGAAACAGTAGTCTTAGCTACTGCATGTATTAGTAAAGATGGTAAAGACAACCGTGGATTTTTTAATCTAACAGTTGAATACATTGAAAGAAATTATGCTGCTGGAAAAATTCTTGGTAGTCAGTGGAACAAACGTGAAGGCCGTCCCAGTGACCAAGCAATATTAGCTGGTCGCGTTATTGACCGTACAATTCGTCCACTATTTCCGCACCACATAAAAAATGCAGTACAAGTTGTGGTAACAGTTATTGCAGTAGGAAAGATGGATCCAAAAATTCTTGGAGTTAATGCAGCGTCGTTGGCAATATCTTGTTCACCAATTCCTTGGGCTGGGCCAGTGGGTGCAGTTTCTGTAACAGTGCCAACCAGTGACAGTGATTCAAAACATGGGATGTTGGTTAACAATTATTTACCAACAGTTACCGAACCAACAAACGAACTAGATTTAGTTGTTTGTGGAAGAAATGGAAATGTTTGTATGATCGAATCAATGGCATTTGAATATACAAATGAACACATGGGCAGCGCACTGGACGTGGCAATGAGTGCAATTACAGAAATTGAAAATTGGCAAAAAGAAGTTATTCAAAAAGAAGGCAAAGAAAAATTAGTTTTTGAAATCCCAACTTTTAGTGACGAACTAAAAAACAAATTTGATACAGAAATTGTGGGAATGCTTTCAGGAAAAATTTACGGCGCAGATGGTAAAAAAATGATTCGTGATGCTGAAGAAAAATGGAACGAAATAATAAAGTCTAGCATTGACGAAAACAACGATGTGGAAATAAATGCAGCAAAAGATTACTTTGAAGCAATGATGGACAAACTGTTTCACACTGCAGCATTGGTAGATGGCAAACGTGCAGACTTGCGAGCATTCGACGAAGTGCGCGGGCTATATGCACAAGCTGGTGGTGTCTCCCCGGCACTGCACGGTAGTGGTATATTTTACCGAGGTGAAACCCATGTACTGTCTGTGCTGACATTGGGTGGTCCTGAAACACGCCAAATGATAGAAGGCATCGAAGCTATGGGTGAGAAACGTTTCATGCACCATTATAACTTCCCACCATACTCTGTTGGTGAAACAGGAAGATTTGGTGGAATGAATCGCCGTGAAATGGGTCATGGGTTCTTGGCAGAAAAAGCTTTACTACCTGTTATTCCAGCTAAAGAAGTTTTTCCTTATACTATTCGCGTAGTTTCTGAATCAACCAGTAGTAATGGTTCCACATCACAAGCTTCTATTTGTGCATCTACAATTGCACTGATGGACGGGGGTGTTCCTATAAAATCTCCGGTTGCTGGAATTGCAATGGGACTAATGATGGACGAGAATGATAATAAAAATTATAAAATCTTGACCGACATCCAAGGCCCGGAAGACCATTTCGGTGATATGGATTTTAAAGTTGCAGGAACAGTAAATGGTATTACTGCACTACAACTGGATATTAAAACCGATGGTGTTCCAGTAAGTATTTTAAAAGAAGCATTGGTAAATGCAGAGACTGCTCGCAAAACTATTCTTGAAACAATTACAAAAGAAATTGCACAATCAAGAAATGATATTTCACCACGTGCTCCAAAAATAATTACTACCAAAGTGGCAGTAGAACAAATAGGAATGATAATTGGTCCCGGTGGAAAAATGGTAAATAAAATTCGTGAAGAAACAAAAACAGAAATTACAATTGAAGATGATGGAACAATATTTATAACTGGTGTGGGTGAAGGTCCAGTATTGGCTAAAAAAATAATCGATGAAATGACTCATGTATACAAAATGGGAGACATAATAGCCGAAGCCGAAGTAGTGCGTATTGCTGACTTTGGAGCATTTGTGAAACTGTCTGGGTCTGCCGAAGCATTAATTCATGTTTCTGAAATTGCACCTTTCCGTGTAGAAAAAATTGATGAATATTTAAAAGTTGGAATGAAGGTTCCAGTACAAGTGGTAAAAGTTGAAGATGGCAAAGTAGGAGTTTCAATAAAAGTTTTGAAGCCTGACATGTTTAAAAAACCTGAACCAAAAGCTCCTCATACAGAAAGTAAATAGTTAAATAAAACTTAAAATAATGTATAATAGGTAAATGGAAGATTTACCTATTTTGCATAGTATGCACAAAGATACTGCAGAAAATTCTAAAGACATTGCCGGTAGTAATGTTACTGAAGAAGAAGCTATTTTAATTGCTAGCATGAAAGAAAGTTCTGTTAAAAAACGAACTAGAAATTTTTTAGGAATTATAAGTTTTATTTTAATTCTAATTTCTATTGGAATGATTATTATTCCTGACTTGTTTTTAAATAAATTAAAAATGCAAGATTATAAAAACCAAGAAAAAGATCAAACATTGAATAAAGTTTTAAAAACTGATGCTATTTATAAAATAAATTTACCTAACCAAAATGAAATTGCAGATTACAATCAAAAAAAGTTAAATGTAGCCAATGGTATAAATGAAGTAAAAATATTTTATGAAGGTAGCGAGGCTGAGTTTGGGAATTTATCGCCACTGTTAAGTCAAAGATTTATTGATGGTTTTCAGTCCGTAAAAGTTGAAAATTATATGTACGGAGTTTTAAGAGAAAAAGACACAAATAATTTCTTTTTAATTCTAAATGTAACAGACCAAGGATTTGCTGAAAAAGACTTGCTTACTTTAGAACGCACAATGCACAGTGATTTTAATTATATATTCCATTTATCTAATGATAGTGAAATTAATACAAAAGAATTTGTTAACTTTGTCAGTGTGCGTTTACCACTGCGAGAATTAATTAATAGTAACGGGCAGACTGTGATGGTTTATGGATTTCCTGCAGAAAACATATTGTTAATTACGACAAATAAAGAATCTTATAATACATTACGCACCCGAATATTGTCTGGCTTTTAGCATTAAATTTTTGTGATATAATACACAATATGAATACACAACTTTACAAAACATTACTGGAGACCGAAAGAGACGAAATAATGTCCGAACTTGGGGGGATTTCCGTAAAAGACCCAATTACTGGTAGTTTTACTGCTGATGTAGACGCAGACGATGCAGAAACAATGGCTGATACATTGGATATGGATAACCGTAACGAAGAATACGAAGAATCCAGCGCTTTAACTGAAACATTTTCTGCTAGATTAACTGAAGTAAATAACGCGTTAATCAAAATAGAATCAGGGAATTATGGAACATGTAGTGTATGCGGAAATGAAATAGAAGAAGATAGACTACAAGCTAACCCTGCAGCTACTACATGTGTAGCTGATATGAATAGCTAAATAAAATTTTATGAGCTTTGCGAAAGTATTATCTGCCCAAGTTAGCATGCTAGCTGGGCAGATTATTTTTGTAGAGGTAGATATATCACGTGGGTTAAACAATTTCTCAATTGTTGGACTTCCAGACAAAGCAGTGGACGAAGCCCGAGACCGTGTTGGTAGCGCGCTAAAGAATAGTGGGTACACTTCCCCAAAACATCAAAACCAAAAAACCATAGTTTCACTGTCTCCAGCAAATATAAAAAAAGAAGGACCATATTTTGATACAGCTATTGCACTGGCTTATTTAATTGCGTCAGGAGAGTTGGTGGTAGATGAATTACCAAAAATATTTGTGGGAGAATTATCTTTAGATGGTCTTGCTAAACCATTACCAGGAATACTGCCAATTGCCGAAGCGGTCAGATTCAGTGGTATGAGCGAGCTTTATGTACCAATAGAAAATGTATTAGAAGCCGCATTAGTCCCTGGAATAAATGTATATGGCTATAAAAATTTAAGAGAATTAGTACAGCATTTAGACAAAACGCAAGGTAAAACTGGAAATGGTTCTCACAATAAATTAATGCCAGCGGATGAAACACAAATAATAGAAGAATCTATTCCGCAAAGTTTGGATTTTTCTTATGTTCGCGGGCAAGAATCTGCAAAACGAGGGTTACTAATTGCTGCTGCTGGTGGACATAATATTGCAATGTACGGCCCACCTGGTACTGGTAAAACAATGCTTGCTCGTGCATTTAATGCACTATTGCCGCATTTAGAAAAAGAACAAGTCTTAGAAGTAACAGGTATACATTCCAGTGTTTCACTAAATAATGGGAAGTTGGTCACACGACCACCATTTCGTAGCCCTCATCATACTGCCAGTTATGTTGCTATTATTGGTGGTGGTACAAACGTAAAACCTGGTGAAGTAACTTTGGCACACAGGGGTGTTTTATTTTTGGACGAATTTCCTGAATTTGATAAAAAAGTAATAGAATCATTGCGCCAACCAATGGAAGATGGAATAGTTACTGTTGCCCGTGCCAAAGGTACTGCCATGTTTCCTTCGAATTTTATTTTAGTTGCTGCCATGAACCCTTGCCCGTGTGGTTACAATGGTACCCGAGTAAAACAATGCGTATGTAGCCCTCAAGATATTGCACGCTATCAAAAGAAGTTGTCGGGACCAATTGTAGATCGTATAGATATGTGGGTCCCAGTAGAAGCCGTAGATTATGAAAAACTGGGTACAGTAAATAATGGTAATTTAGAAAATGAAATACTCCGAGAAAAAATAAATAAAGCCCGTACTCGTGCAAAAAATAGATTTGATAGATTTGGTGCGCCACATAATTTGAATTCGCAACTAACAGTTAAAGATATGGATGTGATAACTCCATTAAAACCGGTAGTAAGAGATTTACTAAATATGTCTGCAAGTAAATTGGAATTATCTCCGCGTGCGTATCATCGCATAATTCGTCTTGCACGAACCATTGCTGATTTAGATGAAAGTGAAACCATAGATGAAAAGCATATTTTAGAAGCCCTGCAATACAGACCAAAAGTAGGTAAATAAAATTTAAACAAATAAAAAAGCGGTCTGCATCTCTGCAAACCGTTTTGTTTTTTTTGAGAATTTAAATTTTTACATCCTTAGCTTCAGTCCATACTCCCTGGCTCATTGTGTTAATTGCCGCAACCATTGCATGGTCTTTAGGAATCAGCATGTAATTATTTTGGATTACCTCCAAAACTTTTGCGGAAGTATCATTTTTGGGCTCAAGCAGTTCAGGGAACCGTTTTTCAATCTCTATCTTGGGTGCATTTGCCAACAGGTGTTGCCATTGCTTAGAAGACAAAAGGGAAAGAAAAGAGTCCGCAACAATTTCCATCACATGAGAATTTTCTTCTTCATGCTCCTGCACAATTGACTCGGCTGTGTCCCGATAACGAAAACCCATACCTTTTTTTGAGATTACAAATTCAAATGTTGGGAACAGTGACTGCAATTTTCCTACAGTTTCTTCTGTGAATTCAATCTTCATTTCCTTTGTTGCTGTTTTATGGCAGATTGTACAATAAAAAGTTTTTACAGAATTCTTGTAGGAATATCCAGTGTCATTATTATGACCCATAATTCCCATGTCTTCCAAAGCATTACTTATAACATGCCTTTTGGTGCGCTGAGTTTTTTTCCTTTCAGATTTTTTCTGTGTTCTTTGTGTTAGCCAGAAATTTTCTCTTGTTCCTGGTTGCCATTGAACACTTAAACCAATTTCAGTCAGAAAATTGAAGGCTTTTTGTGCCTCCATTTCTTTTTTGAAAATGAAGGGAGTTGATCGGATTTCAATCTTTTCACCTTTGGGATCTTTTGTTACAAGGTCCACCTTGCAATTGCAAGTACAACCTTCTGCTGTCAACATCCAATTGGCAAAAACTAAATCTTCCACCAATGCGCATTCATCTTCCAATGATGCCAATAGTGAAGAAATCTCATTTTCGCTAGTTTTGGATAGCTTTTTGCCATTTGTAAATTTTTTGACAGTCTTGGTATAAACCACTTCATGGTCAGGATTATAAAATTCCAATTGACCATTGTGTGACTTTACACCAATGCCGTTGTGTCGCATCCGACTGAACAATCGTTCTTCATGGAGTCTTTTCTCATTACCAATACTTTGGCTTTGAAAACTTTCACCTGGAATTACTTCGGGCTTGAAGTTATGATCGCCTTTTTCATCCTTGGGAATATCATCTTCGGTAAGTTTGATACCGCTGATAATGAAATTAAAAGAATTGCTTTTGTTTTCGAATGCATCTTTGGTTTTGTATCCAGCCTCCTCTACTGTTTTTCTTGCAGATTTACATTCCTCTACAAAATTAAACTTGCAAATCAAATAGTGCCGATTATTAGAATGTGGAAATTCCACACTTGGGATAATCTCTAAAATCATTTTTTGAGCCTTTGTTTTCCTGAGCTGATACTCTTCTTTTGTTGTTAATCCAGTTTGTGTTGCCATAGCGTGTGTAGTTTTTAAATGTGTTTAAAATATTTTATCACAAATATACATATTGTCAATGGTTGGACTATGTTAAACATACTATAAAACCCCAAAAATTTCCTTGGGGTTTTATAGTACAAAGTCTTATTTTTTATCTACAGCTTCCGTCAGCGTAACAGTTTCTTGCTCCACGGATTTCGAAATGTAGATGTGGCCCAGTAGATTTACCACTGTTTCCTGTTGCCCCAATGATTTGTCCATCACTAACAGATTCACCATTTTGTACATTTATTCGTGAAAGGTGACCGTACAATGTTTGGGTACCATTTGGGTGAGAGATAATTATCATATTACCGTAGCCTCCGTTCCATCCAGTTCTGGCTGCAATTACTGTACCATTTGCTGCCGCAGCTACTGCTGTACCAATTGGACAACCAAGATCAATTCCATTTTTACCATGTAGCCCTTGGGTAGTAATACAATATACTGGTCTTCGGTAGTAACCATTTTGACTAGATCCATCATATCCTGGGATATAACGAGATGTTCCTTTGCCATTACCAGCAAAAACCTTTAGGTTGTTCAGTAGTGATGTTTTCTTTGGGGCTACTGTTTTCTTTGGTACGGCTAATTCACCATTTGGTACTATAATAGTAGACCCTACTACTAATGTTTCGTCGGTTACTCCATTAAAAGTAGCTATTTCGTCGGCATCAGCGCTGTATTTTTTAGCTATTTTTGCCAAATTCTCACCTTTTTTAACTGTGTGAGAAACTCCATTAATAGGCATAATTAGAAGATTTGTTCCTTCTTTAAGTTCTTTCTTATTATCTATCCCATCGTTTGCCCAGATAATGGTATTTACAGAAACATTGTACATTTTAGCTATTTTTGCCAAAGTGTCTCCTTTTTTAGTTACATATACGCTAATTTCGTCTTCTTCTGGATAATCTTCGACATCAGCAGCGCTACCTAATGCTCCAACTTCTGGAACTAATACATCATTTTCTTCACTGATGTTTACTGGGTCATTGTTTATTTTGCTTTTTGGGTCTGTACCTAATTTAGCTTCTAAAATAGGGGCATTTTGACTGTTTGTATCAGATTCTACTGTTTCAGCCTTAGCGTCAGATGAGAAAAGGTCTCCAATTTTAGAAAAAATCCCAGCATTAGCGTGCTGTGGAGACATTAGTAATACAAACAAAAGAGCAAAAGCAGTTGTTTTTACGGCTAAATTAAAAGAAGTATATAAAGGTTTTTGTGAACGAGTCACGAAAGAACCTTGTTGTGTTTTGTTTAAATCCATAGTGATAAGGGGACGGAAGTGCGGTCATTTATGGGTACGGTTCCCTTACATATATAATTGTGCCCTTTTCAAACCAGGTAGTCAAGCGTATAATAGATTCATATGTGGATTGCCAATTTATTAACTAATATAAGCCTTGTTTTATAAGATCTTTTGACAAGTCTTATACATTAGTGGTATAATATACAAATGGAAAAAAGCCTAGCAAATTCCTTGGATAGTGTAAAAAATAAGATATATTCCGAGTCTTTAAAAGACCTGGGAAATAAGTTTATTTTTGATGGAAGAACAAAAGAAATCATTAAAGGTTTAATGAAATTTGTAGATTCTGGGCAGATAGATAAAGCAAAAGAAATACTAAAAAAACATATTCAGCTAGGAGAAAATAATGAAAAAACTCAACGTTCGGTTGATGAATCTCAAATAGACTCAATTATAGATGAAATGGTTTTTGCCATTGGTTTCTATAAAGAAGCTGAAATGGAAGATAATACTATTAATATAAAACCCGAAGAAGCTACTCAAATCACTGATGAATTAAATAACAATGTAGACCATGGAACAGCTCCTGGGATTGATCGGGTATTAGAGTTGGAGGAAATTATTAATTCGAAAAACGAAAGCCTTTCAGACCCAGAAAAATCTCCAGATACATTAGAAGATGATTTTATTGAATATGCAAAAGCAAACTATGAATTAGATAACCCTGAAGACAATAATTATGTCGATGATTTAATAGATGCATACTACGAAATTCTTACTGAGTATAAGGGCCCAGATACATTACCGGCTTTGGTTAAATTATTACCAAAAGTAAAAAACGATGTAGTTGATAAGATTAAAAAATTTAAAAAAGAAAAAGAAAGTCTTAAAAAAGGTAAAAATGTTTCAAATTCAATCGAGCAAATTGATATGTATATTGAATATTATGAATCTGCAAAAGAAGAAATTGATTTTTTTGAGCAAAGTTTACAAAATAGTGAACAAGAAAATGATACAGATATAGTAGACGCAAATTTTGTGGGTCCTGATGTCCAATCTCAAGATTTTGAAATACCACAAGATATTGCAGAAGAAGCTAAAGATGAAGAGATAGATAAAAATAATCTTAATTCTAATGGCGTGGCGGAAGAAGATAAAAAAAATGAAGACGAAGAAGTAGTAACACCTAAAGTTGAAAAAAAAGAATTAACCCCACATGAAAAATTTGAAGATTACTTATTTAAAAAAGGTGTTAGTCAAATAATATTTCATGGTCAAAATTACCAAGACAAAAATGGTAACACTAAATCATTTTTAATACCTAAAATGGATTTTGATATTGATTCTGCACTTCAAGTATTGGACGAAGTTGGAGTAAAATTTGCCACTGGCGCTAAGTTTACTTGGGTGCACCCACAGTCAAGAATGGAACGCGAAAAAAATGGCCGCGCATTTTTTGATGTTTCTGGGGAGAAAATATATTTACCCAAAGGTACAATGGTAATTGATGTTGGTGGCACAAATGGTTTTAATGTTGAAGATGGTGATATTTTTACAATGGACCACCATGGTAATGGTAGTAATGAAGAAACTTCAGCTACAAAAATTTTAATAGAAAATTTAAAAGAATTACCTAGATATATTAATGGCAGTTCTACTTATCCTGAATTTTTAAATAACTATGCTGAATTAGTAACCAAGATAGATAATTTGTCTATGGATACTGAAATGGGGTTTGAAGATTTCAAGAAAAACTATGCAAATACAATGTATGCACTGGAACCATTGGTTTATTACAAAAACAAAAGAATGCTAATGGATATATTTAGAAAATATCCCAATATTAGTTTAAATGGTTTTACAGAAGAAGAAAAAAAATATGTAGTCGGAGTAAAAGAATTTACTGGTCAAGAACATAAAAGATTTGCTGCAAAGGATATTGAAATATATTCAGAAATTCCAGAAAATCCAAGAATTCCAGAAAATTCAAAAAAATCAAAAGAGGATTATAAATATAAAGAATTTACAATTGGAGATTTGGTTGAAAATCAACAAAATGCAATTGAAAACGCAATCATAGAAATAAATTACCATGCACAAAGAATGTTTCGTGATGGATTAACGGTAGATTCTAAAATAATGGGACGAACTATTTTTATTGATGTAGAAAATTGGGAATATGTAGACAAAAGAACTGGTGAAATAAAAGAATTTATAGACTATAAAAATCCTTTTGGAGCAGTGACCGCATACAATATGTACTACGACACAATGATAATTTTAAACAGAGGAAAGGGTAATCAAATCTTTGTATCATCAAAAAACAAAGATGGATTAAAGAAATTCAGTGAGAATTTAAGTTTGTATTATGATAATGGGATAATAGTTAGAGATTCAATGTATATTTTGCGAGACCCAGGAATGAAAGATGAAGATGTAGATAATGTTCGCGAATCTATAATTGATTCTGCAGGACTTAATGGTTTTACGGAAGAGGGGTTAAGTAAAGAAATTCAGGAATTATTATTAAAAGCAAAATCTATAAAATAGTTACTAAATTATAAATAATAGACTATAATATAAACACTATGGCAAAAACACCAGACAATCTTACACCTTCAGCACAAAATGAATTAGTGAAGGAAATAATTCGCTTAGAATCTTTAATGGAAAGCTTAGAGCAAGAAATAAAAGAATCTAGAAGTAGAGGTCTCACTGCGGCTAATAAGAGAGATAAGATTAAAGATAAAACCAAAAAGGAATATACAACATTTAGTAATGAAATAAAAAAAGAAATTAAAATACAAGGCACAAAAAGAGATAAAATTGACGAGATAAAGTCTGTCCTTCGTGAATTAAAAGGGAAAAGTATGGATGTAGATAATATTGCTGTGTCAAAAAAACACCCACCAAAATCAACTCCAGAAGAATTAGATAAGGCTAAAAAAGCACTAGAAAAAAAGAAAGAAGAAGAAGAGCGTGCTAAACTAGAAAAAGAAGAAAAAGATAAAATTAATGCTGAAAAGAAAGAGGCTTTGGAATTACTGCGACGATTATCAAAAGGTGACGATACTTTGCTTGATGAAGAAAAAAAATTGGCTTTTAAATACGAAGATGAATTAACTAGTAAAATAGACGACGAAGATAAAAAAGAAAAAGCTGAAGCTAAAAAGAAAAAAGATATTCGTGCGAAAATAGCAGAAACTTTGAGTAAAGATGGAGAAGCTGAACTTGAAATAGCTGAAAAAATTCATCTTATGAAAGATGGGGAAGCTGAAGAAATAGGCAAGGTTCTTTCTATGTTAAATAAAGAACAAGCAGACAAAATTCAAAAAGAAGAAGATGATAAAAAAGCAGTTATCCAAAAAGAACAAGAAAAACAAAATACCATAAATATTATTGTTAATATTTTGGTATTAGACAATAAAATAACTAATCCTGACCAAGAAAAATTTTATACTGAAAATAAAGCTGAAATTGATGCCAAGGTTCTAAAAGCTAAAGAAGAATTACTAAATACACAAAAAGCATCTGTATTAGAAAAACTTTCTGAAGAAACCGCATTAACTGAGGAAGAACAAAAAATTTACAATGCTAATAAATCAGAACTGGACGCAAAAATCGTTGATGTATTAAAAACAAAACTTGCAGCAGCGCGCACTGCAAGTGACACTACTTTAATTACAAAATACGAAACTGCTATTGAATCTCGTCTTCGTTTGTCTAAAAAAACAATGGAAGACTATGAGCCTTTAATTAATAGGTTTTCAGAAACTACTAAACACATAAATGAGCTTGAAGCTAAAAGTAAACTAAGTGTAGGTGAACAACAATTGTTAAATGATTTAAAACAAGAAAAAAATGAAATTTACGAAAGTCTTGATAAATTTGGACCATCAGGTCGTGGTTTTGCTGACTTAGAGGTTGCAAGAAATGATTTAGCTAAAACTTCTCAAGAATTTAATAAAACATTTAAAAGTAAATACTTTGGTGCAAAAATTGTTGGTGTTTTTGCTGGGATGTTTGGTTCTAAATGGAGTGCCGTAAAAGAAACTGAAGCTACAGCCGGTGCTCAAGCAAAAATGACTAATGCTAAATACAAGTACGATAAAATTCGTGAAAATTTAATGAACGTTTTTATTGGTGAAGAATACGCAGTACGAGAAGCCTTTGGACAAGATTTAAAAAATCTTAATCCTGCTAATGAAGTGGCTTTAAATGACTTTATAAACAGTATTGGTAAAAAATTTATTGATGACGAGTATCAAAATTTAGAAAAAGCAAAAAATATTTTAGAAGGTACAGTTCGTGGTTCTGCAATGCGCCGTTTTGGTCAATGGTATTCACAAGGTGGTCCATATAAAAATATAAAAAATCCTGTTTTACGAAAAGTATTAAACCGAGTTACTTCTGGATTAGTTCTTTCTTCTGCTATTTTCTTGTTACCTGGTGTTGGAGCTGGTGCTGCATTCGGTAGTTACTTAGGATATCGTGCAACAAGAGCAGCGGTATCAGGAACAGTGGGTGAAAGTGCTGCATTAGGAGTCGCAAAACTTTACGGAGGTAAATTAAACGATAAAGGTGAATTTATAAAATTTGCAAAAACTCGTGATGAAGAATTTGCAGAAAGTAGAAGAAAATTTGTTCAACTAATGTCTGAAAGAAGAGGGAAAGAAGAAAAACCTCCTTTGGTAACTCCTACAATGATGCAAACATTAAACCAAGAACATGCAAAAACTATTAGTAACTACATGAATTCTCAAGGTAATGCAAGACGTGCAGAGATGTGGACTAGAATTATAGCTGGTGGTGCTACTGCTGCTTTTATGACACAACTAATACCAAACCCAACTACTATTAACCCAACTCCAATACAAACATCTGACCCAAATCCAATAGTAGTACCAAAACCTGATAATTTTTCAGAGCCAAGAGTTGTGGTGGATCCTGACCATGCAAATCATGGCGGTGGTATGCGTGCACCAATAGAAAATCATTTAAATGATTCTGTAATGTCTACTGATGATTCTTTGAATTTAGAAGAAGAAACTGGACCAAAAGTACAACCCGACCCAATAAATACTGGTGGTAATATAGAAGACCCCGGGAATACTGTAATAAGTGCGGATGTGATAGATCAAAAAATTGCACTATATAAACAATTTGAAAATCCGGGTAGTGAAGGTGATTTTTATCAATCTCGCGGTCTTGATGTAATGGGTAAAGAACTAGGTACTCGTGGTCAAATTACTCAGGTAAATGATGGAACAATATCTTATTATGTAAAAGGATACGAGCATTTAGCTCGTGGTAATGGTGATTGGAGACCTTTGGAAGATGCACCTTTTTATAAAGAATATCATTTAGCTCACGATAATTATCTTGATGCACAAGACCAAATAAAAAATCTTGAAGCAGAAAAAATAAAATTGAAAATAGATGCATTGCAAGATAACAATCCAAATACTGGTAGTGTAGAAGATAATATCGATAATTCTCCAAAAGCTGCTACTGGAAATATTGAAACAAAAATAATTCCTGAAACACCAGAGCAACATACAGATAAAATGGTAGACGAAATATATGGGCACGATACTGCGTTGGGTCACGAAAGTGGAATAGACAGTGACGAATGGCAAAGTGTAAAAGATATGCCAGCAAGAAAATTCTTGAGAAATTACCGAACAAATATTGATGATACTTATGCAAATACCAAATATGATATTCCAGAGCAAAATAAATTTGCAGATACAATTTTAGAAAAAGCTGAAAAATATAATATGAAACCAAAAGCTGGTGGATTATTTAGTAAAGCAGAAACATTAGAACATTTTGTAGATAGAATTTCAAAAGTAGAATTAGAAAACAAAGCCCAAGGTTCAAAATAATTGTGATTTATTATTAATAAGAGTAAAATATATTTATGCAAACAATAAAAGATCTTATAGAAAATTCATTTGTTTTTGGAGACTTGGGTACATCTGAAAAAGACAAAATGGTAAATGAATTAGCTGACATTGCAATCCAACGCACAGTAATGCGTGCTTTGGATAAAATGACAGACGAAGAAGTAGAAAAATTTGAAAATACTATGGGTGAAGATGCTGACCCAAAAGAAGTATTTGGATATTTAGAAACCAGTGTGCCTTCATTTTACGATATGCTACGCGAAGAAGTGATTCGTCTTCAGGCAGTCGCATTGGATAACCAAGGCAAACTATAAAAACACAAAAAATTTACACACAAAACCCCAAGAAATTGGGGTTTTGTGCTACAATAGCTTTATGCATTTTTTAGAATCTCTTTCTCCTGCGCAAAAAGAAGCAGCAACAATGATAAATGGCCCTTTGTTAATAATCGCCGGAGCCGGAGCTGGAAAAACTAAAACTATTACTGCACGAATTGCACATATTATAGAATCCGGAATAAAACCCGACAAAATTTTAGCTGTTACGTTTACTAACAAAGCAGCTAAAGAAATGCGCGAACGCGTCCATATTCTACTGGGATCTATGCATCTTAAGACCAGTCCTACTTTAATGACTTTTCATGCATTGGGTGTATCAATGCTGCGTAAATATGGGCAACTACTAAATTTACCCAAAGGTTTTGCAATACTAGATGAAGATGATTCTTTGGTAATTATAAAAGATGCCATGAATACGCTTAGTATTTCTCCGAAAGAACACGACCCAAAATTAATACGCTCTATCATATCTCGCGAACGGCAAGACGGTACAATTGAAGAAAATTATGACGCAATGGCGCACGGTCAACGTGGATTTTTAGTAAAACAAATTTGGCGTTTATATAATGAAAACAAAAAGAAAGGTGGTAGTGTAGATTTTGATGATTTGCTAACTTTACCTATAGAATTATTAAAAAAATTCCCAAATGTACAAAAAGCGTATCACGACGAATACGAATATATTCACGTAGACGAATACCAAGACGTGAATGATCTTCAGGTGGAAATGATGGAATTAATGTTAAATGAAAACAAAAACATTTGTGTAGTGGGTGATGCTGACCAAACAATTTATTCTTGGCGTGGAAGTAAGATTGAACACATTATGCATTATGAGAAAAAATTTGCACCGTGCCACATTGTAATGCTAGAAGAAAATTACAGATCCAGTAAAACTATTCTTGATGCAGCAAACGAAATAGTAAAGAAAAACCAGTCTCGTATTCCAAAAAATTTATATACAAATAAACCTGGTGGTGAAAAAATAACCATACTAGAATGCGTAGATGAAGTAAATGAAGCTAGTACAATAATATCTCATACTCAAAAATTAGTAGACAGTGGAGTATCTCCTGAAAATATTGCAGTACTATACCGTGCAAATTTCCAATCACGAATAATAGAAGAAGCATTTTTACATAGTGGTATACCGTATACAGTATTGGGTACACGGTTCTTTGACCGTAAAGAAATTAAAGATGTATTGGCATTTGTGCGTAGTTCCATGAACCGCAATTCTTTGCCGGATATGACCCGCGCAGTAAACGCAGTATCTCGCGGAATAGGTAAAGTTACTTTTGCTAAAATGATAATGGGTGAGACGGATGGTTTGTCAGCTAAAGCAAAAATTTCGGTAAATAATTTTTATAATTTGTTGGATAAAATCCAAAATGAAATAGATGGTAAAAAAGTTAGTGAAGTAATAATTTATATTATCAAAGAAAGTGGGCTGGAGAATGAATTAAAAGAAGACAAATTAAAAGGCGTAGAAAGATTAGAAAACGTAAAAGAACTTGTAACATTGGCAGCTAACTATGACGAATTTGGGCAAGATGGTTTGGTTTTGTTTTTAGAACACGCAGCACTTTACGAGAGCGATGTTGTAAACCAAAACAAAATCCCAGGTGTAATGCTAATGACAGTGCACAGTGCCAAAGGTCTAGAATGGGACACTGTATTTATAACAGGGTTAGAGCAAGATTTGTTTCCGCACTATAATTCTAACTTAGCTACCAGGAATGAACGCGAGGAAGAACGCAGGCTAATGTATGTAGCTGTTACACGCGCAAAGAGAAAATTATTTGTTTCTTACGCACAACTGCGCACAATTTTTGGCCAAAAACGTGTCGAAGCTCCCAGTGAATTTTTGTACGATATCCCTGAAGACAATAAAGAAATCATCCAATCTTGGAGCACCGGAAACGAAAGAGTGATATATTTAGATTAGTATGCAAGCAAAGAAATCATTAGGGCAGAATTTTTTACGGTCTGATAAAGCCATCCGGGAGATTATTGGAGCCGGAGAATTGGTAAAAACTGATATTGTATTGGAAATTGGCCCTGGAGAAGGGGTTTTGACTGAAAAATTGTTGGCCAGTGGCGCAAAAGTCATAGCAATAGAAAAAGACGATAGATTGGTAATACCCCTGTCTACCCGTTTCCAAAGCCAGATAAAATCTGGGCAGTTTGTGTTAATCCATGGAGATATTTTGGATTTTGTCTATAAAAATGGGGATTTTATTGAAATGTCGCCAGATTTGGCAGAGCTTTTAAAAGCCACGCAAGAAACGTCCTTGTTAAAAAACCCCAGCAAGAACCCTCCTTGCTACAAACTAATAGCCAATATTCCATACTATATAACAGGTGAGATAATAGAACGGTTCCATACTGTAGTAAATAACCCCAGTTTAATGGTTTTATTAGTTCAAAAAGAAGTTGCCGAGAGAATTACAGCAAAACCAGTCAAAAATGATGAATTTGGCAAAGAATCTATACTTTCTATTGCCGTAAAGATGTATGGAGAGCCTAAAATGGTATCTATTGTACCCCGTGGAGCATTTCACCCGGCACCCAATGTGGATTCTGCGGTTTTTTGTATAAAAAACATCAAACATTTTGGTACTCAAAAGAAAGAAAAAGAATTTTTTGATTTACTGCACGCAGCTTTTGCTCATAAAAGAAAACTAATGCTTTCAAATATTAAAATAATGCCAGAGACTATTCAAAAAAAGGTTCAAACTGTGTTAGATAAAAATAAAGTTGTTTATACAGTTCGCGCCGAAGATATTCCTATTGCTATTTGGAAAGAAATGATATAATTATTTCATGCCATTTAGTGACTATCTACCAAGTAAAAGTTTTCAAAAAAAAGTATTTGCAATATTTGGAATTATTGCTGCAATAGTTGCCATATTTTTTATTGTAAAAATAATAATTCTTGGTGTAAAGAAAATTAAAGAAAAAAGAATTATCAATCGTCTTCCTACGGAATTACAAGCTATTGCTAAAACCACAACCATAGGCGAACTACAAAGAAAAGATTCAAACAATAATGGTATTGCTGACTGGGAAGAAAGATTGTTTGGTCTAGACCCATTAACAAATGGCGAAGCTAATAAAAAAACTATTTTAGATAAAAAAGCTCAACTAAAGGCAGAATTTCCAGAAGACGAAAACACTGGTGTAAAAGACGATACTGAGACAGCAAAATTTGCACAAGATTATTTAACTATGATGATGACCATGGAAGGCTCTGGTGTTCTTAGTGACGAAGCATTAAATAATATTGCCAGTGCAATTGGTCAAAATATGACCGACTATGATTTACCAGACGTATTTTCTACTAAAGACATAAAGACTGTTGACGACAGTAGTATTAGCAAAGACGCGTATCTTAGTAAATTAATGTCTGAATTAGTAAAAATCACTAAAACAAATGGTGCAGATGAGCTGAATCTTATAGCTAATGCATTAAATACTGGAGTTGATACTAACAAAGCTATTTCAACTTTTGCAAAGACATATAAAAATGCTTCTATAAATATGAAAGATTACTATACTCCCAAATCTTTAATGACAGCACATTTAACTATAGTAAATAGTTTAGACCATTTAGGTACTGCACTGGAAAATATGCAAACAGTATCTACCGACCCAGCTAAAGCTGCAAAAGGCATGATGCAATATCAAATTTATAGCGAAACTTTGACTAAAGCAGTTCAAGACATCCATAACAATTATTAATATGATATAATTTTTTTAACAATGAAAACTACATTTAGCTACAAAATTATATCAATATTTTTACTTTCTATTTTGGTATTAAGCCCCATGTCTACTTTTGCTTTAGATATTATGGGACCTGACGATTTAAATACTGTTGATAATAGTATTGCACCACAAGATGACAGTAGACCCATGAGCAGTAACTATGCTGGTACTATAAATGTTTCAAAATTAAAAAATGATCCGAATGGTGCTGGGTCACTGGCATCTTGTAGCCAAGCTGTGCCTGCTGCCCAAAGAGCTATATTGGGTATACAAATGGCAAAAGCTAACCCAGTATCTAGTAGCGTACTGGAAACTGTATTCCAAAATTTACCTACATTAATTGCTGCGGGTAAACAATTGGGGGATTATTATGCACCAGCCAGTAAAGCAAAAGACACACTTGAGGGATTAAAGAAAGAAAAAGAAGCGCTAGAGAAAGAAGTTGTTCCAAAAGAAGGTAAAACTGAATATGAAGAACCTGTATATAAGTACGAGTTTGAAGAATCTTCTGGTTTTTATGTTAATAAACTTCAGAATCCTGGGGCAGTAAAGAAATTTACTTCAGCTGCTGATTTACAAAAAGATTTAGATGCCCGAAAAGCTGCATTAAATGAAAGTATAAAAAATCAGAGTGAAGCTATTCCAAAAATAATTGAAGATAGAAAAGAAACCAATAAAAAAACATGGCGTAGTTATGCAAATACAGCGCTAGATATTGGAAGTCTTGGTTTTGCCAGTGGTGCAATAGCTAAAAAAGAACAGTCTCGAGCTGCTGGTGATGAAGGACGATTAGCAGAATTAGCAGAACAAGAAACTTTTCGTACAGAATGTTTGGACAGTGTTAAAATTGCGATAGCTTCTAATTTGCTTGACCGTGGAACTGAAGAAATGATTTCAAAAATCCAAACCGGCAACTGGGGAGACCCAATGTATGTTCAAAATGGAAATGACTATTTAAATAATTTAAAAGATCAAACAATTCTTGATGTTTTTGGAACTGATTTGTCTAACCGCAAAGCCGGTAGAGATTTGTCCAACCCGTATGCACTGGGGACTATTAAATCAATAATTGGTTCAAACCAAGAACAAACTTTTCAAGAAAGAACTAAATATACGCTGGGCGCAAAACTTTTAAGTATACAAAATAATTATGGCCAAGGTACTGGGGCAGCAAATGCTGTTCCAGATGCAAAAGCATCAGCACGGGCTGTAAAAGAATTTAGTAATGATTTTAGTAAAGGTGGCTGGGAAGCTTGGCTTTCTTTAACTCAAAACCCAGCAAATAACCCAATTGGTTACGGAATCTTAGCTCAAGAAGAATTAGCAAAAAAAGAAGCACAGCAAAAAGAAGCTATAGAAGCCGAATCTAACCCTCAACTACTTAGTACAAAAGTTTGTACAGAGTACAAAGATAAAAATGGTAAAACTGTAAATAAGAAAAATTTCTCACTAAATCCAAATGATAAAAGCGTTTGTGATGATTATGAAATCACATCACCAGGGTCTATTTTAACCGAAAGAATGAAATGGTATGTAACCAGTGACGTTCGTCGTTTAGAATTGGCAAACAAATTCAACAGTTCTATTTCTGAAGTAATGAGTGCTGGAATAAATAGACTAACAAAATACGGGTTGGACCAACTGGGGCAAACTGTTTCTTTGAAATGGACAGCAACAAATTCTTCACCTTTGGCACAATACAATACAAACATGGCTAGCTTTACAGCAAAAGCTAACGGAAATGTGGTTAAATATAAAAATGCATTGTACGATTTACGAATTGATTTAAACAGTAGCTACTTTAAAGAAGATGTAAATTTGGAAAGAGATTTAAACGATGTTCAAGTTGGTTGTGTCGTTAAAAAAGGCTTTGTCACAACACAACAAGAATATGTAGATGAATTAAAATACATGGCATACGAAGATACCAGTCCACTACCAAAAGTAATGCCATATCTATCACTACTGGACATGTGTATTCCGGGGCCTACTCCTGCATGGCAAACATACAGTGATAAAGATTTTGCCAGTTACATTGATGCAGTTTCAGCGCAGGATCCACAAAAATTAACCTCACCGAATTTAGCTTTTACAAAAGTAAATAATCTTTTAAATAAAAGAGATAAAACTGCCGGTACATTGAACACTATTGGTAGTGTTGCTACTACTGTGGGGTCAGTGGTGCCACCACCATACGGGTCTATTGTTATGGCAGCTGGAGCTTTGACTAATATTTCTGCATCTATTGTAAAAAATCGTAAAGTTGGAGGTAAGGATGGTATAAAACCTGATTTATATAGACAAGCCATGTCTGCATTTCAAGAATATGTACCTTTGGCAATAGACGAAGAAGCAGGTAGAAACAAAGACCGAGACATTCAAAAAAGTATAGAAACATACGAAGGCTATGTTGAGTATGTTGGGCGTGTGTATGCAGAAGAAAACAATTTGCCAGTCACTGCAAAAGCCAATGCAAAAATCGGTGATCTTCGAGAAAAATACAAAAACATAGAAGACACAAAATTAGCTTATAATGCCGAATACGAAAAATCTGTAAAAATTTTAAATGAACTAAAAAGTATTCAAACTGAAGTAAATAGTATTTATGCTGAAGCTCGGGCTAATATGCAAACTGAATTTGAAAAAACCAGTCCTGTATCTGGAGCTAAATGGGATGATACTCCGGAAGTATGTAGACAAGTTTGTGCTGTAGTTAAAAAACCTGAAACAAAACAAAATTTCCCACTAATCAGTGAATTATTAAAAGGGCGTAAATTACTAGATAATGGGACTTGGACTACTGGTTACAAACCATTTGATTTAACCAAAGTTCCAGCAGAGAGATTACTTGAAAATACAGAGATGCTATTTGCTGGAGATCCAAGTAAATATATGGTTAGTGGTGGTACTACTGGGTCTGGAACTACTGGCACATATACACCTCCGGATACTTTTGAAATTATTTCGTTTACTGCAAACAATGAAGATCTTAATTTGGGAGAAAGCGCAATATTAAATTGGGAAGTAGAAGGAGCTGACCAAGTTACTATTACTGATGAATTATCAAAAACAGTAAAGTTAACCACAAAAAATTTAAAGGGTTCATTTACTATTAAACCAAATGCTTCAAGAACTTATACATTAAAAATAGTTAAGGGCACAAATTATGAAAGCTCTGGTGTAAAAATAACAGTAATAGATTAAACATATTTATGAATAAATTTTCAAATCCAAAAATAATCTTTGTTGTAATGTTGGTTTTAATACTGGGCTTTGGTATGTTTTTACTTTTTAAAAATCCAACAGGTAATAATACTGGTAAAAATGCAGATAACAAAGGGTTACTTTCTTTCTTTGGTGAAAGAAAAACAAAACCCAATGATGAAACTACAGTTCCTGGTGTAAAGCCTGGTGATGTAAACAATGATGGTTTTACTGATTTAAATGGTAATGGAATTAACGATAAAGACGAATCAAATTCTAACAGTGATGGTACAAATGGTAATGGACAGGGTAATAACAATCAAGATAATAACGGAAGCTTGTCTATAAAAAATATTGGTACTAATGGTAGTAATACAAATGGGAATACTACTGGTTCTGGTACTGGTAACGGTGGCGGTACTGGCAGTGGGTCTACTACTGGCACTGGTGGCGGAACAAGTGGCGGACAAGAAGAACCAACTATCCAAGTAGACTGTACTCCAAAAAAATTAGTTTTCACTCCTGCACAGCAAAAAAGATTAGACGCCTTGAATAAAAGATTTTATGAATTAGCGGCAGAACTAAAGACCGAGCAAGATGTAGAAAATCTACAAAGAACAAAAGAAAATTATATAAACTTTATTTCTTCAGACTATTCAACAAATTCACCCAAAGATGGTTCTGGAATTGTAGAGTTAACAAAGAAATGTTTTGACGAAAGAAACAGTTCTGCAATTGCTACAGCTAACAAAAAAACAACTGACCCATTATATGGAAAACCAATTGGTTTAAGACCAAATCCATTCATAACATCAAACAATCTTTCTGAAATTTTAGCTACAAATTCTCAATTTAGAGCTATTCTCTTCAGGGAAAAAAGATCTATCGAAAATAATTTAACTACTATTAAAACAGAGATTAGCGCTTTGAATAAAGAAATTGCAATTTTGGAAAATAATTTAGTTAAACTTAAAAAAGATTATTTAGAGGCAATAAAATCAGGTGATTTTGCTAAAGAAGCAGCAGCCGAGCAGTCAATATTGAACACAAATGATAGTTTGGATGGGCTAAGGTCTGATTTGCAAAGAAAAAATGAAGAAAAATTAAAATCTGAATCTATTATAAACCAAATGAATACAGACCCATTGTCTCATTTTGCAAACAGTACATCATATGTTGACCCCAAGGATGAAAAAATAAACGGATTACCTCAAATGCGATTTACAGATGCCAAGCAAAAAAGTAATGTTTATATTCGAGTTCAAAGTATGTTCTTCAATTCGTTTTATTGTAATAAAGATGCAACTTGGATAAAGGCGGGTAGTGATAAGCCTCCAGAAGGGTCAGCTCAAGTTTGGACTTTTGACCAAGGAGACACTGTTCCAAAAGATAATCTAAATAGACGATTTAAAAAAGGTAGTGAAACAAAAACTGAGAAATACGATTGGGGAGTAAATCGTGATAATTGGAAAAGAGTTGAAGTACCAAGCAATGTCTTATACTACTTAGAAGAACCAGAATGTGAAAAAGGATATGATAATGGAATTGTAAGGTATTTCTGGGGTTATGGAAATTGGTCAAATGCTAAAAGTAACCCATTAAAAGATGCTGGTTATGCCAATGCATATTGTGGGCCAGAAGCAGACGAACTGTCTAGCGATGCAGATCCTGTGTGTTCTCAAGAATATTACCCAATGCAAGAAATCGAAAGATTATTGGGAATTTGGTAGCAAAAATTATAGAGCGGCCCCGCATAGCGGGGCCGCTCTTGATTTTTAACTGGATTATGCTATTATCAAACACATATGAATACAGGTAATATAACACTTTCTCCAGTTGACATTGAGTCACGAAAAAAGCTTGATTTTGCAAGTGGTGACACTATTCGTGTTTGGACAAAAATTATTGAAAAAGGTAAGACTCGTCTTCAAGCTTTTGAAGGATTAGTATTAGCTAGAAAACATGGTACAACCCCAGGTGCATCATTTACAGTTCGTAAGGTATCAAATTCAGTAGGGGTAGAAAGAATTTTCCCATTATATACTCCATTGATTGATTCTGTAGAAGTTGTAAAAAGCTCTCGTACTCGTCGTAGTAAGCTATACTATATCCGCGACAAAGCTGTTAAGGATGTACGTAAGCGTCTTAAAAAAGCAAAAGCTACAAATACTCCTGAAGTAGAAAAAACTGAAGAATAATAAATTTCCCCTTACATGGGGATTTTTATATGATATAATATATCCATATGAAAAGAATGTATTTTGTTCCAGTAATTGTATTAGCTATTATTATAGGTGTTCAATTTGCTAATGCACAAACAAAACCAGTTGGTTTAAATTGTAATTTATCAAAAAACTACGAAAACGAATGGTGTGTAGAAGAAAATGGTGTTAAAAATGTAGATAGCGCTTTACAAATTGATGAGTCTGAAGAAGATATAGCAATGGCGTGTGATCCGTATTTTACAGTAGTACCAAAATATAAAGCTAAAAAAAGTGACGATACTAAAAAACTACAAACTATTCTAGCTATGTCTACACCAAATCTTGTAATTGATGGTTTGTTTGGTAAAAAAACAAAAGCAGCTTTAATCACTTTCCAAAAAGAAAACGACATAAAAGCTACTGGTGTAGTTGATACAGCAACACTGGATGTTTTAATGACAAATTATTGTGAGGAAAGCACAGAAAACCAAGGTTAAAAATAAGAAATAAAAATCCCCCACAAAACGGGGGATTTTTATTTCTTATTTTAAATTAAATTATGTTATAATTATTTTAATGATAACTGACCAAGTTGTAACATATATTAAAGATCAATTCTCTCGTGGAGTTGCACGCGACAAAATCAAATCCAATCTATTGGCTGCTGGTTGGGAAGAAGTTGATATTCTTCAAGCTTTTTCTTTTGCTAATCCTAATGGTGAAAATGCAGGTATTAAAATCGCTCCAGCTTTTGCTGTACAAGATGAAGCACTAAATGAAAAACCTATCGACAAATACGCGCTTACAAAAGATGAAAATTCTTTTATGCCCATTTTGAAACAAGATAATCCTGAAATTAAATCAAAACCAGCCGAAATATTACCAATCACAACTATGAACATGGCTACTATGGCCAGTAGTAATCCTGTAGAAAGCATAAAGTTAAATCCTGTAAACCCAGTTTTGACAATGCGTAAATCTGATACCAGTAGTAATGTTTTAAAAGAATTTGGGGATGAAGGTCAAATTAAAAAAATCAGCACTTCTGGTTTTTTGAAAAAATTTGCATTACTATTGTTTTTGATTTTAATCATTGGGAACGCTTTTATTTGGTTTTTCTTGTATCCTACTATGCAAAACAAGATGGCTAGTTTGAATACTGAAAAAATTCAAAATCTTGAAGATGCTGATTTAAAACAAAATGAAAGAGGTATTGATACTGTAGATAATAATATAGATCAAACAGTAAACAATAATACTGTAGATTTGGGTTCAAATTCAAACATAGAAAATGCAGCTAAATCATTGCAACTAGCAAGTTCAAATTATTATTCTAAATATAATACTTATGGTTCTGTTCCAATGAAGCTGGGTTCTTGTGGTGCAGCTGGGACTGTATTTGTAAATACAGCAGTTAAATCTGCATTAGATGAAATTACCAATATCGCTAAAAAAATTCCACAATGTAGTTTAGCAACTGACGATGCAGTAAATAAAAATCATATGACGATGTTTATGGTATATATACCATTAAATTCTACTAGCGGGCATTGTGTTGATAGCAGTGGGGCAAATATAGCTGTAAATAAAATCCCAACCGGAAATTCTTGTGTAAGTGGACTATAAAAAAATCTAATTGGAAAATAAAAAAAAATATGCTATATTCCGTGTACGCTTATGCGTTATGGGGGTTATGGTGTAACGGTTAACACTGAGGTTTGTGGAACCTTCAATCTGGGTTCGATTCCCAGTAGCCCCCCAATAAAATTCCCTTTGGGAATTTTTTGTTTGGGGGCTAAGAAAGATATTGGATATCTTTCGTCTGGGAAGCGAAAAGCTTTTCGAGGGTATGAGAAATTTATTTTGAATACCCCGAAAAGGTATACAGTCCCCGTAGGGGAAGATTCCTTTATTTTCTTGTGGTATAATTATGAAATGCTCTCTTATTTCAAAAGAGTATTCTCACTTGATTTCAGATCAATTGCACTACTACGTATTAGTGTAGGACTTACTTTACTTTTCGATATAATTCAAAGATCTCATAGCTTAACTTCTCATTATACTGACAGTGGAGTCTTGCCTCGTAATTTGTTATTTAAATTATGGAATGAGCCCAATTTTTATTCTCTTTATTATATAAATGGAAATGTATTTTGGGTTACAATTTTGTTTATTGCTTCAGCTATTTTTGCAATGATGTTAATTGCAGGTTATAGAACAAGATTAGCTGCTATTTTGTCTTTTATTCTTTTAATATCGCTGCATTCCAGAAACCCATTAGTACTGCAAGGGGGAGACGTAGCACTGCGAGTAATATTATTTTGGATGATGTTTTTACCATTAGCTAAAAGATTTTCAGTTGATGCACTTTTAGGAAGAGAAATTGAGCCAAAAGAAAAAGAATATTTTTCGGTTTCATCTGTTGCTTATACATTGCAATTTATAATTATTTGGATGTTCACTGGTATTTTAAAAGATGGAGCACCGTGGGTATCAAACTTTACCGCTGTAGCCATGGCATTAACTTTGGATACTTTTACAACTAGTTTTGGACAATGGCTACGAAATTTTAAAAATTTATTATATTATTTTACATTCATAACAATATTTTTAGAAAAATTTTCTTTTGCTTTTTTTATCTCTCCATTTAAAAATGCTTGGGTTCGGTTAGTTGGTTTAATTTTGTTAAATATTTTAATCATTGGATTTAATTTATCTTTTAGACTGGGATTGTTTGGAATGATAATGGTATCTATTTCTCTTGGTTTACTACCGGGATTATTTTGGGATAAAATTATTAAACCAATAACTAATTTTATGTCTCTAAGAAGCCAGCAGGGAATGACTATTTTTTATGATGGAGATTGTAATTTTTGTTCTAGAATTTCTCGGGCTACAACAAAATTATTATTATTACATCCTGAAACAAAAATTGTTATATCTAGTAACGACAAAGATGCATTAAATCTAATGCATAGTGCGCATTCTTGGGTAGTTAGAGATTCACACGGTGTTAGCTATACTGGGTTTAGAGCATTTGTGTCTCTCATGGAAAATGCATTTTTTTATAGAATAATTGCCCCAGTATTTTTATTGTGGCCAATTCTACAAATTGGAGAAAGGATTTACCGATTTATTTCAAATAACAGACCAATGACTTGTGTTACTCCAATAAGAATTATAAATTCTAAAAATTTTACAGACAAAAATAGAGAAAAAACAAAAAATATAATACTTTGGACTTTATTAGTAGTTGTAATATTTTGGAATATATTCAGTATTCCTAAATACAATAGTCATAAAATACCTAAATTCTTTCAAAAAATAATTTTAACAGTTAGGTTAGACCAAAAATGGAATATGTTTGCACCATATCCAACCGTAGAAGATGGCTATTATGTAATACCCGGGACATTGCGTGATGGTAGCAGTGTAAATGTCTACACTGGCGATACTAATATTAGTTACGATAAACCACAAAATATGGCTTGGATTTATAAAGATCAACGCTGGCAAAAATACATGATGAATTTATGGCTAAAAGATTTCTCAGAATATCGTTTAGGTTATGGGCAATATTTATGTCGCAGTTGGAACAATAGTAATTCTTTTGATAAACAATTAATGAATTTCAATATTATCTATATGTTAGAGATTACAGATATGAATACTTTAAATGAACATGTTGTAGAACCAGTAATAATATGGGAACATCGATGTTTCGAATATTAAAATAACCCCCGTATGGGGGTTATTTTATTAAACTATATTAAGCTTTGATTAAACCAGCTTTTTTAAGAGTAGCGTATGCACCATTTTTGTTGATTGTACGAAGTCCTTTTGCAGATACTTCGATACGAACAGTTTTACCTAACTCAGGAACAAAAAGCTTCTTTTTTTGAAGATTTGGATACTGACGGCGTGAACCTGTCGGTGTGTACTTTGTCGCACGCACACGGTTAGAGTAACCGCCTGCAACGCGAGAAGTTTTTTTAGTGATTGCACATGTCTTTGCCATAAATATATCTTTTCGTTATTACCCACGCATGGTATCATGAAATATATGAATACGCAAGTAGACCAAATATTTTATTTAATAGTGCTTATTTTATCAATTGTAATTCACGAAGTTGCTCATGGTTATGCTGCTCTTTATTACGGAGATACTACAGCACGCGATGCTGGTCGTTTAACACTAAATCCAATTAAACATATTGATTTATTTGGCTCCATACTGCTACCTTTATTTTTGTTTATGACTGGTTCTCCATATATGGTTGGTTGGGCAAAACCAGTACCATATAATCCAATGCATTTAAATGATGAGAAAAAAGGAACAAGAGCTGTTGCTTTTGCTGGAATTTTAGCAAACTTGTGTGTTGTTGCGGTGTTTACAATTTTTGTAAAATTTTTTGGTACAAAAATTTCGCCACAAATGTTGCAGCTTTCTTATTTGATTATTCTAATTAATCTTATTTTAGCGGCATTTAATTTACTACCTGTGCCACCACTGGATGGTTCAAAAATTTTGGCAAGTTTTGGTAATAGAAGATTTAGAGATCTTGTTGAATATCCTCGTGGGGTAGTAATGATCTTGTTTTTTATAGTTGCAATATTTGTTTGGCATTTCTTAGCACCTTATGTATTTAAAATTTTTGAATTACTGGTCTAGATAAGCTATACTATAATATAGTAAATGAAAAAATCTTTATTTGTATTTTTAATACTTGTTTCTTTTGTAAGCACTGCTTACGCTGTTTCTATTGGGACAATTTCTTCTACGAATAAATATGCAAAAATTGTAGCTGGTCCATATGCAGGAACCCAAATAGATTTTAGACCTAACGATACAGCAACTGTACAAGGTATAGAAGTAAGAGATGATCGTATTCGTGGTTATGCTTGGGGAGAAGCAACCGGCTGGATAGTGTTTTCTTGTGAAGATACTGTTACTGGTTGTAATTCTAATAATGGTAACTTTAAAGTAATAAATAATGGTTCCGGAGTATTGTCTGGTTATGCTTGGGGGCAAGCTACCGGTTGGATATCTTTTAATTGTAGTAATACTACTTCAAGCTGTGCTGGTCCTGCTGGTTCTTGGGGAGTATTAATTGATGGTAGTAATTTTTCAGGGTTTGCTTGGTCACAAAATTTTGGCTGGATAAGATTTGATTGTAATGTAGCTGGGGCATGTGTTTCTACTGATTGGACACCAGCATCTGGAACAAGTTCTGGTAGTGGAAGTAGTGGTTCGTCAGGAACTACCAGTGGTACTACTGGTACAACAACCGGTACAACAACCGGCACAACTACTGGCGGTGATGGTACTACTGGTGGCGATACAACAGGCACAACTACTGGTACAACTACCGGAGGAGATACAACAGGTAGCGACACAACCGGTACAACTACCGGCACAACTACAGGCGGCGATGGTACTACTGGCGGTGACAGTACTGGTGGAGATACCGGCACAACCACAGGTGGCGATAGTACCGGCGGAGACAGTACTACGGGTGGAACATCTGGTACATCTAGTGGTGGTTCTGGTTCTTCTGGATCTAGCTCTGGTGGAGGTGGAATATTTGGAAGTATTATTATAAATACAACAAACGGTAACGTAACTTTTGGAGAAACTATCGCCCAATCTTTTACTGTAATAAATAAATCAGTAGTTAAAAATGTTAAAAAGGCTGCAGAGAAATTAGCCGACCCTGAATTTATTGCTGCTGTAGGAGAAACTTCTAGTAAAGCAATCCCGGTTGCTGGTGCTGCTGCTGGGTTAATGGCAACACTTACAAGCTTGTTGTTTACTCAAGCAGTTTCTTTTTCTGAAATTATATTCTTGCCATTACGCTTGTGGTCATCATTCTTACTACTTTTTGGTATTACAAGAAAACCTTGGGGTACAGTATACGATTCATTAACAAAACAACCTATTGACCCAGCTTATGTATCTTTGATTGACGTTACTACTGGTGAAGAAGTTGTTTCTTCGCTTACTGATATCAATGGACGATACGGATTTGATAATATTAAAGCCGGTAAGTATAAAATTGTTGCTAGTAAAACTCACTATAAATTCCCAACAGTTTATTTAGCTAATCAGCCATCGGACGAAATATACGAAGATGTTTATCATGGAGAAGAATTTGAGATTTTAACTGATGGTGCTTTGATTACAAAAAATATTCCAATTGACGCAGAATCAGTAGACTGGAACGAAGTAGCAAAGCGTGAGCAAAATTTAATGACATTTAACCCTATTCACGAAAATAGATGGCAAAAAATAGCCCACTTTATATTTATTGCCGGTTTCTTGTCTGCAATGCTGTTTATACTGACTAATCCAAATTTAATAAACAAAATATCTTTGGGTTATTATGTTTTATCTGGAATAATAATGTATGTAATGCGTATTCCTAAAATTAGAGCAATGTTCTCTAAATCTCATGGCTTAGTCGTTGAATCTAAGAACGAAGCTCCTGTTCCATTTGCAATGATTGAGGTTAAAAACCCAGAAACTGGTGTAGTTGTAACCAAGCGTGTGACAAACCAAGATGGACTGTTCTATGCTCTGCTAGAAAAAGGAACTTATAAGGTAGATATTTCAAAACAAGAGAAAGTTGGAGCATATACAAAAGTCTTTGAAAGTAACCCAATTGAAGTAACGAAAGGTTTCATGAGTAGCAAGTTTGAGATTTAATAAAAATGCAGGTTAGAACCTGCATTTTTTCTTGCTATTTTAGAATTTGCGTGCTAGTATGATTGCAACGGCACTCTTTGGGGCTTTTTTATTTTGCCCAAATTTTAAAAAAGAGCGCCATTTATTATTATATTGTTAATTTTAAAGCCTAAAATACATGTTTTGGTTTTGTAGATAGCACCAGTTCTCGGGCTATCTATGGTAACGAAAGGGTGGGGTTTAGGTGAAAAGATATGGCAGAAGAATTTGATCGTTCAAAGCCACACGTTAATGTGGGTACTATTGGACACGTTGACCATGGTAAAACAACATTAACAGCAGCTATTCTTACAGTTCTTAATCGCCAAGGTGGTGGTTATGGATCAAAGATGAAGTCAGTTGGTGATATTGACTCAGCTCCAGAAGAAAAAGCTCGTGGAATCACTATTGCTCTTTCTCACAACGAATATGAGACTCCTACTCGTCACTATGCTCACATTGATGCTCCAGGTCACGCGGACTACATCAAAAACATGATCACTGGTGCTGCTCAAATGGATGGTGCTATTCTTGTAGTTGCTGCAACTGATGGTGCTATGCCACAAACTCGTGAACACGTTTTACTTGCAAAACAAGTTGGTGTTCCACAATTCGTTGTATTTCTTAACAAATGCGACATGGTGGAAGACCAAGATATGCTAGAGCTTGTTGAAGAAGAACTACGTGAACTTCTAACAAAGAACGGATACGATGGTGCAAATACTCCTGTTATCCGCGGTTCTGCTTTGAAAGCTCTAGAAGAAGCAGATAATACTGGACCATGGTCACAAAAAATCATGGAACTTGCAACAGCATTAGATGAATACATCCCAATGCCAGAACGTGATATTGCTAAACCTTTCCTAATG
>CAYRQJ010000001.1:0-64919 GCA_964426555.1 uncultured Candidatus Saccharibacteria bacterium | reverse complement strand
TCGAAGATATCTTTTCTATCGAAGGTCGTGGAACTGTTGTTACAGGTAAAATCGAACGTGGTATCGTAAAAGTAGGTGAAGAAGTAGAAATTGTTGGTATCAAAGATACAGTTAAAACAACAATTACTGGTATTGAAATGTTCAACAAAAACCTTAAAGAAGGTATTGCTGGAGATAATGCTGGTATTCTAATCCGTGGTATCAAAAAAGAAGACGTTACTCGTGGACAAGTTCTTGCAAAAATGGGTTCAGTTACTCCACACTCTGCTTTTGAATGTGAAGTTTACATCCTAAAAAAGGAAGAAGGTGGTCGTCACACTCCATTCTTCACTGGTTACAAACCACAATTCTATATTCGTACTACAGACGTTACAGGAGACTGTGTATTGCCTGCAGGTGTAGAAATGGTTATGCCAGGAGACACAGTAAAGCTTTCAGTTAAATTGGTTACTCCAGTTGCGCTTGAAGACAATACTCGTTTCGCTATCCGTGAAGGTGGTAAAACAGTTGGTGCTGGTGTTGTTACTAAAATTAACGCCTAACTAGTTTCTAGTTTTTAGTGATCAGTTTCTAGTTTAATTACTAGCATCTAGAACCTAGAACCTAGAACCTAAACTACCTATTATATGACAGCAAAACAAACAGAAAAAATAAAGAAAAGCGATACTGCTACAGGTCAAACTCGTCTTCGTGTGCGCATTCGTGCATACGAACACCGAGTCTTGGATCAGTCTGTGAAGCAAATTATCGATACTGCCGAGCGTTTTGACGCAAAAGTAGTCGGTCCAATTCCACTTCCAACTGAAATAAAGAAGTACACAGTTAACCGTGCTTCATTCGTTTATAAAAATGCGCGTGAACAATTTGAAATGCGTATTCACAAGCGAGTGATAGACATAATTGGTGCTAACCAAAAGACTATTGAAGCATTAACAAACCTTTCTCTACCGTCGGGTGTCGATATCGATGTAAAAATGATGTAATTGAAAAATGCGTATGAAATTTATTCTCGGAAAAAAACGCGAAATGGTACAGTTCTACCAAGAAGATGGAACTGTTCATCCAGCAACAATCGTTGACGCAGGCCCAATTACCGTTACACAGATAAAAACTACAGCAACAGATGGCTATAATGCTATCCAAGTTGGTTTCGGTACAAAGAAAGCTAGTCGCACAACAAAACCACTTCTTGGTCACTTTAAAGAAATGGGTCCATTTCAGGATGTTGTAGAATTTGACAACAAAGGAGAAGCTATGAACAAAGGTGATGTTATTACAGCATCAGTTTTTGCTCCAGGAGACAGCGTAGTTGTTACTGGTGTATCAAAAGGTAAAGGCTTCCAAGGTGTTGTTAAAAGATATGGCTTCCATGGTGGTCCACGTTCTCACGGTCAAAAACACTCTGAAAGAGAACCTGGTTCTATCGGAGGAGGGTTAAGAAACCGTGTTCCAAAAGGTATGCGTATGGCAGGCCGTATGGGATCTGACAGAATATCTACAAAGAATTTACAAATTCTTGCTGTAGATGCAGAAGCAAATGTTCTAATTATCAAAGGTGCTTTACCTGGTCGCAGAGGCACATTACTAGAAGTTGTAAGTCAATAATATGGAAACAAAAGTATTTGCAGCAGATGGTAGTGTATCAAGAAAGCTGACTCTTCCAGATGTAATCTTTGGAGCAAAATGGAATTCTGATTTAGTACACCAAGTTGTACTATCAATGGAAGCCAATGCTCGAACTGGAACTGCTAACACAAAAAATCGCTCTGAAGTTTCAGGAACTGGAGCAAAACCTTGGAAACAAAAAGGTACTGGTAAGGCTCGTCACGGGTCACGTCGTAGCCCAATCTGGGTAGGCGGAGGTGTCGCACATGGTCCAAGATCTGAAAAAGATTATTCTAAAACAATTACCAAATCAATGCGTCGCGGAGCATTACTTTCATTACTTTCAAAAAAGTTTAATGATGGTGAAATTATCTTTGTGGAACCACTAGATATTAAAACTCCTAAGACAAAAGAAGCTTTGGAAATTTTGAAGAATATTGGTAAAGCAGTTGACGCTCCTCGTTTAGCTACAGGGAGAAAATCTTATGGATTACTTGTTTTGCCTAAAAATAATCGCACATTGGTAAAATCTTTTGGGAATTTGCCAAGTGTAACGGTCGACATGGTACAGAATGTAAGTGTAGTTGATGTGGTGAATAGTAAATATGTAGTATTTATTGATCCTGAAGCAGTTCTTGCATTTCTTGAAGCTAAAAAAACTAAGAAACACTCATAAAATCTATGCCAGCTAAAAAGACCTCATCAAAAAAAGAAGTAAAGACTGATGCTAAAAAACTAAGTCTTTCAGTGTCACCAAATATGCTTATTAAAAAACCTCATGTTACTGAAAAAGCAGCAAGAGCAAATGAAAAAAGCAATGTGTACACTTTTATTGTCCATAAAAATGCAAATAAAACCGAAATCGCAAAGGCGATTGCATCATTATATGATGTAACGCCAGTTATGGTTCGGATTGTAAATGTTAAACCGGAAATTATCACAAAACGTGGTAGTCGTGGTGTAGAAAAAGCTTATAAAAAAGCTTTGGTTACATTACCAAAAGGTCAAAGCATTTCGTTTGCTTAGTATTGTATGAAGAAATATAATCCAACAACACCATCTCGTAGAAATACTCAAACTATTGATTACCGCAATCTTCTTTCTGGAGACAAAAAGGAGAAAAGCTTAACTCATGGTTTCAAGCGTAATATGGGACGCAATAACCAAGGTCGTATTACTACCCAACACAAAGGTGGTGGTAATAAAAGACTGTTCCGTGACATCGATTTTCGTTTAGAGAAAATGGATATTCCGGCAAAGGTTACAACTATCGAATACGATCCAAACCGCTCTGCGTTTATTGGAGTAGTCGTATATAACGATGGTGAAAAAAGATACATGGTTTTACCAAAAACCGCAAAAGTAGGCGATGCATTTATCATTAGTACTACAGCACCAATCATATTTGGTAACCGCACAATATTAGCTAGAATTCCAGTGGGTACATATGTACACAATGTAGAAGTAAAAGCTAATGGCGGGGCTAAATTGGTTCGTAGTGCCGGAGTATATGCTCAAGTAGTTGCTAACGATGCCGGGTACACATCTTTAAAGATGCCATCTGGAGAAATTCGTAAAGTTGATGAAAAAGCATTTGCTACTATTGGTGAAGTATCAAACACTGAACACCATCTTGTAAAATATGGTAAAGCAGGACGCAGTCGTTGGCGCGGTATTCGCCCAACAGTTCGTGGATCTGTTATGAACCCAGTTGACCACCCATACGGAGGAGGTGAAGGCCGCCAAGGACGCGGTACACGCCGTCCAAAGACCCGTCATGGTAAAGTTACCGGAGGTCGCAAAACGAGAACACCAAAGAAATACTCAAACCATCTTATTGTTACTCGCCGCAAGGTGGGCAAGAAGAGATAAAAGAATATCCTTTAACAAAAAACACCCTACTCTATCAGGGTGTTTTTTGCTGTATATTTTTTTTGTGCTATCCCTCTCTTGTTAAGGAGAGGGTGGCCGATAGGCCAGGAGAGGTTGATTTTTTTTTAAAAAAATGGTCCAATATGGACAAATAAAAAAGAGAACCTATGAAAAATAAAGTATTTTGTGGGTTCTCCGCGAACCCTGAATTTTATCGAGAATTCATTACTCGAGAAAATAATAAAAATGAAATCACAAAGCATCAGCTTTTATTGTCTGGTTCATCAGTAAACATTGCAAAATGCTTACAAAATATGAATCAGTCACCACACACCTTAATCTTTACAGGACAAAAAAATGGTATAGAAAATAGTTTGTATTACGAGGCTTTAAAAAGTTTATTGTATGAAGAAAATATTCCGTATACTCATTTTGAAGTTTTGAAAGAGACTAATTTTGCAGAGATTTTTGTAGATAAACAAGGACAAAATCATTTGTTTAGTAACAAGGGTGTAATTGTTCAAGAGTTATTAAAAAATGCATATGAGTTAATTCAGTCTGGACTAGACGAAGAAATAGAATGGTTAGCACTTTCTGGAGTAAGACTAGAAGAGTATGAAATTGCTAAATTGGTTTTGAAAAAAGCCAAGGTTGGCAAAAGATTACTTATCCCTAAACCAGAACTAATTGCTTCTCCACGTTTTAATGAATTAATTCAAGATGTAGATTTACTTATAATGAACAAAGCTGAATTTGCGGTTTATGGAAATACTGATATTGAAAGCTTTCATAATTATGGACCAAAATTTGTAATTATTACTGATTCAAGTAAGGGCGGTTTATTTTCTGTAGGACATGGAGTTGCGCAATATGAACCGTATCCTATTCTAGCTTCCAGTAATTTTTCTGAAGTTGGATGTGGTGATTGGTTCTCTGCATCAATTTTAGCTTATGTTTTAGAAAATGGAATACCTAATCTTGAGTTAAGTCAAAATCAGGCAGTACAAGCAACAAATTTTGCTGCACAAGTTTCTGCTAAGAAATTAGCATATCCTGGAGGTTCTAATGGACCAATGAGAAATGATATTACAAGCGAGTAGTTTTAAACTAACTCGCTTTTTATTTTTGACCATTCATTTACTAAATCTTCTGCGTTTATATATTTCCATTGCGGTAGAACTTGTGCCATTGCTTGGTTCTCAGTTTTTTTATCATTAATTACAACTACATTATTACTATTTAAATTCAAATCTTTGATCATTTTTTCTTTATCATTGGTTGTGATTACAATATTATTAAAGAAATCTTGAATATTTGATTTTAGTATTTTTCTTGCCTGAAATGAATAGTTACCTTTGGTAAGTAAGATAATATCACCCATAGACCGTGCCTCTTTTAAAATTTTTATTGATTCGGGTAATAAAAAGTTTTTATATTCTATAGCATTATAATTTTCTATAAAATTTTCTAAATCTACACCATTATTTTCTTTAGCAATAGCGGTTATGTGGAATTCAGGGTTGTAGGTTTCTTTGCCAATGTAATATACATAGTGTTTTTCAACCTCTTCTTTTGTAGCCCCAGCTTTTTGCATCATATCAAAAATCACCATTTTAAGGCTTTTGGTGTCCAGTAATGTATCGTCAAGATCAAATATAAAAGTCATATAAAATATTATAACATAGTTCGTAAAATATTTGACTATTTTGTTTTATTCTGCTAATGTACAAACAGGTTCAAAGGAATATTTTGCTTCCCTAAGCAATGTGCCACAGAACAAAAAAGGAGAAACAGCCAACAACGGCAGTTTTTATCTATGTATTAATAAATATAAGCTATGACAAGATCACTCAAAAAAGGTCCATTTGTTGACGAACGCCTTTTGAAAAAAATCGAAGGCAAAAAGCCCCTTGAAACTGGGGTTATTAAGACGTGGTCTCGCGCATGTGTTATTTCACCTGAAATGTTAGGTTTCACTTTTGGAGTACACAATGGGCGTCACCACATAGAAGTACTTGTGACGGAAGACATGGTCGGACACCGTCTTGGTGAATTTTCACTAACCCGCAAGTTCGTTAGTCACGGAGGTAAAATGCAAAAAGAAATTGAGCAAAAGAAAAAGCAAGCTGAAATTGATGCTGCTAAATCTTCAAAAGCTCAAACTACTGCAGCTCCTAAAAAGAAATAGTATATGAAAGCAAAACTATCTAACTATCGTCAAAGTCCAAGAAAAGTCCGTTTAGTTACTGACCTTATTAAAGGTAAAAAAGTAAACGACGCATTGACTCAACTTTCTTTTACTCCAAAAAGAGCTTCACTTCCAATAGAAAAACTACTTCGTAGTGCTATGGCTAATGCCAAAGTTCAAGGTATCGAAGAAGCTGTTCTAATGGTAGGAAACGTAGAAGTAAACGAAGGCGCAACATTAAAACGTATTATGCCACGAGCACGCGGTTCTGCATCACGTATTAACAAGCGTACAAGTCATGTTACTTTGACTCTTCGTGCTACAGAAGAAAAGCCAGTAAAAAAAGCTGCAAAGCCATTAAAAGCTAAAGCAGATAAGAAATAATTATGTCTAAAACAGTTCATCCATACGCACACCGTTTAGTTGTTCTACGTGACTGGAAAAGTCATTGGTTTGCTGATAAAAAGCAATACAAAGATTTACTAAAAGGTGATGCAATGTTACGTGAATACCTTGCAAAAAAGATGCGCGGTCAATATGTTTCAGGAGTTGAAATAGAACGCGGGCAAAAAGGTATGCGTATAATAATAAAAACTTCTCGTCCTGGTATGATTATCGGTCGTGAAGGAGCAGGTTCTGCAAAATTACGTACTGAAATTTTAAATTTCATGAAGAAAAGTGGAACTACTCCAAAAGAAGATGTTCGTATTGATATTCAAGAAATCTCAAATCCTGATGCTGATGCAGCAATTGTTGCATACAGTATTGCAGAAGCAATGGAACGTCGTATGCCGTTTCGCCGTATAATGAAATCAACTATTGAAAAAGTTATGGCGGTTCGTGGTGTAAAAGGAGTTCGTATTTTCTTAGGAGGCCGTCTAGGTGGTGCAGAAATTGCACGTACAGAAAATATGAAAAAGGGAAGCATTCCACTACAAACTTTTCGTGCTGACGTAGATTACGCTCGCGAAAAAGCTCATATGACTTATGGAGATATCGGTATAAAGGTCTGGATTTACAAGGGCGAAGTTTTCGAAAAGAAAACAGATCAAATAAAAAAATAGATTGATATATGTTAGCTCCAAAAAAAGTAAAACACAGAAAATGGCAAACAGGCCGCAAAAATCTAGAAGGTAAAGTAGATATTCGTGGTTCAAAATTATCTTTTGGTAGTTTTGGAATCAAAGCTGAAACTCATGCTCGAGTAACATCTAACCAAATAGAAGCTGCGCGTAAAGCATGTCAAAGAGAATTAACCAAAGCTGGTCGCGTATGGATAAGAATATTTCCAGACCGTCCAATTACTCAAAAAGCTGCAAACGTAGGTATGGGTAAAGGTAAAGGTGATTTAGACCATTACGCATTCGAAGTATTGCCAGGAAGAATTATATTCGAGGTCGACGGTGTTCCAGAAGCTAAAGCTCGCGAAGCATTACGCAAAGCAGGTACAAAGCTTCCTATAAAAACCCGTATTATTAGCCGAGAACTTGCATAATATATGAAAAAATCAAATTTCAAAACTCTTTCAAAAGAAGATCTTCAAAAAGAAGTATTAACTAATGAAAAAGAAATTCGTACAATTTCGTTTAGCTTGCAAGGTGTCACAAATAAAAATACTAAAGCAATAAGAGATGCTAGAAAAAATATTGCTCGTGCCAAGACAGCTCTTCGTGCACAGGTAGGATAATATAATTATGGAAAATACAAAAAAACAAATGAAAGGAATAGTTACTTCAAACAAAATGGTTAACACTGTTGTAGTTGCAATTTCTCGATATGTAAAACATCCAAAATACCACAAATTTCAAAAAATCGTAAAGAAATTCAAAGCTCATGACGCAACAGGCTTATTACAAATCGGGGACACTGTCACAATTGAAGAAACTCGTCCAATTTCAAAAGACACACACTTTATAGTGGTAAAGTAGAAATAATATGATACAAGTAGAAACAGTCGTAAAAATTACAGATAACGCCGGAGGTAAAATAGGAAAAGTTTTCAAAGTCCTAGGTTCTTCAAAGCGTCGCTATGCTCGCATTGGTGACAAGGTTATTATTTCTGTAAAAGTTGCTGAACCAAGAAAAGCAATTAAGAAAAAAGATATTTGTGAAGCCGTTGTTGTAAGACAAACTCAGGCATTTCGTAGAAAAGATGGTTCATACATTCGTTTTGATGATAACGCTGTTGTTATTTTAGAAAAAGGAAAAAATGAACCAAAAGCAGGTCGTGTGTTCGGTCCAATTCCTCGTGAATTAGCAGAACTTGGTTATCAGAAAATAATCTCACTAGCACCAGAAGTGCTATAAAATACTATGCATGTAAAAAAAGGAGACACAGTTATAGTTATAACTGGTAAAGACAAAGGCAAAAAAGGTAAAATCCTTGTAGCTAGTCCAAAAACAAATACTATCATGGTTGAAGGTATAATGATGCACAAAAAGCACATAAAATCTAAGACTCGTGGTGGTGTTGGTGAAATGATTTCTCGCGAAGGATATATCCAAGCTTCAAATGTTCAACTTATTGACCCAAAGACTGGTAAAGGAACACGCGTTGGATCAAAAATGGTTGGCGACAAAAAAGTACGCATTTCAAAGAAAAGCGGACAAGAAATATAAAAGTTTAAAAGTAGGTAAAGCAGCCAGGTTCCAGGTTTCAGTTTCATAGGTTCTAGTTTTGTTACTAGAAACTAGTCACTAGTCCCTAGCAACTAGCTTTCGCTCATTGCCGAAGTAATATACAAATATGAATTCTGTAAAAGATAAAACAAAAGGAGCGTTTGACGCAATGAAAGGTGAATTTGGCTACAAAAACACTTTCCAAGGCGTACGCCTTACAAAAGTATCAATCTCTATTGGTACTGGTACAAAAATGAAGAAAGATCCAAAGCACAATGCTTTTGTTCTTGATCGTTTAGCTAAAATTACTGGTCAAAAAGGCTCACTTCGTGGTGCAAAGAAATCTGTTGCTAGTTTTAAAATCCGTCAAGGAGATCCAGTAGGAATATTGATTACTCTTCGTGGAGAAAACATGTATTCTTTCTTAGATAAATTATTCAATGTAGCACTACCTCGTACAAAAGACTTTCGTGGAATAGAACGTCGTATTGTGGACGCTATGGGTAATGCAACATTGTCTATAAAAGAACATACAATTTTCCCAGAAACTAACGACGAAGAATTAAAAGATGTTTTTGGTTTCGCTTTAACTATTGGTACAACTGCCAAGACTAAAGCTGAAGCTACAAAATTCTTGGAATTAATTGGTCTACCTTTCAAAAAAGCATAATCTAATGCACCCCACCTTTAGATAGGGGCTGAGTCCCTATCTGGTTATACTATCAAATCCCCGCTACCAAGCGGGGATTTGTTTTAGTTCGCCCTGTAGTGAATATTTGTAAAATATCTACTACGGGGTTGACGATATCTCTCAAAATGCTACTCTTAAGAAAAGACACTATTATGAAAAAAAGAATAAAAAACTACATTCAAGAGTTAAAATTTAACCTTGTTTATTTAAAAGACGGCTGGGTTTCGTTTTTTAAAACATTCTATAGAATTATCAGGTTAAACTTTCGATTTTATCTCCATAAAAACCGGATCAAGGAACTGGGGGAGTTTGAAAGCAATTTACTGGATATTAATACCAGTACTGGTTCATCTTTATGGGGTTTAAACCATTTTGTCGATGCATTTCATGATATGTTGGTCTATAAAATAAGGCCAGTAATTCATAAAGAAGATCTTGAATTTGGTCCAAAATCAAACAAATTTTTGTTTACCTAACCAATAAATACCAATATATAATTCACAGGAGTCAGCAATGACTCCTTTTTTCTTTGGTAAATAAAAAAACCAGCACGGGGCTGGTTTAGAAGGGGTCAGATTATTTTTATTTAACATCATCTACCTGATTTGGTTGAGTTGAATATTTTTTAATAGAATTATTTCTTATTAAATAAGCGATCCAAGGTAAAGCAAATATTAATTCTATAAAAAATAGATGAATCCCTAAGGAATAATACATTCCTGGTATTGAAGCTGTAATTAAATAGCAAGTAAAAGTAAAAATAAAAATCCAAATAATTTCTTTTCTAAATAAAATAAATTTAGAGAGGTATTCTTCAAAGGAATACTTTTCGTATATTTCAAGGATAGATCTTTTACCAATACAAAAAAATAAAGAAAAAATTATTGCAAAAAGCATAATTAAACCAAAGACTACATAAAAAAACCAAAATCTATTTGTGTTTCTTTTAAAAACAGCATAGTTGGTAATATAATTTTTGCCATTCCATTCTACTTTGATTAAGGTGTCTAAGGCATAAGATTCTGCGTAAGATGGTGGGAAATTTAAAACATAATAACTGATAAAATTAAGAGTCTTAATTTGTCCAGGATTTTTTGTTATTTCTATAGCATCTTTATAGCTTAATCCTTTTGTTTCATTTTTAGAAACTTCGGTCCAGGTGCTTATTGGCCTGGAATCATTTGTTCCCAGAATCATTTCTGATTTTGTAGATTCAGCCTTTAAAGGCATTGCGTTTACTTGGCTGACGGCTATAAAGCAGGTCAGTACCAAAAATATGTAGTTTTTCATAATTATTTTGCTAACTATACCACTATTTAACAAAATAGCAAGGTGTGTTAGCCCCTCTCATTTATAAGGAGAGGGGTAGGGGGAGAGGTTGCAAAAATCCATGTTTTGTGGTACATTTTGCAGGTACTCTGAACAGGCGTAGTCCGTTGATCTCCTTTAGAGATATGGTCATACTGATCTATTTTTAAAGAAAATCTGCGAGAAACACGCGCAAAACTAAGAGTAATTTAGAAGTTAATAATACATAACAATGGCAAAAACATCTGTTGTTGCACGTAATGCAAAGCGTGCGCGTCTTATCGCGCAATACGCTAAAAAGCGTGCAGAACTTAAAGCAAAGGGTGACTACGAAGGTATGCGCAAGCTTCCTCGTAACTCTAACCCAATTCGTTACAAAAACCGTTGTGCGCTCACAGGTCGTGCGCATGGCTATATCCGTGACTTTGGTCTATCTCGCATTTCATTCCGTGAACTTGCGAACGAAGGAGTATTACCAGGGGTTCGTAAATCATCTTGGTAATATATGAATCCTACAGCAAACTTTTTAATTAAATTAAAGAACGCTTCTCGTGTACACCACGAAAGTGTTACTTTCCCATATTCAAAATTTATTCACGCTATTTCATCATGTCTATTACGTGCAGGCTTTATCGAAGGTTTCGAAAAGAAAAACAAAAAAGCTGGTGAAGAAATCGTAGTAAATCTAAAATATAACGATAACGGAGCAAAAATAAACGATGTAGCTTTGGTTTCAAAATCAAGTGCTCGTCAATATTTTGGCGTTAAAGATATTCACCCAGTTAAAAACGGGTTTGGTATCTTAGTATTATCTACACCAAAAGGTGTAATGACAGACGCTGAAGCAAAAAAAGAATTGGTCGGAGGAGAAGCATTATTTAAAATGTGGTAATAGATTGAATATATGTCTAGAATAGGAAAACAAATAATAACTCTTCCAGCTGGAACAACAGCATCAGTAACTGGGTCTGTATTTACAGCAAAAGGATCAAAAGGAGAATTGTCTCGAGATTTTAAAACAGATCTTGTAACAGTAGTAGTAAATGGTGACGTAGTTACTTTTACAAAAAATGTGGAATCTATAATGGCTAATGCATTATGGGGGACAGTAGCATCTCATGTTAAAAACATGATCGACGGTGTTACAACTGGTTTCTCAAAGAAATTGATACTAGAAGGAGTTGGTTTCAAAAGTGAAGTCAAAGGCGACAGTCTTGATTTAGCTCTTGGATTTTCTCATCCAGTAAAAATGCCAATACCAGTTGGTCTAACTGTAACTGCAGAAAAGAACAATATAACAATCAGTGGTATCGACAAAGAATTGGTCGGAAGTTTTTCAGCAAAAGTACGATCTATGAAAAAACCTGAACCTTATAAAGGTAAAGGATTCCGTTATGATGGTGAAGTTATTCGTCGTAAGCAAGGTAAGAAATCTGCATAGTATATGAAAACAAATAATCTAAAACAAGAAAAAAGACTTCGTCTTAAAAAGAAAATTCGAAGCAAGATCTCAGGGACTGCAGAATGTCCAAGACTTACAGTATTCAAATCAAACATGCATGTATACGCACAGCTTATTGATGATGTAGCTGCTAAAACATTAGTCAGTGCAAGTGATATGAGTATGGAAACAGGAACTTATCGCGAACGTTCAGTATTAGTAGGAAAGAATATTGCAGAAAGTGCAAAAAAGGTCGGGATTACAAAAGTAGTATTTGACCGTAATGGTTACAAATACACTGGTCACATCAAAGCATTGGCTGACAGTGCAAGAGAGACTGGATTAATTTTCTAATTATATGGCAGAAGAACAAAACACAAACAATACACCAGTAAATGCAGAAGCTACATCAAAACCAGCTGTTGCGTCTACAAACACTGGAGCAGCTCGTCCAGCCGGAGCTCGTCCTTTTACACCTCGTCCAGCTGGGTCACGCCCATTTACACCAAGACCAGCAGGTAGTAGACCATTTACACCTCGTCCAGCCGGAGCAGGAGCTCCAGGAGGAAGTTCATTTGGTCAAAAGCGTCGCATAGTTCGTGGTGAAAAACCTGGTGAAAACAAAGGTGGAAGAAACGAAAATCGTCGCGGAGCTGAAAGACCTCGTAGTGAATACGAACAAAAAATGATCGACATCCGTCGTGTAACTCGTGTTACATCAGGAGGTCGCCGAATGAGTTTTGCAGTAGCATTAGTTATTGGAGACAAAAAAGGTTTAGTAGGTCTTGGGACAGGTAAAGGAGCTGACACTGCAATTGCAATCGCAAAAGCATTAAAGCAAGCTAAGAAAAATCTGATCAAAGTAAATCTTACTGACAAAATGTCATTACCTCGTGAAGTAAGTGCAAAATTTAGTGCATCATGTGTTGTAATTCGTCCAAACAAAGCAAAAGGAATGGTAGCTGGTTCAGCTATTCGTGATATTTTAACTTTGGCTGGAGTACAAGATGTAACTGGTAAAATCAATTCTGGTAGTAAAAATAAACTTTCAAATGCTCGTGCTACAATGAAAGCATTGGCTACAATTGCAAAACCAGCACCTGTTTACACTACAGCTACTAGTGATGCTTATACAGCTAATTAATATATATAGTTATGCAAAAAAACATCTTAAAACCTAAAACTGAGTTAAAGAAAAAGAAGATAGTTGGACGCGGGGGAACTCGTGGTAAAACTTCTGGCCGTGGTACAAAAGGTCAGTCTGCTCGTGCTGGTAACAAAAAAAGACCAGAACTAAGAGACATCATCAAGAAGCTTCCTAAACTACGCGGATACAAATTTAATTCAAGAAAAGTAACTGTTTCTACAGTAACTCTTTCTCAAATCGACAAAGCAATTTCTGGAGGCGAAAAAGTAACACCAAACATGTTAGTTACTCTTGGTGTTGTTAGTAATAAATATGGTAAAGTTCCTCATGTAAAAATTCTTGCTACAGGTACTATTACCAAAGCCGCAACATTTTCAGGATTTACTGTTTCAGCAAAAGCAAAAACAGCTATTGAAAGTGCAAAAGGCACAGTAAAATAATTTATGAATTCTTTTATTAAAACAGTTGAAAGAATTTGGAGAGATAAAAGATTAAGAAACAAAATTTTCTTTGTTATCTTTATAATTTTTATTTTTCGTCTTCTTTCAAATATTCCAATCCCAGGAGCTGACCCAGCAAGATTAACACAATTTCTTGGGACAGATTCTTTTCTTGGAGTGTTTAATCTTCTTTCTGGTGGTGGACTATCAACATTGTCTATCATAATGCTTGGAGTAGGGCCTTATATTACATCCAGTATTATAATGCAGTTACTTTCATTTATTTCACCAAAAGTTAAATCACTTTACCAAGACGAAGGAGAAATTGGACGCAAAAAAGTACATCAATGGTCTCGTATGATTACATTACCGTTAGCGGTTTTACAATCATATTCTTTGTTAGCACTTTTAGTAAAACAAGGAGTACTACCACAATTATCTTTAATTGAAATAGTAATCAGTGTTGTAGTTGCTACAGCGGGCTCATTCTTGTTAATGTGGCTTGCTGATGTTGCTACCGAATTTGCAATTGGAAACGGAATGTCATTTATAATATTTGCTGGTATTGTGGCGTCACTTCCAACATATACTAGTCAAATTGCATTAAACTGGAATCCAGCTGATTTAGTAATGTATATAATGTTTGCAGTAATGGCAGTGCTATTAATTGCGGGAACAATATTTATTACAGAAGCCGAAAGACCAGTACCAGTAACTTATGCTCGCCAAGGAGGCGGTGGAACTACTGTATTTGGTGCAACTCAAACTTATTTACCTTTGCGTGTAAACCAAGCAGGAGTTATTCCAATAATCTTTGCGCTTTCAATTTTACTTTTCCCTCAGCTAGTTGGGTCTCTAATGTCTGGTAGTGGAGTAGAAGTTATTGCTAAAATTGGTAACGTTTTGAAAAACTTTACTCAAGAAGGTTTGCTTTACGGAGTAATATATTTTGCATTAGTAGTATTATTTACATATTTCTACACTGCAGTTACTTTTGATCCAAAACAAATTAGTGAAAACTTGCAAAGAAGTGGTGCTTTTATTCCAGGAATTCGTCCTGGTCTTCCAACAAAAGAATATTTAGCAAACATTGTAACAAGAATTACATTAGTCGGCTCATTATTCCTTGGTCTTATTGCAGTATTACCATTGATTGCCCGAAGTATTTCCGGTAATCAATCTATTGCACTCGGTGGAACTGCATTACTTATCGTTGTGTCTGTAGTTATAGACATGATCAAAAAAGTTGATGCTCATTTATCCGGACAAGAATACAAATAATAAAATCCCCCGTATTGCGGGGGATTTTATTTGTTTTTGCACGAAATTAAATTATCAGTTAGAATGAATTTATGGATATAAATAAACCTTTAAACTTTATCTTCTTTGGAATTGCAGGGTCTGGTAAGGGTACACAAGTAGAACTACTTCAAAATTACATAAAAAATAAAAATATATCAAATGATATATTGTATGTTTACCCCGGAAATGAATTTAGGAAATTAAGTTCAGGTGATTCTTATACTGGAAGTTATATTAAAAATATAATTGAAGCTGGTGGTTTAGTCCCAAGCTTTATTACTGATTCTTTGGTAACAAATATGTTTACAGTAAACATAAAACAAGATTCAGTTGTAATTACGGATGGTTACCCAAGAACAATCGAGCAATCTCAGACTTTTGAAAAACTAATGAATTTTTACAAAAGAGAAAATATAACTGTAATTTATATCGAGGTTGGACGTGACGAAGCAATTAAACGCATGAAATTACGTGCCAGAAATGATGATACTGACGAAGGTATAGCAAAAAGATTTGATGAATATGTTAATAATGTGTTACCGTCTATGGATTATTTTAAAAACAAGACTGGGTATAATTTATTTACAATAAATGGTGAACAATCTATAGAAGAAGTACATAATGAAATAATTAGTAAATTAGGATTGTAATATGGAAAATAATTACACAGTAATATCACTTGGCGGTTCATTAATTGTTCCTGAAAATATAAATAATCTTTTTTTAAAAGATTTTATAAATCTTATAAAAGAATATACTGCTAAAAATTTTAAATTTATAATTATTACTGGTGGTGGTCATACTGCTCGCAACTATATAAATTCTGCAAAAGAATTATACACTTCAACAAATACAGATTTAGATTGGATTGGGATAGCTAGTACTAGATTAAATTCAGAATTACTTCGAGTTTGTTTTGGTGATTTAGCTTATGATTCAATAATTCTTAACCCTGATATTATTCCAAATACAGATAAACCAATAATAATGTCAGCTGGCTGGAAACCAGGGAATAGTAGCGACCTTGCCGCGGTACATGCCGCAAACAGTGTTAATGCTAAAACTGTCATTAATCTTTCTAATATTGACTACGCTTATGATAAAGACCCACGGACTAATCCTGATGCAGTAAAGATAGAAAACATTACTTGGTCAGAATTTCGTAAATTATTACCAGTTGAATGGGATCCAGGCTTGAACGCTCCTTTTGACCCAATAGCTGCAAAAAAAGCTGAAGAATTGGGGATAGAAGTAGCAATAATGAATGGTAAGAATTTAGATAATTTAAGAGATTATTTAGAAGGTAGCGAATTTATTGGCACAAAAATCACAAACTAACCGCATCTTTTCGAAGTGGTTTTTTTGTGTTAGATTAAACAAATGGTAACTATTAAGAAACCTCACGAAATTGAGACTCTGCGTAAAGGCGGGCAATTTTTGGCTATGGCAATAGCCGAGACCGCAAAGCATGTTGTGGCGGGGGTTAATACTAAATATTTAGACGAAGTCTTTGAACGAGAAGTTCGTAAAAATGGAGCCGATCCAGCATTCTTGGGATATCGTCCCGAAGGAGTTAAAAATCCTTTTCCTGCGTCACTGTGCGTGTCTGTAAACGATGTTATTGTTCATGGTATCCCAAATGAAGCTCAAATTTTAGAAGAAGGGGACATTATCACACTAGATGGAGGATTAGTGTTTGGTGGGCTTTTTACCGACCATGCTATTACTGTTCCTGTTGGTAAAATTTCTCAGGATGCACAAAAATTAATAAACGTTACAAAAGAATCTTTAAAAGTTGGAATAAGTGCGATAAAACCCGGAGCAACTACTGGCGACATTGGTGCCGCAATCGAACAATATGTAAAACCATTTAAATATGGAATAGTTCGTGAGCTGGCAGGTCATGGTGTGGGGTATAAAGTCCACGAAGATCCCTATGTTCCAAATTTTGGTAAGCGTGGTGAAGGCATAAAATTAAAACCCGGAATGGTGCTAGCAATTGAACCAATGTTAACTGACGGTACACGATTTGTTTCATTTTCTCGTGATGGTTATACTGTAACAACAAAAGATCACAAATTATCTGCACACTTTGAACATACAGTAGTAGTAACTGAAACTGGTTACGAAATACTAACTAAGGTTTAAAAATAAATATATGTCCTCGAAATGCACGCATAATTCTCTGATGAGAATTTGCTCTACTCCTGCAGTCCGTAAGGCATTTCTTACACACACATTTATTTTTATTTGTGTGATACAATAATAAATATGGAAACTTTTATTCCAATGGAAATTCCAGAATTTAAATCTCACGAAGATGAGATTGCTTTCTTGCGTACAGAGCTTGCAAAAAAAGAAACCATAATGCAAGAACGTGGGGTAGATACTAATAAAGAAAAATTAGCAAACGATACTGTAAAATTATATAAAAATTCTGCAATAGATGTGCCAAAGCCACCAACTATGCAGATGACTAAAAAAGAGCAAACTGAATTAGTCTTAAGACTAAAACCGGAAACCCATGACCGTACAATGGAAGAATTACTAGCCATAATGCTTTCCAAAGGTATTATGTCTGCACTACAAATTGTAGAAGAATTAAAAAATCCACACATTGATGCGGATTTTCATCGTTTCTTAGTACAGTATTTATGCCAAACACGTTCATTACCAGGAATAAAAGACACTACACCACTTTTTCGAGCTATCGACATGTCTTTGTTTGAAATAACATTACCGGAACCTGAAAATGAAAAAGATAATACTGACTTCAAAGCCTTAATTACATCTATGGAGCAATTTTATGCTGGTATGCATTCAGTAGCTGACACAAAATCCAACAAAGAAAATTCACATTTTACACTGGAAATTGTTTTAGCTAACAATACTGACCATATTGTTTTTTATGCTGCAGTACCCAGTGACAAAGCACCACTTTTAGAAAAACATGTAATGGGTGTTCATCCCAAAGCCCGCATGAACGAAGTTCCAGATGATTACAATATTTTCCCCGAAGGCCGTGGTGGAGTATCTGCATCATACGGACAGTTTAAAGATTATGATATTTTTCCATTAAAAACTTTTGATACTTTTGACCACGATCCATTAAATATAATTATTAATGTATTTACAAAATTAAAACGTACTGGTGAAGGTGCAGCAATACAGTTGGTAATTTCTCCAAAAGATGAAGATTATGTAGACCACTACCATCAAGTCTTAAAAGAAGTTAAAAATGGTAAAAAAGTCAAAGAAGCAATGCGTTCTACTTTTGGTAAATTTGCAGCCGGTTTTGGAACAGCAGCGTTGGAACTATTCTCCAGCAAAGAAGACAAAAAAGATAAAGAAATAGAAAACAAAACCGACGACGAAGCCATTGGTCACATTCAAGAAAAAGTAAAAAAAGTAATAATGGGTTCCAACATCCGCATCATTGCAACAGGGGAGAATGGTGACCGTGCTGACAATATTCGCGCTGAAATAGAATCCAGTTTTAACCAATTCACTGAAGCTCATAGAAACGGTATAGCATTTGAAAAAGTAAAAGACAGTGGTATGGGCGAATTCCTACATGAATTCAACTATCGTATGTTTGATAAATCCAAAGTTATGCCAATGAATTTAGCAGAATTGGCTACAGTATTTCATTTTCCATTTGATATTGAAAATTCTCCACAGCTTAAACAAGCTAAATCTGCAGGGTCACCAGCGCCTATTGAAATGGGGGAAATGGATCCAGCGGACGGAGTATTATTGGGCTACAATTCTTACCGCGGTATTACTACACCTATATATATGCGTAGAGAAGACAGAATGCGTCACCTGTATGTAATTGGGCAAACTGGAGTGGGTAAATCTGGAATATTGCGTACTATGATAGCCCAAGACATTGCCAATGGTGATGGTTGCTGTTTTATAGACCCCCACGGTAACGATATTCAAGACATTCTTTCTTATGTTCCTAAAAATAGAATTGATGATGTTATTTATTTTGACCCAGCATATACTGCTCGCCCAATGGGGCTAAATATGTTGGAATTTGATCCAAAATATCCTGAACAAAAAACCATGGTTATAGATTCACTAATGTCGATGTTTAATCAATTGTTTGATCTTAAAACATCTGGTGGGCCATTGTTTGAACAATATTTTAAAAACTCGGCAATGCTTGTGATGGACCATCCAGAGTCGGGCTGTACTTTAATGGAGATTACTCGTGTTCTTGCTGATAAAGATTTTCGTGATATGAAAATGTCACATTGTAAAAACCCAATTGTAAAACAATTTTGGAAGTCAGCGGAAGAAACAACAGGGGAATCCAGTCTAGCTAACTTTGTGCCATATATTTCTTCAAAATTTGATCCGCTAATTTCTAACGAATTTTTGCGCCCAATTATTGTGCAAGAAAAATCTATTTTCAACATGCGCGACATTATGGACAACAAAAAGATTTTACTTGTGAATTTATCCAAAGGCCGTCTTGGTGAAATGAATGCAAATCTTATTGGTATGATATTGGTAATGAAATTCCAAATGGCAGCACTGTCTCGTGCAGATATGTATGGTAAAAAAGTTGAAGATTTTTATTTATATATCGACGAATTCCAAAACGTTACTACACCAGCAATATCTTCTATTTTATCTGAAGCACGTAAATACCGTTTGTCTTTAAACTTGGCTCATCAATATATTTCGCAACTACAAGACGATATCAAAGGTGCAGTATTTGGTAACGTAGGGTCTAAAGCATGTTTCCGTATATCTCCTGAAGATGCAGAATTTATGCAAAAGCAGTTTGAACCAGTGTTTACATCAACCGACATTATGAAGCTAGACAACCGTGACGCTTATATGGCTATGCTATACAAAGGCCAACCTGTAAAACCATTTAACATTCGTACAGCGGATAACCCACCAAGTAATACTCAAATTGTGCCACTACTAAAAGAATTGTCTTATATGAGATACGGACGTGACCGCGAAGAAGTCGAAAAAGAAATAATGGATAAGTTTTTGAAAAGTTAATAATATTTAAAACCCGTTTCTCTTGGAGAAACGGGTTTTTTCTGCTATAGTTTGCCCATAAAAGTAATTATATAAAATACATGCAAACTGAACGTTCACTTATCATTCTTAAGCCTGACTGTATCCAACGTAATTTAGTAGGGGATATTATTTCACGCTTTGAGAAAAAAGGTCTTAAAATAGTTGGTGTTAAAATGATGCAAGTATCTGATGTTCTTTTAGAAGAACACTACATGCACATTAAAGACAAACCATTTTTCCCAGGAATTCGTAATTTTATGAAATCTTCTCCCGTAATAGTTATGGCAGTAGAAGGTGTTGGTATTATTGATTCTATTCGTATTATTGTTGGTCCTACAAAAGGCTATATGGCTGATGGTGGTACTATTAGAGGTGATTATTCTATGAGTACACAATCTAATCTTGTTCATGCATCAGATAGTGCTGAAGCAGCAGTAGATGAAATCAAAAGATTCTTTAAAGAAGACGAATTGTTTTCTTACAAAAAAATTGATACCGATTTTATATATTCTGAACACGTTGCTTAATAAATACCCTGGTTATGCCAGGGTTTTTATTATGGTATAGTATTTTTATGCAAAAGATTTTAGACATATACGAGGAGTATAAAATAATGCCTATACTTCAAATTCACCAGCTACGTGTAACTGCTGTAGCAGAAATAATTTGTGAAAACATAAACGTAGAAGTAGATAAAGATTCTATTATTACAGCATGTTTACTGCATGACATGGGTAATATTATAAAATTTATTATTGGAGCTATTCCAGAATCTGTAGAGCCACAGGGGATAGACTATTGGCAAAATGTTCAACGTGATTTTATAAATAAATACGGTAAAGACGAACATCATGCAACTATACATATTGCCCAAGAGCTAAATATTAACGAAAAAGTAGTTGATTTAATAAATTGTATTGGTTTTCATACAGCAAAAGATAATTTAGAATCAAATGATTTTAATAAAAAAATTTGCGCTTATGCTGATATGCGTGTTACTCCGGATGGTATTAATTCTTTAGAAAACAGGTTATCTAATTTAAAGGATCGATATCATGGGGAAAATAAAACATCAAATTTAGATCTTGGTTACGAAAAAGATAGTCTTGAATTACATATTGAATCTAGAAATTTATTTGAAGTATCTCTAAGAGAGATCGAACAACAAATTTTTGAAAAATGTAACATAAAACCACAGGACATTAATGATGAATCTGTCAAAAATCTAATTTTAGTACTGCAAAATTACGAAATATAAAAAACTATAAAAATTAGATTTCGTCCATATTGACCTTTTTGCTGTAAAAGATAAAATAAGTATAGGATTATTTGACATATTATTCTAGAACAATTTTTATTCGGGAGCATGAAGTCCATTTTGGGCCTTGGCCTAAAAGGCAGTGCACCCACCTAGTATTAAACTAGGGTAACTATTTATCAAATAATCCTAACAAGCAATCATCCCGTAAAAAGGATGATTTTTTGTTAGGTATCCCCCTCGCATTGTTAAGGAGAGAGGGCAAGGGGGAGAGGTTGTGCTACAATATATTTATGAACGAAACTGGGTTTAAGTTACTAAAAAAAAGAATCTTTTTACGGGCAGCTTTGGCAACTATTGGTACTTTTATTTTTAACACTATTGGAGTGTGGCTGGGATTATATAGCATAATTTGGTGGTATGATATGCCACTACATTTTTTTGGTGGTCTTTTCACTGGGCTTTTGGTTATTAATTTTTTATTAAATTATAAAAAATTTGTATTTTATTCTACATTAAAAACACTATTTGCAGTTTTACTTTTTGTACTAATTATTGGGCTTTTATGGGAAGGTTACGAAATATTTTTTGAAACACTTGTCGACAGGCGACATATTTTTATAGACTCATTAAGTGATATATTTTTTGATTTAGCCGGAGGACTAGAAGCCTGTCTTATATATTTTAGACACAAAAAAGAAATTTTATTAAAATAATTCGCAAGCTTAATGCTAAAAGTGTATAATACACTTATGATTTCACATCCAAATTTAAAACTTTCTTTTGTCTCTGGGCTGGGCACCGCTACCGGAGCAAATTTTCTTATCGAACATCCTGGTAATGGCGAAAAACCGTATCGGATATTGTTTGACTGTGGTTTAACTCAGGGGATAAAAATGTCTGATCCAGTAAACTGGCTACCGTTTCCTTATGACGCAAAGACTATTGATGTTTTATTTATTACACATTCTCATGTAGACCATATTGGGCTTATTCCTAAACTTTATGCTAATGGTTTTCGCGGTAAAATAATTTCTACTGATGCTACAAAAGATATTGCTCTTCCAATGCTAGAAGATACAGTAAAAATTCTCTCACACGAAGATGATGAAAATATTTTAGCAATGTATACAGAAGAAGCTGTAGTTAATATTATGAACCTTTGGGATGGAATTGAATATCATAATAAAGTAAATTTGCCATATGGCTTTACTGTTAGATTATTGGATGCTGGACATATATTGGGCTCAGCAATGGTTGAATTAACTTATAACGGCCAAAAATTAGTCTACACGGGAGATTTAGGGAATTCACCATCTGTATTACTACGTGACACTGAAACTATAACTGGAGCAAAATATATCATTACCGAATCAGTTTATGGAGACCGTAATCACGAAGGTCGCGAAGAAAGACGCGCAAATCTTGTAAAAGAATTAAATGATAATTTCAAGCGCGGTGGGGCACTAGTAATGCCAACATTTTCATTGGAAAGAACTCAAGAACTTATTTTTGAGATAGATATGATGATGCAAAAAAAAGAAATACCACAAATGCGAGTATATTTGGATTCACCATTAGCAATTCGTGTTACCAAGATATTTAAAAAATACACTAAATATTTTAATGAAAAATCTAAAGCTATTGTGGAATCAGGAGATGACATTTTTTCTTTTCCAGGACTTTCTATTTCCATGGAAACACAAGATAGTATTGAAATATTACACGAGCCAATGCCAAAAGTTATCATTGCGGGCTCTGGGATGTCTCAAGGCGGGCGCATTATTCACCACGAGCATAATTACATTACTGATCCTAAAAGCACGCTACTTCTAACTGGGTACCAAGCAGTGGGGACATTGGGTAGAATGATAGAAGAAGGTCATAAAACTGTGCGCATAGCCGGAGATGAATTACCAGTTCGCGCAAGAATAGCTAAAATTATTGGATATTCTGGCCATAAAGACAGTGACCATATTGTAGAATGGATAAAACCCGCAGTAAAAGATTTAAAGAAATTATTTATTGTACTAGGCGAACCAGGATCTTCAAACTTCTTGGCTCAAAGAATGCATGATAACTATGGAATAGATGTAGTATTGCCAGAACGAGGGGACAGTATAGAACTTGATTTTAGTTAGTTTTACTTAACAGGTCAATTTTTTTAGATAACTCATCAATTTTTTCTGTAAGTTTAGAAATATTTATTTCTTCTGTTGAAATTTCTTTTTCAACTTTTTCAACTTTTCTTTCTGTTTGTTTTTCTAATTGTTCTTCTTTTTTTACATTTTTTATAATAATTGCATTACCTACAAATGTTTGAATAAACAAACCTATTCCACCTAGTAATGCAATTCCTAACAATACTGAAGCTATTGGGTCTAGTTTTATAATATCAGCTATTTCCCATACTCCACGCCAAAACAAAATTACCCCAACTCCAGCAACAAAAGCATGCGTAAAAGGAAATTGTTCAAAAAATTTTCGAGCTGATTCTTCGATACTTAGTAATGTATTTGTTATGTAATGGTGTTTCATTATTTTATTATAACTAAAATCCCTCCGCCTGTTAAGGGGAGGGATAATAGCGTGGGGTGCGCTATGCAGCTACTTTGTCTGCTATTCTTTTGAAAGTCTCTGGAGATTTTACTGCAAGATCAGCCAGTATTTTACGGTCTACAGCAATATTTTTGCTTTTTAGTCCTGAAATAAATTTACTGTATGAAAAACCAAATTTTGTTGATGCAGCAGAAATTGTTATTTGCCAAATTCCACGACGGTCAGTCTTTTTGTCTTTACGGTGAGCAAAAGCGTATGCTCCAGCATGACGTAATGCGTCTTTTGCTGCAGCTTCTTTTTTACTGCGACCATTACGAAAACCTTTAGCTGCCTTTAGCACATTCTTACGCTTTTTGTTTTTTATTGTTCCTCGTTTTACGCGTGTCATATATCTGTGTTATTTTTTATAACTAAGTTATTTATAAAATTTACTTATTAAGCAAAAGGTAAGTTTTGGCCTCTAAGTTTTGGTGAAAGAGTCATTACAACATCTTTCTTCTTTGCAAGTTGGCTAACTCTTGTTGCTTTTGCATTAAAGTGGTTATGTCCAGCTTTACGTGCTAATAGTTTACCTGTACCGGTAACTTTTAGTCTTTTTGCAAGTGATTTGTTTGTTTTCATACAATTTATTAATAATTATTTTACTCGTTCTATTGTTATAATTGGACCTTTGGGACCTTTTTTATAGGGTTCTGATACTTTGTATTCTACAGTAATAAAATTTAGGAATCTATCCATTCTTTCTTTCAAGAATTCGTCTGGCATACCTTTGGATCTTCCAGACAAGAAAAGCTCTACTTTTATACGGTGCCCTTCGGACAACCATACTGATGCTTTCTTGGCTTTCATTTCCAAATCATGTTCGCCGGTTGCTATTTTTACTTGAACTGCTTTTGTTTCAGTAGCATGAGCTCCTGCACGCATCTTCTTGGCTTTTTTAGCCATTTCATATGCGTATTTTCCGTAATCGGCTATCTTTGCAACTGGGGGACGAGCCTCTGGTGATACTTCAATAAGATCAAGTCCAACAGATTGGGCTAATTTTATTGCTTCTTCAACAGTGAGTACGCCAATATTGTCACCATTGTGGTCAATAACGCGTACATCGCGTGCTCTTATTTGGTTGTTTATTCTTTCCTTCAATTGCTTTTATATAACTCAAACGAGTATTGATTACCTTTACAATATAGCTGAAAAACCTATAAAAGTCAAATAATATATAAAAACCTGCCATGTTGTGTGTATTTAAGGGATTTCGCTCCAAGCCATTGACTTTTCTACATAAAATGATATAATATGTAAAATATTTAAAAATGAATAACAAAAACCTTAAATCCGTTTTTTCTGCTTTTTCTAAAAGCACACAAAATGGTAACCTTTTGATTTGTATCGAAGGGTTAGATGAAAACAAAAAATATCAAACGTTGGTTTTTTATGCCAGCCAGGATTTGAAAAAATATTTGGTAAACGAAGCTCATGAAATTGGGCGCGGAATGTTTCTGGATAAATCGGAATGGAAGAGGTCTGAATCCTGGACCGCACCAGCTGAAAAGTTAGAAGGTGGTAGGATGGAACTTGCCCTGCGTTTGTGGGATAAAAGGGATTTGGCTCTTAAAGCCAAGATTCGCGAGGTTTCAGAAATCTCAAGGAAGAAAAGCAATGAAGGTTTAAAATCCTTGGGTCTACCAACTCTCAAAAGAACTTGGGATCCCGGTTATAAAATTGGGGATGTTTGGCCTAAAAATCAAACAAAAAAGTAAAAAATTGCCATGTATGACTTATTTTGTTATACATGGCTTTTCTTTTTAATTTTTAAAACAAAATACTTTTTACCTTGTCTGCCAGTTCTACTATTCTAGCTTCTTCTTTTGCTTCGCCAATTATTCTTACAATTGGTTCGGTATTACTGGCACGGACTTGTATCCAAGAAGAATCACTAAAATCAAACCTTAATCCATCATCTTCGTTTACTGTTGCATCAGGGAATAGGGATTTTATTTGCTGCGTATAGCTTTTAAAATCATTAATCCCGCTGATTTTATCTTTTAGCATTATGTATTTAGGAAGTTCGGCAACAAGTTCAGAAATTTTCTTTCCAGATTCTTCCATTAAATTTAAAATCAAAGCCATTCCCACGAAACTGTCTCGTCCAAAGTTAACTGGGCGAAAAATTACCCCACCACTGCCTTCACCACCAAACATACTATTGTTTTCAATCATTTTGTTTACTACATTGGCTTCACCAACAGGGGACAATACTGAATCTACTCCATATTCTTTAGCTACATCAATTACAGTTTTACTGGTAGACATATTTACTACTAATGGGCCGGCAGAATTTAATACATCTTCTTTTTTTAATTTCTCATAAAATGCTCTAGCACATAGTGCCAAAGTATATTCTTCAAATACTGGCAAACCATTCTCGTCGACTACTACTAGTCGGTCAGCATCAGGGTCCAGACCAAATCCCACATCCATACCGTAACCCAATGTTGCTCGGCCCAGTTCTGATAATGCTGCTGGATTTGGCTCAGGTGGTCTTTCAAATTCTTCAGTAATATCGTCGTAGATTGTTATAACTTCTGCCCCCATTCCACGCAGGAATTCTGGGCCCATAATACTACCACTACTGTTTACTGGATCCAGCATTACTCTTGGTTTTGTTGTTAGTTTTGAAAAAGAAGAAATTACATGGTTTATATAATTACTACCCAAAGTCGTATCAATTATGGCTTCACTTTTTTTGTCACCCATATTAGAATCAATTTTTGCAATTAATTCTTTTTCTGGAAGACATAAAATAGCTTTCATTTGTTTTATTATTTCGTGACTAGCAAATTTTCCGTCACTCGTAATAAATTTTAAGCCGTTATATTCTACGGGGTTATGACTGGCAGTAATTATAATCGCACCATCAAAAGTTAATGTTTTTGTTAAATAAAGTACGCTAGGAGTAGTTACTATCCCAACTACTGTTACGTTTACTCCGCTGTTAGTTAATGACAATACTAAATTTTGTTCTATTTCTTCGCCACTGTTTCTGCCGTCACGAGCTATAAGTAAATGGATATCGTTTTTACCCATTTTTTCTTTTATAGTAATTGCAAAAGCTTGGGCTAGTAGTGCCACAGATTCAGGAGTTAAAATTTCTCCAATAATTCCTCTGAATCCGGAAATGGTTAGTTTGTTTAAAATATTTTGGTCCATTAAAAGAGTATACATTATTTTTTTATAACCAAAAACCCCTGCTAAATTGCAGGGGTTTTACAGAGAATAGCTTACGCGCTACATTTACTACAGTCACCACATGAGCATGGCATAGTGTGTGTACACATTTCTGCTGAAATTTGTTTTTTAGGAGTTTCGCATACGTTACAGTCTGTGCAGTTTTTAGTATTACACCCACCGTTGTCTAAACAATCACAGTTTGTATTTGTAGCACAACATTTATCTTTGCAATTTCCACTGCAAGCGCAAGATAGTAAAGAATATCTACCACTACCAAGATAAGCAATAGCCAAACCAAGGAAAAAGAATACAAAATCAATTTCATAGCTCATTTGGCCACCCATAAATTGACCTTTATGTTTTACTAATATATAAGCTCCAGCCATAATTATAGAAACAATGTAACCAGAAACCCAAGCATAGATACCAAAAACAATTGAAATACCCGCTAGTATCTCAAGAATCCCAACGATGTATACAAAATATGATGGTAGTCCAATAGAAGCAAAGAAACCTGTTGTCCCAGCTATTGCCATTAGTTTACCTAACCCATGAAAGAAAAAAGGAATACCAACACCAAGACGCAAAAATACCAAACCAATATCTTTCATATTGCTTGAACCAGTAATACAGGACAATTTTGATTTACACATAATATAATAATTAATTAATAACTTATACTTTGTATTATACACCAATTATTTATCTTTATGCTAGACTATAAATATGAATGTAGTATTTGTGTTAATTTTAATTGCAATTATTGGGCTAATTCTAGTTGTTTTTTTAACAAAAAAGCCCAAGAATCAGGTTGTAGACAGTACAACTCAACTTTTATTAACTCAAATCAATGAATTAGCTAGAATAGTAGACAGTAAGCTAAATGAATCCAATAAAAACATAAACGAATCTATGCGTTTTCAGTCTAGCGAAACGTCTCGCATTGTCCGTGATATTACTGAAAAAATAACAAAATTAGAAGAAACCAACAAACAAGTTGTAGGATTTACTGACCAATTACAAAGCTTGCAAGAAATATTAAAAAATCCAAAGCAACGTGGGATACTAGGGGAATATTATTTAGAAACATTGTTGAAAAATATTATGCCACCCGGGTCTTACCAAATGCAGTATAGTTTTCCAGGGGGAGATATTGTAGATGCAGTAGTGTTTGTAAAAGATAAAATAATTCCTATTGATTCTAAATTTTCACTGGAGAATTATAATCGTATTACTGAAACAAAAGATCAGGTTGAAAAAGACAGATTAGAAAAACTTTTTGTAAGTGATTTAAAAAATCGTATAGTAGAAACCAGCAAATATATAAAGCCGTCAGACAATACTATGGAATTTGCTTTTATGTTTATTCCACACGAAGCAATATATTATGATTTATTGATAAATAAAATTGGTGGTGGTGAAGATGGTGAAAATCTTATACAGCGTGCAGCCAGTAAATACAAAGTTATTATTGTATCCCCAACATCTTTTTTGGCATATTTACAAACCGTGTTGCAAGGTTTAAAAGCTATGCAAATAGAAGAATCTGCAAAAGATATTGTAAAAAGAGTTGAAGAGCTAAGTAAACATTTAAAAGCTTACGAAGAATACCATGGTAAAATGGGAGCCAGTCTTAATACTGTTGTAAATCACTATAATAATTCAAACAAAGAACTTAAAAAAGTTGATAAAGATGTTTTACGTATAACTGGTAGCGCTACAAATGTTGAATATATTGAAGCAGAAAAAATAGACGACGAAGAATAATTTTTTATATATAAAATATGGGGATTTCTCATTTACTTTTTCCAGAAATGTATAAAGCAGTTTACAAACTGTCTCGCGGAAATTTATTACCTAAAACATTAGAATCTCAAATAAATGCCCAAAATCAAATATTAAATGAGCTAAATATTGTGTTGCCATTTGTAAAATATTCTACTGAAAATAATGTAAAAGATTTACAAGATTTAGAAATACGATCGTATGAAGAAATTTTTCCGTTTATAGACCGGGCTTGGAATGGAGAAGAAGATGTCTTATGGCCAGGCTATACAAAATGGTTTTCTAAATCCAGTGGTACCACAAATGCGCGTAGTAAATATTTGCCAGTTACAAATGAACAACTAGATCAAAATCATTTTTTAGCCAGTAAAGATATGTTTGCAAATTATTTAGATCAAAATCCAAATAGTAAAATTGGTTTTGATAGTGTGTTGACTGTTAGTGGTTCAATACAGGAAACCAACCCAATTAGCGGTAATTTTGCAGGGGATATTTCGGCTGTTATAGAGGCTAATTCTCCTTGGTGGGCAAATTTATCCAAAGCGCTACCTAAAGAAATAACTGGTATATCTTCTTGGGAAGAAAGATTGCCAAAAGTTTTAGATTTTACAAAAAATGCTGATATTAAAGTTTTAATAGGGGTTACTTCTTGGATTCAGATTATAATAAAAAAAGCAGTTGAAAATTCTGGAGTAAAAAATATTTTAGAACTTTGGCCAAATTTAGAATTATTCTTACATGGTGGGGTAGATATAAAACCGTACATTGCTGATTTAAATAAATTAATTCCATCAAATAATTTTAAATATGTAGAGGTATATAATGCATCCGAAGGTTTCTTTGCTTTTCAGGATACTGCTGATATGGATAACGGAATGCTTTTAATGTGTGGGCATGGAATATATTATGAATTTTTAGATATTCATACAAATGAATTAGTAAAGCTTGAGAATTTAAAACTACACCATAAATATGAATTAATAATTTCAACTGTTTCCGGTTTGTGGCGTTATAGAATAGGGGACATTGTAGAAATTACTAGTACTGACCCTGTGCGTATTCGTGTAGCTGGTCGTACAAAAGCCGTGTTAAATACTTTTGGTGAAGAATTAATGGTAGGTAACGTAGACGAAGCAATAAAGCAAATTTACAACGAACATGGTTACAGTATTTGTGAATATACAGGATGTACTGTCGTAAATAATACAATAAATAATTTAGGTAACCATGAATGGGTTATGGAAATGGCAATTGTTCCACCTGACATAAATAAATTTACTGAAATTTTTGATAAAAAGTTATGTGAATTAAATAGTGATTACGAAGCCAAAAGAAAAGGTAATATTGTACTGTCTTTGCCAGTAATAAATATTGTACCAATTGGGACATTTTATAAATGGATGAAATCTCGTAGTAAATTAGGGGGGCAAAATAAAGTTCCACGACTAAAAGAAACTAATGATATTGTTGAAGAATTAAAAAACCTTACAAAATAAGTCTTTTTTTAGGTTAGCGCTGAATTGTGTATTTAGCTATAATGTATATGTGAGTAGTGATAAAGTCATAAAATATGTTATAGGAATAGACGAAGTTGGTCGTGGGCCACTGGCCGGACCTGTAACAGTGTGTGGGTTTGTTATTGCAAAATCTCAGTTACATATTTTAAAAGGTTTAGGAATTACAGATTCAAAAAAAATATCTCCTCAGAAACGTGAAGTTGTAATGGAAAAATTAAAAGAGCTAAAGAATAAAGGCTACGCAAATTGGTATATTGCCAATAATACAAATGAATACATTGATAAACATGGTCTTACAAAATCACTGCAGTCAGCAATAGACGAAATTTTAAAAAAAGTAGAAAAAAATTTAGAAACAAATCCAACTCATATGGATGTATATTTAGATGGGTCACTGCATGCAGATAAAAGATATTTTCGTCAGCATACTATTATAAAAGGGGATGAGAAAGAATTACATATTGGAGCAGCTTCAATAATTGCAAAAATTCACCGTGATAAATTTATGGAAGACATGGATTTGTTTTATCCAGAATATGGTTTTTATAACCACAAAGGTTATGGTACAAAAGAGCATTATATGGCTTTAAAAAAACATGGCCCGTGCAAAATTCATAGGAGAAGTTTTTTGAAAGAGAAGTAAAAATCCCAGACGTCCAACGTCTGGGATTATTTTGTGCCATTTTGATCTTTGTTAAAAATTTTTGGTTTACCAATTGGGTAAAATCTTTTTCTTTGCGGGATAGATAATTCTTCTATCCAAAGTAAAATTTCCAAATATTCTTCATTGGTGAAATATAAAATAAAATCACTTAAAAAAGAATCAATTTCATCTTTAGAAAAGAAAACTTTTTTAATTAAAGCTATTTGTAAGCTTTCGTCATATATTTCTACATATACACAATGTAGATTTGTTTCGGTTCTTGTTTCAAAAAATGAAACGCTAAATTTTTCAAACATTTTTACCTCCTTGTTTATATTATAGCATTAAAAAAGTGGGGGAACAGGACCTGTATACTCTTCGTATCGATAGGGGATTCTCGGCTACCGCCGCGGGTCACTTTCCGAAATGTTCAAAATAAATTTTTCACATTTCAGGAAAGTGCTTTCGAATCCCCCATGAAAAGTCTCCCAGACTTTTCTCACCACACAAAATAAAAACCCGCATATGCGGTTTTTATTTTGTGGAGGTGGGGGGATTCGAACCCCCGTGCATTGTGTATTCCCAGGTAAATCTACATGTTTAGATAAAACCAAGTTTGTTCAGGAAAAAGTCTAACGGTTTTATCAACAAAAACTTTTTCCATAGCATGGATTCAATGTCCTGTTATATCCATGCAAATATAGCAGTAAACCAGAGTGTATAACAGTAATTCTTTATCCTATGGTGTAATAAAGGTTACCGTGACGCGCCAGTTTTGTTAGGCGAATGTCATTGAAGTTCCGAACGCGAAAGGCGAACGGATACTTTTTGCTGCAGTGTTTGCAGTTGGGTTTTGTAAATAGTTTAAAGAGATACTTACAACTCTACATGCATACAAGAAAACATAATCACAATGTCGATGCCAATGCACCCCCATATATAGTTTTTAACGAGCGCTGTATTCTCGGCGAATTGCTCTTTCGGTATCGCGTTTTTTTATTGTTTCGCGTTTGTCGGCTTTTTTCTTACCCCGACCAATACCAATTGAAAGCTTGATCCACCTATTCTTAAGGTACAACGAAAGCGGGACTATTGTCAAACCTTTTTCGTCGGTGTATTTGGTTAGTTTTTTTAATTCAGTCTTATTTAGTAACAATTTTCTGGTTCGTGTTTTATCTTCTTCATTAGCTGTAGTGCCTTGATATGGGTCTATCTTCATACCCAAGATGTAAGCTTCACCACTAATTACTTTTACATAACTACCAGTAATGTTGCCACGGCCGGATTTTAAAGATTTTACTTCACTACCAATTAGCTCGACACCAGCTTCAAATTTGTCGATTATTTCGTAGTCAAAATATGCTTTTTTGTTTTCTAATATCGAAGACATTTATATATAATAACATGCTTTGTCTTACTTTACAAAGACTAAATTATGTGTTATTTTAAAATAAATGAAAAATCTAATTTTAATATTTGGGTTTATTGCATTAAACTGTAATGCTCAAAATAAAAATCAAAACCAAATGGTGGTTCTATCTGATCTTTCTGATTCTATTAACGTAATAATGGATAGCGTCATAACAGAATGTGTAAATAGATGGGGCTATACATATGATACTTTGATTATTAAAAAAGAAAAAGAAACAAGTCTAAAGTTCATTAAACATGCTATGGATAGTGGTATTACTTGCGCTTCTACTTTTAAAAATACAATTACATTTAATGAAAGATATTTAAAATTAGTTAGCCCTAAAATAAAGACATTAACTCGCAGGACCTTTTCTTTTACATTGGCTCATGAATATTTTCATGCTCTTGCAGGAGAAGATACTAATGTTTCTCAATACAAGATTATAGTTAATGAAAAAGAAGAAAGTCTTAAGTCTTTTCGTGGTTTAAATATAAATTTAAAAAATGGAATCGAACTTAATCTTTTTAACGAAGCTTGTGCTGATTATATGGCATATACAATTGATTTTATTATGCCTGCTGATGACGCTTATATAAATATAGCTTCATTAGTTGCTTATGCAGTTACTAAAAATTGGCTGACTGAAGAGGATTTAGTTGAATACCAAAAACAAAATAATGTATTAATGTTTGCTTCTAAATTTTTAAATAAAAAAGCAAATATAGACGATGTCTGTATATTGTACAATATGTTTCAAACTGCTGATGAAGGAAAAATCAAAATAGCGATTGATGAAATAAATAAAATACGAGATACCCCTCACTAACGACAGTGGGGGATTTTTTATTACAAGCTATTGACTTATTCTACAATATGTGATATTATATTGCCAGTTAGCCTATGCAGGCTTTTCTTTTATAAGGCATTAAACACAAGGCTTAAACCTTGTTTTATTATTTATTTATATATGAAATTAAAAAAGATCTTAACTTTAGCTCTTGTGCTGGGAATCTCGTTTTCTGGTACATCTTTTGCATTTGCAGAAGAAGAGGCAGTAGTTATTCCAACATGTCCAGAAACTGGATGTGTGGAAGAAACTACACCCATAGTTACAACTAGCCCTACTATTCCTAACTATGATATTTTTATTAATTCTATTTCTGGAGATGTGGGTGTTTATTCTTCAAGTACTCACTATACAAATGATGTTAATCCTATTATTTTAGGTTCTTCTAATTATCCATTAGAAAGCATTGGCTTCCAGTATTATCCAATTATTTGTGAGACTCCACCTGAAGGAACAAGTTGTACTTCTAGTATTATTAATGCTCCCACTGACGAAAACGGTAATTGGCAAGTAGATCTTAGTGCCGTGTCTTTATCTGTTGGTAGTTATTATGCAATTGCAACTGGGGGAGCCATGACTGGATCAGGTAAATTTTATTTTACAATTGTTCCTCAAATAAAAATACTAGAAATATATTCTTCAGTAGAAGATGTATTTGTGTACACAAATAATGATGGCATTCCTGTTATAAATAAAAACAGAATTATATTTCATGGAACATATGATGGGCTACCTGGTTCTGTTCAAATTGTTCTTGATGGTGTACCAATTGTGAGCACCCTTCAAAGTATTTATTCCGCTGGTTGGGTTATGTCTTATGAAGATGTAGAAATTCCAGATGGACAACATAATGCTACTGTTTGGGGAATTGATTCAGAAGGGAATAGACGAACAGAACATGTTTTGAGTAGTTTCCCATTTATTGTTGATACAACCACCCCCGATGCTCCAGTTATTGTTTCTCCTGTATCTGGAACTCATAATTCAAGTAAGCCAATAATAATCACTGGTACATGTACACCTGGTATGACTGTTTGGTTTGAACCAAGAGAGAATATGGCTTACGACAGTGTTACTGATTGTTTAGATGATGGTACATTTAGTTATACGTATAATTTAAATGTCATATATCAAGAATTCTCTGGAGTTAAATTACCGGTTACTCTTAGTGCTAGACAGAAAGATAGTGTATTGAATATAAGTGATTCAAGTAATGAGGTTACTCTTACTGAAGAAGTTGTATCTTCAGGCGGCGGCGGGGGTAGTGTAATCAGTGAAAAATTCCTTAAAAATGATTTACCTGTAAAGAAAACAGAAGCACAAGATAGCGCTACTACTACTGTTACTACCGAAAAAGTATTTGGTGCATCTAGAACATGTCCTGTTTTTACAAAATTTATTGAATATGGTCTTGAAAATAACGATGTAAACGAAGTAAAAATGTGGCAAGAATTTTTAAATAAGCAAGAAAATGCAGGTTTAAATGTTACTGGCTTCTATGATTTTCCTACATACAATGCAGTTAAAAGATTTCAAGAAAAATACAGTGAGGAAGTTTTAACCCCATGGGGAGCCAAGTCTGGGACAGGTTATGTTTATAAAACCACAACTAAAAAAGCAAACCAATTATTAGGTTGCTAAATACAAAAAATCCTCCAATTGGGGGATTTTTTGTTACTGGCAAAAACAGCCTTATTCATGTATAGTATTTACATGAAAATTACATTTAAAAAAATTAATTTTAAGCCTAAAAATAAAGGTAAAAACAATAAAAAAAAGCAAGAATCTAACGGTTTTTTTGCACAACTGATAGGAATAATTTTATTCTTTTTCCTACTTTCTGGGATTTATGGACTTGTAACTGGTAAAAAAGAAACAGTGAAAGATGTAACTTTAACTGAAATAGCTACTGCTATACAAAATAGCAATGTTAAAAAAGTTACAGTATCTGGTAGTGATATAAAATTACAATTACTGGACGATACTTATTTAAAAACTAGTAAAGAATTAGAATCATCTTTTTCTGAGACTTTGGCAAACTATGGAGTCAGTCCTGAAAAAATAAATACTGCAAATATTACAGTTAAAGAAAAAAGTGGATTTAAATATTTTCTAATGCAGTCTTTGCCATTTTTAATTCCTATTATAATTGTTGGGGTTTTAATTTTTCTTATGACTCGCAGTGTAAAAGGTTCCAGTATGCAAGCATTTAATTTTGGTCAATCAAAAGCCCAAGTAATTTTGCCAAATGATTTAAAAAATAAAATTACTTTTGAAAACGTTGCCGGTGCAAGGGAAGCAAAACAAGAATTGAAAGAAATTGTAGAATTTTTACGTGAACCAAAAAAGTTTTTTGAAATCGGTGCCGAAATTCCAAAAGGTGTACTACTAACTGGCCATCCAGGTACTGGTAAAACATTACTTGCTCGTGCTGTAGCTGGGGAAGCGGGTGTACCATTTTTCCACCTTTCAGGATCAGAATTTGTAGAACTATTTGTGGGTGTAGGAGCTAGTCGTGTACGAGATTTATTTAAAAATGCTAAACGCATGGCACCAGCTATAATCTTTATCGACGAAATAGATGCTGTTGGCCGGTCTCGTGGAGTTGGTATGGGTGGCGGTAATGACGAAAGAGAACAAACCTTAAACCAAATACTAGTAGAAATGGATGGTTTTGAACCAACAGACAAAGTAATAGTAATGGCAGCTACAAACCGTAGTGACGTACTGGACAGCGCATTACTAAGACCGGGTAGATTTGACCGTCGAGTAATACTTGATTTACCAGACCGTAGAGACCGTGCTGAAATTTTAAAAATTCATGCTAAGAAAAAGAAAGTAGAAAAAGATGTAGACTTAGAAGTTATTGCTGCACGAACACCAGGATTTTCCGGTGCAGATTTATATTCTGTAATGAACGAAGCTGCAATTCTTGCAGCAAGACATGATAGAAAAGAATTAGAACAAGTAGATTTAGTAAATGCAGTAGAAAAAGTAATGATAGGACCCGAGCGACAATCACACCTAATGGGCGAGAAAGAAAAAAGACTAACTGCATATCACGAAGCTGGCCATGCACTGCTGGCATCAGTATTAGAACATGCTGACCCTGTGCATAAAATATCCATTATATCTCGTGGTAACGCTGGTGGTTTTACAATGAAGATACCACTGGACGATAAAAGACTGCATTCAAAAAATTCTTTCTTGGACGATATTGTAGTATCTATGGGTGGTTATGCAGCTGAAGAAATAATATTTAACGATGTTACAACTGGCCCAAGTAACGACCTGCAAGTTGCTACAAACATGGCACGCGAAATGGTAACTCATTTTGGAATGAGCGACGACATTGGTCCAGTAGCTACTACTCCATCACAAAGAGTAATGTTTGGTAATTCTGTAGACGGAGAAATTTCGCAATCTTTACAATCTCGTATTGATGCAGAAGTAGAACGCATAATGAAAGATGGATTAAAGCGTGCACACACATTACTAGCACAATACCGCACAGCCTTGGATGCTATTGCGGAAAAACTGGTAGAAGTAGAAACATTAGAACAAGCTGCATATAACGAAATCATTCGCGGGTTCGGCATCGAACCAAAAACTTTATAAAATTAATATAAATAAAAATGGCTCGACCTTGTAAAAGGTGAGCCATTTTATTTTGATGAAATTTTTAATTTCATGGTATAATTTTTTATATGAAAAAATTTTTATATTTTTGTTATTTGTTTCTTGCACCTTTTGTCTCTTCTGCAAGTCAAATGCCTGGTTGTGGCCTTAATGGGGACTGTGGATACTCTACAGGTCTAACGATTAACCCTCTCCTTGTTGTATCAATTATTATTCTAGTCGCATACGTAGTTAGTGTTGTAATTTTCTTTTTTGAAAAAAACAAGATACCAAATACGGTAGAAGTGAAAAGCCTACAGTTATACGACAAAATAATTTTAGGTACTTTAACTCTTGTGTCTGTTGTCATATTTTTTATTCCTTCTTTCCAGAATATATTTTTCAATGATCAATTCCAAATTATTTTTATAGTGCTACTTTTTATTTTGAATTTATTTTATGTTATTTTATTTGTTTTAAAAGGTAATTTTTTAAAGCTGTTTACATTTATATTAATTTCATTAGCTTTTTCGATTTTTGGACAAACAAGAGAATACTCGTACGATCTAGTTTTATTACTACCTTCTATTTTTCTTGTAATTAATGCTGCTGATTATTTTATTTTTCCACAAAAAGAGATTAATACTAAAGAAGATCAAACATTAAATCCACGTAAATTTTTTAATAAAAAATTTATCGCAATGGTAGCTGTTGTTTTGGTAATCTTTGGAATTCTATTGATTCCAAAAGGGTCAAGATATCCTGATTATGATTGTTATATGTCCGAAGCTGAGGTTCCTTCTTATTATTATGATGATTCATGGGACTTTCAAGTTTTTACAGATATTGAGCATAAAGATGCGCCATTGCCAGAATGGTGGATAGATGGAGACTGGCCACTAGATACAGTAGAGAATCCTCCAAAAATATTAAAAGGAGAAACACCACGTATTTTATTCTGGTGGGCAGCATATCTTCATTATTATGATACCGAGAAAAAACAATGGTTTGTTGAGCCAGACTCAAATATTGCAATGAATTCATACGACCTTTTGTCTTTTTGTAGAAGATATTATCCTGATACAATTACAGTAAAAAAATATAAAAAAGAAAATATACCATTAGCACGAGATGATAATAATTATGTTTTAGCTCCAGATATAAATCCTTGGTCTTTTGAGTGTGTTCAATAGAAATCTTGTAATTATTATATTTCAGAAGGTGTCAAATTTAGATAAAACATAAAAAACACGAAGAAATTCGTGTTTTTTAATCAAGGTCACAAGTATTTTTCTGACGAAAAATCTTGCGACCCCGTCTCGCGGTTTTTGGCTTTGCATAAGTGTACCCTTACCTTTCGTTATTACTCAAACAAAAACATCGCTCCGACCGACAAAATCTAGAAAACCCCAGCAGTGGGGTTTTCTAGATATTTACAAGTCCTCACAAATAATTTTCCTGACGGAAAATTTTCGCGAGCCCGCCTCGGGGTTTTTGCCTCTCCACTTCGGCAAGCTCAGTGTCAAACAAAAACATCCCTGCGGCTCGGACTTGTACTAAAAAACACGAAGAAATTCGTGTTTTTTAATCAAGTCCGCCCGCCACGACTCGAACGTGGGACCCCAAAGGTATAAGCTTTGTGCTCTAACCAACTGAGCTACGGGCGGATATGCATAAACAATAACCTAAAAACCTTTATTTTTCAAGTTTTGAAAGGTATAATATATCCATATGTACGACCGTAAATTGAAAAAGCATATCCACCCATTCAAAGCTTATACTTTTATTGGTCTTGTTTTATTTTTTTCTATTTGGCTTGTATCTGTAGCTAATCCAAATAAAGTAAATGCTGATGATGACACCAGTCTAAATACTATCTTGAATGAAAAAGATTCTACAATCAAAGTAGAACTTGCAAAGCCAGAAGAAATAAACAACGTAACAGATATTTCTATCTCTGCACCAGTAACAACTGAACAAATAAATAGTGTAGAAACTAATAGCGCAGATTTGAATTTAACTATTCTGCCTATTGGAATTCACCAAAGTACAAAAAGTGTTATTACAATTATTGCGTCTAGTAATATAAATCCAAAAAGTTTAGAAGATGCGTTTAGCATTGTACCAGCAGTTGCTGGAAAATTTTCTATACATGGTCGCGTAGCTACATTTACACCAGAGAAAGTTTTAGATTCGGCTACAAATTATACTGTCACTATAGATGCAAGATTTAAAGATATGAATGGAATTAGTTTAACTAAACCAGTTGTGGGAAATTTTGAAACAAATCCAGAAACTCATATTTTAGCTGTGCCATACTATCGTCAAATTTATTCTCGTAGTTGTGAAGCAGCCGCACTGCGTATGGCATTAGCTTACCGTGGGGTAAATACGGAAGATTTAGAAATTGTAAAAGCTGCGGGTTACAAACCACGAAACCCAAACTGGGCAAAGAAAATTTGGGACGACCCATACGAAATGTTTGTAGGCTATATTACAGGAGAAAATTTAGGCTACGGAATGTATGCCAGTGCATTACAAAAAGCTTTGAATTATTATAATTTTGAAGGCCAAGTTTTAACTAACCCAACAGTGCAAGATATTGCACAAGAAATAAAAAATAATAACCCTGTAGTTGTGTGGGGTTATATTAGTGGTACTACTCCACGTATGTCATATTTTTATACTGAAGATGGTAAACGAGTTCCTGTGTATTCTAACGAACACGCACGTACTGTTGTGGGGGTAGTAGGCGACGCTACAGACCCAATAGGATTTTATATTAATGACCCACTAAATGGTAAACAAAACGAATATTGGACAGCCGTGGATTTGGCTAAACATATGAATATATTTGGAGCAGTTTCCAACCAAGCTTTGGTAGTAAGGTAGAACCTGCCCCGTTATAGATTAATATGTTTATTTATACATACGTACTAAAAAGTAAAAAAGATAATCAACATTATATTGGGTACACAAAGGATCTACGGAAACGCCTAATCCAACATAATAAGGGTCAAACTACTGCAACAAAGAATAGAGGTCCATTTATTGTGATATACTACGAAGCATGTTTATCGGAAGAAAAAGCAAGGTCGAGAGAATTATATCTTAAATCAGGTATGGGTCAGCGTTATCTAAAAAATAGATTAGGCGATTCCTATCTCTAACGGGGTGGCTAAAATAGGTGTATTTGATTCTGGAATTGGTGGGCTAACAGTATTGTCGGCTATAGCAAATAAATTACCAAATGAAAATTTGGTATATTTTGGTGACACATTGCATTTACCATATGGTGATAAAGACAAAACACAAATAAAAGAATATTCAGAAAAAATCACAAACTATTTAATCAATGTAGAAAAATGTGACGCTATCGTTATAGCTTGTAACACTGCCAGTGCAGCTGCCTATGAATATTTACGAGACGAATTCAAAGGCAGTATTCCAATAATAAATGTAATCGACCCCATAATAGAAGAAATAGTAAATCTGGATGCTGCTGACATTGTTGGAATTATCGGCACTAATGGCACAATTAGCAGTGGTGTGTACCAAGAAAAGTTAAACCGTAGAAAACCCATTTGTATTGTAAAAAGTTTGGCAACGCCTATGTTGGTGCCAATGATAGAATCTGGTTATGCAAATGATGGTATAGATACAGATATAATAAATAATTATTTAAAAGACGAAAGTTTACAGGATATAGACACATTAATACTGGGTTGTACTCATTACCCATTAATAAAAAATGAAATAAATAAAATTTATAATAACAAAGTAAGATTAATTGATTCGGGTTATGTAACTGCCGACAAATTGGCAAACATTTTAGAAAAAGAAAATCTACTAGTTAAAGAGCGTGTGGGGGAGAATGTGTATTATGTTAGCAAACTTACAAATACATTTGCCGACACTGCTAAAAAATTCTTCGGCCACGATATTAAATTAATCGAAAAAGATATTTTTACTCAAAGTGAATAGTTTTAGAACGGCTTTCAAGGCGCCCTTTAATTTCCGGGTGCTTTTTTAAATCCTTGTCAGTTTCCAATATTTTTTTTGCTTCTTTTTTTGCAGCTTCAACCAGTTTAATATTCCGCAATGCTTCCATAGCCAGGTCTGAGATTCCACTTTGTTTTACTCCGGCAAAATGTCCCGGTCCACGTGTCATCATGTCTTGTTCAGCTAGCTCAAAACCATTTTTGGTTTCAACCATACTTATTAGTCTCTTTGCAGAAATTTCACTTGTGGTGTTGCTTAATAAATAACAATAGCTTTGATGTATCCCACGAATAACTCGTCCACGTAGTTGGTGTAGTTGGGCTGCCCCAAATCTTTCCGCTTCTTCTATTACTATTACACTGGCGTTGGGTACATTTACACCTACTTCGATAACGCTGGTGGCAACTAATACATCTATTTCATGGCGTACATAACGCTCCATGATATCTTCTTTTTGATTTGGTTTCATTTTGCCATGTAAAATTCCTACACGATAATCTTTTAGTTCGCCTTTACTTAATCTTTTTGCTTCTTCTATTACAGATCTATTACCACCCGCCGCCGCCAAACCTTTGGCGGGCAAGCCACTATTTTGATTTGCAAGATCAGGGCCTTCTTCTTTGTCGTTAATTCTTGGGCAAATAATATATGCTTGGCGACCAGATTTTAATTCATTACGAAGATGTGTGTACATTTCGTCTCGTGCACCTGTAGGAATAAATTTTGTTATTACAGGCTTTCTACCTGGTGGCATTTCAGTAAGTAGTGACAAATCTAAATCCCCATATATTGTTAACGCCAATGTGCGTGGAATAGGTGTAGCCGTCATTGACAATAGATGTGGAGCCAGTCCGTCTTTACTTATCAATGCATGGCGTTGCTTGGCACCAAATCTATGTTGTTCGTCGATTATTGCCAATGCAAAATGGCGCATTACAACTGATTTGTTCATTAACGAATGTGTCCCAATTAATATATCAATACTGCCATCCTTAGCCCATTTTAGTAGTTGCGCGCGTGATACTGGAGTCCAGGGAACATCCAGTCTTTTCATAGAGACAGACTTTGCAGGGAATTTTTTACAACCACTACTGGTTAGTAGCCCAATAGTTGTGCCATATTCACCAAACATTTTACAAAAACTTTCAAAATGCTGGTTGGCTAATATTTCCGTAGGTGCCATATATAGTACCTGTAATCTTTCATTTTTTTTGTTTGGACTGGATGAATTTATTGTTGCATACGCTGCAGCTGCTGCAATTACGGTTTTACCACTACCAACGTCGCCTTCTAGTAGGCGAGTCATGGGAATTTTTTGTTTTGTATCTTTTAAAATATCTTCCAGTACAGCATTTTGGTTTTTCGTTAATTTAAAAGGTAATGATTTTATAAAATTTTCTACATCTGGGTTTATTGTATATGCGCCATGTTCACGGTATTCAGCACGAGCGCGCAATCTTTCTATTTCAACCAAAATTATTTCTTCAAAAGCAAATCTTTTTCTTGCAGCTTCGGCGTCGCTACTATTTCGTGGCATGTGCATCCACAAAATTGCAGATTCTATTTTAGGTAAATGGTATTCTTCAACAATATTTGCTGGTAGCGGGTCTATAATTTTTTTATGTACTCCGGCTGAAATAATCTTTTGAATTGTGTAATAAAACCATTTTGCATTTAATCCACGGGTTTCTGGGTATACTGGAATTTCTGTAACACCCACATCTGTACCACCAAATAAAGAATTGCCCATTTCATTATTGTTTTTTATAATGTCAGGATTTAAGATACTTTTTTTACTGTTTTTAATTGTTAGATTACCTGATAGGGTAATTGTTTGGCCATCTTTAAGCATGTTTGCAATATATGGTTGATGTAGCCAAGTTAGCTCTATACTGCCAGTTGTGTCAGTTAAAATAGCGCGAGTCAGGGGAATACGGCTTTTAAACGATACTTCTTTTTTAAGCTTTGAAATTGTACCGGTTAGTACAACTCGCTCATCTCCATTTGTTTGGTTGATACTTTTTATTTTTGCATTATCTTCATAGCGGTTTGGAAAATAAAATAATAAATCTTGCAAAGTAAAAAGCCCAATCCGTTTTAATGTCTCAGCTTGGACTTTTGTTAGTCTAGTTATTTTTTTTATTTCGTCAGTTGGGTTCATTTTTATTTTAAAGCCGGAGGAGGGGTTTGGGGTCCTGAGATTTCAAAAGATTTTGTTTTTTTAGGTAAAGGTTGTTTTCCAACCATAAGAGCAAAAATAATAATCCCCGCAATAATTAGTACAGGTAATAACATTGTATAAAGTGATTTTTGTGGATGCATAATATGTATAAATTATTTTACAAAAGAAGGCTTTGTTTTTGGTGCAGTATCTGCGGGGTACCAATTATCTCGCATTTTTTTTAATTCTATTAATATTTGGGCGTCATCTTTGTTTACTACTTTTGCTATAGATCTTAGTTCTGGGTGACCAGCAGCAACTGTTCCAACTTTAGAAATTGTAGAAGTACCTTCGTATAACAATATCATTGAATCTAAATATTCTTTATCAAAAACTTTTCCAGACTCGTTTTGAGCTGCAGTTTTTATACCGGCAACTTGTTTGTTTATTGCTTCATTTATATTTACTGGGTTATCTGTATTACCTAGAAATGAAAATAATTTATTTCCACTTTGAGTAAAACCTCCAATTGCAAAACCAATTACTAACACAACAATTATAAGAAAAATATTTTTCATATATTTATTATAACATATGTAAAATATCCATACCAAAAAATAAAATCCCCAACAATAGGGGATTTTATCTAAGCTTTACCAATAAGATTTTCTACTTCCTGAACTACGTCTGATAGTGAGAAATTTGCTTTAATCAGGAATTTTGTTGCTCCGGCTGCAGTTGCTTTACCTAATGCATCTCCATCTGCCAAGTTTGAAAACACGATAATTGGAACAGTTTTTGTTTGCTCCATTGAACGCATTTTTGCTATAACTTCAAATCCATCAATATGTGGGATTACAAGATCACAAATTACTAAATCCAAATGCTCTTCTTCAGCTTTTTTAATAGCATCTTGTCCATTTTGAACCATTAATACTGTGTATCCTGACTTTTCAAGCTTTTTGGCTGTTAATTCTTGGATAAATGTGTCGTCTTCAACAATAAGGATTACTTTACTCATAAAAATACTATATCATATATTAACTTAATTGCCCATTGGTAATTTAATGTGGACAGTCGTGCCTTTGTTTATTTCACTACTTAGTTCAAAACTACCCTTATGGGCTTCAACTATTCTTTTACAAATGTATAACCCAATCCCTGAACCTGCGCTGGCTTTTGCAGTTGCATTAGGGGCACGATAAAATTCAGTGGTAATCATAGAAATATCTTTGTTATCTATGCCTATTCCTGTGTCTTTTACATTAATTATAATATGTCCATCGTCACGGATAAGAGAAATAACAATATGCCCACCTTTGTTTGTGTATTTTATTGCATTATCTATCACATTTTGAAAAACTATACGTAATTTTGATTCGTCACCTACAATTTCTGGGAATTTTTCTTCAGGTTTTACAAAAACCATTTCAATATGTTGAGCAAATGCTTCACTACCCATTTCAAAAACTACTGAATCAATAGTATCTACAATATCTAATTTTGCCATATGGTATTGGCCTTCTTCTGTACTAGTTTTGGAAAACATTATTAAATTGTTTGCGACATCCATCATTCTGGAATTAGATACTGCTAATTTGGCTACTACTTCTTTTTGAGAAATAGTTAATTCACCAACATCTCCATCCTGCAACATTTCCAACATCCATTTAGAAGCGGTTAGGGAAGTTCGCAGTTCGTGAGATATCATAGACATCGTCTCTTCTTTAGTTAAAGAATCTTTTGGTTTATTTTCATCCATGCGCTAATTCTAGCATAGTTTTTATAGCGCTTGCAAAGTAGATTGTTAAATAATATAATATATTCAGTCGACTACTTCGTTTACTAGTTATAAATAACTTTTATGATGCTAGGCGGTCACTAATTATGCAGAAGCATAATTAATCAAAGAAGCGTTAATGTTTTATAACTAGCGCTTCTTTTGTTTTTGTATTAGTCTGTATATATGTCTTTTAAGAAAAATAAATGTGAATACTGTGGAGATAGTCCTGTAAACCATAGATTGGCTTATATTAGTCAAACAATTGGTGTTTATTTTGAACCAGTTTTTTTATTTGTAACAAAGTCTAAAATTGCCCGCAGTTTTTTAGAATGGTTGGCTAACTCTTTTCAAAAATTCTTTTATTTTACATCTATAAAGATGCAAATACTGCATTATGGTAAGAATAAAGCCGATGCTGTTACTGGAAGGTCTCGAGTAATATGGGATGAAGCTGAAGACCGGGGAATAGTTATGCGTCAAGTTGTTGTATATGGTAAACCTATTGAGCAATATCGTGCAAAGATAAATAATAAATGGGAATATTTTGAAAGTCTTCCTATTCCCAAAAATTTACCTAACTCGGGATATGATTTTATAGACGATAAAGTAAAACTAAAAGATGTTTTAATCACACACAATATTTGTGTTCCAAAAAGTATTTCTGTTTCAAGTAAACAAGAAGCAATTGATGCATTTAATAAATTAAACAAACCCGTAATAGTAAAACCACGTATTGGTTCACGTGGTCGTCATACTACGGTATATATAAACACTGTTGATGAATTGGTTAATTCTTATAATATTGCAAACCAAATTTGCAAATTTATTGCCATAGAAGAATATTTAATTGGTCCAGTATGTCGCGCTACAGTGGTAAACAATAAATTAGTTGGGTATTTTGTTGCTTATCCACCAAGGATAGTCGGTGATGGTATCCATACTGTAACTGAGCTAATAAATATAAAAAATTCTAACAAGCCAGACAAAGTAGAAGACACAATTATAACCAAAGAAGCTACAGACTATTTAGCTCGTCAGGGTTATACTGCGGATTCTGTTTTGCCAAATGATGCTGTTGTAAATATATTATCTCGTACTGGTAGGTATTTTGGTGGAGAAACTTTTGAAATGATAAACGATATCCATCCTAAATTGCGTGATTATATTGAGAGTGCTACAAAAGCTGTGGTAGTACCAGTGGTTGGATTTGATGTAATTATTCCAGACCCCAAGATTGACCCTGATACACAAAAATGGGGAATTATAGAAGCTAACAGTTTGCCTTTTATAGACTTACATTATTATCCTTTACATGGTAATCCGGTAAATATTGCCAGTTATATTTGGGATTTGTGGAAATAGTTTTAATTTTATCATTAAAAGTGTAATATATAATATATGGGAATATTTTTTGCTTTACTTTTAATTGGAATCATACCTGTTTTTTTTACACTACTGCTTCCCAAAAATAAAGAATTTTTCAATAAACCAATTATCAAAGGTATTGGTCTTGGTGTTTATACAGCATTGATTTTTATTTTACTAAACGAATCATTTGAAAATGGTTCTAAAATAATATCTTTTGGTGGAATATTTTTAGGAGTTTTAGTTAGTTTTTTTATTGGTATTTATTTTAAAGAATTTCATCACCACCATGAAGAGGGGGTTCATCATGTGCATACAAAAATATCAGTTACAAAAATATTAGTTTCAGATTTTTTTCATAATATTGTTGATGGTATAGCTATTGTTTCTGGTTTTGCGATTAATAACACTATTGGTTTTACAGCAATTATTGGTGTGCTTGGTCATCAAATTATCCAACAAACTGGGCAACAAATACTTTTAGCTGGTGAAGGAATAAAACCCAAAAAGGCGATATTGATTTCGTTCATTATCTCACTTTCAGTATTTTTTGGTTTGCTTGTTAGTAAGCAGGAATCACTAGAAAGTATGTTAATGGCTTTATCTGCTGGTATAATTTTATTTAAAATAATTACAGATATTAGGGAAACAAAATGGTCAAAAAAACCAATAATTGGGTTTGTAATTGGATTTTGCATCTTATTAATATTTTTGATTTTGATACCACACGGGCATTAAAATAAAAAATTGTAGTAATTTTTTGTTTATGCTAGATTTGGTTTAAATGAAAAAACTATTTGTAATAGCAGCCTTGCTACTGGTACAAGTAGCTCATGCGCAGGACTCTATCCCACCCAAGAAAAATAAAATAGAGGTAATAAAAAATAACTATACAAAAAAAGAAAAGAAAGAACATTTAATTATTGCAACCAGTATTATCTCATTTTTTGTTTTATATATGGCTTTTTTTGTAAAGTCATCTAAATAATCCTTGTTAAATCAAGGATTTTTATTTTTAATTAAAAAATGCTATAGTCTTTTAGTTGGAGGTGTTAATTAAGAAATGGAGGCGTGGGTGAGTGGTTTAAACCAGCGGTTTACTAAACCGCCGACTGTTAAAGGTCCGGAAGTTCGAATCTTCTCGCCTCCTCAAATGGAACCGTGTCGGAGTGGTCTAACGTACCTCTTTGCTAAAGAGGCAGGGTGTAAAAGCCCTCGCGAGTTCGAATCTCGCCGGTTCCGCCAAATCGTGATAGCACGAGATGCTTTTGGTTTAAAGTGTTTTTTTGAGTCAAAAAAATGACCCATCTGAGACACTGGAACTTTGAGCAAATACTAAAAAGAACAGATTTTGTCTGTTCTTTTTAGTATTTGCTCATACAAAAGCATTATTATTGTTTCGGAGTTGTTTGCGGAGCAACAGGTTTTGTTGTAGGTGCGGTAGTCACTGGTTTTGCATTTTGATCTACTGGAACATCTTGATCATCGTTGGTTTCTCCGTCATTTGGATTCATATTGTTATCATCATATCCTTGTCTTTGTTCCATCATGCCATTGCGATCATACTCACCCCTATCGCCATGTTCTTCACCGCCGACGGCAAGACCAATAGCAACAGCTGAAACAAGTACAAGAGCAATTGATAGAGCTACGATAATAGCATTCTTGCTTATCTGTAGATGCTTAACATCTTTCTTTATTTCTTGAATATCCATTTACATTAAAGTTAAAAATTAATAATTCGACCATCTACTAAAATTTACATATTCATCTCAGTAGCAATCGTATCTTTCTTGGTAACTGATAGATAGATTACCGTAGATAGAATTGCAATGAGAAATATGACACTGGTAATAACTGTTCCCAAGCCTAACCCACCATCTGCTTGTGCTTGGGATAAGTAATCACCAATAGATGCTCCAAGTGGTCGGGTAAGAATATATGCGATCCAGAAAGCAATGATTGGATTAAGATTCCATTTTTTGTGAGCCAGATACACTAACACTATTCCGCCTGCAAATATCAAAGCCGAGAGTAGGTATCCAACATTCAAAGTTTCGGCTAATAAATCGCCTGAGGCTGTTCCGAGAGCAAAGGTAAACAATATTGTAAGCCAATAGAAGAACTCTCGCCTAGGGGTAAATATGGAATGTATAGAGAGTGTCTTTTCTTTCTTGTACCAACCGATAAATGTCGCGATAAGTGCGATGCTAAATACTATTGTTGTAGTAACTAATGAGATCCCAAGGTTATCTGTCAGGTTATCTGTAATCAAGGTGCCTACGACACTAATGAGTACCACAGAGAGCCAATAGATGCTTGGTGTGTATTTCTTGGTCTTGAATTGGTAGATAAGGGCAACAAGTAAAAGTACACCCATAACAAGTGAAGTTCCAGTCAAGCCAAGATTGAGATTTGTGTTAAGAAAGTCTGCCACAGTCTCGCCAACTGTTGTACAAAGGATTTTAATGATCCAGAAATAGAGCGTGACCTCAGGAACTTTATTGAGCAACTTTTTAGCTGTTGTAATCATATCAAAAAGTATATATAAAAGTTATGAGGAAATTATGAACTATAATAGTGCAAATGATTAAAGATTTTTGAGACCACCATAGTGGAAACAATCCCGATGAGACCTCCTGCAATGATATCAATCGGATAATGAACATGAAGATATAATCTTGAATAACTCACTAACATAAACCAACCAACTGCTACTATCCACAGGAAGTATTTCAAATAATTATTCTTGATATGTTTATTTGAGTAAGAAATAATTAATGTCATTACAACTGCTGCCATCGTGGCGTGACCTGATGGGAAACGAGGGTCTGTTTCTATAACGAGCATATGTTCTGGGCGAGGAATCTTAAGAATATATTTGAGAGTATATGTTACGAACATGGCAGAAGTACTCGCAAAGATAATTTTAAGAAAGTCTTTTTTGTATTTGAGTACATAAAGAATTACACAAAGGATTCCTAAAACACTAAACATTACTGCTGTTCCTGATATTTGTGAGATGAGGATTTGGAAATTAAGCATTTTTAGGGTGTTCACCTGCTTTTTGAGGAATTACTGCAATTAAGATAACTATCGCTACGAGAAGAATTAGTGAAATCATTGGTCTTGAAATATTAAGACCTCCTTTTGCAAATGGTTTATCTAGGAAATCCCCGACAACAGCTCCAAGCGGTCTTGTAAGAATAAATGCTCCCCAGAACAATAATACTTTCGAAACTTTAGTTCTAAAATAGAGTAGCGTAATAATTAAAAGTAATGTTCCAAAAACAAAAGCAGAGTGAAGATATCCAAGGCCATTCGTATCTGCAAACCAATCTCCGAGAGCAGTACCGAGAGTTTGGGAGAAAGTAATTGCAGTCCAATAAAATACTTCACTTTTTGCATTTGAAATGCTATCTACAGAAATTGTTCCAGTACTTTTTTTCCAAATAAATAATGTAGCAAGTAGAAATGTTAAAAGAATTAATGACCCACCAGTATACCCGACACCGAGCGATCTATCTGCAAAGTCTGCAAGTGTCGTCCCTGCTGTCGTAGAAGCAATGATAGTTGCCCAATAGAGCCATGGTTTATATAATTTAGATTTTACTTGAGCAACAATGAGCCCTATAAGAATAACTATAAATATCCCTGTACTTACTAGATACCCAAGGTTCCATGTCATAGATACTGCATCTCCACCAGTCTCGCCGAGTGTTGTACAGAGTATTTTTATAATCCAAAAACCAAGCGTTACGGCAGGAACTTTTATAAGTAAATCTTTTGTTGCTTGTGTCATATGCTTACATCATAAAATAAAGTTATGAGGAAATTATGAACTATATAATTCTCTATATGTTTTAAATCAAAACAAGATGTTAATATAAAAATATGAATGATCAAATCCATTATTCTATTGAAAATATAAAAACAAGTAAAAAAGAATTATGGCTTCAAATTTTTATTGTTTTCGTGTTGCCCATTCTGTTGATTAAGGCTAATTTAATTGAAATAGAAGATCGAATATGGGTTCTTGGAATTCTCATAAGTTTATTGATGGGAGTTTTGATTAAGGAAAAATGGACATGGACAATGCTCGGTGCAACTACTTACCGTATCAAGAAATATTTTTTATCATATGTTGTTTTTACAGTAGCCACAATACTGCTCTGTTATATTTTTTCAGAAAATATCGGTCACGAAGAACTTAATGGCTGGTGGAAACATGGACATTTTCTATATGGATTTTTTATTGTCTCTATTTTCCAAGAAATAGGATATAGAGGATACCTCATTCCTGCATTAGGTAAGATTCTTAAAAAACCAGTATTTATCGTATTAGTAAACGCACTACTGTTTATGTTTCTTCACGTTATTTTTCCAAATCCGATGATAGGACTACCAATCGCATTTATAGGTGGAATTGGTTTTGCGGTAATGTATCTCAGATATCCAAGCTTGCCACTTATAATCTTGAGCCACGCCCTTATTAATTTCTTTGTTGTTTTATACGGATTCTTTGTTGTCCCCGGAGTAACATATTAAAAAAAACACCTCTCATAAAGGTGTTTTTTTTAATAGCCTTGCCGAAGATAATTTATTGAACTGGTTTAACTACTGGAGTAGTTACCTTCACTTTGTGAGATTTTTTACCTTTCGTATGCTTGACTGGAGTAACTTTTTTCACCACATCGTCTTTTGTTTCAAGATCCTTACCATTTTTATCTTTAGCATCAACGATACCGTCTTTGTTGCCATCTTCTACTGCTTTCATCTTTACTTGACTAGTTTGTTGCACAGCTTTTGATCCTGTTACTGGAATGTCAGCTGCGAACACTGACGTTCCAGAAGCAAGCAAAGCAAGAGCAAACATACCGCTCATGAGTTGTCTTTTGTATTTCATAAATTTTATGATTTATTGTTAGTAATTATCGACTAATCATTTGCATCTGGACCATCATTTGTTTCAATGTCATTTCCATTTGCATCCTTTTGATCTACGCGGTTATCCTGATCATCAGCTCCTTCTAAGTGAGACTTTAGTATTGCACCACTAGTTGCATCAATCTTTACTTCTACTTTGTTATCAAGGCTAATTTCATAGACCGCATTTCCGCGATGCTGTTCAAGCTCAACAGAAAGTACTTTCGTACCAGAATGTGCAGTAAGGGCAATTTGTTTTGCTTGATCCTCACTAATTTTCACTGCTGTAGTTACTTTTGATTCTTGATCATCATTTGTTTCGACATCGTTTCCTTGTGCATCTTTCTGGTCAATTGTTTGATCAGTTTGGTTTGAGACTACCGTGGTCGGTTGTACAGGTGTTGATGTCTGTGCAAATGTTTGCACAGCGATTGATCCTCCTGCTCCGAGTAGTAGTGCTCCTAATGCGAATATTGGTAATTTTTTATTTTTCATATGTTTTATTCTAATTAATTTATAATCTATTAGTAGTTATTAATAATAGTGTATTCATATGACGAGTATGAATTACTATAACTATACAAAGTTACTATGAGGAAATAATGAATAGAATTACTTATTTTTTGTGTATTTTTTAAAGAGGAAAAATATACTCATTGTCACGATCACACCAATAGATACAATCAGTATCGGTAGTATTTTTGAATGTAGTCCTGCACTGTAGCCAAGTAAACTACTAACGACTAGAAGTGGTATCATACCTGAAGCTGTAGCAATAATGTATTGCTTGTATGATATGTTCGAGAGACCTGCTGCATAGCTTAAAATATCAAAAGAAAGAGTTGGTGTAAGTCGCATCATAAATACCGTCTGCCAGCCAAGTTTATGACTATACTCGTTGAGAGTTTTTGTTGCTTTTGGAAATCTTTTTGTTACATATGACCTTCCAAGTCTGCGTGCTAAATAAAAATCAACAGTAGCACCGAGTATTTGTCCAATAATAGTAAGAGGAATTGCTACATAAGGACCAAAAATAAACCCGCCCGCTAGCACTACTGGAGTATCAGGTAACGGAGACATAATTGTTATCAACAATACAGCAACGTAAACTAGCCAAGAAAAATAGCCATACTGTAAAATGAAGTGTTGTATTTTTGATTGAGTTATGAAGTTAGCTTCTTTTACTTCTGATCCAATATAGAATAACAACCAAAAGAATAGCCCGGTTACTACTATAGTTTTTACTAAATTTTTTCTGAACAACGAGTCATTTTTTAGTTTTTCAATAAAGTATGAAACATTATTTTGTATTTGCTTCATATTTATACTTTTGGCACTTTTATCGTTACGGTAGTCCCATTACCAGCACTACTTTCGACAACAATATCACCTTTATGTTTATTGATAATTTGTTTGGCAATTGATAGTCCGAGGCCTGATCCTGATTTATCATTTCTTGAATGCTCCGCTTTATAAAATCTATTGAATATAAATGGTAGATCAGCGCTTGATATGCCCACTCCAGTATCTGATATAGAGAGGATAATATTTTTTGCATCTTCTTTAATTTCAACCTTTATCTTGCCTTGCTTTGTATAATTAATTGCATTTTGAAGTATATTTGAAATAGCCCGTTCAAAAGTATTTGGCTCAAGAAGAATATCTGCTTTTTTATACTCTGAAATTTCAAGAACAATGTTTTTGTCTTTTGCTTGTCTTATAAATTTCTGTACTACTTTTTCAGCAAAAGAGTATAGGTCTGTGGTAATATAATTATTTAGAGTGTTTTCTTGTTCGCCACGAGAAATTAGTAATAAATCATTTACTAACTTTGCCATCTTTTTTGCTTCTTCTAGATTGCTTCCTATTATAAATTGAAGTTCCTCTACTTTTGGATTTTTATTTTGTAGTGCAACTTCTGATTCTGTCATTACAATTGCAAGAGGTGTACGAAGATCATGTGAAGCATCTGCTGAAAACTTCTTTTGAGAATCAAGTGCTTCTTTAATTGGTTTAAGAGTTTTACCTGCAAGAAAATAACTTGAAAAACCTATAATTACAAGCAATAATCCATCGACTACATAGATAATAAGCTCTATCTCGTCACTTGCATTTTTAGCTGGATCTCCTTCAGATTCAATTATTGTAATTCTATCCCTGAATCCTTCTCGTATTTTTGATTCGATTGTAAATATAAGAACACTACTAAAAGCAAGTAAAATAACTGCCATAATTCCTATGTAATATAGCGTGAGTTTTATTCGAGCTTTTTTAAATATATTATTTTTCATAATCAGTCATTAAACCTATAGCCAACACCGTGAATAGTCTCAAATATATCTTCATTTTTACCTTGTAACTTCTTTCTCAAGTTTTTAATATGCACATCAACGATGTTGCTAAATGTGTCGTATTCAAAGTCCCAGACATGGCTAATGATTTGATATCTATTGAGTACTTTATTTTTATTCCTTAAGAAATATTCTAAGATCGCAAATTCTTTTACCGTGAGTTTAATTTCTTTACCTTTTTTATCTACATTATGACTAACAGTATTCAGACTAATACCTGCACCAGTTAAGTTTGTTTCAAGTGCTACTTTTGGACGACGTAACAGTGCTCTCATCCGTGCCGTTAATTCATCAAATTCAAATGGTTTTACAAGATAATCATCTGCCCCAACATCAAGTCCGTCTATCTTATCATCGAGTGTGTCTTTTGCGGTGAGCATGAGTACAGGGGTCATGATATGTTCACTGCGTATTTTTTTACAAAGACTTATACCATCAAGTTCAGGGAGCATAATATCAAGTATGATTAAATCAAAGTTCTCAGGACTTGCTTGTATCTTACGAAGCCCTGTTGCTCCATCATGAGCCATATCGACTGCATAGCCAATATTTTCAAGACCTTTCTTGATTGAATTTGCCAGTTTTATTTGATCCTCGACGATTAAAATTCTCATATAAACTACATTATACTTTGATTATGAAGAATTTATGAGGATAATAACTAACTAAAGTTAATTAAAAAATTATACATCCCCATACCGCACACTCCCTGCAATGGTTCTCCTGCCTTCGGTGTTCCTAGATCAATAACTTCTTCTCCAGTATTTTGAAGTATCTTTTGATATCCCAATGACTTGATTACAAGCGAAGAAGAACAGTCATATGTGCCGTTTGTTTTGACGATCAACTTTGTTGGAATCCCAGCTTTTGCACTCGAGATTTTTGGAGAGTACCCACCCTTTGCATCTATAGTGATGTACTGTACTCCATCCTTGATCTCGGAATTCTGTGCTACTGCTGTAGATGTAGTAGTTTTTGTTCTGGTGCTGGATTTTGATCCACCTAAAAAGATTATGCCGATTCCGACAATAAGGGCTAGAGTTATAATAATTGAAGTTGTTTTGTTCATAATGTAATTATATAAAAAATTAAATGTTAAATAATGGAGCGATAACACCGAGTCCTGCAAGACCAGCAAGTAGTGCAAAGATACCTAGCCCAATAACAACAATACCTGCTGATTTGAAGAACAGAGGTGCGTGTTTTGATTGAGCGAATGATACAGAGCTAAATGAAAGCAGTCCGAGCATTGGTAATGTACCGAGTGCAAATGAAAGCATTATCAAAAGCCCAGAAATAAAGGATCCACTTGAAAGTGCAGCGACCTGCATTGACTGAGTGAATCCACATGGTAAGAAAAATGTCCCAACACCGACCAAGATTGGTGCTAGTGTTGAATGTTCAACTTTTCTAAAGTATGCAAAGATTCCTGTTGGTAATGCCACTTTATTTTTCTTAATAATTCCTACGAGGTTAAGTCCAAGCAGGATCATAACACTCGATGCTACGATTCCAAGTATTGCCGAAAAGGTAAAACTGACACCGATTGCTTTACCTACCAAACCAAGCACTCCACCAAGTATTGCAAATCCAATGAGTCGTCCACTATGGAACAGAACAAACTGCTTCTTGCTTGTTTTCTTACCCTCATCTTGGGCTACTTTTGCAGATAATGAAAGAATAAGTCCACCAACGACTGCAAGACAACTTGATACCGACGCAATGAGACCGATAATAAAGCTCGTTGCAGGGGTGGTCGCTCCACCGATGCCGAGATTGAGTATTCCTGACTTTTGAAGTAGGAAGAACAGGACCAGAAACCCAAGTCCAATTGGTAACGCCTGCCAGATTGTCACTGAGTCTTTTTTGACCTCTGTATTTTTCTCAAGAGATAAGGTGTAGCCGTTTGCTTTTACTTTTTCCGTAAGTTCACTCGCAAACTGTTCAGGCGATTTATCGCTTTCTGTACTAATTTCAACCGTCTGTTGCTTTAAATTAACTACAGCTTTTTGAATCTCTTTTTCATCATTCAAGACATCTTCGATCAAGATTTTGCATGATGCGCAGTGAGTGCCAGAAACATGAAATGTGTATGTTTTCATATAATTATAATTTCATATTCTTAATTCGTAATGAGTTCGACACAACGGTAATGCTTTCAAATGCCATGATAGCTCCTGCAAGTGCTGGAGAAAGTAACCAACCATAGAATGGGAAGAGTACTCCTGCTGCGATCGGAATACCGACAGAGTTATATCCAAATGACCAGATAAGGTTCTGCCAGATCGTTTTGTTGGTTCGTTTTGCGAGGTTAACCGCTTCTGCCACTTTCCCAATGTCACCATTAAGAAGAATAATATCCGAGCTTTCAATGGCAATATCAGATCCGTCACTCATAGATATGGCTACATCAGCTTGAGCGAGAGCCGGTGAGTCATTTACACCGTCACCGATCATAGCAACCTTGAGTCCTCGCTTTTGTAAGTCTTTAATGATATTTAGTTTATCCTCTGGCTTTACCTGTGCATACACTTCATCAATACCAAGATCTTTTGCGACAGACTCTCCAGTTTTCTTGTTGTCTCCTGTGGCCATGATTACTTTCAGTCCGAGTTTCTTGAGCTTTGCAATTTCAGCTTTTGCTTCTTGTTTTATGGTGTCGTGGATCTTGATAAGGGACAGGACTTCAGTTTTAGTAAACAAATACAATTCTCGTCCGCTTTCAAATCTGCTGTCATGGAATGATCCACGAATGACTTGTTCTGTCTGCTTTGTAGTTTCAATAACATAATCAAGCGAACCAAGGAAATATTCTACATTTTCAAATATTCCTGACACTCCTTTGCCGGGAGTTTCTTTCATATCTGTAATTGATACTTCTTTGGTATTTTGCTCAGCAAGCCATATAGCTACGCTATGAGATATTGGGTGTCGAGATGATTTGGTAAGTGCATATGCAAGTGATCGCTTGAAGTTACTATCTTCTTCGTTGCAAACATGATTCACATCCTGACAAAAGATTCCTTCGATTGAGAGTTTGTTTTCTGTGAGTGTTCCTGTCTTGTCGAATACTATTGCTTGTACCTTTGCGAGCTTTTCTAAACTCTCTGCGTTTTTGATCAGAATACCTCGTCGAGCACCAGTACCAACACCTGTAATGATTGCAGTGGGGGTAGCAAGACCAAGCGAACAAGGACATGCCACAACGAGTACTGCCATTGTGGTTGAAATTGCTAATGCAAACGCTTTTGAAAAGCCAAGAGTAGCAGGTGCAAATACTATCCATGCAATGAAAGTAAGTACTGCAATACCAAGGACAACATAGACAAAGTATCCTGAAATCCTATCGGCAATTCTCTCGATAGGAGCCTTTGAGTTTTGAGCAGATTCAACAATCTTCATGATATGCGAGAGTGCTGTATCACTTGGATCTTTTTCAATTCTAATCTTGAGTATTCCTTGGAAGTTCTGTGTGCCTGCAAAAACTGCATCATTGACCGCCTTATCAACTGGGACAGATTCCCCAGTAAGGTTTGATTCATCAATACTACTTGCACCAAAAATGATGGTGCCGTCTACCGGAATACGTTCGTTTGGCTTAACTACCACAATATCTCCAATGACTATTTGATCAATTGGGATCTCTATCTCTTTTCCATTTCTCTCTACGATTGCAGACTTACTGGTGAGTTCCGCAAGTTTCTGAAGTGCTTCATTTGTTTTCTTTTTCGCACGAGCTTCAAGTGACTGCCCTAGAGCGATGAGTCCAATGACTACAATCACCACATCATAAAAGTTTGAGGTGACATCGATATATGGAGCGAGTGGTTTTTCAAAAGCAGTGACGGCAAATGAGTATATAAAGGCGACAATTGTTGAAATACCAACGAGAGTGTCCATGTTGGTAGTACGGGTCTTTATGAAAATCCAAACAGCACGAATGTATTTACGACCAATACCAAAGAGGATAAATGTAGCAAAAATAGGCATCAGATGATGCACACCCTCATACACATTTTCTGGCATCACTGGCACGATACTGTTTTTGCTGAGTACATCCCAAAGCATCATAATGAAAGAGAATATGACCATTGGGACTACATACTTCATTTCGTTTGACTGATCCTGCTCCATCATCTTCATATGATCATGGGATTCAGTCTTTTTTGCAACTTGTTCGGAATCTTCAAATGAATATCCAAAAGGGTGAAGTGTTTTATTGATTGTTTCTATTGAAATGGGAATATCTTTGAAAGTGACCGTTGCTTTTTCAGAAGACATGCCAACTTCACAGGTTGCTACACCATCAATTTTTTGTACCTTGTTTTGAATGAGTGACACACAACTCGCACAGTGCATTCCTTTTACTTTGTATATTTTAAGTTCAGTACTCATATTATTTTCGTTTGAGCTTATATACTTTTAATACTTCCTCCTTTGCTTTACCGACCTGTCCAGAAGACATCTGGTGGTGCACACAATGACCCAAATGGTTCTCAAGGAGAGCATCCTCGACGCTTGAAAGACCCTGCTTTACGGCAGAGGTTTGAGTGATAACATCTATACAATAGGTGTCATTCTCTATTAACTTTTGCAAACCACGAACTTGCCCCTCTATGAGTTTGAGTCGGCGGATAATTTTATCCTTACCTTTTTGATCCATGTATTTCATATAACAATTCTATACCCCTAGGGGGGTATAAGTCAATTACTCTTATGTGAGAGTAATTTTTTTATTCGCTAAACAGATCTTACTCTTCAAACATCCAAGTAGTTCTCGTTTTTCAATATCGGTTCCTTCTTTCAAGACAAACTTCGCATATCCTCGTACATCAATATTTGGTATATCAATTTTTTCTTTAGTCCCTAATAGAAATCTCTGTAGTTTTGAAAATCGTTCAACATCATACTTTATCTTTTCTTTAACTTCTATTTCATTTAAATTTATCTTTTCGATTAGCTCATTGAACTGTTTGAGTAATTCTCTTTCTTCGGTATACCCACATTTACAATCCACCCCGCGCGCTTTAGTACAGCCATAATAGACATATCGAGCAATACCACCGTTCTTGAGCTTTTTAAATTTCTCATCTGCCGATATCCCAGATCCGCACAATCCACAGAGCATCATTTTGGTGAAAGCAAACTCCTTGTTTTCTACTCTCAGAACATTACTTTTTATCTGGGCTTGTACTAGATCAAACAATTCCTTAGTTACTATTGGTTCATGCTTTCCTGTATACCAATTACCTGACTGTCTCGGATACTCAAAAACTCCATAATAAAAGGTGTTATCTAATACTTTATAAATATTTCCCAAACTAAGATGTTTCTTTCCAACAGCAGTTCTTAGATTGAGATCAAATTTAAGCCAGTTATATATCTTTCGTCCACTCCAATGTTCATATGCTACTTTCTCGAACATCTTCTTTATAATTGGTGCTCGTTCTGGATCAAGGAGGGTCTCACATTTTCGATCCATTCGTTTTTCTTTCATATATCCAGTTGGAGCAGGACCAGGCCATAGTCCCATCTCTACTCGGGTTCGCAGTCCTCGCTTCACATTGATACTCTTGTTGTCGTTTTCAAGTTTTGCCTGAGAACATAAAATCATTAAAAGAAACTTTTCGTTTGGTGAATTCTTAAATTGTTGTCCGTAGGTGCGAATTTCCATAAGTAGCTGTTGATCCATGAGATCAACAATACTTCCAAGGTCACCTGCATTACGAGAAAGACGATCAGGTGCCCAAGTGAGGATTCCATTAAATCGTCCTCGTCGTACATCTTCTAAAATTTCTTTATACACAGGTCGTTGTCCTGATTCTTTTGCACTATGCGATTCTCTTCGTATTTCTACGACTTCTAATCCATCACGTTCGGCAAGCTCAAGCATTTCCTTAACTTGTGAATCAATCGACAAGACTTGTCGTTCTTCTGATTCGGTTGATTTACGAGCATACAGAACGTACCTAATTTTTTGTACTGGAGCTATAACCTCCTTACCAATTCTGGCTGTGGTATATGTTTCCATATTATATTAATGACAGAGAACAGTAGTCTTGCTAAGTCTATGCAGAACTAAAAATGCGTAGCATGGTCGCGTACTAGCCTTAGCAAAACTAGAGGTTTGCGATAGAATCGGTTCGTTTGAATAATGTAGTATTTATTATATGATTCAAACACCTTATTAGTAATCTAAGTTATCGAATATGAATACATGGAGTATAAAAGGACTTTGTGAAAATTGTGGCTTTGCATATCAAGGGATAATTGATTCAGAAAACGGATCTTTCCCAAAAATAAAATGTCCAGCTTGTCACAAAGAAACAAGTAATTTCGATGAAAGTTCTGCTGTTGATAAGCTCAATGCGGAAGAATCTTCTATTCCTGACTACAAAGAATCAGTACTAGAAGTGATTGAATAATCAATATACTCTTGTATTTTAACTTGGAACCCAAAAAGCCTTTCAATTAGGGCTATTTTGTGATAAAATTCTAAGCGTACCCCATAGTATTTTTATAAAGTGTGCTTCGTCCCCGAAAGGACTGTTTTCTCTTACCTGTTATTGGCAAAGAGGGGCAGTCCGAGTTCCATAACAGGAACCTTTCGGGGTAGCACCGCTATGGGGTACAGGCTCGGCTGTCCCTTTTTGCCGTTTCTATACAAAAAAATACGGATAGCCGAGACATAGAACTGTACCCCTATGTCTCAAACAAACTCACCAAAAGAGCTTCTTGCTCAAATAAAAGAACTTGAAAAACAGATCTCTGTTTTAAAGAATCGAAAAAAATATGGACTCGTCTGGGAAGATAAAACAGAGGACGTAGTTTTGGAGTGTCTTGAAAACGTACCTGTTCTTAAAGAAGTTAAAAGTAGAAAAGTCGTCATAGATAATTCTTTATCCGATAACCTTTTAATCGAAGGTGATAATTATCACGCCCTTTCTGTTTTGAACTATACACACAAAAAGAGTGTGGATGTTGTATATATTGATCCGCCATATAATACAGGCGCAAAAAACTGGAGATACAACAATGACTATGTAGATGGTGACGATGACTGGAGACATAGTAAGTGGGTGTCTTACATGAATAGAAGATTACTCCTAGCGAAAAAAGTCTTAAAAGAAAAAGGTGTCCTTATTTGTGCTATTGATGAGAATGAGCATGCAAACCTAGGTTTACTTATAAAGCAAATTTTTACTAATTATGTAGTTGACTGTGTAACAGTAGTACATAACCCTAGAGGTGTTCAAGGTAAGAACTTTTCCTATAACCATGAATACATCTATTTTGCTTACCCAGATGATGGCGGTAAGTATATTGCAGACGCTGAAAGAGAAGAAGTATTGGAAAGAAACTTTAGGGTTGACGGTGGTAATTCACCTAGATCAACCTCAAAAACAATGTTTTACCCAATAATTATTAAAGATGAAAAAATTATCGGTTTTGGTGATATAGCAAAAGAAGATTTTCACCCAAGCAAACAGACTGAATTAAAAAAGAACGGCGAATATTATGTCTGGCCTATAGATATAAATGGAGCAGAAAAAAAGTGGTCTTTTTCAAGAAATACCGTAGGTGAGATAAGTGATCAGCTTATTTTTAGAAAAAGAAAAGATAGATATGAAGTTTATCGGCAAAAAGAAGCTTCTCCTTATAGGACTGTTTGGGTAAATTCTAAATATGACGCTAATGAATATGGATCTAAATTAGTCAATTCTATTGTTGATACAGTATTCCCATTTCCAAAATCAATTTACAATGTTTTGGAGTGTTTATCTGCTACTGTCGGTAATAATAAAAACGCTACTATTTTAGATTTCTTTGCAGGATCTGGTACTACAGGTCATGCAGTTTTAGAACTTAACAAACAGGATGGCGGTAACCGCAAATTTATTCTCTGTACTAATAATGAAAACAATATTTGCGAAGAAGTAACTTATGAAAGAATTAAAAGAGTTATAAAGGGATATACCAATAAAAAAGGAGAAAAAATCGAAGGTCTCGGCGGTAATTTGTCTTACTATAAAACTGATTTAGTAAATATAGAAAAATTACACAAAATTTCAGACGATGCTCGTATTAAGGTTACTTATCAAGCAGGAGGAATGATTGCTGTCCGCGAAGATACACTCAATGAAGTTGATAAAAATGAATGGTGGCAGATATTTGAGGGTAACGGAAAAGTGACCGCCATTTATTTCAAAGAAAATAAAGAAAAATTACAAGAACTTATTACATTTCTTGAAAAGAGTAAAAAGCCTACGACTTTGTACATTTTTGGTTGGGGTAAAAATGAGTACCGCAATGAGTACAGCACAAAGAATATTAAAATCGAGGATATTCCTGAGCCAATATTAGAAGTGTATAAGGAAATTAATCGAATATAATTATATGTTTACTCTTAAACCCTTTCAAGAAACAGCGGTAGCACAATTAAAAGAGAAATTCCTTACCCTCTGGAAACTTGGTGATCATAATTTAAATCTAACCTTTAAATCTCCAACAGGATCAGGGAAAACAATTATGATGGCACAATTCTTGCGTGATATTGTAGCTGATCCAAGATTCTCTCATGCGGATGTTGGTTTTGTATGGATCACAAACTCTGATTCTCTCGCGATGCAGTCAAAAGATAAACTCTTTTCATATTATGGTGGAGCAAGTGAAAATCCTCTCATTGATATGAATGACTTAAGAGATGGGTCAATTCCTAAGAATGGAATTTTCTTTATAAATTGGCAAAAAGTGGTTTCAAAATCAAAAGAAAATAGGAAGCTTCGTACCGAGGGAGAAGCAAACACTACTTTCGACGAATACCTAGACAATACTCATAACCTTAAACGCGAAATTATACTCATAATTGACGAGGAGCATATTGCATCATCGACAGTTCTTGCAAGTGATCTGATAAAAAATATTATTAAACCAAGAATAATTATTGGTGTTTCTGCAACACCTCAAAATACTGGGTTTGCTACAGTAGATGTAACTCGTGAAGATGTAATAAATGCTGGTCTTATTAAAGAAAAAATAATTTTCCAAACAGAAGAAGATCTTGAATCAAAAGACTACAAAGGATTTGATCAAGATGAAATCCTTGTTTCCCTCGCATTTCATAAAAGAACTGAGATTCTGAATCTCTACAAAGAACTCGGCATTGAAATTAATCCTCTTGTACTTATTCAGCTTCCGAATGACGACAAGGCAGATAAAACTACAAGCGTTACAACAAAACAAGATTTTATAATTAATTCCCTCAAAGAGAAAGGTGTTTTTGATCATGAGATAGCTATTTGGCTTTCAGAAGATAAAGTTAATCTTGAAGATATCACTAACAATACATCGCCCGTGTCGTTCTTGCTTTTCAAGCAGGCGGCGGCGACAGGATGGGACTGTCCGAGAGCAAGTGTGCTTGTGATGTTCCGTGAAATTAAGAATCCAACTTTTGCGATACAAACAGTTGGACGTATTTTGCGTATGCCACTTGGTACACACTTCGCGAAGCCAGAGTTAAACCTCGGGTATCTTTACACTAATTACAAGCGCAACGAAGTTCTTACAGGTTATGCAAAAACGCCTGGAGGTAACAGACCCGCTATATACCCAAGTGAAAGAAAAAAAGAAATAGTACCAATCGAACTTGAATCAGTATTTATGAGTCGTTCTGACTACAATGACTTGGGCGATAGTTTCCAAAACACATTTAATAAGGTTGCAAATCAGTACTTTAATATTACAGAAAAAGACGCATCTCCTGTACGAATTAAAAAGTTGGAGAAAGGAGGAATTGATGTTAATCCAACAGTTACCAATGGTCTTATTGTCGGTGTTGAAATTGATGATTATGATAATTTTAAAGAAGAATTACTTTCTGAAGGAAGTAGTCATGATCAAGAAATATCACAAAATGATTTAGAGAAAATCTATAATCTTTACTGTTTTAGTCTTATCTCAAAGCAAATAGATGAGAATAAGAAGTTTGCTCCAGAGCGTTCTTGGGGAAAGTTAAAAACAGCTCTCAATGTTTGGTTCATGGAAACAATGAGTATTGGTAGAAAAAATACCTATAACATGGTTGTGAATGATCTAATAAAAAAAACAAGCGTACTATCTCCACTAATAGGAAAGGCACTTGAAATATACCGCCCAATTAGAGAAAAAGAGGTAAACAAAAAATCAGAACGTGCTAAAAGAATTGAATCTATTGAAGTTCCACGACAATCACTATTCTTTACAGATCAGTACGAAGAGATGAAAGTTAAAAAATCTGCATTACATCCTTTTTATATTGAGAAAGATTACAAAGGTGAAGATAATGAAAAAGCGTTTATTGATTTTCTAGAAGAAAACAAGAATGTCATTTGGTGGTACAAGAACGGTGACTCTGGTAGTGAATATTTTTCTATCGCTTATTACAACGAAGATGAAAATAAAGAAAAGCTTTTCTACCCTGACTGGATAATCAAAACAAAGGAAGATATTTGGATTATTGATACAAAGAAAGGAGCAACCGCAGAATTAAAAGATACGAAGTATAAAGCGGAAGCACTGCAGGAATGGCTCAAAAAGAGAAAAGGGATGTATGGCGGTATCGCGGTACAAGATGGCCCAAATGGATGGAAAATTCAAAATAGTAAGACATACTCATACAACCAGTCATTTTCTGGATGGCAAAACCTTAAAGAGGTTATCTGACTATAAAAGACCGGTCGAACTTTTTTAGTCAGAGTTATTCATGTTAAAGAAATAATCATTCTTTAACTCTTCAGAAAACCTAAAAGTATTTGCGTGAGAGAGAACCCCAAGATAAGACATTAAAGTTGCATGAACTTTGTCTTCTGAAATTTCTTCTTTCTTGTAAAGCAGTATCTTCTCATTTATTTTCCTCAAAGCACGTTTCTGTGTACGTTTACGCACTAAAGTAAAGTGTGGAAATAATACATACCCAAGATAATCAATACCGCGACCAAACTTTGTGATCGTGACTTTCTTCGGGTGTATTTGTACCCTTAACTTTTCCTTTAGAAATAATTGTATTTGAGGCAATAAATGCAAAAGATATTCTTTATCTTCGCTTACTATCACAAAATCGTCAGTATATCGTGCGTAATATTTTACCTTGAGTTTATGTTTCATATACTGGTCAAACACGTCCATATAAACATTCGCAAAAAGTTGAGAAGTAAGATTACCAATCGGTACACCACACCTATCAAAAAGTGTTGACCTATAACTAGTAAAACTTCCCACTACTTCAGTTAAAAGACTCATTAGTTCTTGATCTTTAATTCGTGAACTAAGTATTGAAAGTAATATCTCGTGATTGATAGAATCAAAAAACTTCTCAATATCGCACTTCAAAATATACACATTCCTTGTGTTATTTTTACTTGCTTTATAGAGCATTCCACGTAGAGCTTCTACTCCTTTATGAGTACCTTTACCAATACGACACGAAAAGGAATTGTGAATAAATGTCTTTTCGTACAGTGGATACAAGATACCCATAATTGCGTGATGAAGTACCCTGTCTCTGACTTGTGCTTTATGTATATGGCGACGTTTTGGATCTGAAATATAAAATCCTGTATAGCCACTGTGTTTGTAAGTGTGAGATTTAAGCTCTCGGTGAAGTGAAAATATTTCTCGTTCAAGATTTTTCTCGAAGATAAGCACGTCTTCTTTCTTTTTCTTGTCACGGCGAAATTCCTCCCATGCAAAAAATAGGTTTTCTGAAGTAATAAGTTTATTAAATAAATTCGTATAAATTCTCATATGAATGATAATGATG